>QQSK01000021.1 GCA_003602415.1 Candidatus Poseidoniales archaeon | reverse complement strand
GAAAATACATTCAAACGACATATCATTTCCATGAAATCGGAAGGGTGTGTGGAAACCCCTCAAGACATTATGGAGGAGTACAAAGGGTGTTCAGTGGCCCAGTACACTGGCTACCCTCTGCAATGAAGAGACATCTACAGAATTACTTGGTCTATGCATTGCTTGATGTTGAATAATCATTCAAAGGTGTCTTTGCGAGTTCTAATTAGTGCTAAGAATACCAACAGAACTACGACGAGTGCAACGATTTGAACATTTGTTGAGGAAAGCATAGATGTTTCATCATCGGTGGAAACCTTTCCGCTACCGCCACTAGCTGAACACTTCTCACCATCTCCTTCTACATTGAAAGAAACGGTAGATTGTGCGGTATTTCCAGAAGGGTCAGTTGCTTTGATTTCACCTTCATGTTCACCTACGCACAGGGCATAAGAAACCTGATGATTCTTACCAAACTCAGATTGTATGACTGAAGAATCAAGGCTGATTTCTCCAAATGTATCCTCGTCGCTAAACCAAGATACAGTCGTTAGTCCGGTATCGTCGGTAGTCGCTCTTATGTTCAGTATCTGTGGAGGAGTTGTATCTGCATCAGAAGATGTTGTAATCATGATTTCAGCAGTAATTCCGCCTGGTGAAGCTGTCATTACGCAGGTGTAATTTGTAGCGGCTGTAAGACCTGTAACTTCCAACTGATGAGAAATAGTTGGCAAGTCTGATGATTGAGTAATTGCTTGGCCATCATCTGCTGCACACGAAATCTGTGAATCGGATTCTTTGGTTGTAGACCATGAAATTATGGCAGAATTATCGGTTGCAGTAACCATATTTGCAGCATAGATTTGTTGTGAAATCTCTGGCATTTCAAATCCTGTGAGTTGTGCAAAATCTCCTGTTGATACGTCATAGCCTGCCAAGATTGTTTCTTGTTCGTCATCGGTTCTAACAATATCAAGGATGTTAGGATCGTACTCTATTCCGTCATCGGTTGAAGCATCGCTTCCACCACCAAGCGTCCATGTCTTCGCAGTTTCATCAACATCTCGCCATTTTCCAGTTCCAAATCCATCTTGGGAACCTGAAACTATGACATAACGATAGGAAGCAACATCGGTGCCAATAACATCTTTTGATACTGTGAATACGATGGTATTGGAATCTTTGTCGCCCTCAACATCTACACCCCTTGCAGATGTTGCTCCTGTGTCCGATTGTACAGAATAAACCGCACCTGGCTCACCAGTTCCGCTAATTACAACCTCCCAAGCCCAATCAGGGTGGATTTCTGCATTGGCTCCCGGAAGCATATCTGTTCGACCTGTTTCAGTGTCGCCTTTGTCGACATAAATCTGAATGATTTGATGTGAGAAACCATTGGACAGAGACCAATAATTGGTTATCTCACCCATCTCGAAACTGAATCTTGCATTCCAATCGGACTGCTCAATTTTTACACCTTGAATGTCGAATAAATCCATTCCACCTGAGAAATCACTTGCTGTTGGTAAGGTAATTGTTCCATCACCATGGCCATCACCAGAGTTGTCATCCATTTCTAGTAATGTAACCCATTCTTCAAGTTCAGGAAGAACCATTTCTGAAGGTGCAGGAGGTGCAACTTCTAAGTCAGATTCCGTAGTTAAATCTGCTACTACCACTTTGATTCTGGTCGAATATCTTGGAGCAAGACCTAATTGAGACCAAGGGATTTGGAACTCATATACCTCATCATGAGCACATCCACCTAAGTTTGAGGAGACCGGACTTGCCCATACTTCTGAAGACCCTATTACTCCTTTAGCAGACAGCCCAATCCACTTGGAACGCCCATCATCCCGAATCTCATCAAAGTCAAAGCGAATTAGATTCTTTGCTGGGAAACCAAGTATTTCTCCGCCGATTGCTGTTCTGAAGTTGGTTTCAGCTTCGTTGAAGTTGACTGCATTTGGCTGCATGAAATATATCTCAACTGCTTTATCAGCGATTGAACCGTCATCATCTACATCCACTCGAACATAGACATTGTTTGAATCATAGCCAATATGGAATGATTCGATATCCATTCCACTACCCGTTACAGTATTTGCATCATATCTGGCTGCACCATCCCATTCACCAGGCAGAGCAATTCCATCTATCATAGGCTCAATCGTTCCACCATAAGGCGCATCTGGGATACTTGGATTAGTCCACAAATCTTGCAAGTATGGAGGCAATTCAAGATCGATTGCACGATAGATATTGGAAAGATGAACCTTGAACAATACATCCCAATTTTCGTCATAACCGCTATCTTGGTCAAGACCATACCACCAGAACCAATCGCTTCCTTCAGCAATGTACAGGCTTTCCCATGCCGCATCTAGCCCTGAATGATTTGGATTGTCTTCCTCGAATGCTACCAATGCTTTACGAGCCTCGACAAGACGTTGCCAGCCGAGGCTTTCTTCGGCCTCTCCTGCCCAAGTTGAAAGCGTTCCATCAACCCATGAACCGGTTCCAATAGTATCGATTTGTGGAAGGTCCCTCTCTGTTTCAAGGAACTCTCCAGGAGTTGTAGTCACAATCGTGGGATGGGTTTCTAGACGAGAAAACCATTCATCTACGAACGGACGGCCGTTGTCATTGTGCTGGAATTCTGACATAAACATCCAATTTTCTCCATCCATGGATACAGTTAGGAGGTGCTCTGAAGGGTCTTCTCCTGCATCTAGCAATTGTTGGCGCACATCATCAACATAAGATACGAAATCTGTAACTGCGTCCTCAGGTTCCATAGAACCATAATTCCAAGCCACACGATCTGAGATTACTCTGTCACGGAAAACTACTGCTACCTCGCCACCATCTTCACCTGTTGCGATCCATGGCATTGCCAAATTTGCTGCATTTGTGATGTCAACATTATTGCCATTCATATCAGTAGATTTCATCAAAATTTCTTCATCGGTAACCATCCATTCAATTCCAACATCGGTTACAGGTTGGACCATAGCAGGGCTAACTGCTTCTTCGGAAGGCCACATTCCAACTGGACGGAATCCCATCTCATCTTCGAAAAGGTCCATACCAGTCGTCAGATGATTTTGGACATCTTCAGGCCATGCTTGCTTTGATACTCTGATGCCGTCTTCCATTTCCCATCCAGGCATCATCAATAAAGGCATAATTGGATGATAGTAAGGAGTCGTTGTTAACTCAACTTGACCTGCGGCTGCTAATTGACTGTACATAGGCAAAACATTGCCCATATGCTCATGTTGAGCATCTACGACATACATCAAATCAGTATGAGTAAAATTTCCATTTTGCTGGAATAAATCAATCAGGCCTTCATCTCTATGAGAGGCATCATATTCACCCAAAACATAGTCTGGAGAGAATTGGTACAGATACCACAATACCTGTAGGTCGAGGAATTCTTGTGGAGGTAGTAAATCATCATCCATAATGGTAGCTGGTTTTAGATTGTGCAGAGTTTTGTCATGTAGGTAAGAATACATTTGACTAGAGGGCATGACCCATGCATTCGGGTCTTCAGCACTCACATTGTAGATCCAACCGCTATTCCAAAACGACTGGAATTGCATTACGTGTAATTCACGCTCTGTAGCATTTGGATAGTCGCCTTCAGGCCATGGACGCTTGGCGATGTCTGTATGTACATCGAGGGTTTCTTCTCGGTGGTAATCCAACAATTGTTCCATGAATGATGGAACGATATTGTAAGTGATTTTTGTTCCAGGGTATCTCTCAAGAATTCCTGGAGAATCAACATATTCAGTCATTGCATGAACTCTAACCCATGGCATTTCGTACATATTGGTCAACTTGTTCTTGTAATAGGGTTGGTGCTGATGGAAAATTATTGCAAGATTTAGGGCATCGTCCACTTTGTCTGGTGTTGACCTTTCTTCGATTGTTATATCTGCAGGAGTTTGGTTTGCCAAATCAGATGCGGAATAAAAATGGCTAAATTGGGAGAATGAATTGTTCATAGGGAATGCTGCCCAAATGTTTCCAGCATCTTGCCATTGAGCCCATGAAATCAATTCCAAGTGCTCAGGGTTGCCAAGGTTAGAAAGTGGTATCGACATTTCAGTGACTTTGTTATCGCTCCATCCAGCGTGAATATCTGGGGCTGTAACATCTTGCCATTGAGTACCGTCAAATTCGACAATTTGAGCATAAGATGAGTCTTCTACCACTACCCCATAGTCTGCAGCGAATGGCAATGTCTTGATTCCATTCCAACCTTTAGCAGTTACAGAACCGTCCTGTGTAGTATTCAGGTAAAAGAATAGGTCTGCTCCTTCTGTCTCAGAAGCTAGATCGGTTCCTTCCCAAGCAATGTATAGATTGCTTGAATCCCAATCCACATACAGCGATACTCCATTTGAGTCGGTCGCCAGGTGAGAATCTGAACTCCATTCGGTTAAGGAACCATCAACTGTGGCGGCCATGGATGAATATGCTGGCAACAAAAAAACAAGAACCAGTAGTATTGCGCTCCGACGCATGATTATGCCAGAGGGATTAAACTCAAAGGTTTTCGGCATCACACATCATTCCATGGCACAGTACATCGGGATTCTGTGCCACATTACCAGCCTACCAAATGGAATGGCAGATGCTGAGAAGTTTATCGAATACATCAAACAATACGAAGCATCTGCTTGGCAGATGTTACCAATTACTCCACCTGATGAGCATGGGTCTCCGTATGCGTCACCTTCAGCATTCGCCGCATGGGATTCACTTGGGAAATCAGAAGAATATGATATTTCAGAAGAAAAATATTGGCTGAAAGATTGGTTGCTATATGAAAAATTGAAGCAAATGTTTGATGGAAAACCGTGGTATAAGTGGCCCAAAGAATATCGAGATAGAGACCCTGACGTTTTGGCGCATATCGAAATTGATGATACTGCTCAATCTAGGTTCATGGGTAGATGGAATGAAATTCATGACTTTGCAAAATCAAAGGATGTTGCATTGATTGGAGATTTGCCGATATTCATTTCTCACGACTCTGCAGATGTTTGGGCTCATCGTGAATTATTCTTGTTAGATGATTCTGGAATGCCAGAAGTTGTTGCTGGAGTTCCACCGGATTACTTCAGTAAAACTGGGCAAAAGTGGGGTACTGTGTTGTATGATTGGGATGCTCACCGCAAAGAAAATTGGCGATGGTGGAAAGAGAGAATGGCTCGTATGATGAGATTATTTGACATAGTTCGAATCGACCATTTCAGAGGTTTTCATTCTGCCTGGGCTATTCCAGCAAACCACAAAACCGCCAGAAAAGGCAAATGGTTGGAAGGGCCAAAAGACGAGATAATCAAGGCCTTGATCGAAGTTTGTGGAAGCCATGAATGTATCATTGCTGAAGACTTAGGCATTATTCCAAAAGAGGTGACTGAATTGAGGAAACGTCACAAATTAGAGGGGATGAGTGTTCTTCAATTTGCTTTTGATGATGACAATAAAGATAATCCTCACAAACCGGAAAACATCACTTTTGACCGAGTTGTCTACACTGGAACGCATGACAATAACACGACCAAGGGTTGGTGGGAAGAGAAGAAGAGAAAGCGGCTGAAACCCTACATGAAAGATGGAGAGAGCGTATGCCAAACCATGATTCGATTAGCTGTTGAAAGTCCAGCGGGAATGGCAATAATTCCTATGCAAGATATTTTGGAACTAGGCAGTGAAGCAAGAATGAATACTCCTGGAGTCGCCTTTGGTAATTGGCAATGGAAGTTTAGTTGGGATGATTTATGAGTGAAGATTTTGAAATTAGAATTACAGATTGGAATTCAATTTGTTTAATGTTTGAAGAGATGTTTGAGGGCCTAGGAAAGGTAGAGATTTCAGAAAATCTAGTTTCATTTCAATCTATTCAGCCACACGTTGCCACAGGTATTTCGCTGGATAGTAAAGGAAGAATATTAGCAAACATGCCACTTCATTCCATAGAAACGGAATTTGATATAGTCAAGATTTCTGCCGATAGGCGAACAATCAAACTAATTGGGGGGAACTCGAGTTATGTCTATCAAATACCTTCTGAGATTCTAAACTCAAAAAATGGTTGACCTACTGAGGCCTGAAAATGAAATCGTATTACCTAAGAAGATTAACTGTATCTCAAAGCATTGAATTCGACCTCGACACGGAACAACTTTGGGAATTGATTAGCGCTGGAGGAAATCTAAACTCCAGCCACCCATTCTGTAAGACAAACGAAGTAATCATCTGGGAGAATGAAAAACATCGTGACAGGTTGGTTTATCTTAATGGTAGAACATACATCAGAAATTTCCAAACTTGGGAAGAAGGAAAGGGCTACACTCTACTTATCGGTGAAGAAAATGGCCCGCAATCATTCGTTGAGTGGATTATTGACAGCGTCGGAGACAAATCGAAATTGACAATAACAGTATATCCTTTCATGCTAGCAAAATTACCGAAAATCTTGGCTTTTATACCTCACAAATTATGGGTACAACCCAGATTAAACTCCTACCTAAAATCGGTATTAATGGGATTCAATCATTATGCAACGACCGAGGAAATTGTGCCCAGAAATCACTTTGGAAAACACCCGTGGTTTTCTGATTAAGACCAGTATGCTTCACGAATTTCTTGGTTAGCATTCATGCATGCAACGACATCGGAAGGACGGCTTGGGATATCTTCAATTCCAGCAAGGTGATTGTAAATTGGCATTACATTTGACATGTTAACTACGCCCCATCCAACCTGTGTACATGGAGCAATTGGAGACATTGGGGTAGTTCCTGAAGTTGGATCCCATGTTGCGAAACTTGGATACCAAGCTGATTGATTCAAAGCATATCTGATATCTGCATTGGTAATTGGTAAATCACTGCTATTGACAAGCAGACCATTTCTTCCATAATCGTCGGATGCTCCAGACATCATGTCTCCTGCATCTTCTCTTAGCATTGTGATAACAAGGCTGAGGATTCCAGCAGTTCTTGGAGTTGCGAATGAAGTTCCTGAAGTTTCGTGGTAGCCATCAGTATCATCATGGTTAGGAAGAAGTTGGGTCCAATCAGCAGCAATGTCAGGGTATGAACCACTCATGGTTTCCTTCTGGTCATCATCTTCCTCTGCGTATCCTGAAATTCCAATCGACCAAGGAGGGCCCGCTGTAGAATCTTGAACTGCGGGCGAAGGAGTGTTGTCTGATGCCCCTGTGTGGATCTTCTTGTAATCCACAACTGCAACTCTTGTAGCATCTTCAATTCCAGGAACCGGAACACTACCAATCGGTCCAAATGATGTGGTGATAATATCGACCAATGGTTGGTTTGCTGCCGCTAATACTGCTGCATCTGAGAACCCTTCAACAAAGAAAATCACCGCATCTGGGTTAGCATCCAATACCGAACCAGTTACTGCGGTACCGTGTCCGTCCGAAGGGTCGTCAAGGATTGGAATATCTGTCCCGTCATCAGGCGTTGTACCAATGATTCTGGTACCTGGGAAGTAGACGATGTCTGTAGAAGTAATTACATCCCAGCAAGATTCTTTGTCCGCATCATAGCGTTCTTGCCATGTACCTTCCTGAGTCAGATTGCAACTCATTGTAACTCCAAGACCATCTAGAAGCCAATCTGGATAGGTCTCATTCAAGCGGAATCTGTCATGATAGACGTTGATTCCTGTATCGATAGGAGCTACTACACTGTATGCTCCAAGTTGTTCTTCGACGACTGGAACTTCAGCCTTTTCAGCCGCTTCATCCCCAAAGCAACCTGCAAGTGATACACTGGCCATCAATAAGGCCATCATTACGACCTTGGCAGTATCTCGCATGGTTAACCGAATTGCTTCGCCATTTTGAGTTTGACCCCGACTATGCTCTACGCATTTTGACAGAATAATACAGACATTATTAATCAAAACTACAGATTTTAACTTATGCCAGAAGGACCTGAAATCCATCGTGCAGCGGAAAAAATCCGTAAAGCGCTGGAAGGAAAGGTCATCGAAGACATCGAAATTACACTGCCTCAATTCAGTGGTAGAGAACATGATTTCCTCGGCAAAACTGTAAACAAAGTCGAGGCGAGAGGTAAGGCTCTGTTGATTCATTTTGATACATTTGTAATGTACAGCCACAATCAGTTGTATGGTCGCTGGACTGTAAACCTGAAAACCACTGAACCAAGGAAGTGGAATCGCTCATTGAGAGTTGCACTAACAACAGATAAGCACACCTGCCGTTTGTGGTCCGCGACCGATATTCTACTGTTGGAGCCGTGGGAATTGTCGGGTCATCCTTACCTTGCTAAACTAGGGCCTGATGTTGTAATTGAAGAGACTACTATTCAAGATTTAATCGAACACATGAATCAGAAAACCTACCAAAGAAGAAGGCTCAAAACCCTGTTACTAGATCAGGGATTTTTTGCCGGAATTGGAAACTATCTTCGCAGTGAAGTATTGTTTACCTCAGGCTTACATCCAGACAGAACTGTTAGTTCTCTCTCAAATAAGGAAAAAGAAAAGTTAGCTGAGCAAGCACTATTCTTATCCAGACAATCATTTGATGTGCCTGGCATTACAATCAACCTAGAATTGTACGACAAATTACGAGGTATTGGCCTTTCAAGAGGACATGCAAGACATTGGGTATTTACTCGAAACGACAAGGAATGCTACGAATGTGACTCGCTAATTATTCACACTAGGACTGGTGGAAGAAGACTAGATTATTGTCCAGTTTGCCAGATTTAGGACTTGATAGATTCCAGTATTTTGGGGTCAAGAGTTTGGCCCTCTGTCATCATCTGGCGCACGTAATGTGTAACCTCTTTCGCAGTATCTTTAGCTTGCTGTGTACGCTTTGCAAGAGTACGCATCGGCATTGCCATTCTATGATTTCCTCTGAAGTGATCTTGATTTTCCTCCAGGAAGTTCCAATACATGTCAGATATAGGACATGATTTCTTGAAATGTAGAGAGCAATCTTTGCAATAATCTCCCATCTTTTTGATGTAAGGAGTCCCACTAACATACGGTTTTGTTGTCATAACTTCTCCAACGGCATAGGTTCCCATAGCCAAAACATTTGGCTCTACAACCCAATCATAAGCGTCGGTGAACATCGCCCAAAACCAATCTGTCAATTCTCTTGGATGAATCCCGAGAAGGTTCCCAATATTTGCAAGCACCATCAAGCGAGGGATGTGGTGTGTGTAGCCGGTTTCTACAACATCTGCAATCGCAGTATCAAGGCAGAGCATTCCTGATTTCTCTCCCCAATAGGTAGGTGGTAGTTTGTACGAATTCTCAAGCACATTTGGTGTAATCCTTGCCTCAGGCCAATCCCCTTGCCAGCCAGCAGCAGGTCTTGCTTCAACCGGAGTTGTATCTGTGTAGAAGCCATCTGTCAATTCGTGTACATGGTGAACGAATTCTCTCCAGCCAATAATTTGGCGAACAAATCCTTCCTTAGAATTGAGAGGAATCTCTAACTTCAGTACATCTTCAAGAAGAGTGCTTGGCATGATACGTCCAAGATTGACAAGTGATGACATATTGGTATGGAATAGAGTTCTGTGCTCTTGGGTCATTGCATCCTCATATGGTCCAAAATAATACATTACTGAGGCTTTAGCCCAATTCCACAATCTGGTGACATCTTCAGAAGATGATGGAAGATTTTCTGCGACTATTTTTCCGGGATGATGGGCGTAATTCTGCTCGACCATCGCAATAACTTCCTGAGTGATTTCATCCGGCTCGAAAGTCAGAGTTTCAGGAAGTTCAACCGCCCCGTCCCAAGGCAATCGATTCTCATCATCAAGTGACCATTTACCGCCTACCGGTTTTCCATCCTCAATCAAAATCGAATACTTCTTGCGGATATACCGGTAAAATTTGTCCATTCTCCAAGGAGGGTTTGCGCCTGCTCCTTTGATGAAGTCCTCTGTAGAAGTTAGCCAACCTCTGTGTTCTAACACATTCAAGCGCCCATTAACCACCAGGGGTTGAATCGAGTTACGCAGAACCAATTCAGCAGGCCTTGTTAGAGAAATCATGCCTAATTCATCATATAATTCTGTTAAGACCTCACTATACTCTCTGTCAGAAAAAATATACTTGATAGGATATCCTTCATCTTGCATCTCCAAAGCAAAATGTCGCTGGTTTGAAAGTAGCAAAACAAGCTTCTGTTTGTGATATGGAAGTTGGCTAGCCTTCCAGGATGTCTCAATGAAAATCAATCCGATCGATTTGGATTCAGGCAGTAATTCCTTGTTCAGTTGATCGTAAGAGACGAAGTGCCAGTTTTTCACCTCGACAGGGGTGTCTAAGATAGCCGAAGTGAAAACTGACACGATGGGAAGTTTGTTGATTTGCTTTTGAAAACTTGTTGTAAATCAGAATGACACTCGCCACGGTGTGTC
>QQSK01000020.1 GCA_003602415.1 Candidatus Poseidoniales archaeon | reverse complement strand
TACCCTTTACTCAGTACTGTTCGAGGACAAGCTCGGTAGTAGTGCTCGCGATTTCACTTGGAGCAGCCATCCACATTCTATCTAGAAGAGCACGTAGTGCCATTGTATCATCAACGTGAACAAGAGCGATTAGATCAGCATCACCTGAAACTTCGTAAAGAATCTCAACGCCCTCCCATCCTGTAACTTCGCCAGCAAAGGTTCCGATTTCAGCACCAGGTGAAACCTTAATTCGAATTAGAGCAGTAAGGCCAACACCTCCTTCTCTTACAGTGTATCCTCGAATAGTACCCATCTCTTCCATGCGCCTAACGTGAGTGCGCACAGTACGCTCACTTGCGCCTACGAGTTTTGCTAATTCGACAAAGGACATTCGTCCATTTTTCCTCAGTTCAGCTAGGATTGCACGATCGATTTCTGCGATTCGGACCATGTGCGGGGGTTCCGGTATAGGTATATGAAAGTGTTTAATTTGTATTATATAGGGCGAAAAATGAGTAATTATTTACTTATTTAGGAAATCTTTTTCCAAAACATTTTATTTTTTATTTTAATCTAAAACATAAAAAAATATTTTTTTTGCATCATTTACAAAATACATCGCACTTAAAAGAGGCCAATATGTCAGATAATCCGATGAACACTGCAGAATCGGTTCAACTGAAAGTGCAAGAGTTCCTAGATGAAGTCACATCATTAGGTCTTTCAGACCGATTTAATGATTGGTATCAAGTCGACGTTTCTGCTATGCTCAAAGATTGTAAAATTCTTAATCACGAAGTAGATCCAATTTCTGGAGATGCTCTAGTATTTTTGAAATCTTCACTATTATTTTGTTCTCCAGAGTTAGGCGTTATGCGCCATTACCCTCGTAGTTTAGTGCATTGTTTTGTAGAGGACAAGCGCTCTAATAATGACGCAGATGAAGAATTGTTATTCCGAGGAGAATTATTCTCAGTAACTCCAGAATCAGAACAACTATGCTGGGTTAGAGATTGTACCAACGATCATGAAATCCCATCAACACAATCTTTCATCTCAGGATGGATGAAGTGGCTAAATCAGGAATGAATACCCGTTTCATTCAAGGATTGAACACTCCTCGCCCTGTTTAGAGGAACTTGAATGTCTGACATCATTTCCGGACTAGATGCAAGAATGGTTCTCGATAGCCGTGGCAATCCTACCGTTGAAGTGGATTGTTACGTTGGCGGAGGATTACTAGGTAGAGCAATGGTCCCTAGTGGCGCATCAACAGGTGCGCACGAAGCCATTGAATTACGTGATGGCGACGCTTCTAGATGGCTAGGAAAGGGCGTTGAAAACGCAGTTAACAACGTCGTGGAATCCATTCAGGAAGCTCTAGTTGGAATGCCGGTCGATGACCAAAAAGCGATTGATGAAGTAATGATCGAGTTAGACGGCACTCCAAACAAAGCCAATTTAGGAGCCAATGCAATGTTGGGTGTATCTATGGCATGTTTGCATGCAGGGGCGGCATTGCATGAACTACCATTGTGGAGATATGTTGGTGGAGTTGCTGGAGGATTGATGCCAGTTCCAATGTTGAATATCCTCAACGGGGGCGCTCATGCAGCATCAAATGTAGATGTCCAAGAGTTCATGGTTATGCCTCATGGGTTCGATACTTTCCCAGAAGCACTTCGAGCAGGAGTCGAATGCTATCATTCCTTGAAGAAGGAACTGAAGGCGGATGGATTACTTGGAGGAGTTGGCGACGAGGGAGGATTTGCACCAAACCTTCCAGCCAATGAAGCAGGCCTTGGGTACATGGTTAGGGCCATTGAGGGTGCAGGTTACAGTACTGAAGAAATTGGCATTGCACTCGACGTTGCTTCAACAGAATTCTACAAAGATGGAGCATACCATATGGATGGCAAAGCACTATCTGGGGAAGAATTGTCTGATATTTACGAATCTTGGGTTGACGAATATCCACTCTTATCTATCGAAGATGGATTTGCAGAAGACGACTGGCGAAGTTGGTCTCATTGCATGAGGGGTATTGGCGACAAGGTCCAGTTGGTTGGAGATGACTTGTTCGTGACTCAAACTGAAAGACTATCCATGGGAATTCAATCTAAGGCAGCAAATGCAATCTTGGTCAAGGTAAACCAGGTTGGTACCATTACAGAAACTCTAGAAACAATGGATTTGGCTTCAGCCCATGGCTTCAATTCTGTAGTCAGTCACCGTTCAGGTGAAACCGAAGATACAACAATCGCAGATCTGGCGGTTGGAACAAGAGCGGGTCAAATCAAAACTGGTGCACCAGCACGTTCCGATAGGGTTGCTAAATACAATCAACTTCTGAGAATCAGTGACGAAGTTAGCGAGTACCGCTCACCATTTTGAGGTGAATAAATGAAACTAAGGCGGGAACTACTCCCGATAGTGTTGGTTCTGATTTTCCTTATTGTAGCTAGAGAAATTTTCCCATACGCCGGTGTGATGAATGCTAAACTGCAAGATGGATACGAACAAGAAACAATTGCAACAGGCTTAGGCGGACCAACTTGCTTGGTTTTTGATGGAGATTTGTTGTTAGTGTGTGATCGTGACGATGGACGAATTGTAACCATTGATGGAGAAGTACTACTTTCGGGCCTAATTCATCCACATGGGATGGTTTTGCTTGATGATGGGGTAGTGATTTCAGAAGAAGGAAAACTAACTCGTTACGATTCTAATTTTTCTAATCCTGTGGTTTTGGTAGATGGCATACCCTCTGGTAATCACCAAACAAATGCTGTAAACTTGTTGCCAAATGGTACATTGATTTGGCACAGTGGAAGCACATGCAACCATTGCGATGAAGACGACTCACGTAATGCTGCTTTACTGTGGGTAAATGCAACTACAGGTGAGCATGGAATTTTAGCGACTGGTGTTCGAAACTCATTTGATGGAATTTGGGTTGATGATATCGGCTACCTATTCAGTGACAATGGTCAAGACGCTGAAGGCGATGATTTCCCTGATGAAGAAATCAATTTACTTGTAGAAGGAGCAGATTATGGTTGGTTGGTTGAATCGGTAGATGACCCCAATCCTGTCGGAACCGAAGCCCCTGTTGCAACATGGACTCCGCATACTTCGGTGAATGGAATGACAACTAGGCCAGCAAATATGCCAGGAGATGAACACACAGTCTATGCAACAGTGTATGGTTCATGGGCAACTCTTCTACCAAAAGGACATCAAATACTGAAAATTGATTTTGAACTAACCGACAATGGATGGGTAGGAGATGTGGAAATCTTTGCAGAAGATGTAGGAACTCCATTACCTATCACAGGTGGCCCAGATGGAAATCTGTATTATGCAACCTTTGACCATGGAGGGGCGGTACACGTAATTAGCCCTCAAGCCAATTCTTGAGGCGCTTACATCCTTCACGAATTTGCTCCAAGCTTGTTCCATAACTCATACGAATCAAACCTTCACCACCAGGCATTAGAGAACCTGGGACGACTTGAACTTCAGCCTCTTCTAGAGCCCTAGTTGCAAACTCAATATCGTCCATTCCTGTTGCGGTAATGTCTGCAAGGATGTAGAATGCACCTTCTGGTTTTGGGGCATTAATGCCAGGAATCTCTTCCAACAACGAATGGAATACGTCTCTTCTTTCAGCGAATGCCGTGAAAAATTCTCGAGGCTCTTCTTCTAATTCGAGAGCCACAGCGCCAGCTCCCATCAAAAAAGTAGGAACGTGACTCGCAGCACTTGCCTGACAGGTTTTCACACCCTCCATCACTTCGCTAGGGCCAGTAATCCATCCAAGTCTCCATCCAGTCATGGCCCAAATTTTTGACCATCCGCCAATGGTCAGAGTTCTTTCAGCACCACCTTCGAAAGTAGCAGGAGAAACGTACGAGTGCTCTGAATAGACTAAATCCGAATAGATCATATCATCAAAAATCCATAAGTCATTGTCAACTGCAATTTTTGTTAAATCTTCAATTTCACTTGGAAGGTAAACCGCACCTGTGGGATTGTTGGGAGAATTGATGATTATTGCCTTCGTTTTATCGGTTATAGCAGCCTTTGTGGCTTCGATATCAGGGTGATAATTCTCTCTCTTAACAGGGACATGAATTGGAACCGCACCGATTAGCTTCAACATTCCATCATAGGATGGCCATGCCGGAGCAAATAGAATCACTTCGTCTCCAGGATTCAGACACGACATCATTGCGTAAAGCAAAGCCTGTTTACATCCGGGCGAAATCAAAACATCATTTGCATCAACATCGATTTGATATTTTTTGAGATGAGCAGCAACTGCATTACAAACAACTTCACTACCCTGGCTGCGAGTGTAGCCATGTTCTCCATCATCTAGGGCTTTCTTTGCAGAATCTACGACAGAAGAGGGAGTTCGAAAATCCGGTTGCCCTACTGTGAATCTTACCACTCCTTCAGGAGGAGGAGAAAGAAATGCGGCGAAACCCCTGCCAACATCTCCAATGTTCGAATTCATAGTTGGCAAAATAACCCCTCCAATAAATCGCCCGTATTCGACTTACACTATCAATATGTGTCAGATAATTTAGCTTAAGAGAATAATAGTGGCCAATTCCCATTTTCCCAGTAATGGCATTCAGCAACCCCATCTGGACTCAGAATTCCCTTGGACATGTTATACACCCTATACTATCCACTGAATATGTTTTGGTAAAAGGAGCACGGACTGAGATTTGAACTCAGGTCTCAGGATCTGCAATCCCGCTCATAGCCGCTCTGACATCCGTGCAGTATTCGGTGGGACCGACCAGTTATATTTCAACGCGACTCAAACAATTATGATGAAATATTGGCACCGTTTTTTAACACAAAACCGCTAGACACAATTATGTCGGACGATGGAGGAGTGGCCAAGATCGAAATCAACGCACCTCCAAAGTCCATTGAAATTCAATCTTCTCCAGTTGTTGAAGATTTGACCGCAACCCCAAATCCGCAAAATCAAGGCATAACGCTAACCGGTGGAATTGGTCAAACCCAGAGTAACTTGATGGCAACTCAACCACAAAACGTCAAGTTCGTAATGGGCCCTAATGGGCAAATGATAGCGATCGAAAAACCACCATTTGTTTGGAAGCACTTCTTCATTGGTGGCGGAATACCCTTTGCAATATTTTTCGTGCCTTTGTTAATTTTAATGATCGGCACAGGTCTTGGTTATGATGACAATGATGAGTGGACTTACGTATCGCTATACAAGGATGAAAACAGTACCGCTTATACCGGACAATTTACATTAGGAGAAGATAGTTTCGTGGACTATTGTAGCATTAGAGATACTCAAAATTATGAATATCTCGATGTCTACTGCGATAGGTATGATGATTACAAAGTAAATATTCTCATGTACAATGGCACTGGTGATGAGATAGTTGGTCATTGGAATAATGAAAATGGTACAGTCTACTTTGATACAGGAACAGACTACGGCGAAGAACTCGAATTAATGATGGAGTTTTACACCGAAGACGGATCTTATGACTTTTTCATGCTCATAGGGGATTTAGCGGGGCTGACTTGTTTTTTGGGGCTAATACTTAGCATAGTTTTCCTGGTAATTGGGTTTTCTCAAGGAAAGCCAGGTATGGGCTGGGGTGGTGTAACTGCATTGGTTTCATTCCCTGTAGTATCTTTCATTTCATTGATAATAATGTGGTGATTTAATGCCTGTATCTGGTCCAAATTGGAATCCGGATGAGAAGTATTACGATTGTAGGTATGCGGTTCTTAGAGAACCCCTTGGTTTCCCGAGGGGTGCTGAAATTTTGGCAGACGATGACCAGGCAATCCACGCTTGGGTGGAAGACGAAGGCAGAATAGTTGCAGTAGGTAGAGCGCATGTCATTCCAGCATCAAGCGATGGCTCACAAGCAGACCATGCTGGGCCAAGTGCCGCACATTGCCCAGCATTCGGACCACTTACAGAAGGAGGTCCGAGGCCAGCGATTCAGATTAGGCAAATGGGAACTCTAGAATCTCACAGGCGTCAAGGCAATGCAGCTAAAGTACTCAATCAATTAGAAAAAAACGCAATCAAACAATTCGGTGCAACTGCCGGTTTCTTACAGGCTAGAGAGCATGCAATCCCGTTCTATCAAAGTCAAGGATGGGAAATCATAGACGATGAATATGAGATTAAGGGCATAGGCCCACATCGCTCAATGATGAAACATTTTGGATGAACACATACAATCGCGGTCTTCAAATAGGGCCGGTGCCACTGCTTTGGTTAGAGGGAACACTGGGTTCCCTAAGATCGACCCGTGAAAAACGATGAATACGGAGGAACTGGAACAACCGATAGAAGAGGGAGCAAACAACAACACTGCAAGCCACATTTGTGCTATTGCAGTCTGCCATAAAGGCAGTTTTAAAGCCCCCTCTCCAGTTCAAAATCTTGACACAATTAGCGTCAGCTTCGTATCGCTCCCAAATCAGATTGCCCAGCCATGCTGCGCGTTAGACTTGGAAAGAGAGAACAGCGGGTTCT
>QQSK01000002.1:130866-159648 GCA_003602415.1 Candidatus Poseidoniales archaeon | reverse complement strand
TACCCTTTGATTCAATATTTGCCATTTCGTTTTCGGTTTTTCTTGAATTGTTGGAGCAATCCGCAATTGTGACAAATCCAATGTTCTACACTAGTAAATCCAATCATCTGACGTTTTATATGGATAGAAACATCCGTAGATTCACACTCAGGGCACTTCTTTTTAGATCTCACAAATTCTGCTTTCCATTGATGTTAATTATGTTGTTTGTGATGTTATAGCATACAAAGCATTGACAACCATTGAGGTTAACCCAGATATTTGATGAAAGAAAATAGGATACAATGGGCCAACAAACCAAATTCGTGGTCTGTAAGCCGAAGAACATTGATGAATAGATGTCCAAGAGCATGGATTTTGAAATATGGATTTGCCAAGAAGCAAGGAGGATTTAATCGTCATCTACAAAATATCTCAGATTGGTCTTCACCATGGAGAATTATGCAGAGAACTCTACGTGGAGTAGTGATTGATCGTTTAGATGCATTTTCAGCAAATAGGACCTGGATTGAAAATGATGTACTTTCGAAAATAAGGAATCGCATTGTTGGTGCTTTGCTTAGACAAAAGGCAGTGTTGGATGTCATAGAAACCAGAAGCGGCAAAACAAGTAGTCTCAGAAAGAAGATTTCAGATAAAGAGATAGATCGGTTGGCTGAGATTTGTTGTAAAAGATATGAATCTATATTCATCAGGTCTCCCTTTAGGGAGATTTTGCAAGGGAAAATAACGAGATGGTTTACATTTTCTAGGTTAAACAAGACCAAAATAGATGATTTTTATTTGCATATTTCTCCAGATATTGTATGGTATAGTGGCCAGACTTGTCATTTGCTTAGATTTACAGTTCAAGGTATAGCAAATCCTGGTGAAGATCGTAGATTAGAGAATATGTCAATGGTACTTTGGGCTATGAATCAACAAAGTTTCCCTGCAACTGCTGAGAGATATATTGTAGAAAATTTGTATTGGAATAGAGGTAGATGGAATCTTAGGTCTGAAAGATGCAATAAGAGATTAGTTTCAGATTCTAAATCTATGATTTTGAATGATTTATCTGCTATGTCTGATTTATACAATAGATTAGGACCTGCATGCGATTTATCTCAAATCCCATTGGCTAAAAACAAGAGACATTGCCTGAATTGTGGACATAGAGATAACTGCCCAGGCGGTGAAGATTTAGAAAGAGCCTCTTTGATTCAATCGGCTCTAGAGATGGCCAAATCTTCAGTGAAACGGATTTAGTTACGGACCGCCCCAGCCCGAAAGTCCACACACTCCGTAACACCCTCCTCCACCAGCTGAGGCAAATAACGCAGTAAAGAATAGGCTAATCATCAAAAATATAGTGATTGGAATAAGGAACGACATCACAATTATTTTCGTTAATGGCTCTTTAATCGCAGATGCTATCATTGTGCAACAAATTGGTAAAGCTAGGCAAGCAGCGTAATAAATCTCTTCTGATTTTGCAGATGATGGTCCATCAACAAGAAGAGTGGTCAACAAAATAAAAAATATTGCAGCCCCGAAAAAAAACGTATTATCTTGCGCTTGATCTATGTAAATAGATGATGAATTATTAGTTTTTGATGATGAATGAGAAGGATTTGTCTCAGTTATTTGATCTAATCCGTCTCTTTCAGCAATCTTCGCAATAGCCTTTTCCCGAGCGATTTTACCTGATATTATCGTCCCAATCACTTTGTGTTCTCTGCAGAATTTGTGGTAGCCTCTTCTCGGTTTTGTGCAGTCATCAAATTGACAATGATGTGGTTCTTTTTTTGGCGACTCATCTGGCTGAATGAATACACTCTCAGGAGTACCTCCACTCCCAAGTCCACCCCTTTTTGCCATGAATATACATTAACCTATGAACATATAATAGTTAGGCTGGAATATAAATATTCAAAGCAGTGAAACCAAGTCATTCAATACGCTAGGAATATCATTTGCTTTGGTTACTCCACTTGCCAGTAGCACTCCTTCTGCTCCGAGTTTAATAGCGGTAGCAACATCTTGGCCATTTTTGACTCCTGCGCCACAAAGGACCCTAACATTTGGATTAACTTCTTTGACGACGGCAACGGTATCACTAACAATTGATGGGTCAGCAGTAGTCACCGAAATATCACCACCGATCAATTCAGGAGGCTCAACCGCAATGAACGTAGGACCTAATTTTGCTAATGCTCTGGCTTCATCAACATCCGCTGCACAAGCACATATGGGGAATCCTTCAGGAAGCATTTCCATGAGAGTAGAAACATGTTCTATAGAGACTTTGTGTTCGGCATGATTGATGATAGTTCCCGTTGCCCCTCTTGCAATTGCAGTCTCAGGTTCTAGCCACCCTGTGTGTGAGCCTTGGCCAACAGGATCTAAATGCTGAGACCAAACTTCTAGTCCCTTGATTGAACTCACACTAGACAAATCAAAAGCACTTGCAACAGCAACCATCCTTGCATCGGTGATTACGGAAGCCATTTTTTGGCCTAATTCTTCAGCAGCATTTGCCATAGCAGTAGAATATGTCTTGAAGTTGACAACGATTAACGGTGCATCCATGGTACCCGACTTGGGACCTCCTTTTTGGAAACTGCGCTTCAAATCGTACCTTCACTTTGTTTATGACCTTCCGGGACCGTGGTCCTGTGACCTACAATTACACCATCCAGTCGTGCGTCTCTACTAATTACTGCATCTTCTCCAATAAGACAATTTGAAACAATTGCTCCGGATTCAATTCTTGCACCTCTAAGCAGTGTAGAATCACTAACCTCTCCTGCCACGATACATCCTCGTTGAACCATTGAATTACGGGCGATGGTAGTTTTTCCTTGGTGCCAGGAGCCTTGAGAAACTGAGCCTGTAGTGTATCTTTTTTCAGAAATACACCTCAGCACTCCTTCATGCCAACTAGAAGGTGTTCCAGCATCGATAAAGTATCCCTCAAATGGATATCCTGCAAGACTGCCTTCTTCAGCTAAAACAGGAAATACATCTCTTTCTAGACTGTGCTTATGCTTCGGCATAATATCAAAAACATCATCTTCCAACAAATAAGAACCAGCGTTGATTAGGTTTGAGAATACCTCTTCTGGTTTCGGTTTTTCTTTGAACTGAGTGACCTTTCTTGCATTATCTATTCCTACAATACCAAATCTAGTTGGATCTTCAACTTCCCAAAGGGCCAATGTTCCTTTGACATTCATGGATGAATGCTGCTCAAGCATGGGTCCTACGTCCAACGATGAGACAATATCTCCATTAAAGCAAGCAAATCTTCCTGAAATTATATCTCTACAATTTCCTAATGCTCCTCCAGTTCCAAGAGGCTCATCTTCTGGAACAATTCGGACATCGAAGTCGACATCTGTTTTTTTGAAATAATCTCTAATCATATCGACTTTGTATCCTCCAGCAACAATAACTTCGTCAACTAATTCTGAAGGAACTCCCTCGACTACCCTTTCCAACAAAGTGGCATCCAGCATTGGTAGAAGTGGTTTTGGCACATCATTGGTCCAAGGACGCATCCTAGAACCGATGCCACCCGCTAAAACGACTACCTGCATGATTTGTGCGACTAGCATACGGCTATTGAACGCATCGCGAAATCTAATCTCTCTATCGCATCATTGAAGGTGCGTCTTTTGGTCGGGGGGGTTGGAGAGAGTAATGAATATCCATGAGTACCAAGGGAAAGCACTGTTGAAAGATGCAGGAGTACCTGTTCTAGAAGGTGTGCACTGTACCAGTGTTAGTGAAGCTTTAGCTGCCTATGATTCCTTAGGTTCAAAGGTTGTAGCCGTGAAAAGTCAAATTCATGCAGGTGGTAGAGGTAAGGGTACAATGTACGACCCTCAAACCAGAGAAGAAGTAATGCAAGGCGGAGTTAAGATTGCGTTTTCAAAAGATGAAGTCGAAACTTACGCAACTAACATTCTAGGAAATCTGTTGGTTACAATTCAAACCGGTGATGAGGGGAAGATAGTCAACAATTTGTATATTGAATCTGGATGTGCAATTGCTCATGAGTACTATCTGGCACTTCTAGTTGATAGAGAGGAAAAATCAGTTCTGATAATGGCTTCTACAGAAGGAGGAATGGATATTGAAGATGTTGCTCACAACACTCCCGAAAAAATTCACAAGATTAACGTCGACCCTAATGCAGGATTACTTGGGTTCCAGAAGAGAGACTTGGGAATGGCATTAGGTTTGTCTGGTGCAGCTCTAAAATCGTTCTACAAAATGTTGGGTAAGATGTATGATATGTTTGTTCAACAGGATTGTGCAATGGTAGAAATCAATCCATTGGTCAAAACCGAGGATGATGAAATCGTTGCACTAGATTCAAAAATCAGTTTCGACGAAAACGCTGAGTTTAGGCATAAGGAATGGACTGAACTAAGAGATCTGACCGAAGAAGAAGACGTAGAAATCAGGGCTAAAGAGACCGGTCTTTCCTATGTCAAGTTGGATGGTAATATCGGTTGTTTAGTCAATGGAGCCGGTTTGGCTATGGCTACCATGGATGTCATCAAATTGTATGGAGGAGAGCCTGCAAATTTCCTTGATGTAGGCGGTGGCGCAGATGAAGAACAAGTCAAAACAGCATTCTCAATAATTCTAGAGGACCCTAATGTAAAGGGTATTTTGGTGAACATTTTTGGCGGAATTATGCGTTGTGATATTATTGCTAGAGGTGTGATTGGAGCGACTCAATCCCTAGGATTAGATGTGCCACTAGTAGTTAGGTTAGCAGGTACTAACGTAGAAGAGGGCAAGGCTATTCTTGCTGCTTCCGACCTGAACATTCATCCTGCCGATGATCTAGCAGAAGGCGCACAAAAAATAGTATCACTAATTGGAGGCGGTGAGTGAAATGGCAATTTGGATTAACGAAGATGCAAAGGTATTGGTTCAAGGAATAACAGGAAAGCAAGGAATGTTCCATGCTGGAAAGATGGTTGAATACGGAACCAATCTTGTTGGAGGAGTAACTCCTGGAAAAGGTGGTCAAGAAGTTCTTGGCGTTCCAGTATTCAATAGCATGATTGAAGCAATTACAGAAACAGATGCAGATGCTACTGTGATTTATGTTCCTCCACCATTTGCTGGAGAAGCTATTATTGAAGCAGCAAACGCTTTCGAGACCGTAAAAGGTGAGGGAGTCATTGTCTGTATCACAGAAGGAATTCCTACCTTAGACATGGTTAATGCTGCAGCATATGTTGCTAACCGAGCAAATGTCAGATTGATTGGCCCAAATTGTCCCGGTATTATCACTCCTGGGCAAACAGGTGGCGCTAAACTAGGAATCATGCCTGGCCATATTCATGCAAAGGGAAGAATTGGTATTGTCTCTAAGTCTGGTACTTTGACATACGAAGCAGTTGCCCAAACAATGAGTATCGATGAAGGCCAATCTACATGCATTGGAATCGGCGGAGACCCTGTGAATGGAACAGGATTCATTGAATGCCTTGAAGCATTCGAGAACGATCCACAAACTGAAGCAATTGTGATGATTGGTGAAATTGGCGGTAATGCAGAGCAAGAAGCAGCAGCATGGGCAAAGCAAAACTGTAGCAAGCCAATTGTTGGTTTCGTAGCAGGCGCTACTGCACCACCTGGCAAGAGAATGGGTCACGCTGGTGCGATCATTTCTGGCGGCAAAGGTACTGCAGAAGAGAAATTCGAAGCATTTGAAGCAGCAGGTATTGCTTGTGCAAGAGATCCTAGTGAATTAGGACAAGTATTGTTAGAGAGTCTAAAGAAAGCAGGATTAAGATAATCCTCGATAGAATCATTTCGGTGGTCCACGTTTTGGTCCACCCGGTGGTCCACCGCGCTTAGGAGGTCCACCGCTAGGTCCTCCACTAGGAGGTCCACGTTTTGGTCCACCAGGTCCACCGCCAGGAGGTCCGCTTTTCTTTGGAGGTCCTCCGCCAGGTGGTCCTCCTCTCTTCGGAGGTCCTCCGCCAGGAGGCCCACTCTTCTTTGGTGGTCCGCCACGAGAAGGCCCAGGAGGTCCACTCTTCTTTGGTGGTCCACCACGAGAAGGTCCAGGAGGTCCACTCTTCTTTGGTGGTCCACCACGAGAAGGTCCAGGAGGTCCGCCACGAGAAGGTCCAGGTGGTCCGCCACGAGAAGGCCCGGGAGGTCCGCCACGAGAAGGTCCTGGTGGTCCTCCTCTACTAGGTGGTCCGCCGCTAGGAGCATCATCTTCCTCATCTTCGAATAGAGCTCCACAATGTGGGCATTCGTTATCAGATTCTTTCACCAAACCGTCACACACTTCACAAGCAAACATTTCCTCATCGCTTTCTGAAGCGGATACCTCGCTGCTTGCTTCGCCTCCAATTTTATCTATGGAGCCATCTTTAGAACGGAATAGGTTGATCTCAACAATAGTATCCAATCCTTTGAGCGCAACTTCGGTAGAAATTGCATGTTCGAAAGCCGAAGATAAATCTTCAGGGGTATCTAGAACTCTTCCATCATCGACATAGGTGACATTGACTGTTAGAACGCCATTTTCTGCTTTGATCTGCGGTGTTTCTACAGCAACTCCTCGCTTACGTGCAACTCTTCGAACTGCTACTTCGGACATTCTTCGATAAAGAGCTTCATTTCCAACTTCGTCTTTACCAGTTCCAATAGCATTTGCCAAAAATTCAGCAGCGTTTGCTTCATCACCAGAACTCTTGAGGTGTGAGGGGAGTTCTCCTCCAATAGATGACAGAACATTGGCAGCAGACTCTTGGTTCATTTGTAACCATTGACTTCTGCGCTCGTTTTTGACAGCTCTTTCTGCCTCAGCAATTCTGTTTACCATTGCATCGGTTGGAGATAGTGATGGATTGTTGGAGATTGCCAATCCTCCGGCTGGATTGTTTTGACCAGTAATCTGATTATTTGGTCCGGCTCCACTTGCCAATGAAGGTCCTTTCACAGCAGGAGGCATATCTCCTCTTGCTCCACCGATGTTTGGTGGAGGCGCTTGATTTGGTAATGGAGTGACATTTGTTTGAGGTATTCCTGCTGGCGGAATTCCAGCAGGTGGCATGCCTTGAACGGGCATCCCTGGAATATTTTGAGCGATTTGGCCCATAATGTCCGGCATCATTCCTGGAGGCATACCTTGACCTGGCATACCTTGACCCATGTTTTGATTCATCACGGCTTCACCGGAAACGACTCCGAAATTTCGGTTGCCACTGACCTCTTGACCACCTAAACCAACAGCGCCAACTCCAGGTAATCCACCGGCTCGACTCATCTCTTGACGTGCGCCGCATTCGGGACAAAATATGCTGTCATCAGGAATCTCTTCAACACAAGAGCCGCACTGCACACTAATCCCCTCATGCGTGGGCTGAGTTGATTCAAAATAAACCCTTGCTATCAAAAAGTGTCAATTCATTCATAGGTTGGGTTTCAATTTTATTTCCAGATACATATTTTGTTTGATTTACAAAATTATACAATTTTGTCTCTAATCATCATCAGCCATACCACAAAATCAAGAGAGGAGTACATTTCCCCAAGGTTGGGTACGGCCATGGGAGTTCTAATCAACAAGAAAATAGACTCACTTTTGGAATCAACATCTCGTTCATTTTATCCTACTTTGAAATATCTTCCAAAGAAAATAAGAGGACAAATCGGCTTGCTGTATCTATTAGCTAGAGTAGCAGATACTATTGCAGACTCAAAACACGGAGAAACAGAATTTCTTCTTGAAAAACTTCGTAAGTACAATGATGTTGCACAAGGACGTTCTACAGATTTACCAGATTTTTCCGAATTGGCAGATATTCAGAAAAATCAAAATGAGGCAGAATTATTGAGAAATGTTCAGGATGTATTGGCTGGACTAGAAGTTTATGATGAAGCTGATAATCAAAGAATTCTCGAATGTTTGGACATTATTGTAGCAGGGCAAGTACTCGATTTAGAGCGATTTGGGCCAGCGAACGAAGGCGATAAAATCTCATCACTAGAATCCAATGAACAATTGGATGATTATACCTTCAGGGTAGCGGGATGTGTAGGTGTATTTTGGAGTAAAATGTCATTGGCTCATATCATTTCACTTCCTCCTGAAAAGGAAGAAGAATTTTTCCTTAAGGGGATAAGATTCGGTAAAGCCCTTCAGATGATCAATATTCTTCGAGACATACCTGAGGATTTACGTTTTGGACGATGTTATATCCCTGGTAAAGCATTGGAAAGGCATGGTTTGAAGCCTGAAGATTTGCTAGACCATTCAAATATTGACAAATTTAGACCTCTGTATGACGAATACTTGGATATTACAAATGAACATCTTGATGCAGCCGTAGAGTATATTCGAATGCTGCCAGAAAGCCAATTTAGATTGAAAGCCTCAACCATGCTACCTGTACTGATTGGTCAGAGAACAGTTACTTTGCTTAGGACAGGAAATATCCTAAACTCACGCGACAGAATCAAAGTTACTAGAGATGAAATCAAATCTTACGCTCGAAAACTATTGCGAGCATTGATTATTCCTGGTGGAGTTAAGCGCTTATTAGAGAAGAATAAAGACGCTTGAATTATATTTGCCAAAGAATATCTCGCCCGTAGGGCGTAAGGTGCAAGATACCCTCACACTGATAAGTGATGATGAAACCAGATAGGTTGAGCGACATGCTAGAGCGCCGCAAACCCCTCGACTTGCTATTCCCGTTGAAGGGAGGCGCTTCGAAAGAGGTTGGTGTCAAAAAAGAAAGCATGACTGCTGCTGAAAGATTACGTGCTGCAGTTAATTTGACTGCAGACGCTGTAAAGGCAGTTAGCCTAACTGCAATGGAAGCACTCAGAGAAGGTGCAGCATTCATTGGTATTGTTGGAGAGCAAGATGAATTAATCGACCCTTTCCATCATCTAGACGCTCCAATTTGGGCAAGAGATCCTCCAGTAGAGTTGCTAAAATTGGCTTACTCATATTGTGAAGAGTTGACCATGAGAGAGGCTGGAAATTTCTATCATTCATTCAAATATTTGCCAGATGAGCAAAGAATGGCCATGTGCGCTGTTTATGCATTCTGCCGTAGAGCTGACGATATCGCAGATGGAGATTGGCAAGACAGATTCCCAGGCTCCAAAGGTGAAATGGATCCAGAAGCGGTTGCTTATCGCAACGAATTAGAATCTTTACAGAATAAAGACACAATCCTACAAGAGGACCTATATTTGGAAAAGATTACCCAACTATTCTTCTTCAGAAAGAAACTTTCAACTTGCTATTCAGAAACAAGTAGCACAGACCCAGTATTTTTGGCTTTGAAGGATACTGTCAAGAGATACAACATCCCAAGAAAGGTGTTCGATGACCTAATTACCGGTATGGAAGATGATCTTTACAACAACAGATATCGCACATTTGATGAGTTGTATGTGTACTGTTACAGAGTAGCTTCAGTTGTTGGCTTGATGTGCATTGAGATTTATGGATATGATGACCCAAGAGCAAAGAAGTTTGCAGAATCATGGGGAATTTTCATGCAATTGACCAACGTTCTTCGTGATGTTGGAGAAGACATCCAAAGAAACAGAGTATACCTTCCTCTAAATGAATTAGAAGCAAATGGAATTAGCGAGCCTGAACTGAATGGAGATGTAGTCTTGAATTCAACTTGGGAACCTTACGTTCATCATTATGCTAAGAGAGCAAGAACTTACTTAGAAGAGGCAAAGCAATTATTGCCATTACTTCCTAGAAGAACAAGATACTCTCCAGCAGCCATGATTGCGTTTTATGATAAGATATTGAAGCAAATCGAAAGGCAACAGGGTGATGTGTTTACAAAGAGAGTCAAACTGAACAAGTTGCAAAAATTATCTTTAGCAGCTGCGGTTTATCTTAGGCACAGATTCATACCTGGTTGGTTGAATCCACTGTGGACTGGCTTCTCAAAAATCGGACTACTACCTGATGTTTGAGGGAGGTGATTTAGGATGGATGTACCATCCAAGCGTAATCTAGTACTGCTATTTCTGGCCGGATTTACTCTATCACTACTGGAGCCTGTGATATTGTTAGCCATGGGTCGAGATATCGCTAGTGCACTCTGGCCAATGGCCAATAGGGCACTTGATGTCACATATTTTCTTAGAGATTGGAGAACTGAGGTATTTGCATTATTTTTGGTGATTCTACCCTTTATCATTATCAAAGCAAACAACTCCTCAAAAATTCAGAAGATTATTGCAACAATTTTGATTGGAATATCTTTTGGATTATTATTGATCTATTCATTGCTTAACCTTGCATATCTTAGAGATGCATTCGTTTTACTGCCTACAACAATTGCAATTGTTCTACTATGTTCTTTACTGGTCGCTGGCGGGTTGCCAAAAAATCCATTCAAGCCGAGTGAATCTCGTTTTAGTGAATCGTTTCACTTGGTTCTAGTAGCTTTTGCAGTATGGTTGATTTCCCCCGGATTAACCGCTATGGCAGGTATGCTGCCCTCGCCTCCTGAATTAGAACTCTCAGATGGTCAATATGATGTTATTACTACTGCCTATGAATTTCCAATGCCAGAAGAAGTTTCGAGTATTCAAGGTGATTATGAAGAAGACGTGGTCTTTTCTGTTTATTTATCAATCCCGAAAAATGTTGAGCATGAAATGCCCCTTGCAATAATTTTGCATGGTTTTGCAAATCCGTTTTTCGAATCATATGTCGATTGGGTAGAAGAATTATCTTCGAGGGGAATGGCTGTGGCATTTATTCAATATCCCTCCGATGTAATGCCTCCGGGCTATGATTCATATGAGTTACATGAAGAAGCAGGAATGTCTAATCATCCGTTTCACTTACCTAGAGCAGTTGCTATAGATGCAGCACTTGAGTACATGGTTACCTTGCTGCCTGCAAATGTAAATCCTGATCATTTGATGGTTGGAGGTCATAGTTTAGGTGCAGGATATGCTTTATTGGCATTAGATTGGTCTATGTCTAAAGGATGGGGTAGTGAATCATTATTCGTAGATTTAGAAGCACCTTATGCAAGACCTGTTCAGGAACATTTGCAGATAGATACAACAGGGTTTCCTGAAGAATTCATGGCACACGTTGTAATCAGTGAGGACGATATGAGTGTGAATGATTGCTTTGGAGTTCATCATCAAGCACTACTGGGCGATAAAGCCCTATTCATTGAAGTTCCAAGTGATAGATATGGATTCCCAAGGTTGGTCGCAACTCACTATATTCAGGCAACTGAAACCCATGACTCATTAGCAGATTGGGGCTTTTATCGAAGGGTAGCATCTCAAGCTGATTGGCTGGTTTCGAGAACCACTGGAGATTTACAATCGGAAATAAATGCAAAATCTCAACTTGTGGATTCATCAGATTTGCGCTACATGGGAGAATGGTCTGACGGCAAAAATGTCGAGCCATTAAGAACGTGGCAAAACGCACTGAACAGTTCTACCTATGAACATTGTAAAACTTGGACTGGTCCATGATTTCAATTTCGAGTAAACGCTTGGATTCCAGTGATATATCTACCTAGAATTAGGTTGTGAATGTCATGTGTTCCTTCATAGGTCTTGACAGATTCAAGATTTGCCATATGTCTCATTACTGGATATTCGTCAAGAATTCCATTAGCCCCATGAATATCTCTAGCAACTCTAGCAATCTCCAATGCAATATCGACATTGTTCATTTTTGCGAGGCTGATTTGTTCATTAAACCAGGTTCCATCATCCTTCTTTCTACCTAGATGGTATGCTAGCAGTTGACCCTTAGTGATCTCTCTCAACATCCAAGCTAACTTGTTTTGAACAAGTTGGTAAGATGCTATTGGTACTCCGAATTGAATTCTAGATAATGCGTATGTTTTTGCAGAGTGGAAACAAGCCATTGCAGAGCCCAATGCTCCCCATGAAATTCCGAATCTAGCATTGTTTAAGCATGAAAATGGACCTCTTAACCCTTTTACATCGGGAAGCATTCTGTCCTTAGGGATCTTACAATCTTGGAATACCAGTTCACTGGTTACACTTGCTTTCAAGGAATGCTTTCCTTTCATTTCTGGTGCGCTGAATCCTTCATCTCCTTTCTCAACAATGAATCCACGGATTACGCCATCAAGTTTGGCCCAAACAACTGCAATGTCAGCAATTGTACCATTTGTAATCCACATTTTTGCTCCATTTAGCAAGTAATGGTCACCCATATCTTCTGCCTTGGTAATCATATCTCCTGGATTTGAACCGTAATCCGGCTCGGTTAGGCCAAAGCAACCAATCCATTCACCAGATGCCATTTTTGGTAGATAGTATTCCTTTTGTTCTTCACTTCCGAAATCCCAAATTGGATACATTGCTAGAGAACCTTGAACACTTGCAAATGAACGTAGTCCGGAGTCTCCACGCTCCAATTCTTGACAGATTAGGCCGTATGCTACGTAGGATAATCCTGGGCAGCCATAGCCCTTCAATGGAGCTCCTAGAACTCCCATCTCTCCTAAAGCAACTCTCCATTCATCTGGGAATACTCCTTCAGCACAAGCATGCTCGATTTTTGGAAGAACTTCTTCATCTACCCATTCACGAACCATGTCGCGAATCATGATTTCTTCTTCAGTCAACAACGATTCGAGATCGTAGAAGTCGATTCCCTCGAATGGCTCCATATTTACTGGCGATAGCCTGAGACTCATGAAGGTTAGGGAGTTCTTGCTCACTTTACTTATTACGGCCAGTCAACTTAGCATATTTCCGTTGCAACCAAGGACTATTCCAGTAGATTAGTCCAAAGAAGACTCCAAACACACATACGACCAGAAGATACGCTAAGAATTCAGGGAATTCATCCCCTGCATCTTCACTAGCAGGTTCGAAAGAAACAACTCTTCCTTGGCTTGTAATCAGGAATCCTGAATTTTTAGAATTCTCCCAAGCCATTGCGTAACTATCTCCACTAAGTAGAATATCTTCTTCAGATGCATTCAGATTTGAAAACATTAGGAATGCATCCAGTGAGTATTGGTTCCATCTAACCATTCCTAAAGGCCCAAGGGCGAGAAGGGATGAGGATTCAGTTGCAGAGTTATCTGCGATTACATCTCCTTCTAATTGACCTAGAACTATGATTTCTCCAAGTTCGGTTTTTGAGGAATCGATTACATCGATTTTGATTTGAGCAGCTTTTAGGCCACTAGCAAATCCTGTGCATGAATTCATAGTTGGGTCTTCACAACCAATTCCTACCCATGTGTGGAATCTGGTATTTGGAATCCAAGTTATCGAATCAGCCTGATCAATAATCGCTATTCCATCATTTAGTGTAGCGACTAAGCAGATATTTTCATTCTTCATACAATCAATATCTGTAATTCTGGAACTTGCTTCGTTATTTAGCATAGTAAATGTATCTGCGTAATACTTCCATATTTGTCCATCATCTGTTCCAAGGTATGCAACAGATGAACCCGGTGTGAATTGAATTGCATTGATGTCTTCATTCGATATTGCAACCGCTCCTTGAGCCTCGCCTAATGCATAATTTGTGGAATTAAATCTCAACACAGTACCGGAGTCACCTACCAATAGAGCACTCTTGCCGCCTGGATGCCAAGTTACATCATTCAAATGATTCGTGGTTTCATTTTCTAATCGAATATCTGCGGATTCCATATCTGCATTTTCTGCAGAAAGAAGATGAGCATATCCGTCATGACCGTAAATAAGTACAGATGAGCCATTGGGAGAGGCTTCTCCTCCGTTGATTCCCAAATCAAAATCTGCTAACTTTCTCTCAATTTTCACTTCAACAGTAGCATCTGGAGCAGACCCAGCAACAGGCATTAGCAATAGGATACAGAGAAAAAGACCCAGCCTGCGCATATATCGGCGAGCGAGTATTCACCAAAAAGGCCCCGCTTTGATACCGCCAATGAACGGTAGTCCTTATTTCCTAATTGGGAGTGGCAAACATATGGAGCGATTCGAAGTAAAGCGTGGAATGATTAAATCAATGGGCGGCAATGCAGGTCTTGCAAAGTTAGCAACTGAGCACTTCAACGATGTTGTAGTTGACGCAGATGGAGTTTTCACAGCATCCTTCGCTATCCTTACCAACGTTAAGGCAGAATATACCGATGACGGCAAATTATTAGTCGATGTTGAGCAAATGAAAGGCGATGAGTTATCCGATTTCCTTTCAAAAGACGGCGGCAGAGAACAGGCGATGGAATCTCGTGTTAGGTGGTCAGGTTTCTTAGATAAGGCAACTGGATACAACAGCAAGCAAAGAGGAGACAAAGCCAAAGAACAAGCTAAAAAATTCTCCAAAGCTCGTTCAGCAATCAAAATGGCTCATAAATCCATGGAGATGAGCAGCAATATTTCTCAAGAAACAATCGATACAGCACATTCAATGATCGCTGAACTCGAGAAGATGATAGAAGCGGGTAATGCCCCTTCAGAAGGAAAGGTCAAGAAATTGAATGACCTACTTTGAATGAGGCGATTAAATGGATTCACTCGTCGAGAGATGCCCCAGAGTTGCAGAACTCGATGAAGCCTCATTGAATCGTCTAAAATTGATGATTGATGATGTTGATGAATCAGTAGGAATAGACCATCTTGTGAATTGTTTAGCAGATGGTACATCTGCTGGTGGCGATGGAATTATTCGATGTTATGTTGGATTTGAACCGTCTGGTAAAGCACACATCGGTTGGAAAGTTTTGTCACTACAACTGAAAAGAATGTTAGATGCTGATGCAAATGTACTAATTTTCTTAGCAGATTGGCATGCTTGGGTCAATGACAAGTTCAATGGTGAAATGGATGATATTCAAACCACTGCAAGATATATGGAAGAGACTTTCAGAGTATTGTTAGGAAATCCCCCAGAAGGAGATGGCGCAGGTCAGTTACGCTTTGTTTGGGCTTCTAGCATAATGGATTCTGGAGATTATTGGGCTAGAGTTTTGAGATGTTCAAAGAATATGAGTTTGGCTAGAGTTCGCAGAACTTTCTCGATTATGGGCCGAGATGAAGATTCTTCAGATGGTGACTTGTCTCGATTTTTCTATCCTGCTTTACAGGCGGCGGATATTTTTGAGATGAATATTGATGTTGCAATTGGTGGAATGGACCAACGAAAAGCGCACATGTACATGCGTGATGTAGCAGACAGATGGGGCTGGTACAAGGCAACTTGTCTTCATACCCCAATTATTTCTGGATTGAAATCTTCAGGTGCTAGAATGGAATCATTCGATCACAAAATGAGTAAGTCCGATCCTAATGGAGCAATACTTCTTCATGATGATTCCAAGAAATTAGCTAAGAAGATGCGAAAGGCGTTTCTAGACCCTGAACAACCAGAATCTCCAGTGTACGAATTGATTCAACACATCATTTTGCCAGAATTTGGTGAAGTAGTTGTTACTCCAAAACCAGAATTCGGTGAACCTAGTACTTGGACAGATCTTGAATCTTTCAAATCAGCAGTTGCAGATGGTACTTTACATCCATTCGATGCTAAGATGGGCGTTGCGGCTGGAGTTTCAAGAGGTTTAGAGGCGGTTGAGACCTACTTTGAATCAAATCCTGAGACTTTGGAACGGGTGACTCAACTCACCAAGTGATTAGACAAGGTTCATCAACGGGGTTTTTGTCGCAAGAGCAACCCCCAAGGGGGTTGGGTGAATCAAATGCCAAATATTGTGGTTCTAGTAAAGAGAGTTCCAGATACCAATGCAAGAATAGTTGTCAACGGTGACAGAGTAGATTTGTCAGCTGTCAAGTGGGTAATCAGTCCATATGATGAGTTCGCTATTGAAACCGCTTTGCAACACAAGGAAGCAAATGGTGGAAGCGTCACTGCTCTAACATTGGGTCCTGCAGAAGCAGATAAGATTCTCAAAGATGCAAAGGCAATCGGAGTAGATGAAATCGTTAGAGTTTGGGATGACTCATGGTCAGAAATGGACTCCAATTCTATCCAATCTGCACTTTCTCAAGCAATCACAGACCTTGGTGCTGAGTATGTTTACTGTGGTAAGACTGCAGCAGACACTGGTGCCGGTTCAACAGGTCCTGGAATCGCAGAAAGACTTGGATGGGCTAGCGTTTCAAACATCACCGATGCATCCTTTGATGGAGGATTAACCGTGACCTCTCCAGTAGAAAACGGGCAGGCAATGATTTCAGTTTCAGGTAACGCAGTAATTTCGTGTGACAAAGGTAATGTCAAGGTTCGAAAGCCTAACGTCAAAGGTATAATGATGGCAAAAAGAGCACAGGTCAATGTGGTTTCAGCCAGTGCTCCTTCTTCTTCAGTGACTATTGTTTCACAAACTCCGCCTCCTGCAAAACCTGCAGGAAAGAAGTTCGATGGTGGCGCTTCAGCAGAGGAAGTAGCCAAATTATTGAGGGATGAAGCAAACGTAATTTGAGGTGATTAAGATGTCTGAAAGTATTATTATCGCAGAAATTAGCAAAGGAGCAGTTGCTCCTGTAACAGCAGAATTAGTCAGTGCAGCAATCGCTTTGGGAACATCTCCAACAGTTGTTGTTCCATGTGTTGATCCATCTTTAGCAGATGGGGCAGGATACGAAGGAGTTAGCCGAACAATCGCAGTTAAAGGCGATTGCTTTGCTAATTACGATGCTTCCTCTTGGGCTGCAGCAATCGATGCAGCATCACCGTCTGGAATAATCATCGCCGCAGCAACTCCTCAATCCAAGGATGTAGCAGCCAGAGTTGCTGCTAGAAGGCAAATCTCAGTGGTTCAAGATGTTGTTTCCATCGATGGAATGAATCTTACAAGCCCAATTTATTCTGGTAAAGCTATGCAAACAGTTGCATTATCTGGTGATGCAGCCATATCTGTAAGGGCAAATGTGTTCCCTGCGGCTTCTTCCAGTGCTGCAAACGTTTCAGTTGTAGACCAATCAGGCGATGTATCTACTGCAGTCAAGGAGATAATCGCTAGGGCATCCACTAGGTTAGATGTTTCTGAAGCAAACATCATCATCTCAGGTGGAAGAGGAATGGGAAGTCCTGACAATTTCTCTCATTTGGAGAAGATAGCTGATGTTTTGGGTGCTGCAGTTGGAGCATCGAGAGCGGCAGTTGACACTTGGGACGAAATCCCTCACTCAATGCAAGTTGGACAGACCGGAAAAACTGTCAATCCTAATTTGTACATTGCAGTCGGTATTTCTGGTGCTATTCAACACCTAGCAGGAATGCGTTCTTCAAAGTACATCGTCGCAGTAAACAAAGATGCAGATGCGCCAATTTTCGCTCATGCGGATTATGGAATTGTAGCGACATGGGAAGAGGCATTACCTGTATTGGAGTCCGCTCTATCATCGATGATGTCTTGATTATAGCCAAGCACCACGGCCTCTGAAACCATCGTTTAGGAATGGGTTTGTTCTTTTTTCTTCACCAATTGTAGTTAGTGGACCATGGCCTGGATGAACGATAGTATCTTCCGATAATGGCCACAACCTTTCTCTAATCATTTTCAGAAGTAAGTCTAGATTACCTCCTGAATTTGGAAGGTCTGTTCGGCCAATTGAGCCTTGAAATAGTGTATCTCCCGCAAATAAGTGATCTGGACCATCATCAACTATCAATCTCAGACAACACCCTCCTAAGGTATGGCCAGGGGTGTGTAAAATTTCGAATTCCATTCCTGCAAAAACGTGTTTATCGTTATGCTTCCATGTGTTTTCAGCAATAGCAGGCTCAGGTAATGAAAAGCCCCAACGCTTTCCAGACTCTTGTGCTAAGCTCTGTAAAAAGAAGTCATCTTCGTGTAACCACCAATCCAATTGGTAATGCTCTTTCAAGTAAGGAATGTGTCCGCTATGATCAAAGTGAGCATGAGTATTGATTAGTGCTACAACCTTTCTATCTCCCTCAAACTTTCCAATTTGATAGTCAGGCTCGCCAATTTTTGAATCAATCCATTGGATTATTCTTTCAGAATCTCCTCCACCATCAATTATTACAGTCTCGCCGTTTTTGGGATTTGTGACAATGCTACATCTTTGCTGTAAAGTGGTGACAAAGAAGTGAGAAATAATTGGTGACGAAACCATCTCAATCAATCCTAATATCTATAGAATCAGATGCCCAACGTCCATCTTTATCTTTGATTCGTAATTCAAGACGATGGTTTCCTTTGTTTAGACGTACTCTGACAGTTGGAGAATCAGCGATTTCCTTACCAGTATCATCAACCCAAGACCAAGACATTATCCTTTCTTGTGGGTCGATAGTTTCTGAACCATCTAGAGTAACAATTGCAGTTCCATCCTCGCTAGCAGTAAGGGATTGGTCTCCTCCTGCATCAGGCGTAGGTGCAATGATTTCTTCTGCATCTAGGGATAAAGCTAGCATTAGATCTTCTTCGTCTTCTTCGATTTGCTCAGATACGATATCATCATTCAATGCATCAAGTAAGCCTGAATGGTCTGAATTTGTTGTGGCCGAAATACCCGCAATATCCTCAATAGATTCTTGCTCACCATACAAATCATCTGCATTTATCTCAATGACAGGAGCATCTCCCCAATCATCGATTGCAGTATCCTCTTCAATTAATGAAACACCTTCAACCGTTGAATCGATTAATACAACAGGCTCAGGGTCAGTGTAATCATTTTGGTCACTTCCTGCGATTAGAACAGCAGTTCCATCAGGATTGGAGGACAGATATTCCACCATGCCTTGAGTTTCTACAGACCAATTTATTCCACTTGGTGTAATCTTGTGAACGTGAAACCAAGACCCGGCCAAGCAAGATTCACCTTGGTCAATAAGTAGATGTGCAGGGTGATGTAATTCAGCTACAACCTCTTCTCCATGCATGACTCCTCCCATGTCAAGACCCATCCAGTTTCCATCTATGGAAACTACTCTTCTTCTAACATCAAACCTTTTTGTCAGTTGACCAGAATCCCAATGTTCAATTTCCAGTGCTTCTTCTTCACCAGGGACCAATCCGTGACCCTCACGAGCAACAACCAGAATGTTTTGATTCCATCCTATGGCCGTGATTCTCTCACCAACATCGCCTCTCTGCGGCCTATCCCATGTCTTCTGTCCACTTTGTGAGTATGTGCTAACATGACCTGACTCGGTGGCGATCGCTATTTGTGGACCAACCTTGGCAAACAAAACCGATGTTGCATCGATAGAGTGTCTATCTCCTTTGGAATCAACAATAATCGCTCTTCCTAAACCATCGATTGCTACTGCATAATCACCATTTCCAATTATCTTTTCAATCCCAGTTTCATGATTTTCAGAATTGATATTCTCTCCATCTCTGAATGTGATAAGTGAATCACTGGTGCCAACTAAAAGGTCACCATAAGGAAATTCATACATGCTGGTAATTGGAGAAATCGAAAATTCATTTCCGCCGATGACCAACTTTCCATCTTCTTGACCATAAGATAAGTTCAAACCGCTAGATACCGCCATTATTTTGGCACTTGCATCGAATCTGCTAACCACTGGAACCGTTAGCGCCATGAACCGTGAGCAAAGCCATCATTCATGATACCCATGCTTCCAAGTTTGGCATAATTGTGTGTAAATGTGGATTTCTAATGTGTTTGGAGAGGTCTTCAATTTCTTGTTCAGTCCATCCGCATAAAGGCTCTAAACTAGAAAGAGGGACGGTTTTCACATCACTTTCGCGCCTTTTAATCAGCGATTCACCTTCTTCAGTTGTAAGCCCCACAACTCCCCATGGGTGACGGAACCTTTTCTCTCCTTTTGGATTCTTGACAATTGAATTTCTGCCAAGATAAGGATCCCAATTCCTCAAAATGTTCAGTAAATCTTCATCACAACCCTCTACAGGAATCAATCGAGAGCCTCTGCGCATTATCATGAATGATGATAACAAAGATTCTTCATCATCTATGCGACACAAGACATCACCTTGGACTCCAGGTGGCAATCCTCCTGCGGATGTAAGTCGATTATCCAATAGCCAAACCTTTTCTGGTTCCAAAACTAATCTAAACCAGATATCTGGTTTTGTTAAGTTTACAGAAAGTGAATCATCTAACTGACAAAGAGCAGCTCCAATCTCACCACTGTATTCTTGAGAGCGATATTTTCCTTTTGGACCAACTCTTTTGGTTCTGACTCCAAAAGTTCTTCTCTGCCCCACATTCGGATCGTTTTCAAGAATTGCTTTGGCTACAGTTTCTGGATCAATTGTCTGGGATATTATTTTGGCAGGGTCAACAGCAACTACGCCTAAAACATGACATAATAGCCTTTCAACATCCTCTTTTTCAGAATTGCTGGTAACAACTTCCATTGTTTTTATTCTATCTTGAATCAATGAAATACCAGCATTCTCCGCTAATGATTCCATGTTATTCGACAGTGCCCTTTGGAATTGTCTTCTGACCACTCTACTCTTGAGACCTAGTTCGCCATAGCGAAGAATCCATGCTTGCTGCATAAAACCATCTCACTCATCATTATGGAGACCAATATTACCTTCAGAATCGATATTGGTTGCTTTGGCAGAGTCATTTCTTGCGGCTTGTAACTGGTCTAGGTATTCTTGAGTGACATCTCCAGTGACATATTCGCCATTGAAACAACTGGTATCCCAAGATTGTTCACCATTAATACTTGTAACTTCAACCAAGTCTTCTAATGTTTGATAGAATAATTTGTCAGCACCGATTTCATTTCCAATTTCGTCTACAGTTTTCCCATTAGCGATAAACTCGGTAACTGCTGGCATGTCGATACCATACACGTTAGGATGTCTTACTGGAGGTGCTGCAGATGCGAAATATACCTTATTTGCACCCACTTCTCGAGCCATCTCTACAATTTGAGCTGAAGTAGTTCCTCTAACTATTGAATCATCTACTAACAGTACATTCTTGCCTGAGAATTCATGAGGAATAGCATTCAATTTTCTTCTAACTGATTTTTTCCTCATCGCTTGTCCTGGCATTATAAATGTCCTTCCAATGTAGCGATTTTTAACAAATCCTTCTCTATATTCAACATTTAATGCACTTGCCATTTGAAGAGCAGCATACCTACCAGAATCTGGAACAGGTATCACAGCATCAATATCATGATCGGGAAATTGTTCAATTATTCTTTCAGCAAGCCTTTGCCCTTGATTTAGTCTAGCTTGATAAACAGATATGCCATCAATAATTGAATCAGGTCTTGAGAAATATACATGCTCGAAAATGCATGGTGAATGGTGGGTTTCTTCGGCACATTGTTGAGAAAATAATTGGCCATTAGATGTAATGAATATCGCTTCTCCCGGTTCAACATCTCTGACGACACTGAAACCAAGTGCGTGAATTGCAACCGATTCGCTAGCGATTATCCATTCGGTTTCTCCGTCAATCTCTCGACTTCCAAAAATGAGCGGCCTAATTCCATTAGGGTCTCTAAATGCCAGTATTCCATATCCTGAGATAAGGGAAACACAAGCATAACCTCCTGTAATTTGTTTATGCAAAGCAGATACAGCAGAGAAAATAGTGTTCACATCAACGTGCAATTCTCCGTCAATATCCACATTGTGGGTTCTAGAATGTAACTCCATAGCAAGTAAATTCAACAAAAGTTCTGAATCAGAGGTTGTATTGACGTGCCTTCTGTGCTCATTGGTAAGTAATGATTTGATGTGTTCAGCATTGGTAAGATTTCCATTGTGTGCCAATGATATCCCGAATGGATAGTTGACATAGAAAGGCTGGGCTTCAGCTGCGGATGATGAACCAGCAGTTGGATATCTTACATGGCCAATTCCAATAGATCCCAGAAGATTTTGCATGTGGCGCTTGTAGAATACATCCTTTACCAATCCGTTCGATTTTCGCAGATGATATTTACCTTTATTCTCGGTCATAATTCCAGCAGCATCTTGACCTCTGTGTTGTAGAACAGTAAGTCCATCGTACAGTAATTGATTGATGTGATAACCACGACGACCGACGAGACCAATAATGCCACACATTTGTCTCGCCCATGCTACTCTAATGACAGGGGCTTTACAGGCCTTTCTCTAAGGAAAATTAAATCTCAAGGGCGGTGGGTCTTCTTTGACCAGCCGTAAGAGCGCATTCTAGCAGTGCTTCCATAACCACATGAAGCACAGACTCCCTTTTGCTTGTGAAATGAATTTCTGCCACAGCGACGGCAGCGAATATGGGTGGTCTTTTGCCTCTTACCCATAGATGGAGTACCCTTGGACATGATATCACCTAACGGCTGGGCCACCGGCCCTCCCTTTATCAAACCGACGGAGAGGCTTATTCTTCTTCATCTTGGAATAATACTCGTCTTTCACGGCCAGTAATCATGGCAAAAGTGCTACCTATAGCAAGTACTGATGCCAATGCCATTGCTGTGCCACTAACCAATAAATGGACAATATTGGACAGCATTTGCGCTCTTAGTCCACTATTAGCTTCTAGAAGCAAATCATCCCAAGATATCAATGCCCATGAAATTAGAACCCCTATTGCAATTGCGAAAGCCATTCCTACAAGTGGCGCTAGCGGACGATGTCGAGAATCAGCATAAAAGAACAAATTACCTGTAAGAATAATTCCTACTAGAACATATGATGTTAGAACTGCATTCCCAAACCTCTTGAAGGATTCAGGATGTAATTCGTCTCCCAATGAAACATTGATTGAGACAATAATCAGGATTGGAAGAATAGCAGCCAAAATCAACAATTTCCAAGATGCACCTGGCTCTTTCATTCTTCTTCACCTCCTATGTGATTTTCAGCCAAAGACACCACGTGCTTAATTTCGTCTTCAGTAGGAGGGAGGGAACTTTCCGGTAAAGGTAGAGACTTTTCATAACTCCAGATTACTATTGCAAATGCTCCAATCGCTAATAGCGAGCCAATGACAGTTCCTAGAATGTCAGCAGTAGCTAGCCAAAGATAATCTTGGAATTCTTCTGCAGTGGTCATATAACCGTCAAAAATAATCCCTGCAAGTGTAATTCCTGTCATGGAGACGGATAGAATTGAGAGTTTTATTGCTTCACTCAGTCTATTATCTCCGAAACTGATCAGCGCTAATGCTGATGCAGCACTCAAAGAAGTTGCGAACAGTAGGAATGTAGGCCAGAAAACAATCCAATAAGGATTGATATTTCCATCTCTCCACAAAGGAGTCATGTTATACCAATGCATTAAACAGAAAATTGCAAGTGATATCAAAACTGCAAAATAACCGCTAAACCTTGCAGTAGAATCTAATCTTCCAACAGGTACATTGCCTCCAAAGATCATTCCATGAATCCCGTAACATAGAAGAATTGTTGGAGCAGAGATTGAAAGTAGTAAGTGGCCTGCTGCCGTAGAATCCGAAGAAGGCACAGTCCAGGATGATGCCATCACCAAAATTAGACCTAAGGCTGCGATTATTTTGCCGAGAGTTTTGCCTTTCCCACTGATAGAAATCCAAAGCCCAGTTGGTACTAATATCAGCGGAATCCAAAACCAGATGGCGGCCTCCAGCATCGAATCCATGTTCACACGGCGACGCTATGATTTATGAACATCACCGGTAATCTTCGGCTCAGTGGGCTGATTCGGGTTTTTTAACAATCCGTCACCACTAAATAGAGGACGCATGTGGGCCGAATGCTCAAGGTGAGACTATGGTAAAGATGCCACGTCAAGTAAAGCGATACAGTCCTAGTGCTGGTAAGCATACAATGCATACCGTAGAGCGTGTCAAGAAGAAGCGCGCTAGTGAATTAAAATGGGGTCAGAGAAGATTCCGTCGAGTCATGGCTGGATACCGTGGTTTCCCACGTCCAAAGCCAGACGGTCGCGAAAAACCTACCAAGAGGGTAAACATTCTATTCCGTTGTACTGAGACAGGCAAGGCTCACTATGCGCCATGCCAGCGTGCTAAGAAGTTCGAATTGGTAGACAACTGAGGTGAAAAAATGGTTGCTGAATTTTTGAAAGTATCTTGCCGTGACTGCTCCAATGAGAGCATTATCTTCTCCCGTGCTACCACAACAATTGCTTGCGCAGTTTGTGGTGCCACTTTGACAAACCCTGCTGGGGGCAAGGCTCAGTTGGTCGGCTGTAATGTCGTTGAGACCCTTGAGTGAATGGAGGTTTATCCTCCATGGCAAAAAATCTCCTAGACGGTGGGCCTTCTGAAGGCGAACTTGTTGTAACACTAGTTCGCGAAGTAAAACAAAACGGTGCCTACGTCGATCTCGAGGAATACGATGGAATTGAAGGATTCATTTTCATTGGAGAGATTGCAAGTGGCTGGATTAAGAACATTCGAGCGTTTGTTAGGCCTGGTCAGCGTTTAATCTGCAAGGTCCTAAGAACCAGAAACGACAAAAAATCACTAGAGCTTTCTCTAAAGTCCGTTAGTGAAGAGAGAAAAAGAGATCGTTTAGCTGAGTGGAAGAACGAAGAGCGTGCTAAACAACTTCTCAAAGTGTTGGCTGAACAAGTAGGATGGTCAGAGTCCGAACATTCCGAAATTCAAATGGAGTTAACCGAATCTTATGCAACTCTATACGGTGCTTTCGAAGAAGCAGCAAAAAGTCCAGAATCTCTCGGAGAAGTTGGATTCGAAGGAGATTGGATTGCTCCATTTATTGAAATGGCTGTAAAGAATATTATTCCTGACACGGTTGAAATACGTGGCAAATTCCTAATCAATGTCGATCATGCAGATGGAATTGAAGTAATTAGGAAGGCCCTATTAGCCGCAGAAAATATTTCTGATGAAGAATCTGAGTTGATTGTGACATGTCACTATGATGGCGCTCCATCATACAGAATTGATCTGAAGGCTCCAGATTTCAAAACCGCTGAAGATGGATGGACAAATGCAACACAGGCCTGCATTGAAATCGTTCAATCATCCGGTGGTTCTGCAGAAGCAGAGAGGGAGTGAAATGGCTCGCCAACAAATGCAGAAGTGCAAAGAATGTGGCGCACACAGTCTTTCCACCTCTTGTCCAAAATGTGGAGGCAATGCTCAGGCAGCAGCTCCAATGAAGTGGTCTCCTGAAGATAAGCGCGCTCATCTTCGCCGTAAAATCGAAGGTGTTGAGGAAAGCGGTTGGTCAAAAACACTGCCGACATTAGCCTCTGGCGAAGAAGAATGATGCGAATCATTATACCGCGCCAAAATGCGCTGTAACTTTCATGGGTGCGCTCGTCGACTGGATTTCGCAGCCCCAAACAGCTTGTGGTCTTCTTTTGGTCGCAATGCCTGGGGTTGGCGATGTCGGTAAATTAGCCGTCGATGCGGTCAATGCTGAATTAGATGCAGAGCCTGTTGCGAGAATTATCCATCCAGCCTTACCCCCTCTGGCCAAATTGGATGAAGATGGACTATTACAACCTCCACATATTTTGCTATCTAGAGTAGAAATAGATGGCAAAGAAGTATTCACTTTGACAGGAGATGCTCAACCCATGACTCCTGAAGGACAGCATGAAATGGCCATAGCTGTTCTAGATTTGTTTGAGGGAGGAGAGGTTCTTGTTCTCGCTGGAATGTCTGCTCTGGCTGATAGAAAAGACATATTTTCAATTACGAGTTCATCGAGTTATAGAATTGAATTGGAGTCAAAGGGTGTTGACGTTAGGAGAGATGAGCCCAAGGCTGGAGTGATTGGCATGGCTGCATTAATCACTGCCTTAGGTCCTGTAAAAAATGTCAAAACATCCTGTACAATTGCTACAACCGTTGGAAACTCCGCAGACCCTGTTGCAGCACAATTGTTACTGGAAACTATTCGAAAATGGTGGAGCCTACCACTTCCTGTTCCAATCGATGCAACAGAGAGACTTGCTCAAAAGATTCGAGAAATGCATCCTGGAAAGGCTGAAGATTTGATTTCAGAATTGACAGAATCTCCAGATTCAATATACATGTAGTCAGCCGCCAGAGCTAACTATTGTAAGGTCTAGTTCTACATCAGAATTCAGTTTAGTCGCATGCGGTAGAACCGTATCTTCGTGACTTACAATTACAGTTGAAGGGTGTATTCCTACAATTTCTAATGCTTGTTTTACAGTTGAACCAGCATCCAATTCAATAACATGATCATGCCCATGCCCCTTCAGTGCTACCTTCATCGTTTCACCCCAGTGACATCACTCTTATGATGGTCTTGCAGGTGGGCGGCTTTGTAGCCGAGATCGCATAGCCCGGTATTGCGGTGGATTCGAAATCCACTGTCCTTTGGACGCGGGAGTTCAAATCTCCCTCTCGGCGCTTACCTCTGACATATACCAAACTGCGATTTGTTTAACGACTGTCATCATTACCAAGAAGCATGAACTTGGAAAATGCTGCACAATTGGGTGAGATGCTTGGTGGCCTAGCCATTGTATTCACTCTCTTATTCGGTTGGCGTCAAGTTATGGAAGTCAATCGAAATCGCAGATATCAAATCTCACAGACCATAGCTAATTCCCTAGAGAATCCATTGGTACAAAGAGGGTTTGCCACTTTTGGCTCGGCAATTTCGAAGGACTCAACCCTAGAAGAATTGATGGCACTCACTCGTGAACAAAAAGATGCAACAAATGCACTAATTGTTTTGATGGCAAATCACGCAATAATGACTTTCAATAGAAATCTGTCTTTTGAAATTGTATATTCGTTCTACAAGGGCTATCTCTCCTTGATAGGTCCAAGTATGCGTAGACAAATGACGTTGGTTGAAATGGGATACTCTATGGCTGAACAAAGCGGAGTTACCAAGGAAGATGGGATCGGCATGTTTCATTGGGTATTTTGGCTATTAGATAAACTGGAAGAGCATGATGATGCCAAGCAATACAAACCTCATCTCAATCAAAAAGACTGGAAGCCCTGATCAATTTCTAGAATCATCTTTTTTTGGGTTTGTCCGGCGATAAGTATTAGGCCGAATTAGTATAGTTTCGTTACATGGAAATTAACATGCAAGAGAGTAAAAAGGCCCGGATTGGTACACTGTGTGCTCTTTATTTCTCACAAGGAGTCCCTTGGGCATTCATTACAGTGGCCTTTGTTACGTATTTACGTGGCCATGATACATTTAGCATTACAGATGACCAAGTTGTTGCTCTGACATTTATGGGAATGCTACCATGGATGTTTGGCAAATTGTTATTGGGTCCTGTAATCGATAGATTTCAGTTCAAATCAATGGGTAGAAGAAGGCCATGGGTATTGATTTCTCAATTGGGTATGGTAATTACAATTGCTGCGTTTTTGTTGGTTGAAAATCCCGAATCAGATTTGAAAAAGTTAGGGTTGTTTTTCTTCATCCACAACATTTTCGCAGTATTGCAAGACGTGAGTTCAGATGCACTTGCCGTGGACTTGTTATCGGATGATGAAGTAGCCATGGCAAATGGCTTGATGTTCATTTTCAAAGGGTTTGGAATGATGTTTGCAGCACTTGTATTGGGTAACATAATGGTCGATTCTGGATTCCAATCTGCATTGCTGATTCAGGTCCCTGTGCTCTTATTGTTGATGCTAATTCCACTATTCGTTCTAGAAAAACCAGGGGATGGAAGATTCCCTTGGAGTTCTAATTCTGAAACCTCTAATGTTTCAATGAACCAAGATGCCATGAAATTTGGAGAAATATTTTCAGGTATTAAGCAAGCTCTTTCCAATGCAACTGCAAGATGGGCGCTGTTGCTCAGTCTAGTAATGTGGATTGGAGGAGGAATGGGTGCAGGAATGGGAATGATCGATGTACAAATGCCGTTTATCTTCCAAGATGATGGAAATACTTCGACATGGGATTTAGGTTGGTCTGAAGAAGACTATCTTGCTCTCAAAGGAGGTTTAATCGCACTTACTACTATGATTGGATTCCTAGTAGGTGGATTACTAGGAAGTAAGTTTGGGACTCATAAAGTAATGATGTACGGAGTTGGAATCGGAACCATTCTAACAATCATCTGGTCTGCTGGCCGTTCTAGTTGGTCTGATGATTCCTTTATGCAATCAATGTGGATTGTTTGGACATTTGTGTGGGGAGTCGTAGGTGCAAACCTGATTGCAATGTTGATGTCAATAACCACCAAAGATCTTGGTGGTACTCAATTTTCAATATACATGACTGCTATCAATATTGGTGCATTATTGGGTATGGGGGCATCTCCAAAGATTTTGGATATGCTGGATGACAGTTTCCCTAATCTTTTCTTGGTAGGTGCATTGTTCCAAGCATTGGTCTTCTTGATATTAACCAAGATAGACATGTCAATCTTAGAAAAGGATGATTCTGTATTAGCAGAAAGCGAATAATCAGTCATCTGTTCTAGATACAACATAGATACTGCTACCCTTTTCCAGATTAGCTTTGACGTCTATTGCCCAAGCATCGAGTGAGACATTGAGTACTGCAATCTCATCTCCTTGCTTGAAAGTATTGAATATGCTTGGCCATGCATTGTCCCAGCCTTCAACAGATATTCGTCCAGTATCATCGAGTAATACAACCCCCTTACGTGCCCATGGCTTTCCATTTTTGCCAACACCGGACTTGAAAGTTGTATATGCAACTCTTCCAACCACATTCCATCTAGCTCTAAAATCGAATAAGCCAATGTCGCCTTCTTCGCTATTATCTGCTTTTTCAACTCGAGCATGAGGGTCAACTTTCAGTTGTAACTCCCCCTTCCAATTGGTGGATGGAATGACTCCAACTAAGCG
>QQSK01000002.1:9992-130794 GCA_003602415.1 Candidatus Poseidoniales archaeon | reverse complement strand
GAATGCAAAACCACCATCTTTTTCGATGGTGATATTCGGTGCTTTATCTGGAACATTAGTGACACTAAAGGCCTCGCAAAATATGTTCACACGAGGTACTAATTCGCTGAATGGTGTTAAATCATATGTTTTGACATCGCCTGGTGGTTGATGAACTCCTCCACTTGGCAAATCATCATCTCCGCTTCCATTTGGACAAAGTTCCGCCCAATCACAGTTGGAACATCGGCTTTCTTCAGGGTCGTCAGTTTTCACTCCTCCTTCTGAAAATCCTCTGAGAGGTCTAGGTATTGGAGGGCAGTCTTCCAAAGTAACTTCAGTACCCTTAATCTCATTCCAAAGGTCATGTAATTTGGTTTCCATTTCTTGAATCTCTTCTGCAGAAGGAACTTCTACATTCTTTCTAACTCCGACTCCAGCATACCAAATTTCCAGAACATCTGGTATTTGTCCTGAATGAGTAATGGACCATAGCATGGCATATATTCGTAGTTGTTCAACATAATTGCCACTTCTATCCCCGCCGCCTCTACTAGCTTTCAAATCCATAATTTTCAGTTTTCCACAATGTCGGTAGACTAGATCATACTCTCCTTGGAACCAATGTTCTGGGTGAATTGCGTTGAGTGAAAACTGTGGTGCATCGGGGTCTACAAACCATGGTCTGGCAATTTCCCATGCTTCTACTAGACTACAATCTCCACTTTTGGCAAGTGGGTGAGTTCCAGATTTGGTTCGTGCATCAGGTGCAGGAATATCTGGTCTTACTCCATTTCTCCAATCTTTGAGCTCATCCTCTGAAATATTTGTTTGACAATCTAGAACTTCTTCCATATGCATTCGTAATGCAGTAACGCACATGTCACGGTATACTTCCATAGAATAATCGTGCCAATTACCGGATTTACGAGCATCCTTGGACCATTCAGCGTGCATTTCATCTCTTATCGACGGCCAATGAGCATCCACTCTTGCCTCGCACCACTTTTCAAAATCATTAGGTAACTCGTTATCTAGCAATGGAAGAAGGTTATCTGCACCATTTGATAGAACATCGGACGGAGCGTTGGGGAATACAAGACCTGGTGATTCCATCAAAACTCTACAAACACATTCTTCGACTGCTCTACCCAAGAATAGTGGAGGAGTTTGAGGAAACTTCAATCTCAACTTGTTTTGATACCACCAAAGCCTTGGGCAATCCTCCCAAGTGTTTGCCTGTGAAGCGGATAGGCGATTGAATGCACCGATTTCATCGGTGTCCGGATTTGCAGCGTGTACTGGCATGACAAATCAAGCCCGTGCTCGACTTTATTCAAGCCTTCGATTTGATTTCGATTCTTGTAGTTCTAGAATCTATTCGTAATTGAACCAATCCTTCTCTCCAACCGAGTTCAGCAGAAGTCAATTTTACATTCATCCCAGGTCTTATTGACAGGATTGTTCCATTGATTGCTGAACCAAAAGCAACCACTTCAGCAACCCTTTCACCATCCCATAGGTGGAAAGACATCATCGACCAAGGCCGGCCATCAGACCTTTTACCGTCTCTCTTGGAACAGGACAGTACTGTACCCTCTACATTCGCTTTGGTTCTCAACATGCCCATACGTGTTAATGTGGCATCAGAATCTGCCAAAATAGCACTATTTTCATCTAAGTATAGTCGTGCCTGCCTTCTCCAAACACCAGGTAATGCACCGGTGATAATTACCTCATCTTGAGGCGAATCATGCATTGATGGAAAAGCTCCGGGTTGACTTTCTTCCAGAGTCACCATCTTGTCTCCTGCCTGAATCATTGCACCTAGAACCATCTCTCCATAGTGATTAGGAAGTGGACCCCAAGCACCTTGTAAGCGTCCTTTGACATTTACTCTTGAAGGAATTGCTGAAAGCGGTTCACAAGGCATAGTAATTTGTGGAATTTCGTAAGGTATCTCTACTAAAGGACACCAATGGCACCCGCCTGCCTCACCATCACATGGAGATTCCAGAGGTAATGTTGAATCACAATTCCAAGATTTCATTCTATCATATACATCTCGATATTCTTCAGTTTCTTGAGGATTGACTTCAACAATTTTCCTCAAGCCATTGGTCAAGTACCATCCCTCTAAACCGTAGCACTTTTCCTCGTGAGTTTCGTTCCATAACCATGCATAGAAATTCAATTGAGCATCAAGGCTAGATGCGAATTTCCCATCTCCGTCGCCCATCTTTATGTCAACGATTCTTGTTTTGCCGTCCCATCTCAATACAAGGTCACATTCACCTGCAGCCCATCGCTTTGGGTGATACATTCGTTGTGGTTCCGGATTTCTAGGATCCTTAACCCAAGGTCTTGCAATCTCCCAAGCATCTTGCCAAGTAATCTCTTGACTAAATTGATGAGGCTCATCTTTCCACGAAATCATACTGTTTGCTTTCTCAGGTTGAGTAAAGTGTGGTGGAGAATCCCAGCATGGGGCCGGAATTGTAAATTCATGAATTCCTCCTTTTGCGTTAAAGCAATTTTTCACTTCTTCCAGTTGCAACGCAATTCCATTTTCGAGCATCTGTGAAACATTTTCAGTATTGAAATATTCATCGAAATCACCTTCATGCCATAATGAGTTTTCAAATGTCTCTTTGCCGCTTAGTAATGCTTTTTCAGCATGTTCTTTAATCAAACTATGGAGCCATGATTCTAATTCTTCAAAGGAATTTACTGCAGGCGCCCTGTGCATAAGAATCGAACAGAATGCATCTTCTACCTCAATACCCATCACTTGATGAGGAGATAGAGGTCCTCTTAATCCAATTCTGTAATTCAGGAACCATTGTTTTTCACATCTAAGAAAAGTAGTCAATGAGGATGCAGACAATCTTCCTCTTGCTCTTCCAATGGATTGAGCTTCGGGAGGGATTTGTGCAGGCATTGATTCACCTCATGAATCAAACGAGTAATAATCGCCCTTTGCACGTTGCTCCCTATCTTTACGACTAGCGGCTTTGTTAATTCTTGGGCGCTTAGAATCGTGATCTCTTCTGAATGTTACATCGACTCCTCCCAAGAATCGATTCATTCCTTCCCTTAGACGGAATGGCCCTTCAGCCATTCCATGCTTTCCTCCTTCTCCTTCGAAAACAAGTAACGAGTCAGAAACAATATCGATGAAATATACGTCATGGTCGATAACAAATGCTGACTTCTCATTCGCTTCCATAGTTCTCCGAATAGCCTTCGCAGCCTCCATTCTTGCATTCGCATCCAAGTGGGCACTAGGCTCATCCAGAAGGTATAGGTCTGCCTCTTTCCCTAAACAGATAGCGATGGCCACCGCTTGTGCTTCTCCTCCAGACAAATTGTCAACTTGTTTTGCTAGCAACTCTTCAACGCCCAAGGCTCGAATCACATTCACATTGTATTCTCCACTTCTCCACTTAGGGCCGACTTCAGCATCTAACCAAGTTTGAACAGTACAATCCAAGTCTGTATCAATATGCTGTGGTTTGTATGAAATTGTTGCGTCAGCAGTAACCCACCCTGCATCATATTCATGTTCTCCAGATAGAATCTTGACCATTGTTGACTTTCCAGTTCCATTAGGTCCAACCACGCCAACAACTTCTGATTGGTGCACCTTTCCTTCTCCAGTCTTGAGTTTGAAGGTGCCAAGTTCTTTCTCTAGTCCTCCCCATTCAAGAACAGTACTTCCCAATTCATTCGACCTGTCTGTATGGGTTTGGAATTTGATAGGCTTATCTCTAATCCTAACGTTTTGCTCGACTAAAAATCCGTCTAAGTATGCATTTATCGCTTGACGAGTAGACCTTGCAGGAGTAAATATTCCAAATGCACCTTTTCTTCCATATACGATGTGAATAAGGTCTGCTAACACGTCTAGTACTGCTAAGTCGTGTTCAATAACAATAACTCTTGAAGTTTCAGCAAGTTCTTGAATGATTTTTACTATTCTCATTCTTTCATGTATGTCCAGGTAAGATGATGGTTCGTCGAAGAAATAGACATCAGCTTCTTTCATTAGTGTAGCACATATTGCAACACGCTGTAATTCTCCACCAGACAATTGGTCGAGGTTTCTTTCCAATAGATGGCTAATCGCCAATTTTTCGACCATTTCATCAAAAATTTCTTTTTCATCAACCGATGAAAGCAATTCTCCAACTTTACCTTTGACCGCTTTAGGAATGTGGTCTACGTATTGTGGTTTGAGTGCTACGGTAATATCAGATTCACTAACATCGATCAAGAAATCTCGTAATTCTCCTCTAGGAAGACTGGATATTACATCCTCCCACCAGACTTCATCAGCCTCAAAATCTCCTACGTTGGGAATTATTGACCCACTCAGGATGTTGAATGCTGTTGACTTACCCATTCCGTTAGGACCTAAGATTCCGACAACCGATTCCTTAGAAGGGGTTGGAAGTCTAAACAATCTAAATCCGTTTAATGAATATCTGTGAATCATATCGCTTTCGAGTTCAGAAGGTAATTGAGTAATAATTAGTGCATCATGAGGGCACTTATTTACGCATATTCCACATCCAATACACAATGATTCAGAAATGTGCGGTTTGCCAGTTGACTCGTCCATGACTACGCATTCCTGCCCATTACGAACAGGAGGACAGAAGGTCATACATTCGTCCATACATTTCTTGGGTTGACAATTGTCTTCCTTCAGAACTGCAACACGCATTCAATCCCCTCTTGTTATGTCGTTTAGTCCAATGTTCATGAATCAGCCGGTAGTTATGGCAATAGTTTGCCATTTAGCAATGAAACTTAGAACATTCATCTTGCCAATGGCAAGAGAGTATCAAACAAGTCCCTTAACGTGCTCGTGTCCACGAATTAGCTTGGTGGTACAAGGGGTTGGGAACTTCATGCTAGCCTTACGAAGTGCATCCTTTGCAACCAGATAGTGTTCAGGAGTGAATTGTAAGGAGATGACACGTTGTCCGCGCTTTACTCTAGCAGCAGTACCTACATTCTTTCCGAATGCACAGCGCATACCTTGAGAAACACGGTCTGCACCAGCACCTGTAGCCTGCTTGTTCTCACGTAGAACGTGATGTGGGTAGGTGTGAATACGTAGAGCGTAATTCATTGCACCAGCAGATTTCCTGATGGTAGCGTTGGAAATAACACGGGCTGCTTCTAGAGCTGTGTGTCTGATCTGACAAGATTCATCAGCGATGAGATTTAGTTCCATTAGGAATTCTCCTGTTTCCGCAGCACGGCGATTACCGGCGTAGAAATTAAGAATACGGTTGTTTGGAACACCACCGATATACTTGCGTCGGGTATATGCAGGACCTTTGAGTCTGCGGTACATCTTTGCGGGCTTACGTGCCATGCTTGATACCTCCGGGCGAGTTTGCGACCGACCATTCCTATTTGACCATACCGATGGCTTTTCTAGAACTCCCCGTAGGGGAAAGGTCATGGTTTAAGCCCTCTTGGCCTGTTCAATGTCAGGTTGGAGTAGGCTCCTTGAAGAGGAATCTGAACATCAGTGGTTGTCATTTGCTATATTCTCTGTAATTGTGATTATAGGCGCTGTGTTAATCGATTGGTCTAGCGAATTATCTGGCGTTCATGAAGGAAGCACTCTAGAAGTAGACGGGATTGTAATCGATTCTGCAGGGGATGCCATACTGTATGAAAATGGAGACGGTGTGAGATTGGCTGTAAATGATTTAGATCAAAACGCCCAATACGCCACATGTCTGACACAGCACGGAAAAATCACATTTGCTTGCATGGGTGATGAAGGAAGTATTTCCTTTGTTGAAGAAGGAAATGATTTCTGTGAAGAATCATGGTGCTTGTATGACATTGGTGAGAATCTAACAGCTAGCCAGGTATCTGGAAATGGTCAGGCTTTGCTTATGGTAGTACAAGATGGCACCAGCGATTCTTTAGCAGCGATTTGGATAAATTCTGAAGATAAAGATCCAGCAGTTACCGAACTTGAGGCAAAGATGTACCTCGATGTCATCGTTCCAAATGATGAAGGTTGGTTAGTGGGAGGTTCTTGGCAAGCACCGGTCAACTGGCTTGGCACCAATCCAGCATCTCCTCCTATGTTTGAATTGGTCATTTCTGTGACTTGGGATGGCGTTTCTGCTCCAGATGTAGAAATAATCTACATGGGCAATGAAGGCACTATACACGGTATTTTTGAGACCGATGAAGGTTTCATAGCAACGGGTACCAGCGACACAATTTCCATAATTGGTGATGAAATATCATCCTTCGGAATCAATAGTTATGCAGCAGCAGGAGATAACAATGGAGATGTTTGGCTCTTTGGCGGTATCGGTTCAAAAACAGTTGCAATTATCTCAGATGGTGATATGAGCATCGAAAAGTTACCTGAACCTATGAACATCATTCCAACATATGTCAATTGTGATGAGGATGGAATGATTTCAATTCATGGTGCAAATTCTGAAGACAAATCCGAATCTCTTTCTATAGATAGTAATGCTAGGAGTTCATTCCTAAGTATGCGAGGCATTTTGGATCTCGGATTTATCCTAGTTTCGTTATTGATTATTGGCATAATGTCTTGGAATATCTTCGATGCTATTCGTAAGGGTGAAGTGTTCTAATTTTCACTTGCAATATCTTATGCAAATCCTTTTTTCGAGGGCATCATTTACGAACCCCCTACTAAGTGGTAACACCCTAGCGCAAGCAATGGATGTGTCCCGATGGCGAAAAGAGGAATGATGGACCAATATATGGACATCAAGGCAGAACATCCAGATTCTGTTCTCTTCTTCCGCATGGGAGATTTCTATGAACAGTTCCATGATGATGCAGTAGTAGCATCTGAAGTGCTGGGCCTTTCTCTGACCAGTCGCGATAAAAAAGCATCAGAACCAATTCCTATGGCAGGTTTTCCTTGGCATGCTCTAGAAGAGAACCTTCGTCAAATGTTGCAATCGGGATACAAAGTATGTGTGGCAGAACAAGAAGAGGAACTGCGACCGGGTGCAAAGCTACTCGAACGTGTAGTGACGAGAGTTTATACTCCAGGGTCATTGTATGAAGAGAGTTTGATAGGTACTGATGAAGTTGCAGGTCTAGCTGCAATTTCAATCAAAACAGATGGCTTGGGGTTAGCTATTCTCGACGCTTCGACAGGTCATGTCTGGACGGTTGAGCATCATGGAGATGAGATGTGGACGAGATTACTTGACGATTTGTTGAGGAGTAATCCGAGAGAAGTCATATTTTCTCCCAGAGATGCAGAGAGGGAGGAATTCCGCCAGATAATTTCACAATTGGATGGAGTTACATTATCTCAGCATTCATCTTCTCGTAAAAAGGGAGAATCTGCATTGAAGAAAGTGCTTGAAGTCGCAGATTTGGGTCACATAGACCTTGGCGATTCACCACTTGCAATGGATGCTGCTGGTCTTGCTGCTGACTATATTGCTGCTATGCATGTAGTCGATTCTGTTGATGTAAGAGATGTCGAGATAATGCGTCCGGATGGAAATATGGTGCTTGATCAAACCACGTTGAGAAATTTGGAATTGACTCACACTCTCTCTGGTGAGAAAGAAGGTTCTCTATTAGGGGCTATTGACAAATGCAGAACTTCGATGGGTAGAAGGACATTGAAACAATGGTTGCTTAGGCCATTAGCAGACAAGGAAAAAATCGAATTTAGGCAAGATGCTGTTGCTGCTATGGCAAGGTCGTCTAGAAGATTGGATGATTTGAGAACTAATCTCAAAGGACTCAGAGATATGGAAAGATTGGCAACTCAGTTGTCATACAATCGTTCAGGGGCTAGGGATTTGCTAGCCATCGGATTGGCTCTTGAAAGAATGCCTCGTCTCAAATCCCTATGTTTGGAAGTCGAAGATGAACTATTGATTGAATTATGTCAGGATTTAGATGTATTAGAGATGATGAAAATAGATATCCAGGCTAATTTAAATGATGAATTACCTCTCTCTCTAAGAGATGGTGGTTTAATCAGAGAAGGTATTGATTCTAAACTAGATGAATTGAGGAATGCAGCAGCAGTCGGCCACAAATGGTTCAAAGATTTCGAGGCCAAAGAAAGAATAAGACTGGAAATTCCCTCTTTGAAGGTCAGACATAATCGGCAGATTGGTTGGTTTATTGAAGTTACAAAAACACATCTTGCTAAGGTGCCTGAAGATTGGCGAAGAAAACAACAGATGACTAATGGTAATCGATATGTTACAGATGAGATTATCGAATGGGAAGATAAATTGTTGACTGCAGACTCGAAAGCCAATTCTATGGAATATGATATGTTCCGAGATTTGAGAGATAGATGTCGAGAAAAATCTAGAACACTGGGATTAATCAGTTCAAATGTAGCACAAATCGATGTACTACAATGCTTTGCACATGTGGCACGAAATCGTTCTTGGTCAAGGCCTAAGATTACCGATGATGAAAAGTTGATCGCTAAAGGTTTGAGACATCCCGTACTAGAAACTCAACCAGGTTTTGTTCCAAATGACATCCGTTTAGACCGCAAGCGCAAGTTCCTGCTGATTACTGGTCCTAATATGGGTGGTAAATCGACACACTTACGTTGTGCTGCTTTACTATCAGTTCTAGCTCAGGCAGGCTCCTTTGTGCCCGCAAGTAGTGCCCAAGTAGGTCTTGTAGACCGTATTTTCACTAGAGTTGGTGCTTCTGATGATATACGAAGGGGGCGTTCAACATTCATGATGGAAATGATGGAAGTTGCTCATATCCTAAAGAGGGCTACAAACAAATCGCTCGTCCTTCTTGATGAGATTGGACGAGGAACATCAACATTTGATGGATTATCTATCGCTTGGTCTGTGACTGAAGATATTTGCAAGCGCATAGGTTCTAGGACTCTTTTTGCTACCCATTACCACCAACTGATTGGATTGGAAGGTGAAGCGGAAGGTTTGGTCAATGTGCACGTTCAGGTTGCCGAATTAGATGGGGAATTGAAGTTCTTACATACTGTTGCAGATGGGCCATGTGATGATTCATATGGTGTCCAAGTAGCGGCTCTTGCCGGACTTCCTCGCCATGTAGTGGAACGTTCTGGTGACCTCTTAGGATTCCTGGAGAGACAGGCACATGGTGCTAAAGCAGGAGAAAAAGGCGCACCCGTTGCTAGAGGTGCAGGGCAATCCTCTCTGATGGGATTTGTTGGACAACCTCAAGTCAGAATAGAAAAAGACCCTCTTGCAGAATCACTGATGAATGAGTTATCCAAGATAGATCCTGATGTGATGAGTCCTAGACAAGCTCACGATAAGTTGTATGAATTGCTAAGAATGCTGGAGGGTGAAAGATGACCAACCCTAGCCGAATTAAGCAACTTGATGAGAGAACAATTGGTCATATTGCTGCAGGAGAAGTCGTTGAAAGACCTGCACAAGTCGTAAAGGAATTAGTTGAGAATTCGATTGATGCAGGTTCAAATCATATCACAGTAAATGTCGAGCGCGGTGGTTTTGATATCATCTGTATCACTGATGATGGTTCAGGAATTCATGAAGATGATTTATCACTTTCATTGGATAGACATGCGACTAGTAAATTGAGTAGTGAAGAGGATTTAGCAGCGATTGGCACTCTCGGATTTAGAGGTGAAGCCTTAGCCAGCATTGGTATGGTAAGCATGCTAAGCATTTCTAGTAGGCCACCAGGTACTGAAGGAAGGAAAATAGTGATGGATAATGGGAACAAGAGTTCTATTGAGCCAGTTGGAATGGCTATTGGAACTTCGATCGAAGTTTCGAATATTTTTGCTAATCAACCAGCTAGGCTCGCATTCCAAAGAAGGCCTGCTACTGAAACTAGCAAAATCGTAGACGTAGTGGTATCTCATGCAATCTCTCATCCAGAAGTAGGATTTAGACTGGTCAGCGATGAAAAGGTGATTCTTGAAGTTCCTGCTGTAGAAGATATGGAGGATAGGTTGTACGATATTTTAGGCCGTCAGGCCAGTAAGATGATCGCTATATCTTCTCCTCCAGAAGATGAAGCAGCCCCTGGTGAAGAAAGTTGGAGAGGCTGGATTTCAACTCCTGATATTACAAGAGGAAAGGGAGATGACATTCATATTTTGATAAACGGAAGACCTGTTGCGGCTCAACCATTTTTACAATCTATTCGGCGTGGATATCGCACTAGGTTGATGCAAGGTCGCCATCCAGTTGCAGTATTGATGCTTGAGTTACCTCAAGGCGAGGTTGATGTCAATGTCCACCCAACAAAGAGGGAAGTTAGATTGAAAAATTCTTGGAGGGTATTGGAAAGGCTAGAACGTTCAATTGCTCATACATTAGAATCTACACCAACCGAACCAGAATCAAGTGGCGGTATTACAGGAATCACATCATTGGCTCCTCAAACAGATGAAAAAAGAGAGATTGAGAAGCCTGCTTGGGCTCAGACTGCACAAATTTCCTTAACTGGAGACAAACCTCTAGATGTCAAGCCTTCTGAAAAGCCCAGACCTATCTCTAAAGCAGAAACTTCTCAGACCACAATTACTGGAATCAAAGCGATAGCACCAGCCCTTTCATTTGGCGAGAGAGAATTGCATCGACACGCAGGCTTGGATACAGAAGATATTGAAAATTCAGAACCATTGGGTCCTGTAATCAATGATTTGCCAGCAATGGAACCATTAGCCCAGTTTGCGGACTCATACATCTTAGTTCAAGCAGAAGAAGAATTACTTCTAATCGATCAACACGCATTACACGAAAGGGTTCGATACGAAAGATTGCGACATGATGAATCTCTTTGGCAGGCTCAGGAAAGAATTACTTCGGTACCATTAGATTTGGATGCTAGACAAATCGCACGTCTTGAAGCTAGGATTGACGATTTGACAAATCTTGGATTTGTGATAAAGAAAAATGCTGGAGGATATTCTATAACTAGTGCGCCTGCTCTACTTTCGGCAAAGGAATTAGAACCATTTATTCATGATATTTTGCTGGACATGAGTGAGGATGGAGCTCCGCTTGAAACTGTTGAGCAACGTAAAGACCATCTTGCATTCCTTAACTCTTGTAGAGGTGCTGTTAAAGCAAATCAAAAATTAAATTTGGCTGAAATGAGGAGACTTCTTGATGATATGAGAAGAATTCCAAATCCTTGGGCTTGTGTACATGGCAGGCCTACTGCAATGCGAATACCATTGAATGCTTTAGATCATCATTTCGGAAGGCATGGATGATTATTCCAATCGCAATCCACATTTGACTAACTGGTCAAGGAATGATGGCCAAGCTACTTTGTGAAGTTCTGGACCTTCGATTTCTCCTCCACAAATTGATGCTAATAATATCGCAGTCATTTGTATTCGATGGTCATCAAAAGTTTTGACGAGTCCTTCAGGTCTGGTCGGAGTCTGTCTTCCAGTGATTGAAAGTCCATCTTCGGTAATCTCGGATTTCAGCCCGAATTGCGCTAACAATTCGGCAGTCTTGGTAATTCGATTGGATTCTTTGTAGGCTGCATGTTTTGCTCCACTAATTACACCACCATTTCCCATTGCTAACCAAGCAGCCATGGGTGTTATCAGGTCATTTGAATCTCTCAACTCACTTCTCTCTAAGGAATGACCTATCGATTCAGATTGTTTTGGTTGGTTAACCACCTCTAATTTTGCCAATCTTGCGAAGGCAGCCATCGATGCATCAGGAGGAATAACAACATCGGGGCAATCAACTTTCCAAGGCATACCTGGTGTTTTTGCTCCAGTAATTTTGCACAATCTCCAAGTTAATTCTGAATGTTTTCTAGAGACTCCTTCTCCTTTAGTCTGGATTACAAATCCATTTGTTCTTGGTGCCATTAGCATTAGTGCTGAATGGAATTGAGAGGTTTTTGAGATATCAATCTCAACCAAATCCTTTGTGAATGGGCCAGAAATTGTGATTGGATATTCTTGTTCATCAGGGGTTTTATTCGCTGAAACACCCAATGATTCAACTAATTGTAAGGAACTCCTTGCTCGTAGACTTGCATCTCCATCAAGGGTAATTATGGATTCAGAAGTTGCAGATTGTGCAATTAGAAATCTAAGTGCGGTTCCACTATTTTTACAATCTAATTTTCCGCCACTAGAAACTTTGGAACATCCAGTTAATTCTTCGCCATTCCATTCACTTCCGAGTTTAATCAAACAGTCGATCATAGCTTGAACATCTTCGCCAATTTCCCACATCATAATTTTGGTGGGTGATGTATCCATGCTCGCTAGAGTCAACCATCTCATGGCATGACTTTTCGATGGTGGCAACCTTAGATTACCAACAAGTCTACTGGGCTGTATTTTCAGTGAAGTTCGGCCATTTTGTTGGCTCGATTTAACACCGCTATTTCCTCCCATTGTGCCTGCGAAGATGAACTATGACAAGAAGTCATCCAAGGCACATGTTGAAGTGATTCATCGGAGTAGGAGAGCACATGGTCAAGGATCTTCGTAATAGGCCGTTGCGAGATTTGCGAATTTCCTTGACAGATCGATGTAATATGAGGTGCAGGTACTGTATGCCTCGTGAGCATTTTGATTCTCACCAATTCCTCGAGAAAAAAGAGATTCTATCATATGAAGAGTTGACTCTAATCGTTCAATCCCTGATTCCTCTTGGTCTGAACAAAGTTCGTTTGACTGGAGGGGAACCATTGCTAAGAAAAGACGTATGTGCTTTCATTAGCATGTTACCACAAGAACTTGATATTGCTATGACTACAAATGGAATTTTGTTGGAAAAATACGCTCAGGAATTAGCAAATGCGGGTCTAAAAAGAGTGACGGTATCTCTAGATGCATTGGATATTGAAACATTTCAAGCGATGGGAGATACAAATGAGAAACCAGAAACAGTGCTTAGAGGAATAGAAGCCGCTAGAAAAGCAGGACTATCTGTAAAAGTCAATACAGTCATCCGAGCAGGTTATAATGAACATTCTGTGGAAAAAGTCGCTGAAAGATTTGTAGGAAGTGATGTGATTGTACGTTATATCGAATTTATGGATGTTGGAGAGACAAATTCTTGGGATGACCAAGAAGTAATCACTGGAGAAATGATGAGACGCATGCTTGATGGCTTGAAACCAGTAGTTCAAAACCACGTTGGAGAAGTAGCTAATAGATACAAGCGAGGTATGCAGGAAATAGGATTCATTGAAAGCATTTCAAAACCATTCTGTGGTGATTGTAACCGTGCTAGAATTTCAGCAGATGGTTCTCTATACACTTGCTTATTCGCATCCAAAGGAAATGATCTGAAATCCTTACTCAGGATGAATGCAACAACTGAACAAATCTCTGAAGCAGTGCGCAGCATTTGGTCTAAGAGAGATGATGCCTATTCCCAAAATAGAGGCGATATTGAGACTGAAAAGGTTGAGATGTCCTTTATCGGTGGTTAACTTTCTAGAGCAGGTAATCTAATCTTTGCCAGAACAGTGTTGCTTCCAGTATCAACAAGTTGGAAGTAATGATTTCCACTATTGCAACCCAAGTTCTCACAATTCACAACGAAATAATCTCCTTTGGTCAGTGACCATCCTGCATCTCTATCGTGGAAAGAAATGTTTGCTCCAACAGTTCCGTAAACATCGGAGTCATCTACTGCTCCATAATGTTCCTTGACACTTTGTGCAGTTTGATTTACTACTGCCCATTCGACTTTGGAAGGGTCAAGAGATTGGTCGATACTCGTAATTGAAATTACATGATAACCGTTTGAAAGCGCTCTAACAGAGACTGAAGCCTTAGGGTCGGCCTTCTCTACGGTGTCTAAAGTAGAAGACATCATCACGAAAACCATACTAGTAAGCAATACAGTAATCGCAAGCAGAAGAACAGTAGCGATGACAGGGCTAACCGCATCATCATCTCTGTGCATGTATACCCCTTACATGCAATCCACTTGAAACAACCGCTTGGATTGAGACAATTTTGGCATATTTGACAAGATGTAGTTAGTATCAGATTATCCAAAGCATACGTCTACAAGTGACGGCTCTCCAGATAATTCCCTTAGTTAAACGATTGAATAACATATTGAGAATCCAATCTGGTAATCTGAAAAGCATACTTCCCATTTTGAAAGAGCGTTTTGAGTTCTTCATAACCTTCCCCATTTGTTTTTTCCATCGCTTTTCATATTCTTCTAATGGGGTGCCATTAGCAAAATGTTCACCGATAACCTGTCCTGCTATCCGGCCACCGATCATAGCAATCGTAATTCCTGCGCCGTTTGATGGCAAAACCATTCCCGCAGAATCTCCAACGAGCATGTAATCGCCTTTGACGAATTTTTTGATTGTTCCAGACATCGGTAATGAGCCTGCACCATTGAAAGTAATTTCACCTTCGTATTTTGAAATGAAGTCCTCAGTGTATTGATTGAGACTACGTCCTTTTGAAAAACTCCTCTGGATTCCAAGTCCAATATTTGCTCCACTTCCCTTTGGGAACATCCAAGCATAACCTCCTGGAGCCATCGAACCAAAGTGTAATTCTACGGCTTCTCCGAAGTCTCCATCCATCAATACAAACTTTACAGGAATCTTGGTTGATTTTTCAGTCCAGTAATCTCTCCTAATCGGGCCATTGTGCCCTCCAGCATCGACAATAATTTTTGCCGAATGAGTATCACCATTCTTCAGTCGCACAATGTTTTCCTCTACCTTTTCAACCCTCGAATTTACTAAAAATTCGGCCCCTGATTCTTTGGCCAAATCAACCAAGAATTCATCATGAGCAACCCTGTTCAAAACATAACCATCAAAATCAAAAATCAGAGGCTTTCCAGAAGGAGGCACCAAATGCATTTTCTTGGAATGACGAGAAATCGCTGAGTCAGGAGTTTTGAACAAATCATCCATATCTGGTACATCGGGACACAATCTGCGCATCTCGTCGTTGGTTGGAACTAATTCCCCACATTGTAAGGGGGTTCCAATAGGGTCTCTTCCGTCGATTACCAGAACATTTGCACCACCAAGTGCAGCATAACGAGCAACTGTGCTACCAGCGGGGCCTCCGCCAATCACGATAACGTCACGTTCAAAATTGTGAGACAAATAAACACCTCAGGAATGCCTGTTCTGGACTACATGTACTACATGTTTAAGCAATTGCTTTGCATCACAATCCGCAAAAGCATCGAGTTTACTCAATGCCCTTTCAAGGTGGTTAGAAATAAGAATTTCAGAATACTTTAGACTCTCGCCAAAGTCGAGTAGAGTAATCAATTCATCAAATAGTGAATCTTTGAAATCGTGTAGAATTTCTGCTAACCTTGCTCTTTGAGGTCCATGAAGGATAGTCAGAGCATGTATGATTGGTAGTGTCATCTTACCCTCATATACATCTGCTCCTCGAGGTTTACCCATTCTTTCATCACCTCGGATATCTAGTAGATCATCAACTAATTGGAATGCAATTCCCAACTCCATCCCGAATTCAAACAACAGTTCGCATTCATTTTTACTAGCGCCAGCAACCATTGCAGCTCCTTTACAACCTGCTGCAAATGGACCTGCAGTCTTTCCTTTAACAATCTCAAGATAATCTTCAGGTGATGTTGATAGGTCTAGAACATGATCGATTTGAGTGAATTCAGAACTTGCTAATTTAGAACAATAGTGTGCTATAACTTCAACAACAGATTGTTCGTATCGCCCTCCCAATCCAAATCCTTGAGAAAATAACCAATCGCCGGCAATTATTCCCTTTGCTTGCCCTAGTTTGGCATGAATTGTTTCCTGTCCTCTTCTGGTAAGAGATTCATCGTTGATGTCATCGTGAACCAATGTTGCTGAATGAATAAACTCTGAAGATAATGCCAGAGGCATAATTTCCTCATTATCTTCTCCTCCAGCAATTTCGTAAGCAAGCATTACCAATATTGGTCTGATACGCTTTCCACCAGCGAGTACAACCTGTCCCGATACCTCAGCAACTTGTCCATAAATGGCGGTTTGCTTAGCAATAATTGCTTCAAGGTTGGCATCGACAAGGTCCTTCATCGCTTCAATTCGATCAAGAACTACAACGTCCTCCATGCCACCCCCACAAGGGTCGCCTTCTTAACGAGTGGCGGGCGCCCACAGGTTGCCGGCAATGCTGGCCGAGGTGAGAAAATGAGTGGAGATGACCGCTTTGAAGTCCTGGTGTACCCCGAAATGGGTGATGGGGTCAGCACTCATGCTCACAAATTCATTGAAAGCTCTCCTGATGGATTAGACTTGGTTCTAAAGGAAGTACCACATGTTCAAACTGCAATTGATTTGCTTCTTGATGGACACGGGGATGTGGTTCCAGTATCTGGCGAATGGTGGTACAATAACCGCCACAAAGACCTATCTTCATTGCTAGTTTTGCCTCGCAGAGAACCTACTAGGGTTCTAGTTGGTGAAGATAAGCCCGAATATATTCCTAAGGGTGGAATAATTTTAGCAGATTGTGAAGTCATCAAAAGACAATTGCTACGCTCTAGGAGTGATGTTCAAGTGCTCTTAGTCGAAGAATTCGGTGATGCACCAGACGATGTGTTCGACCGAGTGGTTTGGCTTGAAGGATTGAGAAAGGATGGCTCAATAGACGGATTTGTTACAACTAGGGCTCTTCATTCTACTCTGCCATCAAGAGCAAGAAGACATACACTTGGGATACAAAGGCAAGATGATTCACGTTCTAGATTTGTTCCAATTCCTCTTGAAGGTTATACAATTTTGCTGACAAGAAAGGATTTCCCCTCCTCTCGATTTTCCAAAGTGATTGATTCTGGAGCATCACTATCCTTGAGGATTGAAATTATGATCTTAGATAGCATCGAGCCTGAAATGCATGATAAAATTGCTTTAGTGGTTGAACAACGTAAGGTAAGAACGATTCTCCAAGACGTTGGTAATCGTGGTCGAACATTGGGTTCTGAAAATCCATTGACTGAGTGGAAGTCATTTACTGTAAAGGATGAAAAGCAGGGTCCTAAAGATTCAGACCCTAGAATTGACATTATTCTTGAAACGCTTAGCAAAGATGGAACAGTTACGACCAGTGTTGAAAGAATATTCCCAATCGAAGAAAGCCATTCTGGGGCGCAGAATGTCTTGTTTAACTGGCAACAATTGCTGAAAATAGCCAGAGAAACTCCTGAAGAAGAAAAGAGAGGCAGGATGAAACAAATAATGGATGATTACATCGATGATTTGGTGTCTAAAGGCCGTCTTTCAGACGACAGAATCTATTCTCCTTTATTCAAAGATGGTGATTATTGAGATTGGATTCTTCCCCAGTCATCGATTTTATTTTACTTCTAGCAGCCTCTATATTTTCTGGGCTTCTGTCATCGCCTGCTAAGATTAGGTCATATCCATTATTGTTCAATTCTCTTGAGAGTTCGACTAACTCGATAGGTGCGTTAGCATCTACAACATCGGAAATCGACTCATCTATTTCTCGGGCAGATGCTTCCCAGGAACCTGATAATTTGAGTAAATCCTTGGTCATTCTTTCAATGATTTCAACTGCTGATGGCGGTCTTGCCAATGCTCCTTGAATCCTCTTAACAGCATCTAAGTGCAGTGTTCTCAATTCACCCAATCTAGTTGCTGAACCAATGATTTGTGTTATCATCAATTCTTTATCACCATATTTGATCAATTTTTTCTTTGCCTTTTCCAAGTCTCTTTTGACTTCTGAAGAACCTGCTATAATCGCATCTTGAATACTAGCTACTTCGTTTAAAATGGATTGAACAGATTGGACTCTATCAATCATTTCTTGTTCTAGGCGAACTTCTTCTCTACGAAGATCATGGCGAACAGAATCAATGATTCCCGATGCCAAAGCAGTCGCTTCTTTGAGCGAGGTTTTTGCAGCTCTTTCATAGCGCCCCATAGTTCGCCCTCATCACCCCTTGTGACGGCACTGGTTTGAAGATGTTGCCACTGATTAAATTCTCAGATTGTTACTTCGAATAGGTGAATTTCTCCCTCGGAAAGTGCATTTTTCACCTTCGTTTGGGGTGCAACCTCAAATATGGAGAGGAGTGGAGCGAGATTAGAGGTATGCCGATGAGCGATAAGCAAACTCTTCTTTCCGAACTTCATCAGGCAAGATTAGACCGCCTGAAAGAGATTTGTGCACAGCATAATATCTCAAGAAATGGTTCGGTAGAAGTATTGCGTTCTAAGTTAATATCTGAACTTGTTTTAGATGAATGGGATTTAACACCAGATGGCATTGACTCGATATTAAATAATGACCTTGGCGATGTACTAGCAGTGTTCGGAGTTAAGAAATCAGGTTCCATTAGAGAAAGGAGACAGAGACTATACTTGCATCTAAATCATGATGCTAAACAGTTAACTCCAGAAAAACTCGATTCACTGTCCAGAGACCAACTTCATGATTTGTGCTCAAAATTAGATTTACCTAGATCTGGAACTAAGCAAGCACTACTGATGCGTGTTGCTGGTGTTCTAACATCTCAATCAGGTTCATGGGGTGTTATCAAGAAGAGTCTTAGAAGGCCAAGAGGTGCTCCAAAAATGATTGCAATCCCATCACCTTCAGAAGAAGACTATTCACCAGTTTCTTCCATTCAAGAAAATACAGCAGATACTTTTGTCCCAGTAGATGAACCTCTGGTTAAGGTTCAGGAAGTGATTGTTGAAACCAATGATTCAATCGGTGAAGTTGAGGTGATAGACATCACACCTATTTCAGAGCCAAAAGAGATTGTTATGCCTATCGCACCTGTTGTTGAGTTAACAGATTCGGTGATTGAAGTCGAGGGAAGAGTTGCTGAAATCGATGCCCTTTGTCGAGACTTTTTGTTGGTTGGTAGCATAAATGATCCAGAAGATGTCAACGCCTTTGTTTCGAGCCTATCCTCGCATGGATTTGCAGTTGCAGATTCCAATGTTGCAGATTTTATCAAAGCGAGGTTAATTTCGTTGGATTCAATGGCCAGGGCTGAAAAAGATGCTATGCACTCTCTTCCAAACTCTTGGAGAGAAAGAGAAGCACTTCGTCAGTTTGAGGAAGCAAGAGGGATATTGAGAGATGCTTTACCTGAAATCATTGCTGGAAATAATGGTGAAATGGTCAAAGCAAGGATGTCATTTGAAGACAAAGCACGAGAATTAGGACTAGACTTGCGCCTTCCTTCAGTTTCTGGAAGATTGCATGCTTTATTCGATTTACAAATATCCTTAGACGAGGAAATTGCAGCCACAGACCCAAGAACAGCTCGCAGAACCAGAGTTATTCGATTGTTACAACATGGAGCAATACATTTGCAATCTAGTGAAAGAAGAACTCTAGATAGATTGGAGCGAAATATCGGCGGGTTTGAACAATTGGTTGAGGCAATTATGGAAAAATCGGAAGGGGTCTACGGAGATGCTCAGCAAACATTGGTAATCCGATTCCTTGAGAAGAAGGGCTACGATGTTAACAACTCGGAATTACGTCCTCGAATAATTGCAGCAGCAGGTGTTGTTGGTGCTGAATTGGGACACATAGCACCTAGTGAGATACCTAGACTGGCTCCTGGAATCAAGGTCAGTGATACAGAGGTTGATTCTATAATCACAGATTTGAAGCGTTTAGCACAACAATTCAAAGCTCCTGAAGAAGAAGCACCAGACCAAGAAATGGAAATGGCAGAATCTGTTGCTGATGCAGCGGACAGAGTTAACTCAATGCGTAGAAAAATCGACGGTGTAGACGATTTACTTGCTCGATTGAAATTATCTAACAACTAACGAGTAGCATAGAAACCTTGTATGACTTTAGTCACGGTTTCAATATCTCTAATATCTCTACGAAGAAGATCTTCCAAAATTTGCTCCCTTTGATTGACATGTTGCTCAAATTGGGCTGGGGTAATTCCCGCGGCTGTACAGATGGTCTCTCTCATCTTTGATGGGATTCCTGTTTCTTCAATTTTATCTGTAGCAGCATTGTATTTCCAAATAGCGTTCAGCCTAGGTTTATCTCCTTCCATTCCTGCAATTTCAGCAACTTCTGTGATTTTCCTAGCAGTTTTCCCATTAACGTACAATCTTGCTTGAATAATAATCAAATCAAGACCTGTTAGCATAATTGGAGGTACGTTCATCGGTGGATTAATCATTCTGGTGATTGTTTCCATTGCTGTATTTGCGTGCAAAGAACCGAATGAACCATCGTGTCCAGTATTCATTGCAGTTAGTAGAGTTGCAGCTTCGCTAGAACGAACTTCTCCCACAATGATTCTATCTGGGCGCATACGAAGACTTGACTTCAGACAATCATTCATGTCGACAGCAGGGGTGCCATCTGGTCTTTCTCTGCGTGTTTCCATTCTCAACCAGTGGTCGTGGTAAACTTGCAATTCAGCGGTATCTTCAACTGTTAGTAATCGCTTATGCCATGGAATATACATTCCCAAACAATTCAATGTGGTTGTTTTACCGGAACCAGTTCCTCCTGCAATAACGAAATTAGCAGGTCTACTGTCCAATCCTTCAATCCAAACCCACATCATTGCTGCAAGTCTTACATTTACAGTTCCAAATTTGATTAAGTCAATCATGGTCAGTGGGTCTTCTCGGAATTTACGGATGGTAAGTGTAGGGCCATCTGGAGAAACCGGAGGTATTGTTCCATTTACACGGCTTCCATCTGGTAGTCGTCCATCAAATATCGGGACCATTCCTGGGCCGTCACCCAAAGGTACAGATGTGAATGCTGCAATATTTTTGGAGATCTCAAGCCCCTGTTGGTCATCGACCCAAACATTTGTTCTGCACATTCCATGGTCTCTATGTGCAACTTTAACACACTGTGCACCACCGTTGTACATCACTTCTTCCAGATTATCGTCTTCAAGAAGGGCGGCAAGGTTTCCATAGGGGTTTGGCTCTACTCCTCCATCTACGTGATACATAGGAGAAGGGTGATTTCCTTCCATGTAGATTGTTACTCTTCCGTATTGTTCTAGTATTTGTTCCATATTTCATCCTCCAATAACCATAACTCCAACATGATAGATAGTCATAGAAACAGCCATCCAAAGAGGTGCCCACCAAAGTGCAGACCTCATTCTACCTAACATTCTACCACTAACTGCAATTGCAACTAATGATGCTGCTCCGAAGAACATTGTGAATGAAGAGTTGAAATCATCTAATTGGAACCCCTGATTTCTAGGAGCAAACAATCCAACGATGAAGGCGATTAGGAATGGTAATCCAACAGATACGAACATGATAATCAAAATTGATCGGCCCATCAAATCTGATTCTCTTCGATTCATTAAATCATTTAGTCTCTCATAATCTCTAGACATATCTGCAAGAATGTTTTGTAAAGGAGCATCCTGTTCTATAGCGGTTGAAATCAAGTGCATTACCCTTTGAACTTGAGGTGATCTTGACTTTGTTGCAAAATTTGATAATGCTGCATCGAATGATGAAACTTGACTTTCACTGAGCGTTTCTTTCAACAATTTACCCAATACTCCGGTATTTCTGTCTGCTTCTGCCATCATTGCTTGTTGAAGACCCAAACCTGCTCCTAATGAATCAGATAGTGCTTCCAGCATGGCGGGTAAATCATTTTCAATGCCTCTACGCCTATTTCTTTCAATGATTGGAGGAACTCCACCAATAGCACATGCAAATCCCAGCGTGATTATGAAAAGCAATAGAGGGTCATTCCTGAACATTTCTAAAATCCCGAAAAGCATAATCACAACCCCGGGTCCTTAGTATGCGCCTTCAGGCCAATCATTGCCATACCCAGCAATGTAAGGAATAATCCAGCGTTGACAATAGTCATAATGATTCCCTGGTCCATTGAACCGAACAACTCTTCAGCACCTTCCATTAATTGTGGTGCAATTCCAAGTATAGCTAGAATGATTGGTCCAATCATTCCAATCGAAAGCAGAGTTTCAGGTACTCCTCCTAATTCTTCGATGTAATCCTTGACTTTTTCAGTCCTTGATTCTTCCATCCTTTCACCTTGCTTACGCAGAGTTTCAATGATGTCAGTATTTTGGGTTACATTGTTGAGCATAGTATTGACTACTCGCTTGTAGCCGTCGGTTTCAGCCTTCTTTAGAAGTCCTCGTAATTCCTTTTCCATTGGTCTGCCTTTGTTGATATTTTCCATCAAGTCTGCAAAGTCTTTGGAAATAATTCCATAACCGCCTTGCGAGATTGAATGGATTGCAGCTTCTAGACCGACTCCAGACCCCATTAAGACATCCAATGTCCTGATGACATACAATACCTCACGAGATTCATCTAAGGAGCGCATCTATTCACCTCATCGTATATCTTCAATGAATTCAAAGGTGTATAATTTCTCTGATCCATCATACTCCATCTTTCCAAAAACAGCTTTTACATCTCTCTCTTCGAATGGGTCGTGGATGTATGGCTGTCCACTTCTGAACATCTTGAGGATTTTCTTGTAATCTTCGTAATCCATTTCTCCTCTAACGGTGTAAACTGCTGATTCGGCACCTTCGTCAACCAAATCATCGCCTTCTCCACCGTGAAGTACAGTTCGGGTAATTCTTCTAGTAATTACCACGCTAATGTCCGCATTTGGAAGCCTTAGCCAGTCAGCACTCGAAGTCCCACTTGCTGGGCGAATAAAGAAATCAGTTCCCGCCATACTCTCACCTGTGAATTGATGAGAGCGCGAATGGGACTTGAACCTGTTGGAGAAAAAAGCTCAGACAGTTATCTTGAACCATCCAAATCTCGGTTCATGGATGGTGCCATCTTCAGAAAGGTCATCAAGGCATGATTCAGCATTATCGCGGTCATGTCCTCTTGCTGCTGCATTTGAAAGCAGAGTATCAAAATCAACCCCTTCTCCCTGATCAAGCCTTTGAATTAAGTCCAACATAACTCCCTTTAGGTCTACTTCTTCACTACCATTTGAAGAGTCAACATCCTGTTCTTCACCAATATCTAGACTAGATTGTGAAGGAGGTGTAGGAGTAACTGCCGATGGCATCTTGTCTTCGGCAATATCCAATGTTTGCATAATGCTCAAGCGATATGATTCCAAATCAATTTCTCCATAGTGCTCATTTGCTAGTAACAATCCTTCAATCATGTTTTCCTGGATTCCAGCACCAATGAATGAATCAGTATTCTTTTCAAGTGATGATGCCTTTTCATGCAGACTAATACGTTGCAGCATTCCGTCTGCTGCTTTAACAAGCCACTCACGATAAGTCGACCTTGTGATTACTGCAGCTTCTTCTGGACGCAAACTAGTGTAAACTGCGCCTTCTTCGTTTTGATAGTATCTTGCTTTAGCAGTCATAATCAGCATAATAGTTTCTCCATCATCGATTCTTGATGATAGTTGAACGGTTAATTCACGCATTGATTCTGGAGCATAATCTCCAACAGAGAAATAGTGCAATCCAGAAGGGTCCCTTAATTGGCCTTGCCAAATCGTTGCACCATTTGCGGTTTCTCTAGGTTCCAATCTTTCCAAAAGTCCTGCAACAATGATTCGATTTACTTTAGCACCAAGTTTGGAGATGACAAACAATGGATCGAATTCTCCTGAACCTTGTTGATGCAGTGTAGAATCTCCGAATTCAGATGCTAACATGTGCCATGCAGGTTGTCTACGTGCTCTTCTTGCAGGTTGCATCAAACCACCCCCCACTTTGCTCTTAACTCAGCCGCAACAAGGACTGAATCGATTTCAATCAATTCGACACTGTCTGAAAGCAGCATTGCTCCCTGCTCGTCGACGATAGTTCTTCCAGAGGCCTTCAATTGTCTTCCCAACAGCCTTTCTCTGAGACTTTGAACGAATGACATGGTGCCATTTTCTGCGATATCTTTCGATATTGACTCTTGGTCCATCTGAATTAGAGATTCTGACGCAGCCTTGTTAACAATTAGAGAGATTGTAGAATTTCCATCGTCTAGAACCATTCTCAATCTAACATCCATTTCTCCATCCTGTGAGCCGTGAGTTGCACATTCGCCATCTCTTAGTACACGTCTACATTCGGGACATCTAGAAATTATTCCTGAATCTTCTCTTATTGAGATAATATGGCCAGTTGTTGAGATTCCTACACGACTCGCCCCAGATGTCAAATCGGATAAGTCAACATCTACAACGTTGTTAGCAAGGTCGACATCATCTCCCCATGGAGCAGCAGCTAGCACTTCAATTTGCGAAACATCATCGATTGTGATGTCAGGAATGCCTTGCCATGCTCTGACTCTAACCCCTCGCAATCTAACGACTACAGGCGTTGCTTCAAAGTCAAATGGCGGTTCTGACCAGATCGAACAGCGACATTTACCGGTAGGGTCTGCAATATCTCCAGACCAAACACTCTTCTGTTCTCCATCTTTTCCTTGGAAATCTCTTCTAATCATCTTTTGAATTTCAACGATTATTTCAACATCTCTAGAACCGTCTCTCAGGTCTTCAATTCGGCTAACTGAACGGGCTACTAAGTCGTCAGCAGAAGCAAAGTTCGAGTCGTGGAAGATTTCTATTTTTGTTGAAGTTCCGATGTTTATTTCTGGTGTATCTCTGAATACTCTAATTTGAGCATTTTCTATCTTCAACAAAGAACCGATTTCATGATCAAATGATTCCCAAGATAGGAATCCAATTGCACCAGTCTCGTCTGCGATTCTCCCTCTAACTATGTCTATAGAACCGGAACCATCTTTGCGATGAATTACGTCCTTTCTACTTGCTAATAGCCTTCCAACTACTGTGGCAGAACCCTCATGTTTGATTGTATTAATCTCAACAGGTTCACCTGGTGTTGAAACAGTTCGAACTCCTTCTCTAAGAACTACAACCCTACTCGATTGATTTATGTTAAGACTCATGCGTCCCTGATATTCGTTTACTGAAACTCCCTCTAATCGAACTACTGCTCCTGGTGCTATATTTTGGTGGTTGCCCCAATCCTTGAATTCCCATCTAGTCCTGGTCCCTCCCTCATTCCAAGGTTGGTCTTCCAGTAATCCGTAAGGGACAATTTTTTCTTCTCCTCTTACCATTGTAGTACGAGGGTTGTGGGTTACGATTTCAACCTCAATTTCGACATTACGATCATCAGAAGAAAGGTCAGAAAGTTTCTCTACCTTCTTAATTGGAATTGATTGTCTTTGTGATTGTTGAGATTGGTTTGCAGGAGCTGGAGCGCCAGTATCTGATTGGAAACGGCGCAATACAGAACGCATTGCATCTTCAGGTGGTATGAGGAAATCTTTCTCATATCTAGCAAAGGCTTCTCTGACCTTTTCAGCATCGGCTTCAGGAACTTGTTTCAGAACCTCAGATACATGTGCTTCGTAATCAGACATGCCAAGCACCTCGACGGTCCGATTCTATTTTCTGGCCCGTCGTAGGACGGGTGTTTGGGCTTCGTGCTGGCTGGTTGAGTTTATTGGACACTCCCTTTCACCTCCGTGGAGTTCAATGTTCGTTGGAGACGGTTCATGAAGATGTCTGCCAGATTTGGCTTCAATGTGAAAGTGAAGCCATTATGCAGGGTTTATCCTCAGTCCATCCATTAATAGAACATCTGGGACATGCATTGAGCCGGTACTGTATGAACCCTTGCGTTTTAGAGAATCTCCCAAAGTGACTCTACCATTCAATGCTTTAGCCATATTTCCCGAGAGGCCTGCTTGTGATAGTGCTCCTATCACTTCTCCACCTTCCACACGAAGAATGGTCGAGGTCGTTACCGAGAAGTCGCCACTGGTAGGGTTAGCAGTATGTGCGCCCATCACACTATGAACAATATATCCTCTATCCATTTCCTCGATCAACCTATCCCGAGTCAATGTTTTGGCTGATGAACTTAGTATTAGGTCGCTACAACCACACACAGGTGGAGAGGTGTGTCCTCCTCTAGAAGCAGAGCCAGTGGATTGTGCGGAATCGACCTTTCCTTCTGATACCAATTTGGCAGCATCTCTACTAGACCATAATTGGCCACTGAGGCGGCCATTTTCAACCAATGTTTGAGTTCTTGAAGGAACACCTTCGCCATCTCTGGAACCGGATGACATTCCTCCTTCCATGAGGCCATCGTCGACTAGAGAAAGGTGATTTGCCATCACAGTTTGGCCCATTTTACCTGACCAGAAAGATTCACCTCTCGCCAATCTATCACCTTTAATTGCAGATGGAACTACAACAGAAAACAGTGGCGAAAAACCATCAGATGTCATCAAAATAGGGCAATCTTCAGTCTCTCCACCGTCGATTTTGTTTCTGGTAACTTGTGACCAGTGAACCGCTTTGTCAACACTTGCAGTCAAATCCTTCAATTTAGAGCGAGAGGATTCACCCTCGTATGATGAAGTTAAGTGTTCATCTTCATCGATTGAAACATGTATTCCAATTCCATGTGATGTGTAAATCCCTGAGTCTTCGATTCCTGAACTGGTAAGGATTGCCCCAGCACCAGCACCTATTCCAATACCTCCGCCTACTGCAACGGCCCTTGAATCCAACTCAGAGACTCTAGTAAGCACCTGGTCACCTTGCTCTAGAAGGTCTTCTGGCCCCATGTCAAGAATTGATTTATCTTTCATTCCTCCAACCTTTGTAGCATTCTGATTACCTGGTAATTCAAATCCTTTGATAGATGGAGATTTCCTAGCGATATCAATTGCTTCTTGAATGGCTCTATCTGCTGAATTTGTATCGACTAGATGGGCGAAACCATATCGGCCATCTTCTACAACTCTGATACCAAATCCTCCTTCTCCTCCACCAGATGCCATCGAGATCTTTCCAGCCTCGATATCTAGAGAGTGCCCATATCCTTGAGAAGCAAAAACTTCCCATTGTTGGATGCCTAATTTTTCGCATGATTTTCCTATGAACTGTGCCGAATCCATAAGACGTTCTGCAGCATCATCTGGAATCATAATCATCCCACCAAAGCTTCACGGATTCTCATTAATGGTCCTCCATCACCTACTGGTACAGTTTGACCTTTTCCACAAAAACCTGGAGCCGCTAAATGCGCATCACGGGTTAATCCGTCAACATCTTTCAAGATCTGTAGAGTCATTCCTGATACGCTTACATCCTTAACAGGTCTAGCCAAAGAACCGTTTTCGATTATCCAAGCCTCTTGAGCAGCAAATTGGAAAGAACCTCTTCCAGTGTCGACTTGACCTCCTCTGCTACCACAGGCATAGATTCCAAAATCAATATCTTCAATCAATTCATCTAGGTCCCTGTGAGACCCGCCTTGAATAACGGTGTTTGACATCCGGACAAGTGGATGATGTAATCCATCTTGTGCTCTAGCGCCCCCATTAGGCTCCAAATCATAACGATGAGCGGTCTCTCTGTGATTTAGATACTCGGTTAGTACTCCATTGACAATGAGGTTCTTTGGTCTAGTATCAACCCCTTCATCATCAATTGGATAACATCCGTATCCTCCTCTCATTGTAGGGTCATCAACCACAGTACAGATCTCGGAGCCGATTAGTTGCCCCAAACGCCCCTCTAAGCACGAATCTCCTGCTGCAACCAAATCCGCCTCACAAGGATGACCTAATGCTTCATGGATGTAAACTCCAGTAAGGTCTCTGTCAGCGACCAATGGCATTCTGCCAGATGGAGCTCTTTCAGCACCTAATAATCTTAGAACTGAAGTTCTAGCATTTCTGCCCATTTCTCCTAGGTCGCATGCTTCGATTAATTCAAGGCCACCTTCGCCTCCGTGTCTCATTCTATAGGAGACTACATCTCCTCCGTCTCTAGCGGTAACCATCCCATTGATCAGACTTCTTTGGAAGGACCATACACGATTCATTCCTTCAGTTGTCATCAATTCGGTATGGATATGTTCATCCGACCAACCAGTAGATGTTGAGACGATTCGGTCATCATCTTTTGCTTCATTATCAATCGCTAGCATCAATTCGATTCTCTTATCCAAATCGGTATCTCTAACATCCTTCAGACTCTTCCAATGCAATTCGTCTTCGATAATTGGAACCTCTGCTAATCCTACCGCAGTTTGAGAAGGTGAACGTCTAGCAGCGACAGCCTTAGCCAAGCGGAAAGTAGGCTCAACCTGATGAATAATTGATGCAATATCGCTAGTTGAGTGTACACCCCATGCCCCATCTGCTAATATTCGCATGGTAACTCCAACTTCTTGGCCCGGAATCGCTCTCTCTAATTTACCATCTTTGAGAGATGCTGTGTTAGTGGTTTCACTAACCAGTCGGATTTCAGCATACTCAGCACCAAGGGCAGTAGCATTGTTTAGTGCCTTAGTAATTTTATCTTCATCTAACATTCTACCGTTAGAAAAATGGTCTCCTGATTGCCTCGTGGCTACTACCATAACCATGTGGATTTGGTGGTACTCTTTCAGGCTTGCGAAATTTAGCGTAAATCTGCAAGGTGAATATGGCCAATTGCAGCATTTTCACTGCTTTCACCTTCAATGCCTAATCTCTGATGATCAAAAATGTCTAGATTAGGCCTATCTTGCAAAATCTCAAACCCCATTCTGTTTGCATGTTTTTCGAATAGTTCGTCTGAATTTTGTCCAGATAAATCTACAATCCATGCAGTTTTATCGCCAACTCCTAAACCTGCACGTTTGAAACTAGTTGCCACGTGGTGAGTTCCTGAAATTAATCTAATGAATTCCCCATCGAGTGAATTGGACTTCATAATTTCTCTATCTCTGTTTCTTAGAAGTACACTGTGAGCAACCCATCCATGAATCTCACTAGCTAGGGCTGTGCCAGAAATTAGTGCCCAATTATCAGAATCCCTATTGTCTATCCATGAAAGTGCTAACTCTCGAGGATTTTCACATGGAGTAGACAAAGCCACTCTCTTACAGGGAAAATGCGGTCCGGTCACAATACTCGCACAGGTTTCACTGTTTCAATACTGACGCTCTCCAGGTAAAGGTTCATCATCGCTGCGAGGTTTCTTTATGTCCTCGTTTTTTGATAATTTTCTAACCGATTCAAGTATCCTATCTACTAAAACTGGACCCCAGCCTCTCTTTGATTTCAATTCATCAAGTGCCTTGTTATCCATAGAAAGTAGATCTGCAGGAGTTCTGATTCCCATTTTTGACAGAGTTCTGGCTCTATTCCTTCCAACATTCCGAACTTGAACTAACTGAAGTAAATCTTCTTTGCATCCAGCCCTGACTCTAGCCCTGGTCATTTCTAGTAATCCTGCTAGTTCTGCCACATATCCAAGGTGCTCCTCTGCGAATACATCGTCGCGAAGAAGAACTTCTCTGGCCGCCAATAGAAGCCAGGCCATCAAATCTGTTCTTGAATGCACATCTCCTGGTGTGACCCCTAATTCTTTCTCAATATCTCTCAGGTCGTCTTCCTCATACCACATTTCAGTGCACCATGCACTTTTGACTAAACCCATCGCTCTTTCGTCGATTGGGCTTTCAATAAGCAATTCATCTTCTACTACTGCGGCTTTCTGTCTCAATTTGCTACCAAAATCTAATTCTGAAGATTTGGGCCATAAAGAAATGAAATCTGGAGTTGCCGCAACAAGGTGACACAGGCCAAAATGTGTCACCGGGAGGGTTTTACGAACAATTCTTCTAACCGCTCTCCTAAGTCCATCGATTAGAATATCTGCGGACAAGGGGTCGATATACAATTGAGCTACTCTTTCACCCATAGCAGTTGCTTCATAGGTCGTATCTAATGCTTCCATGTCGTAAGAATTGCTGGATGTAATTTCAATTTTAGATGCTCTCTGGAAACCAAAAGTAGCCTCAGTTGGCTCTTTTGTTTTTGATGAAGAAATTGAAACTCCTGATGCTGATTGTGCAGCATCTACCCAGGAAGGGGTTTCATCATCCCAATTTTCATTGATACTTCCAACGTTTGTTCTTCTTACAAATCGCTTATCAACTAACCATCTTAGCATTGAATCTATATTTTCTTGCAGGTAAGAATTTGTTTGCGAATGTCCGAGATAAGTGCTTGCAAAAAAGTTGCCAATGTTCTCTCTGGAGTTTAGACCACCAGTTGCAATTGATGATAATAGATGGAATCTCATCGCCGGTTCTGCAGCTAATTTTGAAGAAATGTCTTCAACAGGGCCGTGTATGTAACGTTCAGCAATATCATCTGCAACTTGCCTTGGGTCCCCTCCTTTACAAGCCAACCAAGCCTCTCCAAGAGGGTCATATCTCGGCCTTCCTGCACGTCCAAGCATTTGTCGAACCTCCATCACAGGAAGTAATCTACTCATTCCATCTTCAAATCTTTTCAGATCTCTTACCAATACTCTTCGAGCAGGAAGATTGACTCCTGCTGCAAGCGTTGGGGTTGCACATAGGCAGTGGATTATTCTATTTTTGAATGCATTTTCAATGAGACTTCTTTGAGAATGTCTCAATCCAGCATGATGGAAAGCAACGCCTCCCTTCACACATTCTGCAAGGACATCTCCCATGGCGGAGTTTGAACTCCTTGCTAACTTTTCAGAAATTTCTTTCAGGGCAGTGAGTGCTTCAGGGTTTACTTTACTGAGATGCTTATGCATTCTCTGTCCTAACTTTTTGGCTTCAGACTGTGCAGACCGCCTAGTTCCAACAAATACCAATAATTGTCCTTCTTGTTGATGCACATCTTGTAGTGCGGCCCAAGCGACATGGCTTTTTGGCCCATCCAGAGTTCTTGGGGGATTGAGATTACCATGGGTTGTCAATTCACTCTTTTGAATTGCTCTTGGCTCTAAATCAAGTTCTGCTAAGGTTGAGTATTCAAGGCTGACAGGTCTCCACTGTGAAACAATCAATTCACTATCTAACCAATCTGCAAGATCCTGAGAATTACCAACAGTAGCCGAAAGTGTGATGATTTGCGCCTTTGGAACTAAGTGTCTTATTCTAGCAAGATTGATTTCCATCGTAGGGCCTCTATGGCTATCATTTACCAAATGGAATTCGTCAGCTACCACGACAGAGACTCTACGAAGTACTTCGGGTTTGGACCTCATCAGTGAATCTAATTTTTCACTGGTACAAACCAAAATATCACAGTCATCTATTTGCTTTGCTTCACTAGGAGCATCACCAATTCCCAAACCAATCTTTAATCCAAGATGCTCACCTATCTGCTTCAACTCATCTAACTTTTCACTTGCAAGGGCTTTTAGTGGCACGATGTAGATGCCTCTAGAACCAGCATCTCTAACTCTGATTTGATTGATTATTCCAATGAATGCTACCAAACTTTTACCGCTTGCTGTAGGTATGCATAACATCGTGTTCTTACCGGACAAAACAGATGGCATAGCCTTGGCTTGTGGAGGATGTAATGTTTCAATCCCCCATTCGTTTTCTATGAATTTGGCCAAATCTACTGGCAAACCAAGTCGCGAAACGGCGCGTTCTGGCTCACCCATGACCACAAGTGGTAGTCAATAGTCCAAAAGGTAAACGATTGTTTAGCCGACATCCTCAAGGTCTATCGGGTGTGTGGCTGTTACATGAGCACCGACGATAGTGTGGTCGACCAGAGACTTTCAGTCTTCGAGGACGAACCTGATTTGAATGATTGGTTTGAGGTAATATGTGGCTCTCTGATGGCCGTTATTGGGATTTTTCAATTGATATCTCCTGGCAATTTAGTCGACCCTGATGTCATGCGTTGGTTCGCAGCGGCAGTCTCAGTTTCCGGAATTGTTTGGGCTGCTCATGGATTGAAGGACATGGCAATCAAGGAAGTTCGCAAATCTATTGTTTTGTTGGAGATGGGTTCTAAGCAAGGTTCACTAGACTACGGACTTATCCGCGATGTTATTCTAAATCCTAGTACATACACTGAATTCTTGGTAAAGGAATACGAGAATGCATATGCAGACGGCGTTATTACCGATAAGGAACTTGAAGAGTTAAAGACAATCCAAGATGCTTTAGGAATTAGTGATGAAGATGCTTCCAAGATGGCTGTTAGAAGTGCGGTCAAGTCAGCATTAGCAGATGGTAAGGTTTCCGATGATGAGAAAGAAATGATCATGAATGCGGCAGAAGGTCTTTCCAAAGCAAAGAAAGGAAAGCTGACCAAGGCTCTAGAAAGCGGCGAAATCACCAATGAAGTCGAGAAGATTCTCAAATCATTGGATGACTAATCCCACATATTTTCTGCAACCAAGCGGTTTAGGATTTGTTTTGCTTTAGTTCGCCTTTTATTTTCCATGATTGTACCCAGTACGATTAATGAGATACCTCCAATAATCCATAGATACTGTGATTCTAGTAATGGTTCTGCAGGTTGAACCGAATCAGAGGAAAACAATAGATTGTGGTCGATTTCATTATCGATTTTAATCCTAAATTCTAAATCATCTTTATCTCCATCAAGCATTGTAATGGAAATCAAATTTGGATACAGATTATCTTGCATCAATCTCCATCTACCCTCAGGGATATCGATTGGACGAGTGCCCCATGTAGGGTCTTGAATCAGCCCTAGGCTGCCTGACTTTTTCATTTCAGTTTTGAAATGAATTATATTGGAATCTGGAACATCGTCTACAACCAGCAAAGCCTCAAGCATCAATAGGTCAAGCATTAATGTCCTAGCCGCCAGAAGAATGAATGTTCTAGAATGAGAATCTAGCATATCATCAACTGGTCTATTGGTTGATTTTTGAGCTACTTTAGCAAAAATTAGGGATTCGAAATCTAATTCATAAAAGGCGGGAATATGAAGTTGCCATCTTCCATCTTCTAATGGCCAAGCCGAGTCAGCTTCTAGACGAACCGAAAGAGTCTCACCATCGAGCATGCCGAATGTCGCCCCAACATGCAATGCCCTAGATGAGGCCGGAGTTCCTGGATGAGATGCGTGCCATAATTGGTCTAATCTAGTATCTATCAATTCATCTAAACTCATTTCATCAGAAGATTGTACTTCACCACTAATTGCCCATAATGGTGAGACCACTCCTCCTAGAAGTAGAACTAATACCCCTGGCACAAAGATGCCATAACGTATTGGTTTGGATGTAGTGTCTTGTTTAATTTCTATTACTAACCCAAGAAGTATTGCTAATGAAAGAATCAACGCCATCATTCCTGATGCTGCATTCAATTCAGATGCACCGAACTCTTCTGCCTTCATTCCAAACCCCTCCCATTGCCAAGAAGAGTAGTCGAACTCTTCGGGCGAAGTAGGGCCCAGTCCTTCGAAAGCGATTAGTCCAACCCATTGATAGGGCTGAAATGCATTCAGCCTCCCGCCAATACAGAAGTCATATTCTCCAGTAGGGAGTGCTCGCCATTGCCAAGTCATTCTGGTCTCACCATTAGTGACTTCAGTCTCTAATTCGGGAGTAGGTGCTAATCTTCTGTCTGGTAGAATTAGGTCTGGTTGGCCATGTGTTTGTTCGATTTCTGAAGGAACTTCTTCCCAGACGAATGTGATCCTTAGGAGCTCATGGTCATCAACATCAAAAGTCCAACAGTCTCTATCATCCTCAACCAATGCTCCATAGTGGACCGTTTCTAAATCTGTGACTTGAGGACTACTGTCTGATGAAGGCTCATCCACATCCCTTGAATCGACATCTTCGGACCAAATGATGTCTAGCATCATGAATGAAGAACCCCTTAGGTTGAGTTGCCAGGTTCCTGGTCTCTCTACATCAAACTGTAAAAGAATACGAATCTCTTCATCAGGCCAAAACAATCGATCACCTCCGTGTTCGATTGGTTCATCTTCTACATGGTGCGGATCTGATGTTCCATCTACTGGATTTGAATCTCCTTCAAATTCTATGACGGTTGTAGACTGAGCGATGATTACTGTGACAGTTAAGTCAGGTCTTGACAATCCAATGATGTCGTCTTGATATCTTAAGTCAACTTGCAATTCTTTGATCACATCTGGAATTAATGCAATCTCGGTTTGCATTGGCATCATTGGTAACTCGATGAAGATGGTTTCAGGAGATAGTGGCGATGCAGAATTAACGGTACCAGAAATACTTGATTCACCAGTGTGAAATTCTGTTAAGGAGCAATCATCAATATCATTACAAGAGAACCAGAGTTCTCCTCCTCCTTCTTCTGAATCAATTGCAGCAGAAGCAATTGGGAAGGCTAAGATGCAGAGGAGTAGTATTGCAGTAAACCTCCGCATAGTTGTCTGTTATATCCAGCACTAATCACTGTGACGGATTGTTGGGTATATCTTTCAACACTGTGCGGCAAACCCTGCAAAGGTACCTGCCTTTCCCAGGTTTTTGTCTAGGATATTCCTTCTTACATGTCTGGCAAAACCATAGCCAAGTCGCTTTTTCCTTACGAAGCATCTCAGTGAATATCTTACCCATATTACCTGCTTCTTGACTTGGCCACATCTGTTCTAGAGTACGAAATGTAGAATCATGTGCTGTATATCCCAATGCATGTACAAATTCATGATGAAGAACCCATGCAGCATAAGCGCTCCATTCATTTGATAACAACCGTGGATGCAAATCGATGACATCAACCTGTTCTGGTCTGGATGGTTTGGTGACGCCACGTTTCCACCTGGTTACTCCGTGACGTTGAGTTGCATTCTTCTTCAAAACTCCTAATTGGATTTCAGTAAGTTTAGTAAGTGACACTTCACTCCAGAAGTCCATACTACTCATTACCTCTAATACGAAGTCTCGTAATGATTGTAATTCAATCATCTGAGAATCCGATGCTTTGGCCATTCACGACCACCGATGGTATGCTGGATGACCTTCTTTAACTGCGACAAAAAGTCCTTTTCCGGTAGCACATACCTTTCCAGCAGCAGTTAAGGTCATCTTGACATTTGCTCTATCTTCCAATAGTTCCTCAATCTCAGCAAGAATATGTAATTCCTCTCCTGCAGGTGTTGGCCTCCTTAGTGAAATACTGTAATTTGCAGTAACCGTACATGGGGGCTCTTGCAAACCATTTGCATCCATTAAAGCAATTGCTGCGGCCCAGTTTCCATGGCAATCCATCAAACTTCCAATAATTCCACCATTTATCATTCCAGGAAATGCTTGATGTTCTTGGGACGGAGTAAATCTCATCTCAAGGCCTTCTTTGCATCGGTGTGAATCGATTTGCAACCCATTTTCATTTGCAGGCCCACAACCAAAACATATCGATGAAGGTGCATATTGACGTTGAACTCCTTGGCCCATGTGCTTTGATGGATTGAGGGGGTTGATTTGCTATTCGCTTCCATCACCTTGATGATGCTCCTATCAATGGACAAACATGGCCGGGAAGAAAAGGAGGGTGCGCGTCGCTCACGAACTTCCCAAAGATCGTCGTTTGGCAATTAAAAAAGCCCTACAAGAGCACGAGTCCGAAGCTCGTCCTGAATGGGATAGAACCTCTGATTGGGGGGAAGTTCGATTTATGCGTAAGCGGATCAAAAAAGGCGAGATGCGGACTATACACATGCCACTTCTAGATGTTGACATGGGTGATTCTTGGCCTATTCCAGTAACAGTACTGCAAGGAATCAGACCAGGTCCCGTAGTGACAATTATTGGTGGCACTCACGGAGATGAGTTAACAGGGCCAAGCGCTTGCACAAATTTGCTATCTGCAAAATTCACCGGCATAGATGGTGCATTAGACCCCAAAACCATGGCAGGAACTGTCAGAATAGTGCCCGTGCTTAACCTTCCAGGATATCGTTCAAAATCTAGGTATTTCCCAGATGGAAGAGACCTGAACCGAGCATTCCCTGGTTTGTCAAAAGGTAGTACAACCTCTAGGGTTGCATATACTGTCAGAAAGAATCTAATCAATGATTCGGATGTGATAATCGATTTACACAGCGCTGCTACTGGTCGCTCAAATATGCCTCAAATCAGAGGAGACTTGTCTCATCCCGAGTCTAATTTACTGGCCAAAGCATTTGGAATTGAGGTTATTTTGGATAGCAGACCACCTAAAGGCAGTTTGAGAAGAATTGCAAATGAAATGGATATTGCTGCAGTAACTTATGAGGGTGGGGGAGCGAACCGACTGGACCAAAACGCCGTCAAAGTTGCAGTTCATGGGTGCCTAAATGTTCTAAGGGCTTTGAAAGTCATTCCAAAAAATCCGAGTCGGCCTCGATTTAGATTAAATGCAGGAGGGTCAAAGTGGCTAAGAGCAGGAGAGGGAGGACTTCTAGACATGTTCGTAGGACCCGGTAGTGTTGTGATGAAAGGAGATGTAGTTGCAACAATTTCAGACCCAGGTTCTCCTGGATTATCGGTAGATATCGTTGCACCTGAGGATGGTTTGATGATTTGTACAGCAACAAACCCATTCGTTACAGCAGGAACTCCAGTCGGCCATTTCTTGCCAGTCACCAAACATATCGATTTACTAAAGACACAGATAGATGATAGAAACATCTTGATGGTCAATGGTAGTCAAGAAGAAGCCATGTGGCGTGATGAAAACGAAATGGTAGAAATCGATGTTAAGGGAGAATGGTCGGGCGGTTCAGTGGATGCTGAATGGAACCGAATCAATGCCGATGAAACCGAACAGGAAGAAGGCGAATCTTAATCCTGATAAGCTGCTATTGCTGCTTTAATTTCTTCATCTTCCATATTCCTAGGTTGGCTCTTTGCAACTTCAAATAGGTGTCCAACTAGGCCATCAGTGGCTTCTATTCCTCTGCTTTCCAACCAGTGAATGATATTTGATCTACCAGACATATGTCCAATTCTGATAACTTGTTCAAGGCCGAAATCTCCAGCGGGTACTCCACTGTAAACTCGGTCTGCAAGCCACATGTCACCCTTTCTAATCGCCTTGATTACAGCACTTGCATGGACTCCAGTTCCGGTTTCAAACGCATCTTGTCCAAAGACAGGGTAATTTCTTGGAAGTGGTACAGTGATGTATTCATTCGCTTTTCTGACGTATTCGCTTAGCATTGAAAGGTCATTATTGATTACACCCATGAGTGATAAATTGACAAGAGTCTGATCTAGAGGTGCATTACCTGCTCTCTCTCCAACACCTAATGCAGTTCCGTGAATTACATCTGCACCCGCCTCAACTGCGGCTAGGTTGTTGGCTACTCCTAATCCTCTATCTTGGTGTCCATGCCAATTAACTTCGATATCCCTTCGCTTGTATCCTGCATCTTTGATTACTTCTTCATCGATGAATGACAATAATTGCTTAACACCATTTGGAGTAACATGGCCACATGTATCACAAATGCATAGTCGCCTGACTCCTAGTTCCATAGCCCTTTGATAAATCAGTTTTACATCTTCAGGCTTAGAACGAGTGGTATCTTCGGTAACAAACATTACAGGAATGTCATTTTCTACAGCAAACGATACTGCTTTTTCCATGGTTGAAACCAATTTATCCATTGTCCAACCCTCAGTAAATTGGCGGATAGGGCTTGTTCCCAAGAATGCACTAGCCTGTATCTGCATCTCATGCTTAGCCTGTAAGTCAACCAGTGGTTCAATATCATTCATTAGAGTTCTAACCGCAGCACCTGGGCGGATTTGGAAATCATTTTCTCCAATATGGCTTAACATTGCATCAATATGGTTTAGATGGAATGGACCAGCGCCAGGAAGCCCTAGGTCTACCTTCTGAATTCCAAGGTTTTCCATAAAGGTCAACAATTCTATTTTTTGTTCAATAGATGGATTAAGTGCACTTGGGCTTTGTAGACCATCTCTCAATGTCTCATCATCAAACCAAACGCCATGCGGGTGATTAGAGGCATCCCTAGAATACTCGTAATCAACAGTGTTCCAGTCGTATATCAGATTCTGTTCATCCATGATACTCACCTGTTAAGGAACTCGCTCCCCGCTTCGCAGATAGGCGGTTAGCGTTTGAACCCGTCGGATGTTTGAAAAATCACTCTTCTTCATTAATAGATGGGAGTTTTTCTCCATCCTCTTCCTCTGATGTCTTCTCAGTTAGTATTTCTTCAGCTAACTCAGCAGGCATTCTAGCACTGAAAATGAGTTCATCGATGAATGAATCCTTGCCTTTGGATCTCAACTCCATAACTCTGGTTCCTTTAGATGAGCGACCAGATGTTTCTTTGGTTTGAACAGCAGAAATTCTAATCACAATTCCCTTTCCAGATAATAGGAATAATTGGTCGTTGAGGTCTGGTACTTGATGAACTCTGGAAATTACGTCTCCATCGTTTAGATTCATTGTGATTACTCCCTTTCCTCCACGCTTGGTAATTCTGTATCCATCCATTTCGGTCTTTGGATTTCCTTCTTCATCAAAGACCTGCTCTTCATTGCGAATGGTAAGGATTTTCTCACCCTTGCCAAGTCTTGTACGTTTACCCATTCCTTGTTTGGACAGAGTCAAAACACTCGTATTGATGTCGTTTGTCAAAATCATTCCAGCAAGATTAGCCTCACCTTCTACTCTAATTCCACGAACACCACTCGAGACTCTTCCCTGAGTTCTCACAGATGATAACTCGAATCTACATGCTCTTCCTAGATTGGATACCATCACCACATCATGTTCATCAGTTCCGTTTCGAACAGTAACTAATTCATCATCAGCAGCTAGATTGATCGCTTTCTTTCCATTTCGATTGATCTTAACATAGTCAGCGAGTTTACTCTTCTTGATTACTCCCTTTCTTGTTGCAAATGCTAGGAAGTTTGCTTCTGGTTCTTCTATCAAATCTTTACTCAATGGGATGATTGAAACTACTGTTTCGTCATCCTTTAGTCCTAGAATATTTCTGATATGGCTTCCTCTACTTGTGCGGGAACCTTGAGGTGTTTCCCAAGCCTTCAATCCATATACTCTACCTTCATTGTAAGGAACTTCATTTCCATTTTGATCTTTCTTAGTTGCAGCACGATTAGTGAATATTAACAATCGATCTTTACTGAAACAAGTAATCAATGTTGTAGGGAAATCCTCATTTTTAGTCTGAACTCCTTTCATTCCTTTACCGCCTCGGTTTTGCATTCTGAATGCTTCAGCAGGCAAATGTCTGATGTAATTATCATTGGTTAATGTAATCACAATTGCTCGTTCTTCGATCAAATCTTCACGGTCCATGGATAGAGGCATTGGGTCGATAAATGACCTACGCTCATCTCCGTGTTTCTCTAGCATCTCATCCATTTCAGTCAACAAAATATCCAGACGGCGAGGCCTAGATGCGATTATATCTTTCAAATCTGTAATCTTTATTTGTAGTTCGCTATATTCATTTTGAACCTTTTCAACATCTAATCGACTCAATTGATACAATCTACGCTCAGCGATTGCTTTTGATTGCGCCTCAGTGAAACTAAACGCAGCAATACCAGGGAATATTTCATTTCCTTGTAATACAGATTCGAATTGCTCACGGCTAGAACTTCCTTTACCTACAGCAATTACATCATCTATCCTGTCTTGTGCCTTGACTAAACCTTCCAAAATATGCGCTCTTGCTTCAGCCTTGCCAAGGTCGTAATTCGCCCTTCTCTCAATCACTGATTCACGATGAGCAACATAGGTGTGTAACATGACAGGTAGGGTAAGGAGGACCGGTCTTCCATCCAATATTCCCATCATATTGGCTGAATATGATTCTTGAAGCCTGCTCGATTTGAATAATTGATTTAGAACAGCATGCGGATCAGCATTATTTTTTACTTCAATAACGACTCTGATTCCTTCTTTTGAAGATTCATCTCTGATATCTCTTATTCCAACGATAGTGCCTTTGGTAACCAAATCTGCGATTTGCACCAGCATGTCTGCTTTCTTTACCTGATATGGGATTTCATGAATAATTATCCTCTTTCCATTTCCATCATCCAATACGTCACACTTTGACCTGACATGGAATCTTCCTTTACCAGAACTGTACATATCATAGATTCCATCGATTCCATGAATTGCAGCACCTGTGGGGAAGTCTGGGCCTTTCACATGCTCCATATATTGTTCTATAGACAAATCAGGCATGCTAAGATCTTCATTTCCTTCTTCGAGAATAGTTTCAACATGTAATCTAACAGCTCCCGAAACCTCAGTCAAATTATGAGGCGGTATTCTAGTAGCCATACCAACTGCAATACCATCGCTTCCATTCAATAATAGGTTAGGGAGTCTAGATGGTAACACGGTAGGCTCTTGCTCTGAGTCGTCGAAGTTAGGTTGGAAATCGACGGTATCTTTGTCGATATCTTCTAACATGTGCTTGGAAATTTTATCCAACCTACTTTCTGTATATCGCATAGCAGCAGGCGGGTCTCCATCGATAGATCCGAAGTTTCCTTGACCATCAACCAATGGATATCGTAAAGAGAACTCTTGAGCCATTCTTACCATTGTATCGTAGATAGATTGGTCACCGTGAGGGTGATACTTACCCATTACTTCACCAACCGAACGTGCAGATTTACTGAATTTCTTATCGGAGGTATGGCCTCCTTCGTACATACCGTACAGCACTCTTCTGTGAACTGGTTTCAGACCATCTCTTGCATCAGGTAGTGCTCTACCAATAATTACAGACATTGCATAATTGATGTAAGAGTTCTTCATTTCCTCATTCAATGAACGATTTAGTAAACTGGCATCTGGCGTTCCTGTTTCTTGTCCGCTGTCTTCATGTTCTTCAGATGTCAAGGTTGGTCACCTCCTTTGCGTGTCGCTCGATAAAGGCCCTTCTGTCAGGCACGTCTTCACCCATCAGGATTTCGAACAGACGGTCGGACTCTTCAGCATCTTTGACTGTAACTTTCAGCATTGTACGGTTTTCGGGGTTCATTGTGGTATTCCACAATTGGTCAGGATTCATTTCACCAAGACCTTTGTATCTCTGGACTCCAATTTTAGCATTGGGATTGTCTCCTTTCAATTCTTCGATAATGACATCTCTTTCCTCATCCGAAAACGCATACTTGCTAACTCTTCCTTTAGATAGTTGGAATAAAGGAGGTTGTGCAATGTAGACGTGTCCTTCTGTGATAGCAGGGCGCATGAATCTCCATAGGAAAGTAAGCATCAAAGTTCGAATGTGTGCTCCATCAATATCAGCGTCAGTCATAATGATGATTTTTGAATAACGTAATTTTGTTGTATCGAACGATCCTTCATCTTCAGGATTGTTGCCTACTCCTGCACCTAATGCCCTAATCATTGTCTGAATCTCTTGATTTTGGAATACTTTGACCAAATTGTGTTTCTGTCTTTCAACATTCAAGATTTTACCACGTAGAGGCAATATTGCTTGAGTTCTCCTATCTCTTCCAGTCTTAGCAGAACCTCCTGCAGAGTCACCTTCTACTAGGTATACTTCACATTCCGAGGGGTCTCTTGATTGACAGTCGGCCAGTTTACCTGGCAAACCTCCTCCTTCGAGCACTCCCTTTCGTCGAGTCAATTCTCGTGCTTTCTGTGCAGCCTTTCTAGCCTTAGATGCTAGCAAAGCTTTCTCAATAATCGATTTTGCAACGGATGGATTTTCTTCAAAGAAGTCTCCTAATTTTTCATAAACTACGGTTTGAACTATTCCAGTTACTTCGCTACTAACCAATTTGTCCTTTGTTTGAGATGAAAAAGATGGGTCGGGGTGTTTAACGCTAACAATTGCAGCTAAACCTTCCCTTACATCATCTCCAGATAGCGCCTCTCCTTTGAGCATATTCCGCTTCTTTGCGTACGAATTCAAACAACTGGTAAGCGCCGTTCGTAAACCAGAAAGGTGTGTTCCTCCGTCTTTATTACGAATAATGTTAGTGTAGCACCGAATAGATTCACTGAATGCATTGGACCATTGCAAAGCTAAATCTACAGTCACAGTGCCTTTTTCAATTTCTTTTTCGCCAGATATTTGAATTACGTCTGAGTGTAAAATCTCTCTTCCAGAATTAATTTGCGAAACATACTCGCTCAACCCTCCTTCGTAATGATGAATGCTAACGTGAGGCTCATCAGATCTATTATCGGTAATTTCTATTTTCAGCCCAGCATTGAGAAAAGAAGTCTCCTTTAGCCTAGTGTCGATTTGTTCAAAATCAAACTCAGTAATATTGGTGAAAATGCCCAAATCCGGCTTGAAAACAATCATTGTTCCAGTGTCATTACAACTGCCAGTTTCGGCTAAGGGGCTAACTGGCACACCTGCTTCGTATCTTTGGTGATAGACGATTCCATCACGATGAATAGTCACTTCCATCCATTCAGATACAGCATTTACCGCCGAAACACCAACTCCGTGCAATCCTCCTGATACTTTGTACGAACTATTGTCGAATTTACCGCCTGCGTGCAATTTAGTCATGATGACTTCAGCAGCCGAAATTCCGAATTCTTCGTGCTTGTCCACAGGAATTCCTCTGCCATAATCTCTGACTGAGAGGGAGCCGTCGGGATTCAGGCCTACTTCAACAAGATCTGTATGTCCTGCTAAGTGTTCATCAACAGAGTTGTCAACAACTTCCCAAATACAGTGGTGTAAGGCAGAACCATCGTGAGGGTCTCCCAGGTACATCCCTGGTCTTTTTCGAACTGCTTCTAGTCCTTCTAGCACTTGTATGCTCTGTGCACTATAGTCTTCTGACATCGGTTCACCCAATCTGTGTTTTTACAAGTAATATTCAACCTTCTTTTTTGTAACTATGAAATAGTGTATTTTCCGCTATATTTTTTGTTGAAAAATCATGCAAAAAAAGTTTAACAAATTTCGCCGTAGTCTGGCGTTTTCTAAAAGTCTCCTCGTACTCAAAATAAAGGGTGCCGGAGGGGGTATATGAACATAGTTAATTCCAAGTGAAAAATAGTGCATTTTCAGGGTATATTTCCGGTGCCAAAATTGTCATTTTATCGTATTTTCAAAATAATGAATCTCCTGATTTTAATCGCAACCGTTAATGAAGGATGGTAGGTCGCCGAAGGCATGGCTGACCCGAAAGTATGCGTTTCCCTCGACGGGACTACTGTTAAAGAAATGACAGATGAAGCAGCTCGTGCTAATTTAGCAGGTGCAGACATGGTTGAAGTTAGATTTGACCGTTTGTACTTGATTAAGCCGGACCCTACTATCGCTGAAGAAGAAGAAGGCGAAAAGGTTGAACTTCCTCCTGAAAATGATTGGGATACCGTAGAAATGTCTGAAATCGATGTTGACGCATCTATTGCTGCACTCAAAGAAGGATTGCCATTGCCAGTAATTTTTACAGTAAGATCCGTTTCTGAAGGTGGTTTCTTCCCAGGTGTAGAATCTGAGAGATTAGAGATTTTGAAGAAAGCAATCGATTCCAAGGTCTCTTGGATTGATTTGGAACTTTCAATCGAAGAATCCGAAAGAACCTCATTGAAAGAAGCAGCAGACAAAAATGGTTGCCAAATTATCGCATCTAAGCATGATATCAATGGAGTGCCGGACGCTGAAGACATCGCAACACTTGTTCGTGAAAATCAAGATTCAGGAGATATCGTAAAGTTCTGTGGAACTGCTCAAAATCATGGCGATGCTCTGCAAATTATCGAAGCAGCAGTGCAATTGAAGGGAGAGGGATTAATGCACAGTCTAATGGCTATTAACGGCGGTGGAGATTGGCCTAGACTTCATGCTCCTATGCTGGATCAAAGTTTGGTTTATGCAACAATGAAGAACGAATTCAGAATTTCAGATAAGGGATTAATCAATGTGCGTGACCTTAGAGATGCTTGGTCACTACTTGAATACTAATTTGGCTTATTTTGTTCTAAAGAAGGCACTAATCCCTTCTCTATTTGTTGATTTTCAGCAGTCAGGCTTAGCCCTGAGCTCATGTATTTTTTGTTCATCACTGCTGGGATGAATAGGGTGGCAATCATAACTCCACAACATACAACGGATACTGTCCAATTAGGCAAAATCGTAGTTCTTTCTTCAGAGACGATTGTGACTATGGCATCAATCGAGGTTTGAGGGATGGCATCATTTCTGTGAGAATTATTTGTATTGTCAATTACGATATTGAAATACTGTTTACTATTGTCACCAAATAGTCCACTACTTATCTCGGGACCATCTAGAGATACTGAAAAGGATACTTCGTTGATATTTTCATATTGATGTACATCTCTAAATGTATTCCATCCAGCAATATTGAAACTACGCCATTCTGGACTGACATCTCCTAAATCGTCATCATCATCAAAACCGCCCCACCCCCATGCTCCATGAGCAACATCGTATGCAGCAGTATATCTGTCATATTGGGTGTCAGTCAAAAGATAAACGTCAGCTTTCGGGTCAAAAGAGGTGTTCTCACTAACTATATTTACACAAATTGTGGTTCTCCTTTCATGATCCAAATTCACTCTTAGTGTACCTACAGCATCATTTCCTATAGAAACTACAGTGGAGAAATCATCTCTTAAAAGATTCAAATTGTTATTTGGCTCCCAAGTCATCCAAGACTCCTCGGGTCCATCATATTCTAGAACGACTTGAGGTTGATCATCATCGTCGTTATCCCCCTTACCATCGCGCCTATCTCGGTCATCAGCATACTCATTGTCATAATCAAAAACAGTTGGAATTTTAGCAAGTCTTTCAACGGTTTTGTTCCAGTTAGGTGGTACAAATTTACCATCATCACAATTGGATTCTGCAACAACTACGCTGATTGGAGATATTGATGCTGGAACAAGCATCGGAATAAGGAATACCAAGAGAACTGAGAAAGTTAGCCTAGATGACATATCACACCCCCCTATGGGGGGTGATTTACAGTAGGGGGTTAATCGGCTTTCCCTTCACCTTCTTCTTCTAAGAGGCCTTACATAACCTGAAGAATCACTTCGACGTTCATCTTTGGAAAGGATTCCTGGAGCGGGTGGTGGAGTGTGATGATCCATACCCAGTATGCCGCCATATGACTGAACTTCTTCAACATCGTAAGTTGCTGCAGCTTGCTCTGCCTCTTCTTCAATTTCAGTTGGACTGCGCATTACAGCCCATCCTAGAATAAGAACAGCAACAATCAAAGCAAGTACAACCATTGATTCGCCACTAGCATCTACTAACCAATCCTGCCAATCCTGAACAGAGAAATCAGATAAACTTGGGTCTGCATCTTTCTGTGCTAAAACGGTGATTTCTGTATCCTTCTTGATACAAACTCCCATTCCATCACATACTGAAACACGGACAGTCTTGATTCCTACATCATCCCAACTAGCAGCAACTCTGATGCCATCAGCTCCAGATGGAGTGATCCAATCATCATCAGCAACCCCATTACCATCACTATCAAAGTCGACATCATATTCCCATAGAATTGTCATGGTTGATGAGATTCTTTCGTCTCTATCGGTGTGCAATCCATCATTGACATCCAAATCTCTCCAAACAACATACTCTGATTCTTCCTCAGAATCGGAAATATTTGCATCAAGTACAATTGATTCACCAACATATACTGGTTCTGGAATGTCAAACTCTCCAATGACTGGAGGTTCATTCACAACAATTGTGTAAGTTGCTCGAGTTACATCTCCAGTTAGATATGAATCTCTAACGGTCAGTGAAACTTTGTATGTCCCAGGTCTCTCGAATGAATGCCAAGGCATTGGCTCATGAGAAATTGGAGTAGCATCTCCGAAGTCCCATGAATATTCAACAATGCCATTCCAATTAGAATTATTTGATTCCAATGGAACGAATCTACCTTCATAAGTTCGGTCACCATCTCTTGTTCCCAATGAGTCAAAGAACAGAATCTGTCCTGGTGTAGTCACAACATTTCCATCATCGTCAAATGTATGAGAATAATCGAAAGAAGAACCTTCAGGTAATGGCGTAGTCGCTGTAACTAGCTCTTGATCATACCATACATCGAAAATTTTCACAGAGATAATCGGCTTTGGATTTTGTATTCTTATCGAAAGGCTCCTTGGTTCACTAGACATACCATTTTCATCGGTTACTACCAACTCAACTAGGTGATCGCCTGGTGTTGAAAAGTTGTGAATAACAAGTGAATCATTTGAGGTGGTTCCATCTGAGAATGTCCAAAGGAATGTGACGTCGCTGGAATCTCCAATTTGACCATCAGGGTCGTAACTATCTCTTCCATTGAATGTGTAAGGAATATCTACCAATCCATCTTCAATTCTGAAATCGATAATTGGACTTCCTGCAGAACCTGAGTCTCTGACTTCAAATTGTGCAACGGGTAATTGATTCAAAACCTGTATCATTATCTGTGCGGAAGATGTCGCTCCATCATTATCTGTGGCTGTTGTATTGACATATTTGGTTCCAGGAGTAGACCATGCAACCATAGGATTCTGCTCAGTACTCATCATTTCTACAAACAAATCGGTCCTATCCACAATGCCGCCGTCAAGATTGACTCCTTCATCAAATTCCCATGTCCAACTAATCAATTCACCATCTTCATCTTCGAAAACATCTGGTAACATAGTCGCAGTTAATGTTTCAGTAATGATTAGTTCAGAGAAAATTTGACCTGGCGCTCTATTGTTAACGAAAATTTCTATTGATTCAGATGCAGTATTCACTCCATCACTAACCGTTAATGTCAGATTGTATACAGTAACTGCGGTCAAACCATCATCCCATCGATGATAAGCGGTTGAGACACCCTTTCCACCCTCTAGGTCGCCATCTCCCCAATCCCATGTGAATTGTAGGTGACTATTTGGGACATTGTCAGTGGTGCGTTCTGCACTGAATTGAATAATTTGATTTGTCAAAATCGATAGGTTATCCATTATGACTTGACCATTCACGGTAATGATTGGATTAGGTGCAGTAATATCGGACACATTGATCGATTTGGTGTCAGACAGAGACCAACTTCCTCCCTGATCTAATACTCTCAGGGATACATTGTACTGTCCGACTTCTAAATACGGCCTGACTGGACTTTTCAATGAAGATGTATTTCCATCATCGAAGTCCCAAGCATAAGCTACAGGGTCATCCAAGTAAGGCAACGTATTGTTTTCAAGAGAGAGTCCCCATGCATCAAATCCATTACCTACAAATTGAACATTATCCCAAGTTTGAACATCCACCGGGTCGAGACTTGAATTTGATACAGGGCGCATATTGTCCAAGAATTGAGCACCGGTCTGAGTTGTATCGATTACATCTCCAAGCATGTCTTTCATTGTAAGGTGGAATGTGTGAACTTCACTAGTTTTAGCAGTATACCAGAAACTGGTTGGAACATCTACTCCTCCTCCTGCTTGAACTCTAGTTTCCATAGTGTCTAAGACAACACCTGAAGCATTCTTCACTTCAATTTCAACATCTAAGTCCTCAAAGAATGCGTTTGAAAGAACATTGAATTCGATTTCAGCAGTATCAACCATTGAATCTCCATCACGATCTGCTAAAACAGTGGAATTGAGGCTAAGTGATGCAGGAGATGTAATTCTTGCAGCTTCAACATCGATTACTGCTTGTGGGTATGAACTACCACAAGAGGTGTAATCACAATCTCCTTGATTAGAAGCAAACCAAGTTATTGCCCAAATTTCGTCAGTGAGATTTCCAAATCCTGGAACTAATGCTGTTCCAACAGCGCCATTGAAATTGATGTCTGAACGGGTGTAGATTCCATCAGCAGCAGCTCTACTCATAATTACGCCATCTATTCCAGGTACATCTCCTGTAAATCTCATAGTCAATGGAGCAGGAGCAGCATTACCTGGTGTGAATTTGAAAACTTGAACACCCCAACCTTCAACGCTATTCCCTGTAGAGGACCAAGGGCCTAGCCAGTCACTATTCGTATCAGCGGGCTGAATTCTACAGAAATCGGATGAACCACAGGCGGGAGTCATGTATAGGTTCGACATACCATATATTCCTTGATCGCTATCCAAGGTTGATGCTATCGTGAAATTAGTGTATATGTCTATGAAATCTCTTCCGATAACTCCTGGTGTGACTCCTATTGGGTTGCGAGCTAGGTCTTCTATTCCTGCTGCTCCTGTCGAGGTATCTTGAGCAAGTTTTCTGATAGCAGGGCCTCCGCCTAAGTGGTCTGCAAGATAGAGCAAGAAGATGAATCCTCCTCCATAGTCTGCAATTCTCTGGTTCCACCATCTAACCGAATAATGACTAGCAGTAGTCCAAGCGTTGACGTGACCGTACAGTGTAGATGAACCACCAAAGCATAGGAATGCTGCCATATCGGCTGCGCCTTCATCAATCCACAAATTCTCATAAGGATCTAACGCATTGTGCATCAAATGTTGTAACTCGTGTGCAAGTATTACCTTGGACCAAGTAAGTGGTGCATCGTCAATGTCAATGAAAATAGCCTCTCGTGACGCAGACATTCCCGGTGAAAAGTAGCCGCCGATATTGTATGCACCATCAATTGCGTAAATCACGATTTCAATTTGGCAGTTATTATCAACATCAGGAGCTGCAATGCCTCTGCCATCAAAGTAGTCCTTGCCGAAATATGTCATCAGTGTTGGATATACAGTTGAATCCCAGGTACTAGCCCAGTTGTTTAGAACGGTAGACGAAAGTGTGCGACCACTTTGAACCATGAAAGCAGCAGTTGAGGTCGTCTTCTCGATGGTTACATCAATCGAACCTCCCGATGTAGGTACAGTTGCAGTGTCTCCTTCATTGTACGGAGTACATGCTCTGCCGCTGGTCTTGGACTGAGGAGATGTAGCGATATCTACTCCTGGCATTCCTTCATCTATCCATTGATTCTTCATCAACCTAGTAGCGCTGTACAAACTCTGATTACTATCAGGAATCATATATGGATGCGAATCTTCAGGAATGAAATCTTCCAGATTTGCAAATACTGGAGTGAATTCTACAATGGTATCATTTTCTTGAACAATAGGGTCGGCAGAGACCATCGGAGTAGTGATTGACACTAAGAAAACGAGAAGAATTGTGTATGCGCGAGTAGAGCATGGTTCGGACATTTATCTTTCCTCCAATGAAACGCAGTACTGCATTACAAATACTCGTGTCCGATGAGGTATTTAATACTCAGCGAATGTGGCATCATCGATGCGCAAGGTAATCGCCTCGGTTTTGGTGATGATTTTAGTCGCAACTTCGGCTTCGATTACTTCAGGTCAAGAAGCCGATGAAAAACCTCCAGAATGTGAATTACAATTCGACGGGATTCTTGCTAATGAATCAGTTCATTTTCAAACCTCACTGGGTCCAAGAATACCAGGCTCTAATGCAAGTTTTGAATTAAGGGAATCGTTAAAATCGAATTTATCTGGTTGGGAAATAACAGAGAAAAACCACTATATCAATGGGATGAATCTGACAAATCTATTCGCTACTTGGAATCCTGAAGCAGGCTCCGAAGTAATTCTTGCTGCTCACTATGATACAAGACATAAAGCGGACCAAGATCCCAATGAAAGTAGGCAAGATGAGCCAATTTTAGGTGCAAATGATGGAGCAAGCGGCGTAGCGGTTTTGATAGAATTAGCTAGACACATTCCAGAAATGAATCTATCTCATTCTGTAACTCTCTTTTTCACAGATGCTGAAGACCAAGGTGATGACCATTCGACATACATTATTGGAGCAAGGGCTTGGGCAGACAACTTGTCAGCAGAAGAAGCAGATAAAATCGAATCATTTGTATTAGTAGACATGGTCGGTGATTCTGATTTGAATCTTAGGAAAACATATCCTGGGAATGACACTCTTTGGAATCGAACTGAAAATATCATAAGAAATATCGATAGTGTCTGTGAAATAAATGAATCTTCATACTTTGATTTTGAAAAGAAAGACGGAATTTATGATGACCATGTTCCTGCTATTGAGAAAGGGATCCCGGCAATCGATATTATCGATACTAGATACGGAGAAGGTGCAGAATATCTTGGAGGATATTGGCACACACACGAAGATACTGCAGACAAAGTCAGTGCCGAATCTCTCGAGAAGGTAGGGCTAATTTTGGAATATGGTTTGAGGACTGGAGCCTGGTTAAATGTCCGGGTAAACGAGGAAACAAATATCGATTCAGATGGAGATGGAATCATAGATTTAGATGACGATTGCATCGATACATGGGGCGAAGACGAATTCGGTTGTCCCATAGATGAAATAGAAAACAAAACCGAAGAGAATAATGATATTGAGTTGTATGTTAGAGTTGCAATTATTTGTAGTATAGCATTAGTAATGATGATTTTTGTACGGTTAGTTTACGCGGATAATAAAGGGGAGGGGTGAAATCCGCGCACCGTCTCCGCTTAACTAATCGGGGGAGTAAATATTAGCGATGACAAACAAAATCGGCTTGCAGCATTGCGCCAAAGGGTGCAATCTAAGTTGGTTCAGTCGCGAATTGCTTCAAAACGCCGAGAAAAGAAAGCAGATGAAGAATTGGTCGTTCAAGCACCCCAAGTTGAGCAAACAAATTTTCTAGATTTAGATGATGGAATATTATCTGATGGAGATAGAAGAAGAAGGCTTGCTTCTTCACTGGTTATGATCGGTGCATTGATGGGTATTTTGTCAGGCATACTTATTCTTCAAGGCAACCCTTCAGGATTATTGAATTCATCAATTTTCAAAGACACAGATTCGTTGGATTTGCATGGATTGGTTCTCGACGAAGAGGGTAATGCATTAACAAATGTTACAATCGAATTAGTAGATCCAGATTCTGGTTCAACCATAAAGAGCAGTCTTTCAGATGAAAACGGTAGATATCTCATCGATGCAGTTTCCGTAAAAGAATATGAATTACACTTTTCTAAACAAGGATATGAATCTGTTATTTTGTTTTTCAAACCCGAACCAATTGGTATTTCTCCAATTACAATGGTTGAAGGTGATGGGGAGAGAACCAAAGATGAGCGTTCTACTACAGAGGGTTGGTCATTAGAAAATGCGGTTGCATTGGCCACCTTCGAAGGTTTGCTAACCATAGGGTGTGCTCTTGTTGGCGTTCATGCATCCTTTGAAATCAAGCGGAAGAAAAATTACAGGCGCACCCAAATATTTTGTTGGGTTGCACTTTTCAGTAGAGGCTTGATTATATTCGGTCCTACTTTGATTTTGATAAGTATGATTTTGTTGATGTTCAACAAAGAAGATTTCAGTGACCAAAAGGAATTGGAGGTATTTTGAGCATGTATCTCATTACCGTCGAAGGCGGCGATGGTTCTGGCAAGGGAGAAGCGGTTAGAATCTTGGCCAATCTAGCTAGAAGAATGGCTTTCAAAAACGTCCACGTTACTCATGAGCCTAGAAGGCATAGTGAATTGGGCAAATTGGCACTCAAGGCTGTGAGTAAGGGGGGATATACTCCTTTGGAAGAAGCAGGACTTTTTGCTGCTGATCGAGTAGACCATTCACATACTTGGATTAGGCCAAAACTCGCTCAGGGAGATTTGGTAATTTCTGATAGAAATATCCATTCTAGTTTAGTCTATCAAGGAGTAGTTGGGGAATTGGGTTTGGACCAAGTCTCAAAAATGAATGCAGCAGCCATGATTCCAGACCTCGTTATTTGGGTCGACTGTGACCCTGCTAAAGCGATGAAGAGAATCAATTCAGGAACACTTCGCATGGCAGGAGAGAAGCATGAATATTTTGAAACAACTGAGATCCAGACCCGAATTCGTGCAGGATTTAGAGGTATTTTGTCCGGAGAAATAGAAACTCCTCCTCCTTTCAATCGCTCGTTGGTGATGGGTCCTGTATTGAACGAGAGTGGCCTTGATGATTTGGAAAAACAACTATCACAAGTTCTTAGTACATTTTTCAACAAAAGACCTGAACCACTAAATGTTAGCAAAGACGAAGTCGATAGACATCTTTTGAAGAGTTTGACATCTGGAGTTCAGACCCAGCAAAGGCTACCTGGTGCTCCTTCACAGCATATCTCATTGTTAGAAGATTGGTTGGATGGCAAATCTCCTGCACAATGGATGAGTATTGCTGAGGATGAATGGGATGAAAAAAGAGCAAAAACATCTGATGTTCCAGCTAGACCCATCGCTCATTCATCATGGGCAGTTCTTGGAACTTTATCTTTGACAGATACAACTGATGTGCCTACATTACACAAACAATTGGGTCCGGTAAGGTCTGTAACAAAACGCCACACTCAACGTCTAGTAAAGTGGCTTGAACAGGAACGGTGGATTCATCGTCAACAGAGCCATGTTCCATTCGCAGAGGCACAAATGTTCAAGTTACGGAAGACTAGATTGGGTTATGGTAGGCTATGTTTGGCAATGTGGCCGCTAAGGTCTGCAATCGCTAGTTGGAGAAGAGCAAATCCTGAAGTTGATTGGAAGAATGCTTTGGAGGAGATTATCTTAGAATCTGAAGAAAGAAAGCCATCCCCTCAAATTAGAAATGCAGTTCAATATGTAATCCAAAGGCTACATCTAATCTCTAGCGGTCATGCTGAATGTCCAGTTCCAAAGAATGAACAGGAACTGATTATTTGGTGGTCAACCCAACCTCCAAATTGAATCATTCTTCAGAATCTTTCGCTAGACTAAATCTACTTCCTGAAGGAAGTAACACATTCGATGGGTCTCTGCCGAAATACTCAGGCCTAGCAGCAAATGATGAAGCTAAGAATGAACCAATGAATATTCCAAACGGCATCCCAGTAATCAATCTCATAGTAGGATTAGACTCATATGATGATAGCATTTGAGTGAATCCATCGATTCCCATTGGTATTATTGCAATTCCTGCAATAACTATCAACGCCAAAGTTCTACGATTGTTTCTGTATGTTCCTTCCATTTTGTTATCTGGGAACATGGAAAGGAAAGAATCCCGTAAAGTCCATCGATTCAGACCTCTTCTAGAAAACAAGAATCCTCCAATCGCAAGTCCAAGAAAAATTCCTACATCTCGAACACAAACTGGCATCTGATTTCCGTTAATCTCCCATGAACGTTCTGCTTTATTGTGACAATTTAAATCTCCAAAACCATAGATAAAAGCAGCATATGGATCTAATTCACTCCATGCAAAAAGGCCATACTCACTTTGATTGTGTCCAACTTCACCCGAATCGCTAGTCTGCACATTGCCCCATGAATCTTCAGAGTAATAGTCGAATGTATTTGCTCTACCTGATAACTCAGGAACGCTATCGGTTGGAAGATAAAAAGGGACTAAGAAAAAAGATACAAAAAAGAATAGTGAAACTCCTCCAATCCATAGGCCAATTTTTCTTTCCCTGGACCGGTCCACCAATCCGTTTCGCTCCATAACCTGTGCAAAAGTTGGAAGAGGATATGTTTTGTCCTAGTTGGTGCTGGACAGATTATGCAGGAGAAAGTCGGTTTCAGGCGAGCACTTTCTGCATCCATCGTGTTAGGGTTATATTCGGGTTTCATGTTAGCAGTTGCAATAGCGATGAGCCTTGGTAGTGATGGCCTAAAGCTAGCCGCATTTTTGTGGGGGCTAACCATTGTTTTATGTTCGTTAATCCTTACTCCCATTCTAGCAGTCGGTCGAAAACGAGGAGTTCCTGAAACCGATGCTTTTGTCAAAACCTTGCGTGAAGGACTTAGTGAATTCAATGAAGGTAAAGGTGGTTGGCGTGCTCTTTCACACGTTAGAGGTGAAGGTATGGGCGCATCTGTATCCTTATCCAATGCATCTAATCCATTACTAATTATCGAGAAGGCATTGAATTTGTCAAACCAATGCAAATTGATTTTTAGATTTCCAAAAAATGATCCTGCAATGAGGGAGAGAACTCTTCCCATACTAGAAGAAAAAGTAGGAACTTCTAGAATTCAAAGGAGAACAAAATCCTTGACTATTGTCCCAGAAGTCATAATCGACCGTTCAGTTATTGTTACTAGAGTTATGATGTTGTGTCCACCATTGATGGTTGGTGGTTCAGTCGGCTTCTATTCAGTTGCGCCTGGACAACCAATGTTGGTAGTACTAGGAGCGATTGCAGGTGCAATTTTGGGCATGATGATCGTGACCAACAAAGGTAGATAAGAACCGGAGAGATAAAATCAATTCATCGGATGAGACAAATATGCGGGAAATCACACTTTTCTGGAGAAGGTCCCGCTTGATGGAGACCGACATTGCTCCATTATTGGATATCGTTTCCAATTTAGTGTTTCTTGCATACATTAAGCGTACTCCAAGAGATGTACGTATTTTGATTAAAGTTAATTTCAAATCTGGAATGAGTCCTGAAGATCTTAATTCAATCTACTTTTTGCAACTCCTAGATGTTCACTATACTCCCGAATCAGAAGATGAGAGTTATGTCCTCAATGTTCGATTATCACATCCATTATCTAATTTCAATGCAAGAACTGGAGGAACAACAGCAGCACCAGGGTGCAGACTAGATGGAGAAGGAATGACCTATATCCTTCAAGGAGGAAATATTCGATTAAGATTGGTTGCAGCTATGGCTAGGATTATGGCAAAACCAGATAGAATATCAGCAAGAAACCTCGACTTATCCGTAAGTCAAGAAAAAGGCCCTTTGAATCCAAAACAACTCAAATTAGCTAAGTTCGCTTATGACAAGGGTTGGTATGATATCAAGAAAAAAGTTAGAATTTCAGAGATGGCTGAAGAATTGAAACTTGCAAGAGCAACTCTTGCAGAGCACCTTTCGCGAATTGAGAGTGTTGTTATGGACGATATGATGGGTTCATACACAAATATTAGAATTACAAAAGATGAATATGAAATGTTCAAAGATATGGCGGTATCTGATTCCGAAAACCTAGGTTTTGATAATGATGAAAACTTCAAGTTATTACTAATAAACATGCACTCAAATATGCATGATGAAGGAGTTCCCGGGGACGAAGAAATTGAAGACCAATGATGTTGGGGTTTACATTATACGGCTTTGAGGGATAGTTATGCGCAATCTAGATGAGTTGTTAAAAATCCTCAAAGACTCAGGAATAGAGGTTCCTAGCGTTGTAGAGTCTGCTATGAAAAAAGTTGATGTTGAAGATTTTACAGAACACGATTCAAGTGGATTCTATTATGACCGTCCAGTGGTATTCTTAGAAACCCCAGAAGGTGGAGTAAAAACAATTTCAGCACCCCATATGATTGTAACTCTATTACATAATTTGGAACTTAACTTGGGCCAACATATCGTAATTTATGGGGCTAAAGGAGGCTATATCAGCGCTTTAGTTGCGCATATTGTTGGTGAAGATGGAAGAGTAACAGTGTTAGACCCTTCATCTGAAGTTATAACACATATCTCATCCAATCTTAGAGGATACCCAACTGTTGAATGCCATGTTATCAAAGATAATCATGACATTTCAATTCCTGAGTTAAACAGAGTTTTGGTTACCGGGCAAATTCAAGAATTACCGGATTGGTTGAGTGATGGAATTATAGATGGAGGATTTGCAATTGCCCCATTAGGTGATAGGAATAGTCAAAGATTATTGAAAATCGAAAAACAAGATGGAGAATTGTTTGAAACTGATTTAGGTAGCGTTATTTTCGGCCCCCTAGACATCTCCAATTCAATAGTTGATACTCCTTCTCCAACCGAAATGGCTGAACTGATTGAACAGGTTATTGAATTGATGAACGACGCTGGCTTAGTGGAAGATAATGAAAGGAACAAATTGTATGATTTGGTCGCAGATCTTCGATTATTACCTGATGATTTACCCCCTCCTGAAGAAATGGATGAACCAGGCGAACATCCAATGATGAAACTGATGATGGAAAAGGGAGAATGGTTTGTTCACTTGTGGCCAATTATCCAATCGATGATGGAAAATAGAATTGCCTCATTTGATACTCCAAAAGACGATTTAGATACTAGCGGCCATTCAGATTTTGTACCTTAGGTGATTTTTTGTCAGCAATAGAAACAGAGATTGCCAGATTATCAAACAAGGATGTAAAAATCCGTAGAAGAGCCGTTAGGCATTTGTTTGATGCCGACAATCCAAGGGCACTGAAGGGTTTCGTACCTTTGCTTGTAGATGATGACTTTTGGTTCAAGAATAAAGCATTAGATGCACATAGAAAGTGGGCAAATAGTTCACAAGACCTGATGCCATTGATGGATGGCCATCAAAGATTAGTTGGGGAATTATTGGAACGTATTGAGGCTCCTGAGTTGGCTCAAATTCTTTTCGAAAGTGATGACCACATCACTAGGTCCTTTGCCGCAAGAAGTTTGTCAAATGATGCCGAAATGCACGAAAGGTTTGCTTCTGACATTCATCATTCAGTAAGAATGGTTGCAGCTAGTTCATCTACAGATGAACAAATTATTTCTGCATTGATTTCTGACAAACATTCATCTGTACGTCGTGCTGCAATAGCAAATGCATCTGAAAATGAAATAGTTTTGAGTCAAAATATACTGGAAAGCGGACTTACATCGTCCGATGCCAATCTTCGTTCATTAATCGCCTCAATGGCAGTAAATGTCGGAGGGGATATTTTGGAGAAAGCATGCAAAGATTCGAATCCCAAAGTTCGAAAATCAATAGCAGATACTTTGCGAAACGAGATTCAAGAGGTCGATGACAGAATCCAATTAATCGCAAAGACAAGTCCTGAAATTATAGTGAGGTGGTTACGCTCAAGATATGATGAAAATTCAATCGAATTAAGGTGGGGTATGATTGAGGATGAATCAATTAATTCTAGACTTAGATTGAAGTTAATCGAACAAATGGAAGGTAGATTGGACATCGACTTAGAGCGACTAAATGCAATTTCTAATGATGAATCCAAATTGGTTCAATTGGCAGCGATGAACCTATCAGCCTCCGTCGCTGAGTTAGAAGGTGAGAGACAATGAGTTCAGGTATTACATTTCATGCTGATGCTACAGATGGAGCTAGTCGAAGGCTTGGAGTACGAATTGAAATTGAGGGTCCATTCACAGGGAATTTTTTGGAATTGAGATTTCCTAGATGGGTGCCGGGTTCTTATTTCATTAGAGAGCCTATTCAGCATATGTCTGATCTTGAGGCTACCTGTGATGGCAAACCAGCAGATGTTAAGAGAGTAGAAATCGATGGCGTGAGAGTAAATGGCGTTAGCGATGCTAGTAGAGTAGTGCTTACTTACAAGGTATTAGCCGCAGAGATGACTTGTCGTGCAAACCATTTGGATACTTCGCACGTTCATATTATGCCCCCATACACTTGGTTAATGCCTACAAGAGGAATAGATTCTGAAAGAATGAATCTTACTCACAAAATTACTCTTGCTAAGCCAGAATCTTGGAATACTGCAATTCAGTTGCCCGGTAAAGAAGGCGAATGGTTTGCTGATGGAAGAGATGAATTTCTTGATGCAATCATAGAATCCAACCCTAATCCAATGATTAGCTTTGAAGTTCAAGGTTGTAAGCAATATCTCAAGTTATGGGATTCAGGTAGTTTACCAATACCTCAGAAAGGAATTAATCGATTTGTTGAAGCCATGAAGTTGGTAATAGAGGAGCATTTCGCATTATTTGGAGTTCCTGAATGGAAGGAGTATTGGACAGTTTTACATTTGACAGATTCAGGAAGAGGTGGTTTAGAACACCTCAGAAGCCAAACCTCTATGATGCCAAGAAAATGTCTTCAGGAAGGCAATGAAGAACAATGGAGAGATTTAGTCTCATTATTCAGCCATGAGTTCTTACACCAGTGGAATGTAAAGCAACTAAGGCCTAAGAATTTCATAGATTATGAATTACAAAAGGAAGTACACTCAGACCTGCTTTGGTGGTTTGAAGGTCTAACGTCTTGGTTGGGAGATATAATCTGCTTACGAAGTGGTGCTTGGACCGAAGAGGATTGGAGGAAAGACTGGACTCGGAAGATGAAACGTCATACTGACCGTAACGGAATGGAACATGAATCCTTGCAAGAGAGTAGTCATGATGCTTGGATTCATCTTTACAGAGCAAATTCGTATAGCCGTGAGGTTCAAATCTCATATTATCTAGAAGGCGAAATGGCAATATTTTGTTTGGATGTAGAATTACGAAAGAGGTCCAAAGGAGAGTTTGGAATGGATGATGTAATGGCAAAACTGTATCATGATTTCAAACTTGATTCTGATAATCCTGGAATTACACACGCGGATATCAAGAAAGTGTTAGTCAATATTCCAGGCGGAAGAAGATTAGGAACTATGCTTGACTCATTAGTTAGTGAACGTAAAGCACCTGATGTATTATCTGCAATTCAAAAATTGGGCATGGATATGATTCCTGATAAGAAGAATAAGGGTGCATGGGTTGGGCTAAATTTGGTAAACTCCAACGGCAATGTGAAGGTTCGTACTCATCTGTCAGGTTCACCTTGTAGAGAATTGATTCACACTGGTGATGAAATTGTGGCCATAGATGGGCTACGAGTGAAATCTTCATCAGAAATTTCAGCAGCAGTATTTGGCAATCAAGATGTGAAAACCAAATTCACAATAGCTAGAGAAGGTGCACTTCAGGACGTTGTTATTACTCCAATCAGTAATCCTAATCATCCGGTGACCATTGAAGGTAAAGGGAACAAAACTTGGCATTCGATTAAATCCTCAAAACGCTGATTATTCTGAACGGGATAAATCATCAAGCAACACATGAATTGGGGGCATGTGGTTTGCAATTGTGTGTTTGCTAGTCTTTGGAGGATACAGTTCTTCACTCAAGCACATGTTGATTACATCTTGCTTGGAAATACTTTGTAGGCCACAACCTGGCCAAACATCAACAGTGATTTCATCATCTTCCAAATAATCAATCAAGATTACAGGAACTCTTTTCAGTTCCAGTGATAATGCCACTGAGTATCTATGATGTCCATCTAAAATCGATCCTGTTTGTGAATCTACGAGAAGCGGTTTGGTAAATCCTCCCCATCTTTTGGTCATATCTAACAACTTGTCTCGATTTTTGATTTTGATTTCTTCATGGGGCTTTAGCCATTCAATATTGACCAATGTGACATCATCTGCTTCCCACGACATAGCATAATCGAAGCAGATGTATGGGATAATGCTTTGGAAAGGGTGAGTGTGACACTATCTATGGAGGAGGGTCTTCTTGCAGATGTTGCTGGAGAACATTTCCCTTCTCTAATACCTCAAAACGATGACTTGCGACATGTACTCGATGTATTATGTGCCGGCGGATATGGTGCCTGGGTAGTTGGTGGAGCCGTTCGTGATTGTATTTTAGGAACTATTCCCTCTGAATATGACATCTGTACTAATGCCACGCCACAACAGATAATTGAGTCCTTTGAGGATACTATTCCAACAGGTGAAAGATTTGGAACTATTACTGTAAAGAGCGGAGAATCATTGTTTGAAATAACTACTCTTAGGACAGAAACAGGGTATGGAGATGGAAGGAGACCAGATGCTGTAGAATGGGGGGATAGCCTTGCAGTCGACCTTTCTAGGAGAGATTTCACTATGAATTCTATGGCTTATGATTGTGCTAGAGAATTATTACACGACCCATACAAAGGAAGAATCGATTTACAAAATGGAAATTTGCGAGCTGTAGGCAAAGCCTCACAAAGACTGTCTGAAGACGGATTGAGGATAATGCGAGCGTACCGATTTATGGATCGCTCACAAAACGGAGTTTGGTTCCCTGATAACGAATTATCAGATGCCTTGGTGGAACATAGATCTATGTTAGCGATGGTTTCTATTGAACGAATTTGGGCAGAATTAAAGCGAATTATTATTGGTAAAAATGCGCATGTTATACTTTCGAGAATGAACCGAGATGGAGTCTTAGGTGCAATTATTGGATACCCTATCTCTCTTGATTTAATCGATAACATTTCAAAACTTGAACCTGATTTAGAAGCAAGATTATCAATGATGTTTTTAAAATTGAAATCTAACGAGATTGATGATATTTTGAAAAGGTTGAAGGTTTCTAAAAATACATTCTCAAGAACCAAAAAACTTCATTTTTTAATCCACAATTATCCTGATGCTAACGAATTGAGATTATATAGAAACGAACTCGGAGAAGAAGTTTTGACCCATGGTGATTTACTAGATTCAATGGGCAAGAATATTGATCTAATCAAAAAAGCATTACAATATCCAACAAATATCGAGTGCTTAATCGATGGTGATTGGATTATGGAAAAGACTGGTTTAGGACCCGGTATAAGATTGGGTCGCTTGAAAGAATGGCTGTTCAGAATTCAAATCGAGAGAGGATACCAAGATTTAGCTCAAATTGAAACAGCATTGTGTACGATTTCATGGAATCATGGCAACCCAGAAGAATGGCCCAAGGCAAGGTGGCCGTGACGGCATCAAGTTCATGACTACATTCGGCATCGTGTGACCATGTCGGGAGAAGATAATCCTCTAAGTTGGATTAAATCTAGCAGTTGGGTATTGATTGCAGGTAGTTTCTTCTTGACCGCTTTATCTCCAGGATTAGGTACATTTTGTTGCTTATTCGGCATATTTGGTCTTGTTGCAGGTTCAGTCGCATCCTCTGGCTCAGCTGTTAGTTCAGATGGTAAAATGGTTCTCAAGCAAGATAGTTCAGGTGAATGGAAATGGATGACTCAGGGTGCTGAAAATGTTCAAGCATCAGCCGCCGACTATAACAACCCGTCAAATCAGATTTTGTCTAGAGTGATCAAGCAGGTTAGAGATGGTAAACCATTGGAACAACTCGAACAATCTGAATTGGATGTTCTATCTAGTGCGTATGGATTTGATAGTGGTTCAAGAACTCAAAAGATTGAGGCATTACACAATTCTGATATTGCCAAAAAAGGACTAAAACTTGGTGCGATTGCTGCAGCTGGTGGAATAGCGGGTGTGGCCACATCAAGAATTATTCAAAGTAGTCGAGAGAAGGCAGTAGCCAGAGCAGAAGAATTACGTGAACAGGGAAGGCAGAAATTACAAGAGAATATTGAACAGGGCAAGTATGAAATCAATTCTAGAATACCTGCTAATGAATCAGGAGAAACTGCAACAGAAGTTGCTCACAATGTAGTTCTCGACCAAATTTCTAAGCAAATCAAAGAACGCAACCTAACTCCACAGATTCTGATGGAGGTCGCAGATTTCAACAAGGATGGAAAGTTAGACGCTACTGAAATTGCGGGAGCAATGACTGCAGCAACAGGATTTGCCGTCCCTGCATTTATTGTAACCGATGCAATCAAACAATTCGATTCAAATGGTGATGGCAAACTCGATGAAAACGAATTGAATCAGATGTGGGTACATTTAGGATTTGAATTAGAATCTGAAGGTGAATATAGCGATGATGAAATTGATAATGTTCTGGAAGAAGTGGAATTAGATGAGTCAATAGTTGATGTTGAACATGACGATTCACAGCAAGACGAATCAGCTACATTACAAGCCGAGGAAGATGCAAGATTGCAAGCCGAAGAAGCCGCTAGATTACAGGCAGAGGAAGAAGCGAGAATCCATCAAGAAAATGAAGCACATTCTGTAGAGGAACTACATTCTTCAGAAGGAGATTTATCTGAGGGTATTGACACAGATCTTGAAAGATTTATTTTGCAGATGGAAGAAGCTAAATTCTCAAGTGAAAGACGCACATTGATGGAAACACAAACCAGTGAATTCCTAGTCAATTTGAAGATCCAAAAGATGGAACGTACACTGATTGGAGACCCAGTTTATCGTAGCGGTCAATCCGTTCATGGTTTAATCGATGGTGGACCATATGTGGGAGTCATCAAAATTCCAGTAGCCTTTGATGAAAAGATACTCAGTCACAAAGAAGGAGATGAAATTACAGTCTGGGCTAAATTGGTTGATTTCTCTCCTAGTTTGAAGAGACCGGTTTTAGAATCGAGTGAAATGATTTAATTTTGAAGGATTAGGTGTAATTATGAATTACCGTGAGAAGTGCTATCAAATTTCTGAGAATCTGAAATTTCAATATTTCATTTTGATTTTGATTGTGATAAATGCTGTTACTATTGGATTGGAAACTTTTGATTGGCCTGATGAAATTATGGACACTCTTCATCTTGCAGATACAATAATTCTATGGATTTTCATAATTGAATTGGTAATTAGATTATATGGGCATAGTTACAAATTCTTTAGTGACCCATGGAACAATTTTGATTTTGTCATTATCCTGGTTTCATTGGCACCAACTACTGGTCCATTAAGCACTCTTCGTGTATTCAGAGTTTTCAGAGCTCTGAGGTTGGTTTCCAGTATGCCTGAGATGCAGAGAATGGTTGAAGCAATGCTTCGTTCATTGAGAGGTATTGCAGCAATTAGTTGGTTGCTTTGTATTGTTATCTATGTGTTTTCAGTACTAGCAACAATGATGTTTTCAGATGGAGGTCCTGCAGGAGAAACCTACTTTGGTAGTTTAGGTCTGTCTCTTTATTCATTATTCCAAGTTATGACATTGGAGTCTTGGTCTAATGGAATTGCTAGATTGATTATTGATGAGCAAGGATGGTGGGCTGCATTTTTCTTTGTCAGTTTCATCATTAGCACCTCATTCACATTCCTTAACATGTTCATTGCGGTATTTACGAATACAATGGCATCTATTGAAGAAGGTGGCGATGATGAAGGGATTTCAGGTTTAATCAACGAACTAAGGGATGAAGTTGCAGAACTGAAGCAATTGATTTTGGCCAATAACGATAACGAAGAATAATCAATTTTCGAGATCATAGCAGATTTTGTATTTGGTTATTAAATAATTAAATCTAAAGATGATTGTCGATGAATTTTTGCCATTCTCGATTCGCACTCGATATAGCTACGAAGGTTACCAAGAATAATGTGCCAAACAGGAATGAAATGAAAATCATATCATCATTAAATATGAATATTATCGCCAAAATCAAAAACAAACCATTCAAGAAACTTAAAGCAACAGATGGCTTCTTTGGAATCCTTTGTTCACTTTTTGTTGTTTCCAATTTTTCCATTACCACTTTTTCACGAGCATTGTCATATTTTGACTTTGCATTTGAATAGTTTAGTAATATGAAAATTATCGTAAATAATCCTCCACAACAAATCCAACAAAATATTTCACCATCACCAAACAGAATCTCATCTATATTTATGACTAGTATCAAAAAACAAAATCCAGAAATGCCAAGAATCCCAGCTGTCGCATTACCTGAACTTGGTTTAAGTGGTAAAATAATTTGTTTGGATGAATAATCACTTTTGTTATTTACGACATTGTCTGAGGATTGGTGATTATTTTTTTGGATTTGATTTCCTTCTTCATCCAAATTAGAAGTGACTATGAAGATAGACTCTGGAGCAGCCTTTTTGTGTTTAAGACAATAACCGCTTGTTCTATATTCCAGTGCATTGCAATTTTCATGCTTGCATTTACTATTGCCCATGAGAAAAAATAATAATTTCAACTTAAAGAGACTTTACCCGGTTTTTTTGGGAAAAATAAACAATCAATCGACTCTGAATAAACACTCAGTAGGTTGCTTGAAAAATCTGTGTCGATACTTGGCAATAATTCTGTACCCTATGTCTCTAATCGGTAAAGGAATTAGCCAAAGCAATGGGAACCACATAGAATAATACCATTTCATGTATAGTAGACATCTAATTCCGGCAGCAGATCGAATGTATGATTTCCCATTGCGAATTAGATAGACAGAATCAGCATCTTGTTGCCTCTTCGGGAATTTAGAAATCATCGCTTGAGCATCATCTGACAATATAGGTCTGTATCCCAAATCTTGTCCTTTAGCCAATCTCTTGTCAATGAATGTCGCCAGTCTATGACATAGACCACAATCTCCATCCAGAAGAAGGAAATCACGTTCATTCATCGCTTAACCTCCTCAATGGACCAAGTGTGAACATATACTCCCGAAGATGCATGCACGTATTCAGGCTTCATTACATCAATTCCTAAATCAAATGATTTGGTCAGAGAATTCTCTGAGATAGAAACTTCAGCATCTTGGTAGGTCCAAGGCTCATGCAAAGTATATGCCATGTGTAGTTTACCTCTGTGCTCTGTATACAACGAATATCTCTCAAACAAGAAATACTCAAGTGAGTTTTTCTCGGCCTGTCTTACATTTCCCTTCAATGAACACTTTCCTTCAAGACTTACACCATCACTTGTTCGTTTTGATTTCCAATAGTACATTCCTTCATGAACTTCAGGCTGCTTTTTCTGAAAAGATAAGTGACATTTTGCATATCGATATGGAAGACCATATTTTCGTGGAGCATGCCAACAGGTGATCTTGCTTTGAGCCTCAAGGGTCAAAAATAGTATTCCTGGAACATTATCCCTCTTTACATAGGTGCGAACATTAAATTCCGGAAATGTAGAAATCCCCGGTACTGCAGGAAGAAGTCTTGGTCTGACATTACGCATTTCAAATGGTATAGTTCCGACATATGCCTTTCCTTCAAACAAATCAATTTCCAAGCCTTCAGGAATATGCTTTGCCAAGGTTTCTTTGTCGACCTCCCAGTGCATGAAAGTCAGATTTCTCCATTCCTGCACCAATGCATGTTTCCTATTTGGCATAGGAAATGGAACATGGCTCCTATCGATACTTCTAGCCATAAGAAACACTCAGAACATTCCAATGTTGTAAGCATGAATCATTCCATTCGCAAGCGCCCACAGAGAGATTGGAATCAATGCCCAGCCTAGAGCTTGCGAAAATGGTCTGGCACCAAAGGAACCGAATGCCTGAGATACAGAGCCACCCCATGATGCTACAAATCTGATAATCAAAGTCAACAAACCAGCGACTAAAATGTGTACTAGTAGCATGAATGGTCCAAATATGTAATTGATTCCACCAGTCATTGTTAGAGCAGCAACTCCCTGTGGCAATAATGCAGGATGTGCAAGCCAAATGAACCAACCCATCCAGAATCCGATTAGAAGGTCTCTTTCAACATCTTCAATGTCTCTCCATTCTCTGAAGCCTTTGGAATATCGGTTATGCAATTTCTTGGCAAAGAATTTGACTTCACGTGGTGTTCCAATCATTGCTGCTCGAATAGCAGCACTAACAAACCACACAACCAATGCCAAATCTACCCAAGTTCTAAGATCATTATCACCCGGAATAAAAGCCATCACCAATGATACGAAATTTACCATAAGGAATCCAAATCCGCCTGCTAATGCAACACTTCCCCACAATGAGCCAGGGATTAGAGGTTCTTCGGGTAATTCGTATTTTTTGCGAGGTAATGCTACCAATAGCATGGCAAGACCTGGTCCCCAAAATAACCCAAGAGTTGCTGACAAAGATTGCTGACCTCCCAAACCGATATCCTCGACCGCCTCAATTATATCTTCAGAACTTGCAGAACCTGCTGCTGAATAAGTTACATGACCTGAGGAATCGATAACAACAATCGAATCTGAAACTCCAAGCGGCATTCGATTAGCAAACCTACTCTCTCCATCATCAATCAAGATAGGCCATGAAGCATTGGTAATTTGCGCAATAGTATCTAAATCGTCCATCCTAACATTTTCTCCAGTGACGATTTGCACTGCACTAACTCGATCTCCTAATCTATCTGCAGCATTTTCAATCTGCTTAGTTTGGTCGACTGCATTACTAGATGCGGGCAATGTGATTCCAATAATTACCGCTTCTTTTCCATCTAATAATTCATCTAATGAAACAGAACCGTTTCCATTTTGATGAAGAATAAATGATGGTGCTCTAGCATCATCAGCAACAATCTCTTCACCACCTAAATCGGGGATACTACTAGCTAAAGGAATCATGAGAATTGCCATCACTACCAAAGCAGCCATGAGAGGCAAAGGAAGTAGAATTCCTTGCCTTATCTGTGCTACAAGATATGCGATTATTGCAACAAAGCCTGAAATTGAAAGCCACAAGAAGGCACTAGCCATTGGTTCATCTTCCGATTCGACATTGAATCTGATAATTCCTTCATGATCACAATTTTTACCAGCAATTCCATTTATTCCAGTATCCACAGTCTTCAAGCAAACAATCAGCACATTATCTCCAGCTGGTAACTTGTTTTTACCGGTAAATACCTTGGAAGGTCTCCCCATGTCATCGGTTCTTTCGACATATGGGCTACTAGCAGTGAATCCTTCTGGACGCATATCCTCATCGTAGATTCTTTTCTCATCCGGCTGAACAGGACCAAAGATATTCATCGAAGTGAAATCTTGGTCAAGGTCATCAAATCCCCATGGTAAAGTGGCAACTAACTGAATATGAGCAAGACTTGAATCATCAACAGTAACTTCAACTTCTGGAGCAAATAGGTTTCCTTGAATGACAATTCCACCTGCAAACTCTCCATCTCCTCCCCATTCAATATTGATACTGGCTGGACAACTTGTTGACGCAGACATGGAATATGTGATTATGTCTCCTGGCCTAGCGGTGATATTTGCAATTTCAACAGTTGTACTCATGTTATGAGCATCAGCAGCTGATTCGTAAACGAATTCTGTAATCGAGCCTGAATATGAAAAGTCTCCAATCTGAACTTGTGTGTCTATTGTTACAGGGTTGTTAGTCCTACATTGGGCCAAAGGAAAACCAGTTCCTGCTTGAACATAGGCTGCAACGTAGGTCGAAATCTCAAATGTGCCGTTGAATCCCATTTCCAATGGAGGCATGGAAAGAGGACCAACTGAAGCACTCTGACCGGTTCGAATCAGAACATTACCCATCGCAGCCCCTTGATAATCGCGTGTTAAATTAACATCATTTTCAGGCCCACTGATGTAGATGCGATGCAAATTATTGACATCCCATTCTACAAACCCAGCTTCATAAATTTCATCTTCACCAGATGCGTTTGAAATCAATGGACTGATGGAAGGAATTACAATGCACAATAGTGCGATTAATGCAATCCACCTCCTCTGCATGTCAAGTCCCATGCGTTAGGGGTAGAAGAACCCACATCATAGATGTGGGAATCCTAGGTACCACCACATAGTGATAATTCCAAAGGTTATCGCTGCTGCATTTACTGTGCCTTTTGTCATCATTCCACGGTTTTCAAGAAGAGCACCCAGAAGACTGTCAACTTGACAACCAAGCCATCCAATAATCGCAACCAAGCAAGCCAATTCGAAGTCTTGCTGGGATAGGAATGCTAAAACTGCAATTACTGTAGAACCGACTGCCGCCGCTATTTGCCCATTTGGAGAAAATCCTCCATTGATCCCTGGCTCGCATTTCTTCATCGTAGTAATCATTCTAACACGGTCGTCTAGGCAACCAATTTCTGATGCGAAAGTATCTGCAGCAGCTACTGCAACCGAAGCAGAGAATATCCAAAGCCCGTTATCATGATCTCCTAAGTACCATGCGATAATTGCGACTAATCCTGGAAGTCCACCATTCGCTACGACATTGCCCCAACTTCTGTGCCCATCAATCGATTCACACAGACCCTTCTCAGCCTTTTCATCAAATCTCCATTTTGTGGCTTTGTGAGATGTGCCTAAGAATCCTAGTAGAATGACTAGCCAAGTCCAATGACCTAATCCTCCAACGATCAAACCTAATGCAGCAGCAGCATAAACGCCTAACCTATCTAAGACTCTGTACTTCTCAGAGATTAGGACAAGGACGCCTACGATACCAAACGTTACCCAGAGATTACCCTCTGTTAAACCAGGTTCCATGATGTCAATCATCACTCTGCCTCTTTCAATGCGACGGGAAACACCGTCTATACCTTGCCCCTATTTTTGAGTCAGAATAAGTGTTTGATTACGTGATTAATTATGACGGTAGGTGCATTACTGCTGCCAATATCTCTCTTCCTAGATACCACAGGAAACCAATCATAAATGCAGTCCAAGCAATAGAGGCTATGAATTGTACCAATAAATCGGTTTCTAGGAATAAGTAAGATACTAACCAACTGGTACCGTTCCATAGAGAATGTCCAACCATTGCTAATGAAATTCCAATGATTGGGTTTGTAGGTAAAGACCAGGTTTTTTCGTAAGGCTTGTACAACCAACCTCTAATCGTTCTTCCAAAACTCGTCAATTCTTTTTGTGTGTTTACCATCTGTCCGGTTTTGCCATCAAATACTACCCAAGTGGTAGAATCTTCTTGCAGTTTTTGAGGGGCAACACCTCGCTTCAAACATAGATACCAGCCTATTGATACGCCTGATAATCCAGTCCAAAAGGCGTGACCCGGGATCGAGCCAATCCCTCTTACTACTGCAGTTAGTGAATAAGCAACAGGCCCACCTGTAAGTGAAAACATGATGTATTGTAGATTTTCAAGTAATGCAAATCCTAGACCCACTGAGAAACCGATTTGGAATCCTCTTTTTGGAGAGTCTATCATTTTGTACAAGCTGAAAACAAATGCTGCTTTACACAATTCTTCTCCTACCGGAGCACTGACTGCAAGTATCAAAAATTCTCCTAATGTCCCAGGGTCCATTGATTCTATTCCTACTAGAATTAACAATAAAGGGAAAAGTAAGGAGTTGATTACTATTGCTGGTATCGTTGAAAGCATACCTGCGATAAGCATCTTTTCCCCTTCAGATTTCGTTGTCATCAATTGAAAATGTCTGGTTGAGAAAGCCCACCATGCATGTACAGGTAAAGAAAATCCGAACAGCCAAGCGGGAACTCCTACAAGAACTGCAAGAAGAATCCACAAAGGTTCATCGCTAATGAAGACTGGTAACATTCCCAAAAATGCGGTAATTACGGTTAACGAAAACACAATCCAAAGTGTAGATGTTGGAGGCATCTCTAACGGTGGTGAATCACGTACCAAATGATGAGAGAACTTTGTTGGAACTGGCGTGAATAACATTCTTGAATTATTGATATGGTGTTGGGTACTTCCTTGTGCATCTGGAGATGCCATAATCACATGAGTTAATTTTGGTCTTCTAGAAAAAATGAAAATCAACAATAACGGAATCATACAAATCATTGAAAATATCGCCAAGGCCGAGTCGCCAATATATAATCCGAAAATAGCTGTAACAGCAAATTGAGCTAGAATATACAGAAGTACAACAATTCCAAGCATTCTCCAGATAACGCTCCATGAAGAGGATTGGCTTGCAAATGCTAGATTTTTCGGTGGAGGTGATAGTGGAATAACCGCTCCATACATTGCCTCACATCCATATCGAATTTGTTTGTCCCCGCTCAGTTCGCCCATCACTCGTCACTGAAACAGCAGTCCGCTCAAGTGCGCTCATCATCGCAGGGATTGTTGCTATTCTCCTTCGGGGATTAACCATCCGGTGAAAAAACACTCATTCATTAATTAAATTGGCAAATCAGTTTCATGGGATGGCTAAATTGGTTATTCGCTCCTAGAATCGATCATCGAGGATGGTCTACTCCAAGTGAGGCCTCTAGAATATTCCTTGTTGTGACTTTGGTCTTGGTAGGTTGGTGGTCTTGGCAGTCATCTAGTGAAAATCTGGTTATGTGGGTTGCAATAACTCTTCTAATCTCTACACCTATTCTCTCTATTGGATGGTATCTGCTATCTCTTGTAGCAAAAAATAGAGATGTGCAATTACTCACACCTAAGGTGAAAACAGCCCTAGAATCCAAAGGTAGATTGCCTAATCAATTCAAGAATCCATAAGTCCACTGATGAGGAGGAGCGAAAGTCTCCTTAATCGATCTTGGACTTACCCATCTTAGTAGATTCAGAGGTGAGCCTGCCTTGTCGTTTGTTCCGCTTCCTCTTGCACCACCAAACGGTTGCTGACCCACTACTGCACCAGTTGGTTTGTCATTGATATAGAAATTACCAGCACTAAATCTCAAAGCCGCCAATGCAGTTTCGATATGTGTTCTATCTGTGGCGAAGATGGAACCAGTAAGTGCGTATTCTGAAGTTGAGTCACAGACTTCCAAAATTCTCTCAAAGTCATCGTCAGGATATATGTGGATAGACAATACAGGACCAAATATCTCTTCAGACATACTTTCGTATCTTGAATCCTTACAAATTATCGTGGTTGGCTCGATGAAATATCCTGTTGAGTCATCATAATTTCCTCCAGTAACAATTTCACATCCTGAGTCTTCTTTTGCTCGATCGATGTATCCTACGATATTGTCAAATGACTTCCTGTCGATAACTGCAGACATGAAGTTAGAGAAATCCCTTGGGTCACCCATTGTGATTTTCGATACTTCATTGCAATACTCGTCCTTAATCGCATCCCAAACACTTTCTGGAATGTAAGCTCTACTTGCAGCACTACATTTCTGTCCTTGGAATTCAAAAGCCCCTCTAAGTAGAGCAACAGTAAGTGCTCTCTTGTCACAATCTGGATGTGCGACAATGAAATCTTTACCTCCAGTTTCACCGACAATACGTGGATATGATTTCAGATTCTCAAGGTTGTTAGCAATATCTTTCCACATTTTCCTGAATACTGCAGTTGACCCAGTGAAGTGAACCCCTGCCAGTTCAGGATGGGACATACAAATGTCTCCAACCAAGCTTGCTTTACCTGGTATGAAATTGATTACACCCGCTGGAAGGCCTGCATCCATCATGAGTTTCATTAATCTATAATTCGAGACATAGGAGTTCCTCGATGGCTTCCAAACTCCGGTGTTGCCCATAATTGCAGCACTTGATGGAAGGTTAGCAGCAATACTGCTGAAATTGAATGGTGTGACACTGAAAACGAACCCTTCCAATGGGCGGACTTCGCTTGTATTCCACATGCTTGATGGGGAAACAGGAGGCTGCAAATCTTCGTAGATCTGTCTACAGTAATCGCTGTTAAATCTCCAGAAATCAATTAACTCACAAGCAGAATCAATTTCTGCTTGGTGACAAGTCTTGGATTGATTGAGCATTGTTGATGCGTTTATCTCAGCTCTTCTCGGGCCTGCAAGCAATTCACTAGCCTTCAAGAAAATAGCACAACGAGCCTCCCATGGCATAGTAGACCACATCTTGTGTGCGTCTAAAGAAGACTGAATTGCAGCATTGACTTCTTCTTCACCAGCCATGTGTACTCTAGCGATTACATGGCTGTGGTCATGAGGCATTACCTGTTCAACAATATCTCCAGTGAACACTTCTTCACCATTTATGATACATGGAATTTCAATAATTTCGCTCTCTTGTCGGTCCAATTCTTCTCTCAATAATTTTCTTTCTTCGCTACCAGGAAGGTATCCAAGAATTGGCTCATTAACAGGGGTCGGGGGTGTAACTACATTGTTCACCATGTTCACCCCGAAGGGGTGTGGCTCAAAATAATGCCCATCAGTAAAGATGAGTCAATTTTCTGCGTACTTTTGCCAATTTGGGTGCTACAACCATCTGACAGTAACCGTTTCCTGGATTAAGTTGGAAGTAATTATGGTGATATTCTTCTGCTTCATGGTAGTTTGACAATTCTTCGATTTCAGTAACGATTTCATCATCAAAGTATTTTTGGAAATCATCTCGAACTTTGTCAGCTGTCAACTTTTGTTCATCATTTAGATAATAGATCACTGAACGGTATTGAGTTCCTATGTCATTTCCTTGTCTATTCATTTGAGTTGGGTCATGAACAGTGAAAAACACCTCTAGAATAGTTTCGTATGAAATTACTGAATCATCAAAAATAATCTCAACAACTTCTGCGTGCCCTGTTGAGCCATTACAAACCGAGTTGTAATTTGGATTGGGGTCATGACCTCCAGCATATCCTGGTAATGCTGATTTGATACCCTTCATGTCCTTGTAAGCACCCTCGACACACCAGAAACATCCTCCTCCCAATACTGCTCTCGCCATGCACTTGCCATCGATTAATTGTATATTGAGTTCTGTAATTTCTCTCAAACCTTTTGATGAGTGTTACTAATTAGTTGAGTCTTAATGGGGGTTCATGCGAGTCAGACTACTGGTGCTGATTCTCTTGGTTTCAAACTTACCAGTAAATGTTGAAGCAACATCTGGTAGAGCGATGACTGCTCAACTAACTATGAACGATAACCTATGGTCGTCCGACGATATAATTCAGGCTGAAGCCTACATTACAGGGGCTCCTTTCAACCGAGATATTGTCTTGGAGTGGGAATTAAGCGATGAAAATGGAATTGTGTTGAATGGAAGTACTGTGTTTCAGATGGGTGGCTCAACCCATATTGTGCCAATCAATATGAGTCAATTTTATTCTGGTGGCAGATACTATGACCTTTCGATCGAAGTGACTCTTGATAGTACGATTGCAACAGATAATCTGCCATTTACAGTTCTTCAAAATTCTTTACTAGAACCTGCCTCGAACCTTGTTATTTTTGGTGACTCTCTATCCGATATGGGTAACGGTAATTCGAGTGCTATTGTGTCCGCAGTGTTCTCTTCTCCGCCTTATTGGCAAGGACGGTTCTCTAATGGTCCGGTTTGGATTGAACATGTTTCAGATTCTTTTGGATTGACTACTACCTTTGGTGACGGCACTGCAGCAGGTGATAATCGAGCATTTGGTGGTTCACAAACCGGACAGGGATATTCTTACCTGACTTTACCTAATACTGGCTCACAGATTAACAATTATCTTGCGAATGTTCAATCAAATTTCTCGGCTTCAGATGTCGTGTTCATTTGGGCTGGAGGAAATGACTTCTTGTATGGAACTGGAAATCCAGATTTGATTAGTCAGAACATGGCATCACACATCAGAGCACTTGCTCTTGCAGGTGCGTCTAGGTTTGTAGTTGCCAATCTTCCACCATTGGAATTAACTCCTGAGGGAGCATCACGTTCTGCCACTCAACAATCAACTATGGCTAGCGATGTAATCACGTATAACGGGAAGTTAGCACAAGAGGTAAACAATTTGACTAGTTCAATGAATCTGGATATCACTCTAATCGATGCATGGACTCTATTTCATCAAATTGTAAACAATGCTGAACATGTGGGGATCACAAACGTCCAAGACCAAGCCTGTACGGGCGGTTCAACAGTTCCTCTAGTGCCATTACCAATCTGTGGTTCAGGTGCAAACATAGTCTCGAATGTAGAGCAATACTTGTTTTTCGATAGAGCTCATCCCACTGCGACAATGCATCGAATAATCGGAGAATTTGCAGTCATGAATATTGGCGATTCTGATACCGATGGAGATGGAATCATAGACATAAACGATCTGTGTGATTGGACAAATGACAAATCATCAGTTGACCAAAACGGTTGTGATTGGTATCAGCAGGATGAAGATTCAGATGGAGTTGTAAATGCTGATGATGACTGTTTGGGAACCTTAGAAGGCTACTCTATAGATTCTAATGGATGTGCAGATTATCAAAAAGACACCGATGGTGATGGTTTAACCGACGATATCGACCCATGTCCAGAAGATGTGCCAGGTCCTGATTTTGACAATGATGGATGCATAGACTTGGTTGATGATGATGATGATAACGATGGAATCATAGACGTCGAGGATTATTGTCCAAAAGGACAAATCGGCGCTCATAGTTTTGATTTTGATAACGATGGATGTCATGATGAAGAAGACGAAGATGATGACCAAGATGGCTTATCAGATCAAGATGAAGCTGCAGCAGGCAGTGACCCATTTGATGTGGATAGTGATGATGACAATGTTTGGGATGGCCAAGATGCATTCCCAATGGACCCTTCAGAATGGAAAGATAGTGACAGTGATGGCTTTGGCGACAATAGCGATGCGTTCCCGTATGACCCCAGAGAATGGATGGATTCTGATTATGATGAAGTCGGTGACAATGCAGACGCATTTCCAAACGATCCAACAGAATGGCAAGATTCCGATTTAGATGGAATCGGTGATAATTCAGACGTTTGTGTAAATCAGTATGGAACATCTCTGTTCCCGAAAGGATGTCCTGATAGAGATTCAGATGGTTTTTCTGATGATGTAGACCAATTCCCAGATGACATCAACGATTGGTATGATTCAGATGGTGACGGATTTGGTGACAATTCAGATGCATTCCCAGATGATTCTAGCGAATGGCAAGATTCAGACATGGATGGGTTTGGAGATAATAATGATGTATTCCCGAATGACGAATTAGAGTGGAACGATTCTGATTTAGATGGTTGTGGAGACAACAGTGATGCATTCCCATTGGATTCTACCGAATGTATAGACTCAGATTTGGATGGCGTAGGTGACAATAGTGATCCATGGCCAAACGACCCACTAGAATGGGTTGATAGTGACTATGATGGCGTGGGAGACAATACTGATTTCGACCCATACGATTCATCCGAAACCAAAGATAGCGATGGTGACGGCGTAGGTGATAATTCCGATATTTGGCCACTTGACCCAAGTCGCAAAAAAGATAGCGATGGTGATGGAGTTGCAGATTCCGTAGACGCTTTCCCAACCAATCCTAATATGGATTCATGGACAGGAATTATAGTTAGTTTGTCGATTATTTCTCTGATAGTAGTAGGATTGGTTTTGTTCATAAAATTCAGAAAACCAGCAGCATCTAAACAAGAAGAATGGGATTTGGATAAACCATTAGAGGCCCCCAGTATGCTAGATTGGGACTGAATGACCTGACCATGCTAAATAGGGTTGGCAGACGGCCACGGTTTAGGGGTAATGGCAATGAGTGTGCGATTTGCAGATTTAGGAATAAGTGCTCAGATGAGCCATGAACTCAAAAGAGCAGGTTTCGATGAACCATTTGAGGTTCAGCGAGAAACTATTCCTGACATGATGTTGGGTAGAGATGTTTGTTGTAGAGCCCCAACTGGCAGTGGTAAAACTCTGGCATTCGGTATCCCTATGCTCGAAAGAGTGGGAAGGGGAGAACCTAGTTTACCAAAAGCTCTGATTCTAACACCTACACGTGAGTTAGCAGAGCAGATTCATGGAGTTTTAGACCCAATTGCATGGGGATTAAATCTCAAGGTAATGCCAATTTATGGTGGAGTTTCATATTCTAAACAGATTCGACGCTTGGATAAAGGAGTGGATGTTGTAGTCGCTTGTCCTGGAAGATTGTTAGATTTAATCGATAGAGAGAATGTATTCTTGGATGAAGTCGAAATCGTCATCTTAGATGAAGCCGATAGAATGGCAGATATGGGATTCACTGAACCGGTATGTCAAATTCTGGAAGAGTGTTCTCCTAAGCGTCAAACAATAATGTTCAGTGCAACATTGGATGATGAAGTTGCTCATATTAGGGATAAGTACCAAAATGACCCTCAAATAATCGAGATAGGTCCTGAAGAAATATCAGTTACAGAAATGAATCATCATTTCTGGTTGATGCCTAATTCAATGAAAAGCCGAATTACGGCAGAAGCGATTCGCAAATCCGGTCGAGGTTTCGTGTTTTGTCGAACCAGAGCAGGCGTAGACAGAGTTGCTGATGAATTAGAAAATGAAGGTTTACGTGTTACTAGTATTCACGGAGGAATGCCTCAAAGAAAGCGTTCTCAGGCAGTTGAAGAATTTGGAGAAGGCAAGACTCATGCTATTGTTGCAACAGATGTTGCAGCTCGTGGCCTTGACATCAAAGGTGTCCATTGTGTGGTACACTTTGACCCACCTGAAAATGGAAAGGCGTTCAAGCATCGTTCCGGAAGAACCGCTCGTGCTGGAGGTTCTGGCAACGTTATCAGTTTAGTTCAAAATCCTCAGAAAGGAAAGTGGTCGAAGATCCAAAAGGAAGTTGGATTGAACATTAAATTCTCAACTCCTGAATTCAAGGATGTCATTCAACATGAAGAAATTTCTCACATCCCTTCGTCTTCTAGAAGGGGTGGCCGTAATTCTAGAGATCGTAAAGATCGAAGAGGTCGACCAAACGATGGTGGAAATCGAAACCGTGATAGAAAGCATTACGGCAGAAGAAATGGAAACGATGACTCTCGAGGTGGAAGTCGAGGTTCAAGGGGTAATAATCGAGGTGGCCGTCCAGGAGGTCGTTCAGGAGGCCGTGACGGAGGTCGTGATGGTGGCCGTCCAGGCGGTCGCTCTGGTGGTCGTTCAGGCGGCGGAGGAAAACCTAGATTCAATCGAAACAACCGTCCACCAAAAGGCCCTGGTCGAAGCCGTGGACGTGGTGGAGACAACAAGCGTAAATCTCGAAATAATCATAGCAACTGATTTTTCATTTTCATTCGATATTGCTTAGGGGTTTCACTCTAAACAAACAGGGTTTGATATACTAACAACACAACATGTTGACTATGGATGAAGCCCAGACTGTTTCAAATCAGTCACTCAGGCCTAGTCCAAATTACAAAGTTGCCTCAATCATCGCAGTATTTGTTTTGAGTATTATTGCACCGATTGCAAGTGCTCAATCAAACCCTGTACAATCTGTTGGGGCGCCATTGAGCGATGACCCGGATGATGCGCCTCTAACATATTCCTTTTCACCTGCAATTAGAGCCTCATTCGCTCGAGTAAGTGATATCTCACAATACACTACTTTAGAGTTGCAAAGTACTACTGAATGGGTGGTTGTAAGTTCAAAACAAATGGGTGAACCAACAGGTCTACTAGCCAATACTTGGTTTGTTGAGGTTGAGCCTGATAATGCCCTGAATTACTTTTCACAGTTACAAGTTCAGGGAGAAATTGAGGTTGCTTATCCTCTTGTCAAAAGGCAAATGACTCCCAAATGGATACCCAATGATACGTACTTTTCAGACCAGTGGCATCTCCAAAATACTGGACAAGATAATGGAGTAGCAGGCGAAGATGTCAACATTACAGGTGCATGGAATAGTGTACTGGGAACTGGAATCGTTATTGGAATAGTCGATGATGGTCTAGAATGGGACCATGATGACCTATCAGCAAATTATCAATCTAATTTGGATTATGATTATTGCAATTATGACTCCGACCCAACTCCTAGTAACTGGGATGCACATGGAACCGCAGCAGCAGGTGTAGCCGCAGCAAAGGGAAATAATGGACTTGGAGTAAGTGGTTCAGCTCCTGATGCATCCTTAGCAGGATTGATGCTGATAGCCTGTGGTAATTCGGACAGCGATGAAGCAAACGCTCTTTCACATCTTAACGATGATATTGACATTTACAGTAATAGTTGGGGCCCATCGGATAACGGCAATGTTCTTGGTTCAGCAGGGCCATTAATTCTAGCAGCATTCGAAGACGATGCTTACAACGGCCGAAATGGGCTTGGAAATGTCATTACTTGGGCTGCTGGAAATGGTCTTTCCAATGATGATGATTCCAACTTGGATGCTTATGCAAATAACAGATTTACGATTTCTGTAACCGCTGTTGACCACGACGGTGACCAGACAAATTATGGCGAGCCAGGAGCTAATGTTCTAATCGCATCACCTTCAGATGGTAGCGGCGTAGGAATTACAACAACAGATAATCAAGGCAGTGCAGGTTACACATCAAGCGATTACACCAGCAATTTTGGAGGTACATCTAGCGCAACCCCATTGGTTTCAGGAATTGTGGCTTTAATGATGGAAGCTAATTCCAATCTTACATGGAGAGATATTCAACAAATTCTAGCGGAGAGTGCAAGGAAAAACGACCCTAGCGATTCAGGTTGGAATACAAATGGAGCAGGACTAGAATTCAATCACAAGTACGGCTTTGGAGTTGTAGATGCTGGTCATGCAGTTGATTTAGCAACAAATTGGGTCAACCTTGGACCTGAAGTTAATCTCAGCAGTGGCAGAATAACGGTATCTCAAACAATTCCGGACAATGCCCCTTCATCCCCAGTGATTTCAACGCATACAGTTTCTGATTCTTTAGTCGTGGAATCAGTGGAGGTTATCTTTGATGCAGACCATCCATATCGAAGCGATTTAGATGTTACATTAATCTCTCCAGATGGAACAGAATCAGAACTTGTCAATTATTTCGCTAATCGAGATAGCAATAATGACTACAATGAATGGTTGTTCAGTAGTGTTCAGCACTGGGGAGAAATCTCAGCAGGAACATGGACATTAGAAGTCTATGATGATGGTAATAATGATGTGGGGACTTGGAACCATTGGGAATTGATCATTCATGGGACAGAGGTTGACCTAGATAGTGATGGAGACGGAATTACAGATTCTAACGAAACAGATGTTTATGGTACGAATCCTGACAACCCAGACACAGATTCTGATGGGCTTAGCGACTATGTTGAAATCTTCACAACAGGTACAAATGCTACTGACCCAGACACTGATGATGATTTTTTGAATGATGGAATCGAAGTTAATGTAAACAATACAGATCCATTTGACAATGATACCGATGATGATGGTTTGTCTGATGGATTAGAGGTTCTGAATTATTTCACCGACCCGTTGGTTGCTGACCCTGATGCCGATTCAGATTCCTTTTATTGGTTCCAAGATTGTAACGATTCAAATCCTGATGTGTATCCATTTGCTCTTGAGGTCTTGAATGGAATTGACGATGATTGTGACTCATTATGGGATGAAGGATTCAACGATACAGATGCAGATGTTGACAATCTTTCAGACTATTCAGAATATCATACACATTTCACTAATTGGTCTAACTATGATACCGATGGCGATTTACTAAGTGATGGAGATGAAGTTCTCATTTACTTTACAAATCCTCTAGTTAAGGACAACGATTCAGATTTAGATGGCTGGTATTGGTTCCAAGATTGTAATGACACAAACCCCGAAATCAATCCAGATGTAGTAGAATCACTAGATGGAATTGACAACAATTGTCGAGATGGAATCGACGAGGATTTCATTGGTCAAGATTCGGATTCAGATGGTCTTCTTGACCTAGATGAGTTCAACAACATGTCAACAGATCCTTTCAATCCGGATTCTGATTTTGATGGACTAAATGATGGAACTGAGTACAACAATCTATCAACAAACCCAATGGATGTGGATTCCGATGATGATGGTCTAGAAGATGGCGTAGAAGTTCTACAGACCTTTACAGACCCACTGGTCCCAGATTTGGATGAAGACTCTGATGGTTTCAGATGGTTTGAGGAATGTGATGATAGCAATCCTCTTATCAATCCAAATGAGGATGAATCTTGGAATGGTATCGATGATGATTGTGACGGTGATATTGACGAAGTAATCGATAGATTGCAGTACATTTCATGGAATCCAGAATCTCCAAATATCTTACTCAATGCCACATTCGATGACTTAGAATTGATGGTTGATGTTGATTTAACTCAGCAAGAAAAAGACCGATTAAACCTCACGATCATATGGTTGAGAAACAACACTCAAATTGGTTCAGGAGACTCATTTAGTGAACCTGCTTGGAATTGCGATAACCAAACAGTTGAGTTGGGTATTGTTTTGTGTAACCATACAGGATTTATCGGTCCATGGGTAATTAGTGCAGTCATTTCAGACGGTGTTCAAGATATCTATGCAACATGGTATGTTTCCTATGAGGTATGGCATCCTCCAGAACCGGTTATTGATGATGATGAAGACACTAAAGATGCAGCTTCTGAATTTGATGTCACAACCAATCAAATGGTGTTCTTAGGACTCGGTGTTCTGATTGTGATTCTGTTATCTATGCTGATTTTGGGAGGTAAGAAACCTCCTAAAGAGCCAACTTCGATGTTTGCTAATCCAAAATATCAGCAAGCCAATAATTCGTATTCCGCAGTTCCTTCTGCGCCAATTCTACCTCCTCCTCCGGAAGCATTCCAAAGGAATTGGTAGAATCACTCCTCGTGCTTGGTCCATTCAGTATCGTTTTGACCACGGTACCAATTCTCTCCATTGTAATTCAGCCAAGAATAACCGAATTCATCAGTTTGGTCTGGAGCAATGTCAATAGTAGGAATCATATCTATATGAGGCAAATCTTTCTGTTCTGCTTCTACCAATGGGGCTTGTTCCACTTCAGTCATTGGCTCAAAATCTTCAGCAGCCATGAGCAGTTCCGCATTCTCGAACTTATCATCTAATTCAGAACGCAGGCGTTCTAGACGAATACCTTGGTGCGGACCTAGTAATCTCAGCATTAGGCTGTATTCCCACCTTAGTGCAACTTGCTCTAATTCTTCCCTTGAATTAGCCTCATTCAACTGTTCTTCATAGCGAGCACATCGTGCACTACGAGTAACGAAGCCAAAGGCAATCCATGCGAAAATCGGTACGCCACCAAAGATTCCGATTAAGTCCCAAGCACCTAATCCAATGTTTCCGATTTGAATTTCGAAACTATCTACTGGTGTAGAGTTTGGATCAAGCGGGTCTGTTCCAGCACGGATTTCATCAGCATCAGTCCATTTGTCATTATCGTCATCAGAGTCTGCATTATTTCCGATTTTGTCTCCATCTGTGTCTAGACATTCCAGAGGGTTGTCCCAGAACGCATCATCTCCGTCCATACATTTGTCGTTATCCAAGTCTCCAGGGGATGCAACGCGAGGTAAGATATCGATAGTATCGTTATATCCATCATTATCGAAATCGTTCAGATATGGGTCAGCATCTGTTCCAGATTGATTGTCTCCCAATCCATCTCCGTCAGCATCTTCCCACTGTGTAGGGTTCTCTGGGAATAAGTCATACAATCTTCCAGCAGGGTTGTCGCCATAGCCATCACCATCCATATCAGACCATTGAGTAGCATCGGTTGGGAATGCATCAGGATTGTTTCCAGTACTGTTGTCGCCGTATCCATCTCCGTCAATATCGCCCCACTGCGTAGGGTCATCTGGGAATTTGTCAGCTCCAATACCCATAGGGTTGTCACCCATTCCATCGCCATCAGCGTCTACCCATTGTGTAGGGTCGTAAGGGAAAGCATCTGCTTGGTCATCAATACCATCACGGTCAGAATCAGCATACCTGCTTGCATCATTTGGATATGCATCTCCTAAGTTTCCTTGCGGGTTGTCTCCATATCCATCACCATCAGAATCTTTCCACTGTGTTGGGTCGAATGGGAAATCATCACTCGAATCAGGATAGCCGTCACTGTCTGAATCTAGGTGCTCTGTTGGGTCAAGTGGGAAATCGTCTCCTTCATCTGACCAACCATCTCCGTCAGTGTCCAAGCAGCCATATCTATCGATTGTAGAATTGCCGAAGACTGTTGGACAGGAATCTCCAGCATTACCAAACTCTTCGTCACCATAGGTGTCGCCATCTGTATCGTATTGTTGAGTAGCATCTGAGGGGAATGCGTCTGAGTTATCTCCTACTCCATCTCCATCAGTATCTGACCACTCTGTAGGGTCGTCCTTGAACGGATCTAAGATGTCTGGTCGGCCATCTCCATCAGCATCAGGGCAGCCTTTCTCGAATTCAAATGTGGAGTTGCCTGGGATTCGTGAGCAATAATCTTCGTAATCTTCGAAGCCATCATTGTCATCATCGTAATCTTCCAATGCATCCATACAACCGTCATCATCCAAATCAGAAGCATTGGTTCTAATCCACCCTGTCATGCCCTTGGGGCAGTTGTCTAAAGTGTCGTTCAGTAGATCGTTGTCATCATCAAAATCTTCAGTTTCGTCATCGCAACCATCTGAATCATGGTCGGAACTACCAGTTGATTTGAACCCGATTGATGAATAATGGCACATATCTAACGGGTCATTTATGAAATCATCATCGTCATCATAATCGAACTTGTCTGTAATGTCATCACCATCATAATCTTTCGACATTATACCTACGAATACATCTCCTTCTCCTGCGCTGGTTTTCAAAAATTGTCCCGAAACTGCAGTAGTTTGGAATGTACCAATCGTGTATAAATTGCCACTAATCTCATCGAAAAATAGCGATTGAAATCTATCTTCAGAATTGCCACCAAATGATTTACCCCAAATTCCTGTACCTGTCGAGTTAAGTTTCAAAATGAAACCGTCGCCCATGGTTCCACTCTGAGTTAGTTGTATTCCTCCGAAACTCATCGTTCCGTGATGCCTACCAGCGATGTACACATTGTTGCGAGAATCTAAAATTAAATCGTTAGGGATAATGGTACATGTGCATCCTAATCTTACACCCCACTCCCAACCGCCAGTGGAATTAATCTTGGCAGCAAAGCCATTTTCATTACCCCCGGAATCCATCGTTGTTCCATTAAACACTAACTCTGAGTAGAAAGTTCCAGTGACAAATATTTCATCATCAGCATTGACATCTATTCCCTCTATCTCTGAACTACTTGATGAAGTTTCAGCAATTTCAACCCATTGAGCAGTTAGATTAGAATCAAATTTGGCCACATATCCTGTATAACAATTCTGACATGTATACGAACCTAAGCTAGGGAAAGAAACAGTTCCATAGTAACTACCAGCCATGTAGATGTTGTCACTTGAATCAGCAACTAATCCATGACTAAATGCCCGATCCTGACCAGACCCTGCTCCACCTAGTTGGTAATTGAATAATAGAGAACCATTTGTATCGATTTTCTGCATTTTCAGTCCCATGTTATTATTTCCTGTGTTGAAAGAAATTGTTATGTTATCATTATTGTCTACAGCTAGCGCACAATGGCACTTACCATCTCCATTGTTCCTAATCCATTCTACACTACCATTGCTGTTAACTTTAGACAGGAGTACGGTTGAGCCGTGCTGGTTATTTGTGGTGAACTGAGCATTTCCAAATGAGCCAGTTTGCTGGCCAGCAGCATCACTATGCATAGAGAATATAACGTAAATATTGTCTGATGAGTCCAAGCCTATTCGGTGGGTAGGTTGGTAGTGGAAATTGAACTGAGTATTTGAATAGGTATTAATTAACCAAAGGCAGTTGGAATTGTTATCAAATTTAGCTAAGAAAGTTTGTGCGTAAGACGTTGATCCTGCATGGTTCATGTGACAATTTGTTCCAAGGTAATGGTCCTCCTTGCTAGAACCCAAAACATAGTAGTCACCAGTACTTGATGCTGCGATTGCATTACCCCACTCGGTCCTAAAACTACCGTATGATGAAATTGATTCCCATGCCAAAAATTCGGATTGAATAATTGATGCGTTGTTGGGACTTTGATTGGTGGTTTGCCAGGGGTAGTCAAGGTGGCTGGTCTCATTGAATACGGTTGCAGCAGCTGCTTGTTGTAGTTCTAGAACAAGGCCGTTTGAAAGGCTGGTAGAATGAGATAGACCGACTGGATCATTTCCTGTAATCGTTGCATAGATTACCACTGCAGCAAGATAAGAGCCGGAAAGCGAAGGATGACTTCCGTCATTAGTGTAGAGATTGTAGAACGTATTACCTGAGTTGGTAGGAGTTCCACCTTCGGCTACAATCTTGTCATGTATGTGCTCGAATGCAAGTCCGACCGGGGCAACCCATGCATTACCTCCATTTGCAGAAATATTGTCTCTGTAGTCTAAGTAACCACTCTCTAACTCATCCTGCATTGTTGAGAAATCTGGGAATCTCCAAGCATTATTACTGTCACCATCTCTCCTTCCCCAAGTCATCATTAGGACGGTTTCTCCACCATTATCCTCGATCACTTCAGCGAGTTCAACAGCACCATCCTTGCTTGCTATCCATTCATTTTGGCTTCTAGGGAATCCAGGAATCTGGCTTTGGTCTTGCAGAACTACCCAATCCCAGTTGCCGTTATTGAGGGTAGTATTCCATTGGTGGCCCGCAGATGCTACATTGCTTGCGTGTTGCGAAAGGCGCATTCCTCCTCCATTTAGGGTGGAAACATTAGCGGGCTGTGAAGCAGCATTCATCACGCCATCAACCAGATTGTGAAGAGAGTTGGATGCAACGTAGCTGTTGCCCATAAGCAGGATTTCATGCGAATTACCGCTACTTTCAGACTTAACAGAATCTTCTGATAGGCTGGTCAAATCAATCGACTCGTATGGCATTAAGCACATCATTGCCATGACGGCTACTACGACCCAAGGCTTTGCTGTCACGAGTTGACTAAACGGCTACCCATGATAACGATTAGCGTTACATATCTGATGGTAAATCTTGATTCGAATTATCTTTTTTTAGACTTTTAATCCACTTGAAAAGCACCCTGGAAAACACCATTGAAAATGCTAAGAAAATCAGTGAATACCACCAAGGTCCATCGGTTTCAGTAGCCAATAACCAAGTCACAATCAGAATACCAGTGCCATAGAATGCTCTGAATATTGAGAATATAATGAATGACTTAACCAATTTGTTAGACATCAATTTCTCTAACTTTGATTCAGTCATGATCTCAAGCCTCAATGATTACATTCTTTACTCGCCATTTTTCATACAACATATAGCAACCTATTACTGAAATTATCATTATACAGAATAGGAGATCCCATCCCATTTTGAAAACCAATCTTGGCATGTTTGGAGATATTGATAATTGGATAGAAAGCATTGCAATTCTAGCAGCCAAAATGTAGAATGCCATTTGCAAAGGCCAACCCTTGCTTCTGAAAAGGTTCCACCATAGGATTCCGATCAGTATTACAGGTCCTGCACCCATGAAACCAACCCAGGTATTACTTGGGGACAATCTGTCTCCGATGTATCCTCCTTTGAGGAATAGGTTACCTGGGTCAATATCTCTTGGATGAAGTATTCCATCGGTCTGTCCTAATGATGCCCACCAAGCAAACCAAATGCCAAGAGGAATTATTCCAAGCATTATTTGGCGACTGATTTCAGAGTGTTTATTCTCTTGTTTTGTTTTCAGGAAACTCCATTCCTTATCGATTAACGATTCAACACAACCGAACATAATCATAGAAACTCCGCCTCCCCATGCACCCCAACTCATCGTTGCCCATGCAAATGCACAGTATTGGAAAATAATGAATGAATATTTGTTCCCTATGATTTTCATTCCTACAGATATTACTAATCCAGCCATTAGAGAATAGATCATTATCCAATCAACATAGTTTGAATCTTGACTAACTAGAACTGGTATGGTGGCCATTATGCTGGAAATTGCAATACCCGTGACAAAGGATATGTCCTTATTTCTGGAAGCATAAATCATAGTGAAGTTGAAAGCTATTGCAACAGACCAAATCATTGCATCTGGCTCATATGATTGCGTATACATAACCATGAATCGAGTCGCTGAAACTCCATATACTCTATAATCCGAGAAGAATATTGCAGCTACTAAAATCAATAAAAACGGATAGAGAAGGATCTTTGATGTTTCATTTGAGTTGCGTTCTTTAATCTGGTAAGTTTTCTTTTTCAGAGCGAAACTGAGCCAGATAGGCAGCATCAAAATTGTGAACCTTGTTTCAGGGAACATTATTGCAAACGCAAAGAGTGCAAAAATTGTCCACATCACTTTGTCAGTGGTGTATTCTTTGATTGTTCTATTCGCGATATAATATGTACCAAGAAGGCCAAACACTCCTAGTGGATAATACATGAATGCTAACCAGTCCCTGTTGTTGGAAATTAATGCTGAAAATGCGATTAGAAAAATGAAACTACCAACTATTTGTCTGGATAATTTTTCATCTATATTTTCTGATTTGAAAATTCTATATAATAGGCCACTAATCAAAATTATTGCTAGGAAAGATAACATCAAATCGATGTTCCTGATTCCCATTTCATCGGCTGGTAATTTATCCCATTCAATATTGTCAGAACTTAGCCCTTTGACATAGGGGTGGCCTTCGTCTTCCATCCATTGATTTCTTGCAATCGCAGCATCCCAATTCCATTGCTCGTATATTTCAGATTCTTCAGGTGTTAAATCAAATGCTTCCAATGGTATTCTACCATGAATTGCGTGGGGCAGAGGTAGGCCAAATATCATTGATGGAAGTGTGGCAATATCTCTTTGGTCAACTCCCTTGACAGTTACTCCTTTTGCAACACCAGGTCCCCACATGAATCCCGGAACTTCACGAATAACATCTTCGGGAGAACCATGTTGGCCAGTGTCAGTAAGCCCATGGTCGGATGTTACAAGAACAGTCCAGTCATCTGGTACCAACTGGAACATCAATTCAAGGTTAACATCTAGCCATCGTAATTTCTCTTCATATTCCGGAGAATCTTTTACCATGTATCTGTGTCCGATGCTATCTAGTCCAGAAAGGTGAGCTATAATCACATTCGAAGGTCTATCGAAACCTGTTGGGATATCTTGTTTTAACCAAGAACGTAGAGTTACGAATGCTTCTTCATCTCCTTGGTAGTAATCGGCATGACCATATCTATGTTGAGAAAATGGCACTTTACTCCTGTCAGGATACAGGTCTTTCCACACATAATCTCCTAAAATCCCTAGTTGGTGGTCTTCATGTTCACTGACTAGATTCCATCCATCTGGAGTTCCTGGGTGAGTTGGTCTGAAATTTTGTAGTGCTTCATTTGGTCTCGATGGCACTCCTGTCGCCATTTCCTTGACACATATTGCAGTCATAGTCATCGGATTGCTCAGTATCTCAAGATATGCACCATCCTGAACCCTAGCGTTTAGGTTAGGCATTAATGCAGGGTCAGACATCATGTCTCTTCTACCACCATCTATGACCACGAATAGCATGCCTTGGCTTATCGCTTGATCTGGGAACGGATTTTCTTCCATCCCTTCCAAAGGAACTACAGCATCAGATGTGATATATGTGCCAGTGACGAGTAATGATGGTAGTGCAATTAAGACAACACCTATGATGGCTTGTCTAAACTTTGCACTTTGGAACATAACATCTCCTAAGTTGCTCGTACCCCGTTCTAGTTTTATCATTTGTTCCGACCATTTGCGATATTGTCGCAGTGTAGAGTTTTTTAGGTCGCACGAAGAACGAGATTATGTACATAGAACGTTCATTATCAATGACATCGAGCGGTAATCATGACCGAGCGTGATAGTGTTGCGAAGAGGGTTACAATTGTCGGTGCAATTGTCAATATCCTTCTTGCAGTTCTCAAAGCGTTTGTAGGGGTTTTGTCATCCAGTGCCTCATTAATTGCCGATGCAATTCACTCGATTAGCGATTTAGTTTCAGACATGGTAGTCTATGTTGCAATTCTGTTTGGTTCCCGAGAAGCCGATGAAAATCACCAATATGGGCATAGAAGGTACGAAACTCTAGCATCATTTGTTGTTGGATTGATGATTATTGCAGCAGGAATTGGATTAGGATATGAAATGATAAATAGAATCCAAGACAGTGAATCTTGGAATACTCCAGGGCAAATGGCATTGGCTGCCGCAGCAGCATCTATTGTAGTCAAGGAGTTACTCTATCATTATACAATCCGAGCAGGAAACAAGCACAATCATTCATTGCTACAAGCAAATGCAGTTCATCACAGAACAGATGCGCTCTCTTCTTTGGTTGTACTTGTCGGTTTGCTAGCTTCTGAATTTGGATTCACTGTTGGTGACTTAGCAGCTGCATTGGTAGTATCATTCATGCTTACTCGCGTTGGCTTGAAAATTGTCTATGAGGCATTATTGGAAGTAAGTGAGGCAGGTGTGGATCCTGAAACTTTTGCATTAATGGAGAAAACAATCAGAGAAACAGATGGCGTGCTGGATATGCACTTGCTTAGAACCAAGACGATTGGTGGAGAAATATTTGCTGAATCTCACGCTCAAGTCAATCCATATATTTCGGTAACTCAAGGGCACGAAATCGCTCACAGAATAGTTGAGAGAGTTGAAGCTGTAGTTCCTGCTCTAAAAGAATTAACAGTCCATATTGACCCTGAAGACGATGAGCATGATGCGCCTGAGTTGCCTAATTGCTCATATTTAGAAATCAAAATTAGGGAAATTTGGGGCTCACATTATGATTCAGAAGAGTTGCAGGCAGTAACTCTACACATTCTTCATAGCGGTGTTGAGGTTGTTCTAAGAGTCTCTCCAAGTGTTTCAGAAAACAAGTTTGAGAATGTCAAAAATGATGTTATGAAGTTGAATGAAACCTCGAAAGTAGAAATGGTTTCAGTCAGATAAGTGGACGCTGGGGGATTTGAACCCCCGGCCTCTTGAGTGCCACTCAAGCGATCTTCCAGCTGATCTAAGCGCCCGATGCTTTGCCTAAGGCATCCCGCCCACCTGCCCTCCAATCATAAGGCTTCTCAATTAGGTCCTGCTGGGCTGGACATGGACGTGGATGCAATACTCGTTGAGTTGCTTCCACAAGTGCCTGAAAACGTGTTCACAAAATGGCTACCTGAACGTGTTTCTCTAATCTGGTTAGAGGCTGATGATGATCGTCTTGGCATGACTAGATTCGAAGAAGGAAACGCAGAACTCGTTCGACGCAGAAGATTGTCTCTCGACCCTGGCCCGATTACCATTGGACTTCATCCGAGGTTGGTAGAGGAGCCAGATTTGCTCAAGCACACTCTAGCTCATGAATTGATTCATGCATCTGGAGTTCTAAATCATTCAAAAGACCTCCATGATGCAGTGGATGAGATTGCTCCGGGAGTTGCAATTTCTCAATCTCCAATGCTTCAGGAAATGCGCGATGAATTCCTTGGAACGGCTAGAGTGAAGACATGGTCTTGTAAAAACTGTGGATATGAGTGGAAACGCTCTACTGTGCGCAAGCCATTACGATGTCATAAATGCGCTCGACCACTGTAAGACTGATAGAGGGGATTCCCGCCCGAGGGGTTGGGCGTATAATGTAGCCTGGATATCATCTCGGCCTTCTAAGCCGATAACCGGGGTTCGAATCCCCGTACGCCCGCTCGATTTTCCAGTATCATACATGAAACTAAATGCTCCTTAAAGGACGGAGTTTTGGTGAAGTCATGTCAAGTAAGAGAAGTGTGGGTTCGATAGTTCCGACCAGGACTGTGCTTGAGGGTGGAGGATTCAAAGTTCGTAGACCTGCAGCCATGGGCTCGTTGATGAGTCCATTCCTTCTACTCGATGAAATGGGTCCTGTAGATTATGCTCCAGGAGAGGCAGTAGGCGCTCCATGGCATCCCCATAGAGGATTCGAGACGGTAACTTATCTGCTCTCTGGCGAGATGGAACATGAAGATAGTGCTGGTTCCAAGGGAGTTCTAACACCTGGTGATGTACAATGGATGACCGCAGGTAAAGGGATCATTCATTCAGAGTTACCAACCAAGAAAATGATGGATGAAGGAGGCCTAATGCACGGTTTCCAGATTTGGGTAAATCTTCCTGCTAAGGATAAAATGATGAATCCTAGATATCAAGATATTTCTGCTTCAGAATCTCCAATTGCCATTAAGGATGGCGTTTGGGCTAGGGTCGTTGCAGGTGAATGTTTAGGAGTGGAATCTTCAATCGATACCGTTATTCCAATTACGTATGTACATGTTAAGATGGAAAAGTACAGTGTTCTAGACAAAAATCTTGACAGCGAATTGAATGGTATGATTTACGTTTTCAAAGGCGCAGTAACCATAGAGAACAAAATAGTCTCAGATGGTTCTTTAGCCATTCTGTCTAAGGGTTCTGAAGTCAGCATTAGCGCAAATGAAGAATCGGAGTTCTTGATTTTGGCAGGACCCGAGATCGGTGAGCCAATAGCAAGATATGGCCCCTTTGTAATGAATACCAGAGAAGAAATTATTCAAGCAATTGAGGACTATCAAAATGGAATTTTGGCCTGAAAAGCATCGTTGGTCTTTGGGAAGTCCTCATATAGCAAAGGTTGGTCGGCGGACTGTTCACCATGAAGCGAGGTTCCAGAGCGTGGAAGAAGACTGGTAATCAGCGATGGAAGTGGCGTAAGAAAAAGCTACGACGTCGTAAGCGTGCTCGCCGTCAGGCTAAGCAGTGACGCTGAAGGGTAAACATACGAGGGAGTATAGTATAACCTGGTAGTATAGCTGGCTCCAGTTGCACGGGAATGATGAGAGGTAATGGTCTGAAGATTGTGATGAACAACTGGAAGACTGACCTGTGACATCCCGCCACCAGCCGTACACACAAAACTTAGTGGCGGATCAGAAGATACCAGCCGGTCGGGGTTCAAATCCCTGTGCTCCCACCTCTTTGCTAAAATTATGTTAATCTGTTAACCAACATGTTGATGGCGGATGTGTTCGTGAATAGAGTCGGGGAGAATATGCGTCGAGGATTTACACTACTTTGTTTGACTCTGTTTCTTGCACCTCTAACCGGTTCTATTGGTCATGATTCTGGGTTTGATAGCCAATGGTCAACGTCCATCCCAGATATGACACCTGTCATTCAAGAAGAGATTGATTGGTGGGAAAGAACAACCATGGATTCCAATCGTAATGGGATTCATGATTCATTGGAAACCCTTGATCAGCCAGTTGGAATTGGCCTTTCATATTCAAGAGATGTTACTGATTCAGATGTTGAGTTATTAGAATCGATGGGCTATGATATTACAGATGTAATCGAAGCTGTAGATGCAGTTCTACTCGGAGTAATCAACTCATCAGACATTTGGGAGTTATCTCAAATCGATGGAGTAGTAATGGTTGAAAGATATGGCCAAGTCATTTTGTGGGGAGATATTCAAACTCCTAATATTCTAGCCGAACAATCAGAAGTTTATCCTCACACTGCTTGGAATCACACGCCCATGAGGGGTGCTGGAATCAATATCGCCATGGTCGATACCGGAACTGATAATGAACATCCTGGACTAAAAGACAAGTTTGTTGCAGGTTATGATGCTGTTTGCTTCGTTCACACAGACCCAGAATGCATCTTAGCAGGTGGACGTGAGACCGATGGTTCATTCGATCCTGACGACGGTAATCAACACGGTACTGCTTGCATGGGTATGGCTGCAGCAACAGGATTGGATGCTAATGGGGAGCAAACTGGATTCGAAGGTTCTGCCCCTAATGCAAGTCTAATCGATGTTAGAATTGGTACAGACGCTGGTGCAGGACCATTCGAGAATTATCTACTCTCACAAGAGTTCTATGAGTCTGCAATGAATGGCATTCAGTGGATTATTGACAACAAAGATACTGCTTGGCCAGGTGTTGATGAAAGCCTACATGGAATTGACATCATCTCTCTATCTTGGGGAATCACAAGTCACGAAGGCGGCGGCAGTGATGGCGAAGATATGCATTCCAGAATTCTTAACGAAGCAACTCTTGCAGGTGTGACTGTTAGCGTGGCTGCTGGAAACGATGGTCCAGATAATGATGGTCTATCCGGAATGGGTTCATCTTCTCTATCCATAACTGTAGGAGCAACCGATGACATGAATACTATCGACAGGGATGATGATGATATCGCTTCTTATTCAAGCCGTGGGCCACGTCGAGATAATGGTGACAATGACCCGACTAATGAAATGAAACCGGATGTAACCGCACCAGGGACAAACATTGTCCAAGCCGAAGCTTGTGTTACATCGGGTGGATGTAACAACTTCTTGGGAGGAGATGCATCACAAAATGGATACACTGGTCGTGGTTCTGGAACCTCATATGCAACACCAGCAGTTACTGGAATAATCGCATTGATGATGGAAGTCAATGATGAAATCAATCCTTTGGTTATCAGAGAAATTCTTCGTTCAACCGCCACAAGGATGGGTCCAGCATCACAACCAGAACATGATCCACACTGGAACGAGGACTTTGGATGGGGATTGGTTCATGGCCATGACGCAGTTTGGACAGCTCAATATCTAAACATGACAGGAATGGCTACTTCAGATATGAATTTGGACTTGCAAGTACACATCGAAAATATATCCTCGCAAGGTACGGTCAACACCTACACAGGTTTGGCTTGGAGTCGTGGCGCTGCAATGGAAACAATCGAGTATTCCACCGATGGTGGTGAAACATGGACTGAAGTCGTGTATGAATCGGTAAATGGCACTCTTAACACATACGAGTCATTCGAGTTCCAGTTTGTAGTTGATACCGACAAACTACCTGATGGATACAACATGATTATTGTTAGAGGTGTAGATACCGATGGAGCATCATCTATGATTTCCTGGGATTCTGTTGTTGGTGGAGGAAACGTAGATTCGATGGGTAGTGGAAGTTCATTGGGTAGAACTTTGTTCATCGCCATATTTGCATTTGCAGTCCTTGCGTTCGGTGCTTGGGTTGCAGTCCAGCAAAGAGTTGACGAACCTCTACAATTTGCTATTGCTGCAGGTGAAATTCAAAATGTTCCATCAGCAGTAGATGATGAACCGTTAGATGCGATGATAATGGACGATGAACCAGATAGTACATCATCTTGAAATTAGGAGTAGATGAATATGCGTGGATTTTCGAAGAGAGCCTTAGATATTCAACCAACTGGCGTAAGAAAGATGTTTGATATGGCTGGCGATGATGTCATTTCATTCGGCTTAGGTGAACCAGATTTCCAACCACCTCAAATTGCAATTGATGCTATGTATCAAGCTATGAAAGATGGTCACAACAAGTATACAACTACTGCAGGCCTACCTGCACTGAGGACCAAAATAGCAGAATCTTGGCATCATTTGTGTCCAGGTTTAGACCAGAGTAATGTGTGTATGACCATGAGTGGAACCAACGCTTTGTTGAACATTTTCGCTGCTTTGGTCAATCCGGGAAAGAACGTACTTCTTCCTGAACCTTATTTCCCACTTTATGGTCCAGATGTTGGACTGTGGGGCGGCGAGCCTAGATTTTATGAGTGCCTATTTGAGAACGAATTCGTACCAACTATTGAGCACTTAGAATCTTTAGTTGATGATGATACAGTTGCAATTCTCTACAATTTCCCTTCAAATCCAACTGGTGCAACAATTACCGAATCACAAAGAGATGAATTGCTTGCCTTTGCTCAGAAGCATGATCTATGGTTGATCACCGACGAGGTTTACGATAGGATTGTTTTCGACGGAGAGCATGTTTCGTTTGTAGGCAGTGACGATGAAAGAGTCATTTTGATTAACTCATTTTCCAAGACATTCGCAATGACAGGATGGCGAATTGGATATATTTTGTCTGCTAATTCAGAGGCGATGTCGCAGATGATTAAACTTCAATATTACATTACTGCATGTTCCAACGATGCTATGCAGTATGCCGTTTTGGCAGCATTTGAGCATGCTAATGATTACCCTGATGAAATGTGTGCTGAATTCAAAGCAAGAAGAGATTTAATCTGTACTAGATTGAATGCAATGCCGGGAGTACAGTGTCATGTACCAGAGGGTGCATTCTATGTATTCCCTAAGGTAGATGTTCCTAACATGTCTAGTGAAGAGGTGGCAATAGAGTTGCTAAAAGGTGGAGTTTTGTGCTCTCCGGGCAGTGCATTCGGACTCTCTGGTGAAGGTCACCTAAGATTTGCATACACAATTTCTCGAGATGATATCTCATTAGGAATGGACAAAACAGAAGCGGTACTGAAGCGTCTTCGTGGCGATTGAAATGTGGGCTATTACCTTTGAATTTCTTAGTGGTGCCATAATGGCATATATGATTACTAGAATTCCATTTCTCACATTTCCTAGAGTTAAATCTTGGAATGAACAATTTCCTCCTCACCCTGAACCCATTTTTGTCGATGCGCATCTAATCCAGAGATTGATGCACATGAGGTTGTTTTATTGGCTTGCATTAGTATTTGCAATTATTCCTCTCACCTTTGGTTGGTTTAGCTTAGCCCACGGTTCTGCTCCAATCGGTTTTGGAATGTGGGTCGTTTCAGGATGGTTGGTTTTGTCAAGAATTACAGCTGTTATTGCTGGCGAACAAGCGCCTTGGAACAAACAATTAGCGATGAGGTTGCAGATTGTTAGAAACGAATCAGAATCAGAAAAATCATGTTGCAATTTACCATATCCTATCTGGGAAGTTTCAGCAGTTCGATGCCGAACATGTGGTAAGAATTTGTTGAACGAATCTAGACCAGATTTAGGACGTCCAAGAGGAGATGGTTGGATTATGGGTTTCATCAGATTAATTCTAACTGATGGTAAAGCGATAGTAGCTCCTGATGAAGAAGAATAATCAATCAAACATTGAACCTAATCCTTCGAATTCAGAAGTAGTTTCTTCTTCTGGTTCAACTTCTATGTTTGAGGCAACTTCACTGTAAGTCTGACTTTCATCAACAAACGAGAATGCTTCATCAGTTGCATTGACAACATCTATTCCACTACTCATCGCTTGTGGGGTTGCATTAGCGGCAGCAACTGCAGAAGAGCCAGCAGATTGGGCTTTTGCGGCAATTCCGGATGCCGCTGTTGCGGCAACTCCAATTCCTATGCCAACGGCAGCGCCAGTCACAGTACCCACTGTTCTTCCAATCGATACAAGAGCTCCTCCATCGCCTTCTTGTTCTGGAGTTTTGATTTCTATTTCATTGCCAATTCTCATCCATGCAGGTGGAGACCCTGATCCTCCACCTAAGCATGCAAGGGTTGTGAATGCAGCCAGTGGCATAACTGCTAATGCGGTTAGTAAGTCCAAAAATGAGGTTTCAGGGACACTTCCAATGTTTAGGAAATCTTCCATAAATGATTGTTCAAGTTGTAGGTTACTAGAAACATCTGCACCAATCCAAGACAGAACTATGACGCTCGCGATTCTACCCATTAGCCACAATACTAGAACTGGAGCCAAGAATGAAAGTTTGGTCATTGAAACCAACCATCTTCGAGTGAATGCTGCAGTAGTAATGTGTTTTCGAGCGAATTTAGGGAACAATCGCATAACCATAATCAGCACTATGAGATAGCAAGCCATTGCTACCTCCAATCTCCTGTCGGTTCTAATCCATTCATCAGGTATGAATATTACAAATCCAAGAGGAATTACTACCAACATCAACTGGAAAGGAATTGCTAGAAGAACCAATCCACCGTGTGTTGAAAGTAATGAATGTTTTTTGACAATTCTGTCGCTGACCATTACCGTCAATCTAGCATGAGGAGAATTAGCATGATTTCTTCTAGAGTTTCGCAAAGTGGCAGCATCTCTTTTTGACCTAGTTAGACCAAGTGCAGATCTCCACCCACCTTTCTCTACAACAGAGATTGGTGTGAATCCTCCAAACATAAGTGCCAGAATTAATGCCAACATTCCATAAGCAAGCGACGCAGCCAATATCCAGGGTATCATTTCAGTCTGAAAAGAAATGGTGAAATTTTCTGAAACACGGTTGAATTCAACCAGGTATGTAATTGAAAATGCGGCCATTGGAGTGAGGAAAATCTGACAGAATACCAACCCTGTCAACCAGAGTCGAGCCGCTAACGGCCCTTTGTCAGAATACTCACTCACGATATTATCGCAACTCTTTGCTTTCTCAAAGGTTGCCCTTGAAAATGAGGAAAATCTACGGTTTGAATTGGTTATCTTGTCTAGCCAACCCCTTGTCCCCTACGGGGACATGGGAAGGCGACATTCATATGCGGTATGATAGTCGCATGGTTGTTGATGAATATGCGAAAGTCGTTACCATACCTTTTGGTTAGCCTTCTATTGATGCATTCTGTGATATATCTCGCAGTTGAAAATGTAGAAGCTACTTCAGGTCGCGGAGGGTCTACTGATGACTTCTCTGTTACTGAGATTTCCGTAAATTCAACCGATGCAAATCATTGGGTACAACCGGATGGAACGGTAGTGGTTTACATCGCTAAAGGCGACATAGTTGATATTTCTGTAGAAGTCAAGCGTGGTGGTGCATCCTTGCAAGGAACCAACGCAACAGTTACTGTCGAAATGGTTCATCCTATTGGATTCGTTCTAAACTCTACTTCATGGGATACAGTTCCAATGCTTGGTAGCCAATCCTACACCGATTCCTTCACATGGGAAGCATTCGTTGCTCACTCTTATCTCGATGTTGACAACAATGAATTGTCCGGTGGAATAATTATCAGAGCATCTGTGTTCAATCCATCTGATGACAGAAATGAAAACGATGTGCTAGAACACACTTTACCAGTGGCAATTTCTCAAGATGACATGGACGCAGAAGGAGATCCTAGAGACCAAGCATTGCCTGCTGCATCAATTCCTACATTCTATGGAGGCGAGTATCCAATCGATGGCTCGGATGCTAATGGCATTGGTATTTGGCAAGAAGATTCATCCAGTTCAATTCTGGGTGACTCACATTGGAGACATGCCAACTCAGGTTCAGATTACCCTTCAGCATCTAGAAGTCGCTTGGTATTCGCATTTAGAGGAGCCAACAACAATTGTGGATATGGTGCCTCATTAGATGGTGGATTATCACAACAATACATTCAATGGATGTGTAAAATGCAGCTTAACTCTGCGGGTCTAGTTTCTGCTCAAATGCACGTTCAGACCTGGGGTCAAATGGGTGCGGGAGACTTCGTTGCTCTTGAACTATGGAGAGGAAATGGCGCTCCAGAAAGCACAATCTCACACAACTTTGCAAATGATATGCCGGGTACAACTGAGGGTTCTTGGAGCAATATCTCGTGGGACCCGACAGAAGAACTTGGTGGGCATTCTTGGTCATATGGAATTCTATTCCAATCAGATGGTTCAGGTGCTTCTAGTGGAATGCATGTCGATGATTTCGTCTTGTTCGGAATTGAGAAAGTCAGTGAATACACACTAAACATCACATGTGACAACCCTGTCAGTGGCTATACAACACCTCCTAACACCATTGTTCCAATGTATTGTGTTGTTACTAACAACGGATATATGTCTGCACAGGTTAGAATTCAATCCAATGTGTCAAATGCAAGTTGGATGAACCCAAGTCTTCCAATGATTCGAATCGACAGCGAAAATCCTACTCAACACGGAACCAATGTAATTCTTCCAGCAATTCCTGGTGGTAATTCATCTGAGATGTGGATCAATCTTTCAATTCCTGCGGGAGCAGATGTCCAACAGCAGGTATGGCAGGTTTGGTGGGAAGATGCCGGAGGAACTCAATTAGGTGAAATGGGTAGAGTTACATCCGATATTGCAATCACTGAGCAATATGGTGTTCATCTATCATCTTCCGCTCCTTTAGTGGCGGCTAACTTAATGCCAGGCGAATCATCAGAAATTCCTTTCAAATTGCAGAATGCAGGGAATAGAGAAGCAGGATATACTGTAACTTCCAACTTCCAAACCGAAGGATGGGTGTCATACGTGACCGATTTGAATCACAGTATTGTTCAGATGCCAATGCCTTTGACAAAGGGTGAAGAAGTCCAATTATTGCTTAATGTGACCGCTCCTGAAGATGCAACGCCAGGAGAAGTTCCATTCTCCCTACGTGCAGTTTGTCCTTCATGTGGTCAATCTTTGTTCGGTAATGATGTAATTTCTAAGAGGATCGAAGTTCCAACTCTGATAGATTTAGAGATGAGTGCTGAAGAATTAGAAATTTCTGCACAAGCCAATGGTAATGCTAAGGTAGTCTACATCGATTTACTAAATCTAGGTAATGACGATGAATCATACGCATTGTCACTTACTCAATCAAATTGGAAGTTAGGCGCTTATCTTTCCTCTGATGAAACCCCAGTTCTAGATGCTTGGGATGGTGAGACAAGTATAGCACTCAATCTACCTATGCCTGTTGGCCTTGCTCCTAGCTTATACACAGCAAGAGTGACCGCAACCAGCATCCCTGATGTAGATGAAGATGGTATGCCACTGCAACAAACGGTTACCAAGCAAATTACAATCAATGTTGACGTTCTTGATACCTCTGCGGTTTCAGTCTCAGATGAAGATGCTGACCAATCTTACATTCCTGGAGATGTTGCGCAATCAATGAGATTCGAGGTTACAAATGATGGAAATCAGGCCGACCGATTTTCGATGACTATGGACATCCCAGATGGTATGAATGCTAATTTCGAGCAATTGGTGGAAGGAGATCTAACTCCAGTGTTGGAGCCAGGCGCCTCTTACAATGTAACTGTAAGATTCACATTTGATGAAGGAACCAATGGCCAACTAATACTCAAGGTAATCGCTACAAGTGTTAACGACCCTTCAGTTGCCAGTAACGGTAAGTGTACATATCGTGTAGGTTCTCAAAATTGGTTACGAATTATCTCTACTGAATCTACTATCATAGACGAAGCTGGCGAATATGAAGTCGTGGTTAGGGTTAGAAATCAATATACTGAAGGCCAATCGGTAACCATGGACCTCGACCAGCAAGGAACAAACCGTTGGTACAGTGCTTCGGTCCAATCCAGCGATAGAGATTTCTGGTTGGAGTTAGAAGGTGAAAGAGAGGTAACAATTGTCTTTGAAGTCCAAAGTTCAAGTTTAGAAAACCTCGACAGTGACTTTATTGAAACTAGTGTTACAGTTTGGGCGATATCCAATTCTGTCGAAGACGCAGCGTCGTTAGAATTGCCAGTTACACTGAAGAGAACGACTTCAATTTCTGAATCCGCCTCATCTGATGGCGACTCTATAGATTGGGTTGGCCTAGGAATTTGGGTTGTAGGAGGCGCTCTAATCGTCGCTTTACTATTGGTTCTTCTAGCGGTTTTGAATCAAGAAGAAGAGGAAGAACAAAACTGGGCAGAAGATGGATATGAAGACAACATTTCAGCAACATATGGTTCTGTAGCTTCAGCACCTAATGTTGGTTCGATGGAGAAATCGGTTCCAAACATCTCTCCGCCTACAAGTCCTGAGCCTGTTGTGATTGAATCATCAGGTCCTCCTTTGCCTGCAGCAGGCCTTCCTGAAGGATGGACTATGGAGCAATGGAACCATTACGGTCAGCAATGGCTGGACAACAATAACTGATGTTGTCTTGCGATGGGTTGAAGACATACCCCCCATGCGATGAATAGTTGAGGAATCCTATATGTACGGAAACGGACAAGCACCAATCTTCATTCTGAAAGATGGAGTTCAAAGGACTAGAGGTCGCAGTGCACAATCGAATAATATCGCTGCAGCAAAAGCAGTTGCAGATGCAGTTAGAAGCACTCTTGGTCCTAAAGGAATGGACAAAATGCTAGTAGATAGTATGGGAGATGTTGTAATAACTAACGATGGTGCAACAATTCTCAAAGAAATGGATATCGAGCACCCAGCAGCTAAGATGATTATCGAAGTTGCAAAAACACAGGAACAGCATTGCTATGATGGAACAACTTCTGCAGTTGTACTTTCTGGAGAATTGTTGAAGCGTTCAGAAGATTTGATCGAACAAAATGTTCACCCTACTGTAATTTGTGAAGGTTTCCGACTTGCTGCTGAAAAAGCGGTTACTTGTCTTGAATCTCATGGAATCTCAACCGAGAATGATGATTCGGTTTTGATGGAGGTTGCAAAAACCTCTCTAACTGGCAAATCTGCAGGTGCGGTCAAGTCATTCTTAGCAGACATCTGCGTACGTGCAGTCAACTCAGTAGGTACGATCGAGGACGATGAAAGATTGGTAGACCTTTCAGACATCAAGGTGGAGAAAAGACAGGGCGGATCAATCAAAGATAGTACCTTAGTCGATGGAATACTCTTGGATAAAGAAAGAGTTCATGCAGGTATGCCTCGTTCTGTTTCAGGAGCTAAGATTGCACTCATCAATAGCGCAATAGAAGTCAAGAAAACTGAAGTTGATGCTAAAATCCAAATCACTGACCCTTCGATGTTGGCATCTTTCCTTGAGGAAGAAGAAAATTACATCAGAGGTTTGGTAGAAAAAATCCAGGCTAGTGGTGCAAATGTTATCATTTGTCAAAAAGGAATAGACGATCTCGCTCAGCATTACATGGCTAAAGCAGGTATCTTTGCAATCCGTAGAGCAAAGAAAAGTGATATGGAAGCATTGTCAAAGGCTACCGGTGGAAAAATTATCACCAACATCGACGACCTTTCAGGCACCGATTTAGGTGCTGCTGCTAAAGTTGAGGAGCGTAAAATCGGCGAATCTGATATGACCTTCATCACCGGTTGCCCTCAAGCAAAATCTGTATCAGTTCTACTTCGTGGTGGAACCGAACACGTTGTTGATGAAATCAGAAGAGCATTCGATGATGCTGTTGGTGTTGTATCAGTCGCTTGGGAAGATGGCGCAGTTCTTACTGGTGGCGGCAGTGTACTAGCTGCACTATCTCGTGATTTGAGATCCTATGCAGAGTCGGTCGGTGGCAGAGAGCAAATGGCAATTGAGGCATTTGCAAGTGCTCTGGAAATTATTCCAAGAACCCTGGCTGAAAATGCAGGTTTGGACCCAGTTAACACCATCATAGAATTGAGAAAGTCTCATGCAGATGGTAAAGCATTCTCTGGAATCAATGTAGAAGAAGGTGGAGTTATGGACATGCGTGCAGCGAATGTTCTGGAACCTCAGCGTGTTGTCGAGCAAGCGATTCAATCTGCTACTGAAACTGCAATCATGATTTTGAGAATCGATGATGTCATTTCATCAAAGGGCGTTTCTGGTGAAGATATGATGGGTGGAATGGACGATTTCCACATGTGATCTCATCATAGGACATCCGCTTCTGAAGTCCTCTCCCTTTAGGGAGAGGCACGAACCTTCAAAGACTACTTACTAGTGGAGTTGATTGCTCAGCGTGAGCATTAGGTGAACTCATGCCAACCGTCGCAAAGGTCTGGATCGAGGAAGATTGTATCACATGTGATGCATGTCAGGATATTTTGCCCGAAGTTTTCGAGGTGACTGACGATACTAGTCTTATCAAAGCAGAGGTCCGTGAAGATGGCACATTCGATCGTAACACTGGCTTTTCGGCCATCAAAACAGAATTTCGTGCTGAGTATTCTGAGTTGATTGAGGAAGCAGCAGATGCTTGTCCTGTTGAAATTATCAAATTCGAGTACGAAGCAGGTGCGGCAACCGAAGTTGCCGAAGAAGCACCAGCAGCGGTTGAAGCAGTTGCACCTGTTGCAGTAGCAGCGGATACTGGAGCAGATGCAGGAGTTCTAGCAGGAGTATTATCTGGAGACAGGGGCCTAGCAATTTTCTTCGGTTCACAAACTGGAAATGCTGCAGGCTTAGCTGAAAAGACCGCAAAGAAAGCGGTTGCTTATGGATTGGAACCTAGCGTTATCGATATGGATGGATACGACCAATCTCAGTTCTCTACTCACAAGAGAATCCTAATCATTACTTCCACATGGGGAGAAGGAGAGATGCCTGACAATGCAGAGGAATTGTGGAATTCTACCAACTCTTCTAACCCATCATTGGCAGGCATTCATTATTCGGTTTGTGCTATCGGAGATACATCGTATGATGAATTCTGTAAAGCAGGTACTGATTGGGATGACAAGTTCAAGTCGCTTGGAGCAACTTCTATTCTAGAAATCAAACTTTGTGATGTTGATTTCGATGAACCATGGACTGAGTGGGTCAATGAAGTACTACCTAGAATCGCTTGTGTTGATTCCTCAGGAGTATTCCATGAGGATTTAGTCGAAGCAATGATTGCATATGGTGCTGGAGATGAAGATGATGGTGCTTCCGATGGCGATTTCGCCCCTCCTGAAATTGTAATGCCTACAATTTCTCTAACAATGAAAATCTTCAGATACAATCCAGTGATGGCTCAGTCAGGCTATGATACCATTGCAGTTGCACTTCCTGGACATGCAACCATCGAGGACGCTCTTGTCGCAGTTAAGCGTGAAGTGGATGGATCTCTAACATTTAGAAGCGGAGGTATTGCTGGCCATAACCCATTGACAGGAGTCAAGGCTAACGGCAGAATTTTGCCAGCAGATACAACCAGAATCTGCGACCTCGTATCAGATGGAGCAACATTGACAATCGAACCAATTCCAGGATATGATGTCTTGAAAGACTTGATGGTTTCTTACGATCGTTATGATAATGAAAGAGCCAACTCAAAGCCTTGGATGGCTGCAGACCCAAGACAAGGTGAGAAATTGGTAAGTGGCGCACCTATGGGGGTAATGGCCTCATCAGAAGCCACAAACCTTCACACTTTAGCAGATGTGGGCTCTTTACAATTGGTCAACGCCATGTCTGATACATATGATGTGGATGATGAATACTCTGGGCCAGGAATCGCTCTTCAAAGGTGGGTCCGAAGTCAAGACCCACGTTCTGGTGTAAAGCATGTCAAGCAAATGTTCTCTCTAATGCAAAATAAGGGCGGTATTTGGGATGAAGCGGATATCTCTTCAATTCATCGTCATGGAATTGATGGTTCTCAAGCAGCTGATGCACTTTATGAGGCAAGGTCTCGACTTTTAGCAGAATACAAATTCACTGGAAGAACCGGTAGACTTGTCAAGAATTATTCACGTTCAGTAAAGATGTCTGGCAATGTCAATGAAACAACACTCTACCGTTCTGTTCTAGGGCCTTTGGGACTTGGTTCAAATTTGATGAATGGAGTTTCTCTGAGAATGATGCTCGGATTCACTCGAAACGGAGGACCAATGATGCGTGGATTCCAAGGAATGCTTGTTCCACCTGCGGGTATTGGTAAGATTCCAAATATGTTTAACGGTAAAGTGGCCAACCATCACGAGGTTGTCGCTATATTCAATGAATTAGATAGTAGGTTCTGAGGTGAAAACATGGTCAAGTACTCATATTATCCAGGCAATGTAGCACGTCAATCCTCTTTTGAGGTTGAAGATACGATTCAACCATTGTGCAAGTCGCTTGGAATTGAACTGATTGAGATGGTCGGTTACAACAGCGATGGTGGAAATATTATCAAGCAAGGTAACAGAGAACTTCAGTTGGCTTTGAATGCTAGAAATATTGCACTTGCAGAAAGTAATGGTCACGACATTATCACAGCCTGTGCATCAGCTCAAGGTATTCTTCATGAGACCTTAGACACCTTCCAAAAAGATCCAATCGCACTAGCAAACGCAAACCGTGTTTTGGAAAAGACTACTGGAATGACAGTATCTGGTGAGATTTCAACCAATCACTTACTCCATGTTCTTGTAGATGAAATTGGTCTAGATAAAGTAGAAGCAGCAGTAGTAAATCCTCTGGATTTGGATATTGCTTGCTACTATGGACCACACATGCAACGAGAAGGCGCTTGTGGTGGAGATGATGCTTGGAATCCAAACTACATGGAGCAATTAATCACCGCATTAGGAGGTAATCCAGTAGAATTCAGGACCAAGACATCTAGTGTCGGCAATCCATCTCTTCTATCATTAGGAGATTCAGTCATGAAGATGACTGCTAGAGTTCTAAACGATGCCAAGAAGTCAGGCGCTCAAGTTTTGGTTAGTGCATGTACTCAATCTCATTCCAACCTTGATTCCTATCAAGGAAAGGCTGGCCGTGTTGCCAGCAAAGACACAAACATTCCAGTTGTTCATCTATCTGAGATAGTGGCATTTGCTTTGGGACACTTCCCCGATCGCTTTGCTCAATTACGAACACGTGCAATTATCATTGGTTCATGATTAGCCATGCAAGAATTTGTACAGGTCTTTAGCCTGAATTGAAGATACTCCTTCGATATTTGTCAGTTCATACTCACTCATCGCACATAGTCCCATTATGTCTTTTGCAACAGCCATTATTTTGTTGGCTGTGCTCTTACCAATACCTGGCAATTCAGACAATATTTTCACTCTCTGTGAGGTTACTTCTTGATTCCATTTTTTGGATAAATATCCTTCATCCATTTCACCATTGATTATCGACATTATTTCTGCTGATGCTGCTTTGATTGCAGACTTTTCTGTATCGATTGTTTTCTTTCTCAGATGTACCATCAATAAGTCAAGGATTCTTGCTTCTCTCTTGGCAGCTATTGAGATGAATCTAGCGGTTTGCTCAGTTGAACCAGTCATCAAAACTGGCAGTCCTAAATCTAAGGTTATCCAAGCCATAGCGCCATAAATTGCATTTGGATGTACTCTTTGAGTATCCAATGATTCAACAATTAGCAAAGGCCTAGGTGCTGCACTATGCAATTTCCTTGCTTGATGAATCAATCTTCCATCGATTAATGAATCTACTATGTCTCTTGCGGTTTTTCTTTCTATCAGTATCCTATCTGAAATCCTGATATCTCCCACGGTCAAGTTTTCCAGACTAATTTGATGCCCATGGAGTTTGAGCATGGCAGGCAATGTTGAGTTTGCTTCTCTATGATCAATCGTAATCAATGTTTGTGAATCCCTTTCTTCATCATTTGAATAGATTTCAATTTTTGCCGCTTCTGAAGCGTTGATTTCATCTTCTCTTGAATTACTTACAGTTCCATCCAAGACAGGTTTCCACCAATTGCTGTCTGCTGGTTTTGGGTTGGAAAAATCGGCTAATGATTTCTGCGATCTAGGTCGATTAGGGAGAGGTGTTGATTTTTGCTCTTTTTGTGAAACTTGTTGTTTTACAGGTATTTCTTTTTCCCGGAACAATCTTTTTTGTTCTGATTGAATGAATTCTTCTGCAGATGATTCAGCGATAGAAAATGCGGACAAAACATCGGCTTTTGGGGCGGCTCTTCGAGGCAATCTGGATTGTTTTTGTAAAGAGTCTAATGTTCTATACATCGATTGCTCGCGCCTCAATGAAGCATGCTGAACGTATTCATCTCTCGTTCCTTTTGCAATCAAAATATGTACGTCTCCATCTCTTTGTCTTGCAGTCCTACCTCGTCTTTGAATTGCTCTTACTGCACTAGGTACTGGCTCGTAAAGAATTACACTGTCTGCAGCAGGAACATCAAGTCCTTCTTCACCTACGCTAGTGGCTACAAGGACATTGATTTCTCCTTGCTTGAATTTTTCAAGTTGTGCAATCTGTTCTTTTTGTTTCATTCCTACCTGACTGCCCTTACTGGTCTGTCCTACGAATTTACCAGGTTTTACCCCAGGTTCATCCCTCAGGATTTCGATTATGTTATCCACAGTATCTCTGTATTCAGTGAATATGATTACTTTACCATCATCTTCTATTCCCTTTTTCACTAAATTAACAACTATTCCAGGTTTGGGATGTTGCTCTGATGATTCTCCATGCTCCCTAAGCAATGTAGAAACTGCAGGTAGCGAGAGAAACCTCTTTGTTTTCCTGTCCTTCTCGCTCTTTGATCTTTCTAGGTATTTGATGGCACATTTCAAACCTTGAGTGTCAAGCAAATCGAGTAGTCTATGCAATCTTCTGATATCTGCAATTTTTTTCGCAGCATCATATCCTCTTGCATCTCCTCTTCCAATGGCAGCACTTGCTCTTCGATGAGCTTCCTCAATCATTGCGGTGCTGATTCTTCCCGCTTTAGGAAGGAATCCATTGTTCATCAAAAACCCCGCTTCTTCAGCCTCTAAGATACGTAATGGTCTAATAATTTCAAGGAGTTCGTTTGGAAGATTCAGTTCATGCTTTTCAATATCCATTGATGTGATGTAGGGTTGTACCAAATCATCCTCTCTTTTTGTAACATGTAATCGTTCTATTCCCAACCTGTTGATCACTTCTAGCACTTTATTCGCCTTTACTCCAGGAGATGCAGTTGCAGCCAAAACCATCGCCTTGGAAGATGCTTCTAGATACATATCACCTAATTGTGCCATAGAGTTGGCACCAGTGGCATGGTGGGCTTCATCTACAATGAGCAAATCAATATCCGACAAAAGAATTCGCCCATTGCGAGCATCATTGCGGATTACATGAGGTGTTGCCATCACAATTTTAGCATCCTCCCAAATCTTCTCCCGCTTCTTGGCTAATGTATTTCCTGTGAGCGTTACAATCTTATCTGGATCTAAATTAATGAACTGTTTTGCCATTTTTGCCTGCTGATCAACAAGGCCTATTGTAGGGGCTACCAATACGATTTTTCCATTACCGCTCAGAGTTTCGGCCATAGCCATCCATTGGACAGCAGTTTTACCCAAACCGGTGGGCATTACAAGTAATGTTGAACCAGAAATGGCTTGCTTTGCAGCGATTAGTTGGTATGCCCTGGCTTCGACACCATCACTGAGATTTGGATGGCTCAGAGTCGGGGTCATAGTCATTTTACGCGGCGGTGGCTCAAGAGGATTTGCATAACAGATTGTCAAAAATCTAAGTGATTATCTAAATACTAATTACTTCATTTTAGCAATAGCGCCTGCGGCCCTATACGCCGTTCTTTACCGAACCACTCATATAGGGGAGGTAAGTCGGCAGAATGCTCAGAAGGTGAGCGGCCAGACATTGTGGGCAATGCACTGCATCCCATCACTCTCGGTCCCAATCGTGGACTGAGAGCCGATGTCACGGCATCTCCCTAACCTGAAGAGCCTCTGTACGCCCCTTATCGGGGGGCCAATGCGGAGTAACGAAACATAGGAGGCCGAACATATGGCAAAGAGAAGTCACCCAAGACGTGGTAGTATGGCGTTTAGCCCGCGTAAGCGGTCAGCACGTCACTTTGGACACGTCAAGTCGTGGCCAGAAACCGATGCGAGCGAGGTCCGTGTACAGGGATTCGCCGGCTGGAAAGCTGGCATGACCCACGTCATGGCTCGTGATCTAAACCCTAAATCGATGAGTGCTGGACAGGAAATCAGAATCCCTGTAACAGTAGTCGAAGTACCGAAAATGAGAGTACTTGGCGTTCGTGGATACAAGATGACTCCCTACGGCAAGCAAGCCGCTGGCGAAGCATGGGTAGATGCTGAACAGATTTCTGAAGCATTCCCTCAACTATTCCGCAGACTTCACAACAACGCTCTGAAAGTACATGACTCAGACAAGCACTTTGAAGCACTTAGCGGTGCAGATTTGGTAGAAGTAAGAATCATTGCTGCTACTCAACCACATTCAATCACAGGAACTCCATCTAAGACTCCTGAAGTTATGGAACTTGGACTAGTTGGTGGCGACTCAGCTGCTAAATTAGAATGGGCTAAGGAACACATGGGCCAAGAACTTTCAATCAACGATGTATTCGATGAAGGTGTCTTTGTAGATGCTATCGGTGTCACCAAGGGATATGGATGGCAAGGTGTAATCAAGAGATTCGGTGGTAAACTACAATCTCACAAGAACTCAAAGAAGCGACGTCAGCACGGTAACATGGGTGACTTCGGTACAGGATACGTCCGTAAGACTATCCGTCAAGGTGGTCAAACTGGATACCATCAGAGAACAGAATACAACAAGAGAATTCTATCTATCGCTTCTGCTGAAGACAAGTCGATTACTCCATCTGGAGGCTTCCTTCATTATGGTGAAGTCAATTCAGAGTATGTATTGGTCAAAGGAAGTCTACCAGGTCCTGCAAAGAGATTGGTAAGATTCCGTGATGCTACAAGAGGATCTGATAAGGCTCAGCATCCATACGAAATCACGTACGTAAGTACATCCAGCAAGCAGGGGGTCTGAAGATGAAGGTAGCAGTACACAACATCATCAACAACATCGAACAAGATGAACTCGATGCAGGACGTCTACAAGAAGTATACGACATAGATGTCGAACTGGGCAAGAAGGTTTCACTTCCTGATTCCTTCAATTCAGAGATTCGTTCTGATTTAGTTAAGCTAGCAGTTGCTAGTGCACGTGCTAACAGAAGACAGGCATATGGTTCCAATGCTCACGTTGGAAAGCGCAAGCCAATGAGCGGTATGAAGCACTCCGTCGAATGGTGGGGTAAGGGCCGTGGTGTTTCCAGAATTATGAGAAGAACTGGACAACGCCGTGGTGCACAGAACCCTCACACTCTGGGTGGTCGCCGTGCTCACGGACCTAAGGTCGAGAAAGACTGGTCCAGAAAGTTGAACCGCAAAGAGAGAAGACTTGCTCGCAACTCTGCTCTTACTGCAACAACTGATATTGATATGGTTTCGAACCGTGGTCATCGCTTTGCAGAAGAAATTTCCTCTCTACCTATAGTGTTAGGAGACTACTCTGAAAACGGTGAGAAAATTGACATCGAAGCATTCAATCTATCTGGAGGCACTCGTAAGGTCAATGCAATCTTCGAAGCTTTAGGGCTTGGTGACGATTTGCGCCGTGCTCGTGACGGTCGAAAGATCAGAGCAGGTAAGGCAACAATGCGTGGCCGTGTCCACAAGACTCCAAAGAGCGTACTACTAGTAGTCGCAAACAAGGACGGTCTTGCTAAGGCTGCTAGAAATCTTCCAGGCGTTGACGTCGTCGCTGCTAAGGACCTATCCGCAGAGCATCTTGCTCCAGGTGGAGATCTTGGCAGACTTACTGTCTTTACCAAGGCAGCAGTGGAGGCACTGAACTGAGGAGGTGTGATGAATGGTAAATCCGTATGATGTAATTATGATGCCATGGATTACTGAGAAGGCTATGGAAGCTAGAACTGGTGGAAACCGTCTAGAATTCATTGTCCGCCGCAGTGCAACAAAATCAGACATAGCAGCAGCAGTTGAAGCTCTTTTCGACGCTGAAGTTGCTAAAGTCAATGTCCGTAATACCAAGAATGGAAAGTTAGCTAGCGTCAAACTCGCTGAAGGCTATCATGCAGATGAGGCTGCTATGCGACTTGGCGCATTCTGATGAGGTGATATCATGGGTAAGAGAACACGTTCACAACGTAAGGGAAGTTCGCCACGCTACCGTGTAGCGAGCCACAGATTCCCTGGATCAAACACAATGCCAAGAGTGAAGGATGTAGTTGGAGAAGTAACTGAGTTAGTTCACAGTCCAGTACACACTGCACCACTCGCTAGAGTTAAGTTGCCAGATGGTCAGACAAACCTTGTTGTAGCAACAGAAGGAATCTCAATCGGTTCCACAGTTGCAATCGGTGACAATGTCGCACTAAGGCCAGGTAACATTACCTCCATCGCACAGATTCCAGAAGGAACAGCAATCAACAATCTAGAACTTCGTCCAGGTGACGGAGGAAAGATTGCTAGAACAGCAGGAAATTCAGCAACCGTCGAAGCACATCTTGATGGCGGCAGAGTTCGTGTAAGACTACCATCTGGTGTATCCAAGGATATGCCTGGTAACTGTCGTGCTACCATTGGAGTTCTTGCAGGTCACGGTCGTGGAGAAATGCCACTACGTACTGCAGGTGCTGCACATTACAAGGCTAAGGCTCGTGGTAAGTTGTACCCGCACGTAAGCGGTGTCGCAATGAACCCAGTAGACCACCCGCATGGTGGTGGAAACCACCAAGCTGTACACGGTCCAAGCTCCGTTGCTAGAGGCACCCCTCCAGGTGCTAAGGTCGGTAACATAGCACCAAGCCGCACAGGAAGAGGCCGCGGCAAGAAGGTCTGAGGTGAAATATTATGGCGAAAAAGAAGAAGTCATTCATGACCCCAAAGGCGAGCCGAAGAAAAGCTCGTAAGAAGCGCACAACTGTAACCGGACGTAAGAAGAAAGAATTCACTTACAGAGGTTATGAGGTTGAAGAACTCAAAGCTATGCCACTATGGCCATCTGAAGAAGACCCTTCAGCACCATCTGTAATTACACTGCTAACCAGCCGTGCAAGAAGATCTATTGCTAGAGGACTTTCATCAGAAAATGAACATTTCATCAGCCGTATGCGCCGCTCTACCGGCCGTACTGTACGCACGCACCGCCGTGACGTCCCAATCCTGCCTGAATTCGTTGGAAAGAGAATTGCTGTCCACAACGGACAGAATTTCGTCGAAATCGAAGTCAAGCCAAATATGATAGGTCACTATCTAGGAGAGTTCGCCCTAACCAGAAAGAATGTTACACACTCTGGACCTGGTGTTGGTGCGACCCGCTCTTCTTCGCACGTGGCTCTAAAGTGAGGTGAAAATTATGGGTTGGAAGAAATCAGAAATGGACCGCAGATCCAAGCGTAAGGAACTTCCTCAGAAGGGTTACACACAACTCCTTCAAGGAAGCAGACTTGCTACAGCAAGAGCTGTTGAACAGGATTTACACGTTAAGCACTGCTTCGAAGTTGCTCGTGCTATCAAGCATCGTACCGCAGGAGAAGCAATTGCATTCCTAAACAATGTATTGAAAATCGACAGCGACAGACAAGATATTCGTAACAAGGCAGTCGCAGTTCCGTTCCGCTTAGGTTCCGGAAACAAGAGACGCAAGCGATCAGGACCATCTATGGTCGGACACCGCAAAGGTGGAGTCGGACCAGGACGTTATCCTGTTAAGGCTAGCAGAACTATGATCAAACTTCTAGAAAGTTGCATGGAAAACGCACGCCACCAATACGAAGATATCGATCCTGAAGAGATGGTTATCACTCACTGTGCTGCACACCGTGGCCCAATCAAGAGAGGATGGACTCCACGTGCTCGTGGAAGTGCTTCTCCAAAGAACCACTACCGAGTAAATCTCGAAATTTTCCTAGAAGACTTCAGCGGTGCTGAAGATGAGTTGGAGGATGACTTCTGAAGGTGATTATCATGAGCGAGAATAAGAGTACACTAAGACGCATTATCGACCGTAACGTCGAGCGACAACTGGTAAAGGAATTCTTGATGGCTAACACCAAGAAGGCTGGATTCGGTGGATTGGATATCCGCAGAACTCCAAACGGAACCGAAGTTACTGTCAAAGCAGAACGCCCAGGTATGGTCATTGGACGCAAAGGAAAAATCATCAACGATTTGCAAAAGCAACTAGATGAGAGATTCAGTATTGAAAATCCTAAACTTAAGGTCGACGAAGTCGAAGACCCTGCACTAAACGCACAGGTTATGGCTGAGAAGATTGCAAGCGCTATGGAGCGTGGATGGTATTACCGCCGTGCAGGACACTCTGCAGCATTGAACATCATGGAAGCGGGAGCACGTGGAGTTATCATTACCCTTGCAGGTAAGCTAACTGGAAGCAGAAACCGTACCCAGAAGTTCGTCCGTGGTCACGTTAAGTACTGTGGAGAAACTGCACTTGAGCACATGGATGTTGGATATTCTGTATGTATCAAGAAATTAGGTACAATCGGTGTTACTGTTGCAATCATGCGTAAGGGAACAAAACTACCTCACGAAATCTCAATCTACTCTGAAGAGCAATTGAGAATGAACGCAGAAGAAACTGGTGAAGAGCCAAAGGCTGAGGAGGGATCTGAGTGACCCATGTTTCTAACAGAGAAATAGCGTCAATGAGTGCAGAAGCACTTCAAGACCGCCTAACAGAACTTCAGGAAGAACTTCTGCAACTACGTGCTGAGCAAGCTCTAGGTGGAACCCCATCAAACATGGGTGCATTCAAGGCTTGCCGCCGTTCTATTGCCAGAATTAAGACCAAGATGGCATCCCAGTGATTACTATTAGAAAATTTAGAGAAAGGAGGTGAAGATAATGGCTGCAATCTGTAACGTGTGTGGACTCCCAGATGAATTGTGTATTTGTCAGGAGATTGCTAAGGAGCAGCAGAAGGCCACAATCAGCACCGACCGCCGCCGCTATGGCAAGATTGTAACCAAGGTAGAAGGAATCGATGATTCAGCTATCGACATCAATCAACTTGCTAAACTTCTCAAGAACAGATGTGCAGCGGGTGGAACTGTAAAAGGCCGAGTGATCGAACTTCAAGGAGATCACAAGAAGAAGGCAGCAGCAGTTCTTACGAACAATGGATTCAATGTGGAGGTGCGATAAGATGGTTAACGCAACTCTGAATCAATCTTGGATTGGCCGTGATATGATTATCACATCCTCTCCAGATGCAGCCCTTGTCGGCCGCAACGGTCTAGTCGTAGACGAGACCAGAGAAACCATCACAATGCTCGAAAATAACCGAGAGGTAGTTTTCGGCAAGAATTCAATTGAATTCAAAATCGGTGGCAGTGATGCTACCATCAAAGGAACGTTGGTACGGCAGCGTTCTGAAGATAGAATATACCGTAATAAATGGAGTGAGTGATTACGATGCGAGACATCGGAGTTGATGTAAAACCCCCTACCGGTGAGTGGGATGGAGATGAGAACTGCCCCTTCTACGGGTCCCTACGCCTTCGTGGCCAGGTCCTTGAAGGAACAGTAGCGAATGTAGGTATGCAAGGTACGATTGTTGTCGAACGTGACAATGTTCGTTACATGCAGAAGTACGAGAGATATGAAAAGCGCACAAGTGCACTTTCAGCTCATCTACCAAACTGTATCGGTGGAGTAGAAGTTGGAGACAGAGTTAAGCTAATGGAATGCCGTCCGCTATCCAAGACAGTTTCATTCTGTGTCATCGAAAACAATGGCGGTGAGGCCTGATGCGTGGAATTGCAGGTAAGCAGACCCGTGGTCTACCGACCATGGCAAGGTTACAGGTAGCTGACAATACTGGTGCAAAGATTGCTCAGTTGATCAACGTCCGCAAGCTTGGTGGCACAATGCGTCGTTACCCAGCAGCAGGTGTTGGAGATTTGATCAAGGTATCAGTAAAGCGCGGTACCCCTGACACTCGCAGACAAATGTTCAATGCAGTCGTTATTCGACAGCGCCGCCCATTCCGTAGAGTGGACGGTACATGGGTTCAATTCGAAGACAACGCTTGTGTTATCACTAACGAAAAAGGCGATGTTCAAGGTTCAGATATCAAAGGACCAGTATCTCGTGAGGCAGCAGAACGCTGGCCTCGTATCGCAGCAACTGCAAAGCAGATCGTATGAGGTGTTTGAAATGGTAAAGAGTAGCAAACCAGGAAAGCAGCGAAAGGCACAAGCAAATGCGCCTATCCATGTCAAGCGCAAGCGTGTACGTGCTCGTCTTCAATTAGACAAGCCAGACGAGAGACTTGCGGGTCTTCGCTCGGTTACAATCCGTGTAGGTGACACAGTTCGCGTAGTTCGTGGCGACTTCGCACACGGTGGCAAGAGAGTTGGTGGAAAGCGCAATGCAGACCCACTAACTGGCAAAGTAATCAATGTAGAATCCAAGACTGGTCGTATCTTCATAGAAGGTGCAACAGCGACCAAGTCAGACAACAGAGAAGAGGCAGTGCCGGTCCACTCCTCCAACGTCGTCGTTACCAAGTTAGACGAGACGGACAAGTTGCGAATGCAACACTTGACCGCAGATAGGAGTTGAATGATATGGGAAGTAGCAGTCACTTGAAGCGTTTGGCCATCCCTCGAAGCTGGCCTCTTCCTCGCAAGACTACAGTATGGGTAACCCGTCCTCGTGCAGGTGCTCACAGTCTTGAGAGATGCATGCCTTTGAATATTGTAATTAGAGATGTAATCGGTCTAGCAAGATCTACTCGTGAAGTAAGAACAATTCTTCACAACGGTCTAGCAAAGGTCGATGGTCGAATTGTAAAAGACACCCGTCGTGGAGTTGGAATCATGGATGTTCTTACATTAGGTGATGAAAACTATCGCTGTGTTCTTGACACAAATGGTCGTCTACGCTACCGTCCAATATCTGCTGATGAAGCAGCTTGGAAGGTTTGCCGTATCGAAGGCAAATCCACAATCAAAGGAGGTAAGACTCAAGTCCACCTTCATGATGGAAGAAACATCATTGTTGACGATGCTTCAGAGCACAAGACAGGTGATTCACTGAAGATTTCTCTTCCAGACCAGAAGGTAATCGAGCACATCAAGTTCGGAGAAGGAACACGATGTATGCTGGTTGGAGGAATTCACGTTGGTAAGTTGGCGGATGTATCCAATTACATCGTTAAGCGCTCCAGCATGCCTAACGAAGTTGAATTCGATGGATTCGGTACAATTGCAGACAATGTATTCACAGTCGGTGATTGCACTCTACCAGGTGTGGAGGTGAGCCAGTGAGCGAATCAGCAAACCCAATGAGTATGCCTCGAATTTCCAAGGTTGTAGTCAACATTGGTGTTGGTGAAGGTGGAGATCGCCTTTCTAACGCTGAAAAGGTACTCGAACTTGTAACTGGAGTTACACCGGTAAGAACCCTAGGTAAGCAACAGAACCGTGACCTGAAGGTCCGTGTTGGATTCCCTATCGGGTGCAAAGCAACTATCAGAAATCCTGAAGTTATCAAGAAATTCCTAACAGACGCTTTCTGGGTCCGTGAAAATACAATTCCTTCGTGGAACTTTGATAGAACTGGTAACCTTTCTTTTGGTATTCCAGACTACACTGATTTCCCTGAGCAAAAGTATGATCCAGATATCGGCATCTTTGGTATGGACATTAACGTCGTACTAGAGAGACCTGGCCACCGTGTCAGTCGCCGCCGCCGTCGCAGTGCAAAAGTTGCACAGAACCACCGAACCAATGCTGATGACGCCAGAGCATGGTTTGCGGAGAACTATGGTGTCAAAATCTTGGAGGAGTGAAAATGGCACGAGACCATGGTGAACAGATTGGAAGAACAAACGGATGCCGCAGATGTGGACGCCGCCGAGGAATGATTCGCCGTCATGGACTACGATTGTGTAGACAGTGTTTCCGTGATGTCGCTCCTGAAATAGGATTTAAGAAAATGAATTGAGGTGATTATGAATGCAGTTCGACCCCCTTAATGATGCACTAGCTAAACTATTCAATGCAGAACAAGCTGGAAAGTTCAACGTAGACCTTTCTCCAGCATCCAAGTTACTTGGATCTGTTCTAGAGATTATGCAAACCTCCGGCTATGTCGGAGAGATTGAGAAGAACGACGACGGACGAGGAGGCAGATTCATTGTTCAACTTCGTGGCGCCATTAACGAATGTGGCGTTGTGAAGCCACGCCACTCAGTTCGCCGCCAAGAGTTCGATAAGTGGGAAGGTCGCTACCTTCCAGCACAAGATTTCGGACTCTTGATTTTGACTACCAACAGTGGTGTAATGCACCACAAAGACGCAAAGGAGAACCGTATTGGTGGAAAACTCCTTGCATATGTTTTCTGAGGTGATTAAATGGTAAAAATAGACCGAATTGAACACACTGTAGTAATTCCTGAAGGAGTTAATGCAACGATTGATGGTGACACAGTCACAATCACAGGACCTAAGGGTAGCATTTCTCGTGACTTTTCTAGTCCAAGACATGACATCTTCCAAGAAGGAGGAGCCCTAATCGTTCGTATCGATCTTCCTCGCCGCAAAGAATCGGCAATTGCAGGAACATGGAGGGCTCACTTGAATAACATGGTAAAGGGTGTAACTGATGGATTCACTTACACTCTGAAAGCATTGTATTCTCACTTCCCTATGACTTTAGCAGTAAAGGGTAGCGAATTCGTAGTAAACAATTACTTCGGAGAACGTGTACCAAGGTCAGCTAAGATCCTCAATGGAGTAGATGTCAAGGTACAAAACAAAACAGAAGTAATCGTTAGTGGCGTCGATAAAGAAGCAGTTGGTCAAACCGCTGCAAATATCGAGCGCTCTACCACCGTTAAGAAGCGCGACCGACGTGTTTTCCAGGACGGAATTTACCTGATTGAGAAGGCATGATGGAGGAATTGAGATGAGTGATTACGAAAATATGACAGTTGCTGAACTCAAGGAGTTGCTAAAGGAAGCAGGTCTACCTGTTTCTGGTAAGAAAGCAGACCTTATTTCACGCCTACAAGAAGGTGCAGACGAACCTGCTCCGGTAGAAGAAGAATCATCTGAAGAAGAATTTGTTGAAGACGACTTCGATGAAGATTACGAGGACGAAGACTGGGACGATGAAGACCTAGTGGAAGAACACGTTGCAAAGCAGAAGCCAGTTCTATCTGATGATTTGAAGGCTGCTCTAGCTCTACGTGCAGCACAAAAGAAGGGAACTCCTTCTTTCCGCAGAACTGAGTGGTTCCGTTACAAGCGTCTTTCACGCTCCGGATGGAGAAAGCCACACGGAATGGACAACAAACAACGCCGCAATTACAAGTACCGCGGCTCTCTTGTTCGAATAGGACATGGAAAGGTGAAGGCTGCAAGCGGTCTACACCCATCTGGATTCGAAGAAGTCATGGTTCACAACGCAAGGGACTTGGATCAAATCGATGCAGAAACCCAAGCAGCACGAATCGGTGCTACAGTTGGTGGACGCAAGCGAGAAAATATTCACTCTCGTGCTGACGAATTGGGAATTAGAGTCCTTAACCGCAGGAGGGAACGCTGATGCAGATTACTAATCAAAAGAAAATGGCAGCACAACTATTGAAGTGTGGTGTCAACAGAGTTTGGATTAATCCATCCTATCTTGACCAGGTTGCACAATCTGTTCAGAAGGAAGATATCCGTGAGGCTATCGAAAATGGATGGATTAAGGCTAGAGCAGTGCAAGGTACTTCCAGAGTACGTGCATTGAAGCGCCAATCTCAGAAGCAGAAGGGACGACGTAAGGGACATGGAAAGAGATCCGGTTCCGCTAACGCTCGTAACCCTCGCAAGCAGCAGTGGATGGCAACTATCCGTGCTCAACGCCGAACTCTCAAGGAAATGAGAGAAGATGGCACTCTTGAGCGCTCTCAGTACCGTCACTATTACCTGAAAGCAAAGGGTGGTTCATACCGTTCTATCTCTCACATGAAGGCACAGATGAGTGTCGAAGGAATCTCAATCGGAGGTGACCAATGATGGCTAAAGGACCAAGACAGCGTAACCAATACCGCCGTCGACGAACTGGTGAAACAGATTATCGTCGCCGTCTGAAATTACTGAAAGGCGGAAACGCTCGTGCAGTTGTTAGAGTCTCTAACACTCGTGTTGTTTGCCAAGTGGTTTCTTGGGAAAGAGATGGTGACAAAGTTGAAGTTTCTGTAACTGGAGATGATTTGGTCTCTCGCTACGGATGGCCTGAGTCAAACTCTCGCAAGAATATTCCAGCATCCTATCTTGTAGGCTATGCTCTCGGAAAGTCCGCAATCGCTGCAGGACATGACGAAGCTGTGCTAGACATTGGATTGGCTGCTAGTTCTAACGGAAACCGAGTGTTTGCTGCTCTGAAAGGAATGGTTGATGCAGGACTGGAAATTCCTCACGGGGAAAATGTCCTACCTGGAGAAGACCGCCTAAATGGCGCACACATTGACGATTCTTACGCTTCAACAGTTGAAGCAACCAAGTCAAAGATCGAGGAGGCGTTCTGAAATGAGTGTAGATGAAGTATCTCAAATGGCACCGGGTCTAATCAAGGCCTTTGCACCTAAGGAAGAAGAACAGAACGAAGGCGGACGCCGACGTCGTCGCACAGCTGCTGACGAATCGATCGCTGCTCTTCGCACATGGTCTCCAAAGACTAGACTTGGCAAGGAAGTTATGGCTGGTAGAATCATTACCTACGAGCAAGCACTTGCTTCTGGACTTCCAATTCGTGAAGTTGAAATCGTAGACGCACTAATTCCTAACCTTGAAGATGAAATTATCAAGGTCAATATGGTTCAAAGAATGACTGACTCTGGTCGACGTGTAAGATTCAACGTAATGGCTTGTGTTGGTAACAAAGATGGATATGTTGGCCTTGCAATGGCTAAGGGCAAGGAAGTTGCTCAAGCAATCAGCAAGGCATTAACCGCTGCTAAGTTGAATCTGATTCAGATTCAGCGTGGAAACGGTTCTTGGGAATCAAGCGTAGGGCCAGGAACATCTGTACCATTCAAGGTACAGGGACAAGCAGGTTCCACTCGTGTAACTCTAATGCCAGCACCAGCAGGTAAAGGATTGGTTATTGGTGAAACAGGTAAGCGTGTACTTGCTCTAGCAGGTGTAACCGATGTTCTATCCCGTACAAAGGGTCAGACTCGAACCACTATCAATTACGCTGCAGCAACATTCAATGCATTAGCAGCAATTAACAGAACTCGTGTAACAAACTCTCAGAGAGCAGAGTTGTTCATTCACAAAGGGAGGCTATTAGAATGAGTTGGATTGTAGTTAGAGCACGTTCTGATGTTAAAGTTGAACGTTCTATTAGAGAAACGATGGGTATGTTGAATTTGACTCGTGTTAACCACGCAGTAATCATTCCAGAGAACCCTCAGTACAAGGGTATGCTTCAGAAAGCTAAGGATTACATCACTTGGGGAGATGCAGATGCAGATCTTGTAGAGAAGATGATTTCCGAGCGTGGCCGTCTAATTGGAGACAAGCCAGTAACCGATGAAGTTGTGAAAGAAGCAACAGACTATGGTTCCATCAAGGACTTTGCAGCAGCAATCGTTGCTGGAGATGCAACAGTCAAAGATATTCCAGATATGAAGAGAGTATTCAGACTACATCCTCCTCGTGGCCCAAAGGGCTGGGGCGGACTAAAGCGAACCTACGTTGTAGGTGGCGCTCTTGGACCTCGTGGAGAGGACATTTCGGCTCTGGTCGAAAGGATGATTTGAGGTGATTTAGATGAGTAAAGCAAACAAGCATCGTGGACGTTGCCGCACACACGGAAGAGGTCACAAGGCTGGCCGTGGAGCAGGTAAGCGTGGTGGACGTGGAAATGCAGGTATGAACAAGCACCGCGTCATGACTCGAATCAAGTATATGCCAGGTCACTGGGGAATGCACGGTTTCAACCGTGATCCAAGCCTAAGAACTGTCTATGTCACATGTAATGTCAGCGACCTTGAAGGAATGGCTGACGGTGGTGACTCAGTCAACTTGACTGAGATGGGAATCGATAAACTGCTAGGTTCTGGCAGAATAAGTACAGCACTTACTGTTACCGTTGAAGAATGGTCCGCTAAAGCAGCACAGAAAATCTCTGCTGCTGGTGGCTCTATCGAAGGCGATGACGATGATGATGAGGAGTGGGAGTGAATACCTCACATGAGGTTTATTCCGTTATCTTCTTGACCAAAACAACAACGCAACAACTGGAGGAATGTGAATGGGCAAGCAATCAATCCCTTGGGCAGTAGGTCTAACCGGACTTCTGTACTTTGGTATGCTAGGATATTGGCAATACGAAGCCTTTGAGACTGCTCTTGGAATGGGAGGCAATGCTTCTCAAAACGCAGTTGATGGTGCAATCTTCGGATTCAGTTTCGGTGTAATTTACGTTGCATTCATGATTTGGTGTTTCACTAGAGATCTTCCTGAAGGTCTGAAAGAAGTACCGATTATTGGCCGATATGGAAAGATGCTAGCTTGGCTAGGTTTCCTTGGAACCGCAGTATGGTATTGCCGTCCTAACGCTTGGTATGATGGTACTCACCAGGACATGGTTGGATATTTGCTGGTCGGAGTTATCCTACTCGGATTCGGTGCTGCTGCAGCATTGACTAGTTTCATGTACAGTGGCGATAAGAGTAGCCGTTTGTACGCTCTACACCGATTCGTAGATACTTATCCAACAATCACTAAGCCTGAGCGCCACGTCCGATTTAATGAGAAGTTGTGGACAACAACTCTTGTTCTAATCATTTACTTCGCAATGACCAACGTCATGCTATGGGGTCTTTCCGGACAAGCACTTGACCTGTTCAGTGGATTCCGTTCTATCATGGCTGGTGCATCTGGTACAATCATGCACTTGGGTATTGGACCAATTGTTACTGGTTCCATTATCATGCAGTTGTTCGCTGGTGCTAAGATTATCCGCTTAGACCTTCAAGACTCTGAAGACAAAGCGATGTACCAAGGTGTACAGAAGTTGCTTGTTCTTCTAATGATTCCAATCGAATCTATTCCTCAGACCTATGGTTTCCTAGACCCTACAGAGGCTTTGATCAGCGATTATGGAATGGGTTGGGCTAACTTCGTTATCGTTGCACAATTATTCGCAGGTTCATACCTAGTATTCTTGCTGGATGAATTGGTAAGCAAGTGGGGAATTGGTTCTGGTATCTCTCTATTCATTGCTGCTGGTGTAGCGCAATCAACATTCGTTGGTACACTTTCACCAATGCCAGCAACTTCTGGAATGAGTTACAGTCTTCAAAATCCTCCATCGGGAACGTTGCCTATGATATTCTATATGTTCCGGGAGGCGACGAATGCCGAAATGATATCTCAGAATGGTTTCGAGACCATTCTGTTGACTCACGTCAATCCAGTGGCAGCTCTATTCTCGTCAGTTGTGGTATTCCTTGTGGTAGCATACGCTGAATCCAGTAAACTGGAATTGCCACTAACTCACGGTAAGGTCCGTGGTCACCGTGGTAAGTATCCAATTCGATTGGTTTATGCATCTAACATTCCGGTTATTTTGATGGCTGCACTTCTAGCAAACATCAACATGTTTACTCTACTATTCTGGAACCATCCAACGTTGCAGAAGACGCCGATACTTGGTAAGGAAGGTTGGGGAAGTATGTCCGATTATATTGGAACATATGAGCCAGGTTCGTCTACACCTAGTGGCGGATTCGCTTGGTATTCTTCGATGGTAAACGGTGTTAACGATTGGCTGATTCCTCTCCTCAATCAAGATGGAGATATCTATGGTCATAGCCTATGGCAAATCGGCGGTCACGTATTCTTCTATGTCACATTGATGACGGTAGGTTCGATGGTATTCGCGAAGTTCTGGATCGATACTACGAATATGGGTTCAAAAGATGTAGCTAAGCAAATCGAGCGAACAGGAATGCAGATTCCAGGTTTCAGAAAGAACCCTCTAGTTCTCGAAAGAATCCTTGAGAGATACATTCCACCAGTGACCTACTTCTCTGGTGCATTCGTCGGTCTATTGGCTGCAGGAGCGGATTTGCTTGGAACGGTAGGTAATGCTACTGGAACGGGTCTGTTGCTTGCTGTAGGTATCATATTACGTACATATGAGCAGATTCAGAAGGAACAGGCGATGGAAATGCATCCAATGCTCCGGCAGTTCTTCGGTGCTGAGTGATCTAAAACCACAGCAAAATTGCTCGGTTTTTGATATTTGATTATCGAGATTTGAACGTTGATTTTACTGCGGTTATTTTTTTCAGATTCTGGCTTGCAAAAATAGTGGATTCACATATAATCTAAATGCTCAGATTGCTTTGCAGTGCCTCGTTTTGCAAACAGGTGCAAACAGTCACCTTGATATACGGGGGGGAGTTGGGCGGGATGCTTGCG
>QQSK01000002.1:0-9892 GCA_003602415.1 Candidatus Poseidoniales archaeon | reverse complement strand
CTCAGTGTCGAAGCGAAGGTGATAAGTCCACTGCCTGGGTAGTACGGTCGCAAGGCTGAAACTTAAAGGAATTGGCGGGGGAGCACTGCAACGGGAGGAGCGTGCGGTTTAATTGGATTCAACGCCGGAAAACTCACCAAGGCCGACTGTTAGATGAAGATCAGCGTAACGAGCTTATCGGATTATCAGAGAGGTGGTGCATGGCCGTCGTCAGTTCGTACTGTAAAGCGTTCTGTTAAGTCAGATAACGAACGAGACCCGCATCCCTATTTGCGACCCTCATGTCCGCATGAGGCGCACCATAGGGAGACCGCTGGTGTGAAACCAGAGGAAGGCGCGGGCAACGACAGGTCAGTATGCCCCGAATGTCTTGGGCTACACGCGCGCTACAAAGGACAGGACAATGGGAAGCCACGCCGAGAGGCGGCGCTACCCCGAAACCTGTTCATAGTTCGGATCGAGGGCTGTAACTCGCCCTCGTGAAGCTGGATTCCGTAGTAATCGTGTTTCAACATAGCACGGTGAATATGCCCCTGCTCCTTGCACACACCGCCCGTCAAACCATCTTAGTTGGGGATGGATGAGGCTGCGTTTTAATGGCGTATTCGAGTCTGTCTTCGACAAGGAGGGTTAAGTCGTAACAAGGTATCTGTAGGGGAACCTGCAGATGGATCACCTCCTAAGAAAAACCCGGAAGCGGGGGACTTCGGTCCCCCGTTTCCACTTTTTTTATCGAAGTACTAGTTTACTTTTTACACTAGTCTAAGAGGACAACTTTGTCCCCTTCCATTGTAATTCTAACTAGGCTGTTTAATGGCCAGTCACCGTGAGAGCGAACGTAATTCATTCCTTCTCCCTTCTCGAAAACAATCCAGCAATCAGCAACAACTGCTCCAATCTTATCTATTCCTTTCAAAATAGGTAGAAGAGTTCCTCCAGTGGATACAACATCGTCAACAATGAATACTCTGTCTCCTTTGTGAATATCATTTAGGTATATGGCGCCTTTCGAATAACCAGTCGATTGGTCGATTGGAGTTTCTCCAGGAAGGCCATATTCCCTCTTACGGCCTATGACAAGTGGTTTACCCGATAATAGGCACAATGCTGCTGCTAATGGTATTCCCATCGCCTCTATTCCTAGAATCAAGTCTATCTGTTCCCAATCTACATTCTCATTGATCAAATCACGTGCTGCTGCTAATAGTTCAGCTGATTGAATCGGAACGCCGTCAGATAAAGGGTGGATGAAGTATGGATATTCTCCTTTCATAATCACTGGTGCTTCAATGATGCTGCGGCGCAAAATCTCAAACCTTTCATCAGCCATTACAATATGCTAGAGAAACTAACACATGAACTATTCCACAATATTTTGTGAAATTAGGAAAAGAGGAGCAGTGGCTGGGGCCGAAGTCCCAGCCACTGCGGCTTCTGTCACTCGACAGTAATCATCTCAAACAATAGTCTGTCTAAATTCACCATACTTTGTCGAAGATCCATCCGAAAGTGGACATATCTCCAGGTCCTAGGTAGAACATTGTCATGAAGATTGCAATTCCATACATGATTGGTCCAGGCTCATCGAACTTACCCATTCCCATCTTGATTAGTACGTATGAGATTACACCCCATGCGATACCATCTGCGATAGAGTAGGTGAAAGGCATTAGAACCATTGTAAGGAATGCAGGCAAGACTATCTCCTTGTCATCCCAGTTGATGTCAGTAGCCTGCCTCATCATCATTGCACCAATTATTACTAGAGCACATGCCATTGCGAATGTTGGGATTGCTTGGAATAATCCAGATAGGAATAATCCGGATAGCATCAAAACACCAACTACTACTGCAGTTAGGCCAGTTCTTCCACCTTCTTCGACTCCGGCTGCGGATTCGATGTAGGTAGTTGTGGTACTAGTACCAAGCGCTGCACCAACAATGGTTGCTGCTGCGTCAGACATGAAAGCCTCTTCTGAATCGATAAGGTTTCCATCTTCGTCTAAGTCACCTGCTTGGCGTCCAACAGAGTATAGAGTTCCTGCTGTATCAAAGATATCTACAAACAGGAATGCAATCATAACTAGCAGGAATCCTGCAACGTCATTTCCAATATCTCCAAACGCGTTAAATGCTGCACCCATGCTTTCTTCAGGGAGACCAACGAAACCGAAGATGTCGCCCATTGCTGGAGCTGCTGCGGTTGCTGAACCCCATCCTGCTCCACCTGCTGCGAAGTCATTGTATGGGTCATAAGCACCTACTGCCCATCCATATACGGATGCGCCAAGGATACCGTAAATGATTGCACCCTTGATTCCTTTTGCCATCATCACCGTGATTGCAATTAGTGCTACCATACTGATTACAGCTCCATGGTCGTATCCGAATGATTCAGTAGTTGCTAGATTAACCAGAGTTGCTCCATCATCCTGAATCCATCCCATTTCTCTGAGACCAATTATTGCAAGGAACATACCGATACCGGCTCCTGTTGCAATCTTGAGATCTTGAGGAATGGCATTTATCATCTTGGTTCGCCATCCGATTTGAGGGATTGAGATAATCATGAAAATCACACCTTCAACAAGTACAGCAGCTAATGCGACTTGCCAAGAAATGCCCATTCCGATAACTACTGCAAACACGAAATACGCGTTTAATCCCATTCCGGGAGCTAATGCGTAAGGCTTGTTTGCCCACAGTCCCATTACTGTACATCCTACGAATGCGGCAATCGCTGTTGCAAACAATGCATCGTCGAATGGAATTCCACTGACTGCAAGCATTGCTGGGTTTACAAGCAGGATGTAAGCCATAGTCAGGAATGTTGTAATTCCTGCTCGGATTTCACCTTGCATGTTCGTATCATTTTCTTCAAATTTGAAGAAATCACTCATTTTCTGTTCTAAACTCATTTTTCTTGTCACCCTCCTTGGGTTACAGGTGTTACAATACAGAGGGGTTATGATGCTTTTTGTAAAATAAAAATCACATAAGGTGTTTTTACCAACACCGTCTCAGCGCCATGTTTATCAATATTTAACCAACGATTTGACAGATATTTGCATTTTTTCCTTACCATTAAGGAACTCCAATTCGATGATTACGGCGGCTCCAATTACATTCGCCCCAACCTTTTCGCAAAGGTCAATCGAAGCCTGTAATGTACCTCCTGTTGCTAGTAAATCGTCCAAAATCACAACTCTTTGATTTGGTAATATAGCATCTGATTGAATTTCAATAGTGTCAGTGCCGTATTCCAATTCATATTCTAAAGAAACAATATCTCCTGGTAGTTTCCCCTTTTTACGAATCATTGTCATTGGTAATTTCATACGGTCTGCTAATGCTGAAGCCAATAAAAAACCTCTACTTTCAATTCCAGCAAGAATGTCCGGTTTCCACTCTTCCACAATTTCCTCAAGAACGTTTAGTGTGTGATTCCATGCTTTTGGATTTGATAGTAATGTTGAGATGTCGTAGAATAAAATCCCCGGAATAGGGAAGTCAGGTATTCCTCTAATGTGCTCCTTTAGGTCCATTTTAATCACTGAATCTTTCTTTCATCGATTTTCTAAATGTTAGTAATTGAAGTACAGGTCCTGATAGATCTACAGTAATTGTTGCTCCTCGGTTGAACTGGTATTCATCCCACCCATCAGGTACAACATATCCTCTGTGCATATCGCTAGTTATTACAGTGGCTTGTGATGTCCATGAAATGTATGTTTCATCTTCAATATCTGAATCCAAATCTCTTGCAATTACCAAATAATGAGTTTCTGAATCATCACCATTGCCAAAATCTGACTTTCTTGCAATTTGATTGAACCAAGCTCCTTGCCCTAGCCATGTAGAAAATAACAAACCACTAGAATGTTGTTTGATATCAATATCTCCTCTTCTTAGATGATATTTTGAGGGCGCATATTGATGTGTATTGGCAACTAATAAGTCGTTCATGGCAGGGTCTGTACGAATTTTATTACCACTTGTAGTCTCGATTGTGGCTTGTAGTCTTGGCAATCTATTGACTATCGCATTTCCTTCCAATGCTGCTTTCAAATCATCACTGAATGTATCTATGTCACAATCCATGTAGAATCCTAAAGACCCGTCAGGGTCTTCTCTTCGAGGATGAGAATTGACTCCCATGACAGGAGTGTTCGAATCTATGTTGTGAGAAATTGAAGTTAGAGTTCCATCTCCTCCTAAAACAATTACCAAGTCGCGCCCAATAAAATCGGCCCGTCTAACCTGTTCTCTAGCTCTGATATCAACACGAATGGTATCAGATTGTGCTTTTAGTACATCTTTTACTGACTGTAGAGAGTCATCATGAACTCCCTCGAAATTCTTCTTGTAGACAAGAAGTACATCGGCCATGATTCGACGAGGGGCCATCTCTTCTTGAGGCTGGTTATCTTTCGTAAGGTCTAATGACTACGTCCTATTGGTTTGATTCATGCAACCCGATAGTGGTAATAACGGTGGAATAAACGATAGTGTAATTTCAGGTGATGTTCATCATCATCATTATGCTAATCAAGGAATGGCACAACCTCAACCTGTGATTATAGATCCAAATACTGGTCTACCTCAGAATGTTATAATCATTCAGCAACCATCTTCTGGACCAAAAGTAGTAGGTATTCTTGTAATCATTTTTGGTGTATTTTCAATCGGTGGCGAAGTTATTGGAATTGGAGATACTTTAGAATTAGGTGGGTTTTTCATAGGAATGTCATTGGTAAACATGCTAATCTCTGGAGGATTCATAGCAGGCGGAATAATGATGACAAATTACCAAAAGCGTGGAGTTCACATCGCTTTACTAATGATTGTAATTAGTACAGTGGTCGGAGTATTCGCTTTGATGATGATGCCAGACATTCTGGATGATATTGCTGAAGAAGAAAACTTAAGCGCTGATGAAAGAGAAGAATTAGATCAATTCTCTGGTGCAATCATGGGAATAGGGGCTATTTTCGTTATAATTTGTAATGGAATTTGCGGCTTGATTATTGCAATACCTCTAATGATTTCTAATAACGGATTAGATGATTCATCACTATTCGGTTGACGGTGTTTGAATGGGTGAATTGATTACCGGACAAGCAGCGACATACGTCGAAGAAATCTGGGTAGAAACCGATGAGAGATACCAGATTATGTGCATCACTCGAGATGTGCAAAGAGTAGTTGCTGAAAGCGGAATTAAAGATGGATTGGTTTTGGTAAATCCAATGCATATTACTGCATCATGCTATGTCAATGACCTTGAATATGGATTACATCATGATATTATGAAGTGGCTAGAAAAAATAGCTCCATTTCATGGTGTTGATGGTAGAGATGGTGAAGAATATCATCATCATAGAACGGGCGAAGATAATGGAGATGCTCATCTGAAGCGTCAGTTGTTAGGACAACAAGTTACCATGCCAGTTAAAGATGGTCGATTACATCTCGGGAATTGGGAACAGATTCACTATGCTGAATTTGATGGTCAGCGTCGAAAACGCATATTGATCAAGGTAGTAGGTGTTATCTGATGGTGGAAATGTCTGAACCTGCACATCTTACAGACATGGCTCTGGATTTAGGTATTCAAAGAGGAGAATGGGGTAACGGTAAGTCCTCAGTTTATGTTAATATAGAATCTAAGCATTGTAACAAAGGCGGAGTTGCACACGGTGGATTATACACTATGATGCTAGATATGGCACTTGGTGGAGCATTGGTTTCAATCCTTCCTAAGGCAGAATGGTGTGCTACTACAAATCTGAATGTTTCTTTCATTTCAGCAGCAAGACCTGGCGAAAAAATAACAGCCAAAGGAAATGTTGTCAAAAGGGGAAGAAATGTAGCCCACTTAGAAGGTAGGATAGTAACTGAATCCGATAGGGTAGTTGCCACCGCTACAGGAACCTGGGCGATTTGGGACCACAAACCAGCTAGTATGTCTTAGCGAACATTCATTTCATGAATGTGCGTCGAGATACATATGGACATCAAAGATATTGATTTGAATGGAGGTACATTCAAACTAAATTTACCTTACAATTGGGTTGGTTGGATTATTTGGGCTATTGGATTGATTATTGTTCTCGCAGGATTATTCTTAGCAACCGGTGGAATTGAAGGATTGGTAATCTCAAGTTTTGGATTACTTTTGATGGCTGTAAGTTCTCCAGGTTCCTTGGAAGCATCACTACACGATCTCAGAAAATCAGCTATTGATCCTGCCGAATTAGAAGCTAAAGCGGAATCTAGTGGTCTATCGATTGATAATTGGTGGATGCAACAAACATCATATGTTCCTACTACAGACCCAAACGACTGGATATTGCCTGCTCCAGGTCCAACTACTTGGGACAATGTGGATAGATATTCAGCTCAAGGTGATGGAAGTCCTTTACCTGAACATCCTGTAAACGTAGGCACGCCAACACCTGCAACAATGACTTTATTCAGTGTTTATTCAATCTCTGCAATAGCTTGTATCATCATAGTGTCCGCTTCCATAATGTCTAGAGATGACTATGATAATGGCTTAGCACCACCAATTGTGATTGCATTAATCGGATTGGTTCTTTCTCTAGTTGGTTATTTCCGAGCAAAGATGCTCAGGCAAATGATCGATACACCAACCTCACTAGTCCGCTCTGCTCCTGCAGGCAACCCCGAATTGGTTGGGCAGGTTAGGCCTGTTCACGAAGGTTGCTTGACAGTGGTTGTAGATGGCAATCAGAATATGGTCGTAGGAAATATGGTTGGCTACAAGTGGGAATATGAGCAGTATCAATGTCGAACAACCACTGATAGCGAAGGCAACAGCAAGGAAGAGTGCAATTGGGTAACCGTTCGTTCTGATGCAGGTGGATGTCCGTTTATTCTACACGATGGTACTGGAGGTATTCGCGTAAATGCACATTCATTCAAGAGAACAGATTATGGACAATATCTCAAGAGATGGGATGGCAAATTTGCCCAGACATGGGGCAAGCAGATGATGGCTCAAGCAGTAGCAGGAATGTTTGGAGGTGCGAGAGTAAAGAAACACCGTTGGACCCTTTACGGTTTGAGATTGGGTAATCCAGTGTATGTATTGGGGCAAACTAAGTCTCGAACTAACGAATCACTGCAAGCTGAAGGCTTGGATGGAACGCTGCCAAATAGTTTGATTGAAGTCTGGGGAGGAGAAGACGCTCCTGGTGTAAAGTGCACATTGATGCGAGGAACCGAGTTGTCTAATGTTGGTCGTTCCAGGTCAGGTTTCGAAATGGTAGTAGTCCCACTCTTGCTTATGTTCGGTGGATTAGGACTGTTAGGCATAGCGTGAATATGATTAGGCGGCTACTATTGGCCGTGCCATGGCAGAGGATGTCGTAATCGTAGGCGGAGCTAGAACACCATTTTGTGAATGGCAAGGTGGCAAGCGTGGAGATGGTCAACCAGGCGGTCTTCTGAAAGATGTAAGTGCTCTAAAATTAGGTGAAATTGCGATTAAAGGCGCTTTAGAAAAGACCGGGACTGCTCCTGAAAATGTAGACCATGTTGTAATGGGATATGCTCTTCAAACATGCGATCAAGCCATCTTTGGTGCTCGTCATGCAGGCTTGGGTGCGGGTATTCCTCAAGAAGTTCCAATGCTAACGCTATCTCGAATCTGTGGAAGCGGTGTCCAATCAATTGTTACAGGCGCTCAAATGATAATGCTCAATGAAGCAGAAACTGTTGTTGCAGGTGGAATGGAAAATCTTTCTCAGGCACCGCACGTTCTACGTGGAATGCGTGATACATACAAATTAGCAAGACCTCCTCGAGCAGGAACTGAATTAGAGAAGGATATGGAAGATTATCTTTTCACAAATTTGTTGGACGGAATGTGTGGCTCTTTCATGGCTCAGACCAGTGATGAAATCTGTAAACGTAAGGGTGTAACTAGAGAAGAAACCGATGAGTTCGCTGCAATGTCCCATTCTAGGACGGCGAATTCAATCGAAAATGGAATCTGGGAAAAGGAAATAGTGTCAGTAAATGATGTAACTTACAAAGACGAAGACCATGTTGTTCTAGGGAGTACTCCTGAATCTTTAGCAGAATTGAGAACGGCATTCGGACCTGAAAGCCTGGTCACTGCAGGTAATGCAAGTGGTGTTGTAGATGGTGCTGCAGCAGTAGTGATCAAATCTGCATCTAAGGCTGAAGCTGATGGTGATGCTCCACTTGCAAGAATCGTATCTTGGGGAATTGTTGGACTTGAGCCTGCAATCATGGCTTATGGTCCAGTTCCAAGTAGTCGTCTAGCCTTAGAAAAAGCAGATCTTTCAATCGAGGATATTGACCGTTGGGAAATAAACGAAGCATTTGCTGGACAAGCGGTTGCTTGTGTCAAGGATCTAGGATTAGATGTTGAAAAGGTGAATGTAAATGGCGGTGCGGTTGGACTTGGACATCCGCTTGCTGCTACTGGAACAAGACTAGTGCTAACATTAGCTCATGAATTGAGAAGATGTGGTGGAAAGTATGGTGTTGCAACCGCATGTATTGGTGGCGGGCAAGGTATTGCAATGGTCATAGAATCTCTGTGAAACTAGCAACTTGTACACGATAGATTAAATTGCGTCCGACTTACTAATAGTCTTGAGCAAGCATGCAGCGTAGGACAAAATCAGAAAGTGCCGAGGTTGGCACCAGTGCAATGATTATCTTCATTGCACTCGTTTTGGTTAGTTCGATTATCTCTGCAATTCTTGTTGGTATGGGTGGCAACATCTTTTCTCAAAGCAAGACAGGTGCACAGCAGAACGTACCCACATTCAAGGGCATAACCAATGTTGTAGTTCTGGAAATTTTCAGTTTAGGTGCAACCGATGAAATTCACATTGTTTTCGAATTACCATATGTGGAAAACGTTGTTCCTGAAGAGGACTTAGCATGGGTGCTGATGTGTTTCCCGCCGAATCAAGGTGGAGGTCAGAATACAATTCACTTCGATGAAGGTAATTTCGGAATAGCTACTGATTTAGATGGAGATGGCCGGACTGCCGCTTCATTAGATGAATTTGAACCCGGTGTTACATATCGAATGATTATGACATTGGCTAATTGTAATCTAGAAGATGTAGATGATGCCACATTGGTTCTGATGGTCGATAAAGGAAGAACTCAAGAATTACAATTGGACATTGGCGATGCTCCATATCAAGGTCAAGACCTAAATTGAGGTGAAATGATGCGTAGGTCAAGAATCAAATCCGATGATGAATGCTCTGTTGGAAGTGGAGCATTGATTGTTTATATCGCTATGATTTTGCTTGCTGTAACAATTTCATTTACGGTAATCAATATTACTGAAAGTATCTCACAGAATACTCAAAAGACTGCAGAAGATGTCAGAAGAAATAGTGTTAACAGCGTTATCATTACAGGCGCATGGGTATACGATAATCAAGATGACATGTTATTCATGATGGAATTTGGAGCGGCCGGTGAACCTGTAGATCGAGTTGATGTAATCTATGTGTTAACCTGTACTGAACCGGATGGAACCTTCCATTATCGTTCTGCTGCATTAGGAGATTCTCAAGGTGGCTCTGCTATTCATGTATGGGAAGTTGGAGATGATGGACCTGTTGACAATCCTGGATTTACCAACGTGAACAACTTCCAGCCTGGTGCAAGATATTTCTTCACTCTTGATGGTGGCACACAAGCAAGTCCTGGAGGAGCTGCTGGTGAATGTGGGCCTCCACATCTAGATACTCATGGTATCAGCGCTAATCTTTACTTGCACATTCCAAACGGGCAATCCATCCATCAAATCTTGACATTATCTAACGGTCGTGAAATTGGTTCACAAATCATCTGATCATTAACAACG
>QQSK01000019.1 GCA_003602415.1 Candidatus Poseidoniales archaeon | reverse complement strand
TGATCCAAGTCTGGTAGTTACAACCAAATAGGCATTCCTTCAGTACTGTTAATCAAAGACCAAGCCAGTAAATCTACATCAGCCTCTAGTGGATGTGTTTGTGGCCATGAAGGCATACATGTCACACTTGCAATTCCCAATTCATCAGAGTCAACATCTCCTCTATCAACCGCATCAACATCTATACTAGCCGCACCTAATTGGAAAGTGGAAGTATCGTTTGAAAATGTGATTGCATTCCTGTACCACCTCATTCCAAGCCTAGTTGCTGAATATTTCCCAGTCCAGTTTCTTGGAACATTTAGGTTTAGCAAAATCTCTCCAGCTGCAAATGCATCTCGTAATGCTTGAACAGGGTTTTTCGACCAAGACTCGGGTGACTTCTGTGGCCAAGATGTCAGATGAGGTGCATTTACGTCAATATGAGGACGGTTGAGATTTGCTGGTGTATCAGGTAAAACTGCTAAAGCGGCTTCAATTAACTGGATTGTTGCTTCGATTGCTATTTCCATTCCTTCTGGGTCAAACGAAGACCATGAAGATGCAATTGCAGGCATACCGTACATTCCCGCTTCTCTTGCTGCAGCAATGGTACCACTATGATACGCATCCTGAGATAGATTAGGGCCGAGATTGATTCCACTAACTACCAATTTGGGCATAACACCTGGAACGAGTTTTTGCAATCCTCCATCCAAAGCAGCGATTATACAATCACATGGAGTTCCTCCAATAGAAAATTGATGGACATTCTCTCTAGGATCTTCAACTCGAGTTACAGTCAAAGGTTTACCAAGAGAAATTTTCATGCTGACTGCTGAATTATTTTCGCTCGGAGCAAAAACTACACATTTGTATCCACGGTCATGCAATGCACTTACCAAATCTTGCAAACTAGTAGCATCTATACCATCATCATTCGTCAGTAGTATCCAACTCACCTTCAGCACCTCCTTTAATCACGAGCATAATTCCTGTGATTAGAATCAAACCACCAAACCAAGTCCATTGTCCTGGAACTCCTTCATCAAAGAAGAACCATCCAATAAATGCACCAATAATTGGCTCTAAGGTAACTGCAAATGATATCGTTAGTGGTGTTAGCCAGCGTAGACATGCGTTTAGACCTGTGTGTCCGACTATACCTGCAAGGAATGCCAATAGTACAAACCAACCTAATAGATCGGATTCAACCCAGCCAAGAGCCGCTGTTTCTTCGCCCATCAAAATCGAGATTGGAATTAACAAAATACCGCCCAATAGAGTTACGGGAACAGCATAGACGAATACTGGCATCCATTCTCTGAGTATCCTTCCTGCAACTATGTATCCAACAACAGTCACCGCTCCAAGGAAAGCCAAGAAATCGCCAAACAGAGTAACTTCTCCGCTATCAGTTGCATCAAGAAGAGTGATTCCAGCTCCTATCAATCCAAGAATCGCACCTGTTGTCTCCAACTTGTGTGGCCTGCGAACCAATAATGCAGTTCCTGCTACTATGATGATTGGATGGCTTGTAACAAATAATAGCGAATGCGCTAAAGAAGTGTGGTCAAGAGAGGTGACCCAAGTTCCAAAGTGAGCTGCCAAGGCTATACCAGAACCTAGAATTATCAAGACTGTTCTCTTTTCTGTAAGTCTATTTCTGGAGTCAACATCCATCTGTTGATATTGCCATATGGCAAATGGCAGCAACATGAGCACTGTAATCTGAAGCCGCCATGATGCACGCATCAATGGTGGAATAGAATCTACATGGGAAAGAATCGCTCCTGCAGAGGAAACCCCTAGAACTCCTGTTACCAAAAGTCCCCACACGAGTGGAGGTGTACGAGACATGGTATCACGCCTCGATTAATTCAGCATCTTGTGTAGGTGGCGCACCAATAACTCCAGCACGCTTGAACAACTTGTAAATTCCAAGTCCGACTAATACGTTGATCATAACAAATGATGCTAGTCTAATAGCATACCATGTGTTAGAATTGACGAAATCATCACCGGTTCCAAATGCCTTTTGCAGAATTTGACCATCCATCCATAGCGAATCTACGAATGAAAGTATGGAACTCTCAGTTCCAAGGAATGCCTCGCCGGTAAGACCACCAGCTGCGATCATGAATGTGCCTAACAGAATTAGAGCACGTTGTTTTTCTGCAACAACAGTGCCTTCTTTTTCTTTGATTGCTTCGATTCTTGGCTCTAATTTCTTTTCTTCCCACTTGTCACGAGCGACACCACCAATCAACATTGGCAAAGTGTGAGGAACATCCAGATACATACCAAGACCGAATGATGTACCCATACCTGTAGCCCATTCGACAAACACACCTAGAAGGAATCCTAGACCGAGTAGGACAAGGTCACCTTGTCCTTCTGCAAAGATAACTGAGAATGTTGCGAATGCGTTAGCCTGCGGAGCAATCAAATCAATTCTACCTGCTGCTAATTCTCTTGAGAGGAAGATTGCAACACCAGCACCAATAATCGCTCCAGGAACAACACCCATGATGTTACCCTTAGAGATGTGATATGGTCTGTTACCAATGTACAAGCTGTTCTTGTAATCACCGATTACAGTACCTGACATTGAAATTGCAGAACCAAAGACTGTGGTTCCTACAAGGCCAAGTAAGACTGCTTCTTGAGTAGATAGACCCAATGCCTCATCAAAGTTGAGGAATACACCTAGAAGCATAAGCAAAACGATGAATGATGTACCTGAAACAGGCTCGATACCGGTTTCACCCATTACACGAACTGCGATTGCTCCCAGAAGGAATGTTGTCATGATTAGGACCAATGCAAACACTACGCTTGCAATAACTGGGAACCCACCAAGTACGAAAATCACTATCATCGAGAGGAATGTAAGGAACATGAAAATTGGAATGTGAGATAATGGCCATTCATACCATCCTCTACCTTCGATGTATTCTTCTCCACTATCTCCCTTGAGTGCTTTACCAATATCGCCAAAGATGTTGGCGAATACTTTCCACATCTTGAGTAGTCCAAACAATCCACCACCAACAATCGAACCAATAGCAATGGTACGAATTGTCTTAGCGAAAGCGATCATTTGTACAGCACCAGTACCTCCAGTCATCACTGTGAAGTAATCCTGTACTGGAATCTCTCCACCAACCTTAGCCTCGAATACTGGGAAATTGAGTGCTACTGCAAGTGGAACCAAGAATAACCAACCTACGATTGTACCAAGATTGACTAAGAATGCAACTCTAGTCTTCATGAACCAACCAATAGCGAACATTGACGGAGTCAGAGCAACTCCAATGTATGTGTAGTTGAATGGATTAAATGCACCATCTGGAGAATAATGGCTAGGACCTACTGCTTTGCCATCTATGACTTCTCCCGGCTGGTGAATCTTACCATGTGAATAGAAAGATGCCAATCCAAATGTATCACCAGTTCCCATTTCAGCAAGCCAATCCATCAGTGCCAACTTTGTGGTACCAGCAGATGTCTTAACCCATATCAGAGGATATTCAATCAAGAATAATGCTCCCATGGTAATAACAGTCCATACTCCTATTGTCTTCAAGGAATCTCGAGCATGGTCTACAGCACCCGAGCTAACATCACTAGCGATATCGAGCATCTTGAGAGTCGCTTCGAAACCAGGTAATGGTAGAGGGTCTTCAACTAACCAAACTCTTCTGAAAATAATGAAATACATTACTCCAAGGAATCCTGCAAACATCGATGCTACAATTCCAACGAATGCAAGACGCATTGTTTCTCCTGCTGCTAAAGTGATCAGGGGACCATCTGCCAAGAAATACTGTTCTTTTGTGGCCAGTAAGAAAATTGCTGGGAATGTAAAGATGAAACCTGTTGATGCATGAGTTGCACCAGTTGTTGCGCTAGTAGCAATATTGACTTCAGATGGAGACCACTTTAGTGCCATACCTAGTAGATATGCAATATACCAAGCAGCCGAAATAGCCAAACCAAGTTTTAGACCGATATATGCGGTCACACCTGAAAATACCGCACCGATTGCAATGCCAAGCATTACCTTACGTGTATCCCAGTGAGATACTTCAAATGCTTCTTCAAGATTTTTTTCTTCAAGATATTGCTCTAACAATCCGGTGTTAAGATTGTTATACATTTCATCGTCAAGCCAAGTAAGTGTACCCTTTTCGATAGCCTTGAGGCCTTCTGGAGTTACCGGTTGTCGGTAGGCTGACTTCTTGACACCCATTTTTTCACCCTAGCGAGGATCAATGGTCACGAATGATTTTGTAGAGTCCTAATGCTTCCATCCACATTATTTCCTTACCAGCATCGATTTCCATTTCTTCTTCTAGTGGAAGAATCATCATTGAGTGGTCACGCATGTTCATTGCGTGAACTTCAACACCCTCGATGTGAGTTACCATTGCTGTGCCTTTCTCGATAAGAGGGACATGGATTGAATCGGTTACACTTCCTACATGGGAGATCTTTTGGCCAGTAAAAATGTCTACTAATTCCAATCTTGCTTTGGCAGATCCGTGCTTACCTGGCTTAGATTTTGATATGGAATTAATCTTGTATGCTTTATCGTCGACACAGCAGTATCGGCCGACCTTCAGTGTTCTAATTTCTACACGGGTTGTACCTGGCACATGGCTCCCTCAGCCTTAGGCTATGGTTGGGGCTTATGACCGTTGCCATCGAAACACGTACTACTCACAAGTTACGAACATCTAGCCTCTGGCCATTTTCACCAGAAATACCTAGGCAATATGGAAGCAATTTCACAGCCACATCATCTGGATTTGATAACTCTCCATTTTCATAGTAATCAATGAAGTTTGCAAGTGAAGGAAATGAAGACTCATCAGCATTTCTTATCTCCGTTTGCATACCGGTATCAACGATTCCTGGGGCGATTGAAACCGCTGAGATATTGAATTTTGAACCCTCTTCAGCCATACACATTGCCCACATATCCAATCCAGCTTTGGATACACAATAGGAACTCCAACCATGGAGTGAACGCTTTGCTGCTCCGCTAGAAATCGTAGTAATTCTGGTATGCATTTCTCCTCCCAAAATAGTGGACAAAGAACTAGTTAGATTTTGAACACCAAGCAAATTTACTCGAATTGCACGATTCCAGTCAGCGGTTTCTGCATCCAACAAATTGGTGATTGGATGAATGGTCCCTGCATTGTGAACAATTCCAGAAATATGTGGGACTTTTGATAGAATTTTTTCGCAGGTTGCACTGATTTCAGAATCAGAAGACAAATCACATGAAACTGAAAATGATTCAGAATTGAGATTAGAGATTTGATTGTCGAGCAATTCCAGTTCAGGACTTTGACGAGCTAATGCAATTACAATGTGTCCTTCTTCTGCCATCTGTATGGCAATGGATTTGCCAATTCCTTTCGATGCTCCAGTTACCAAGAATGTACCTTGCATGATTTTGACAATTCAAGATAGTCTTTGAGCATTTCACTGTTCCCAGATTCTGAATCCGCCGTCGTTTGAATACCAATGTCTACCTTCATTGTCGAGGTACCAATTGATACCGTTTTCATCATTAGGTAGCCATTCCCCTTCCGGAAGTTCTTCCCACGAATTTACGAATTTGACCACAGTTTCAGACTCAACTTGCTCAAGAACCTCTTCAGCCGCTTCTTGACTCTGTTCATCGACTGCTGGGTGAACTGGCTGCTTTGATCCAGACTTAGATTTAGGTTTCTTGCGGATTAATACCGCAATTGCACCAAATAGAACTAGAACAATACCTGTACCTGCAATTCCTAGAATCAATACAAAGTTGGAATCTTCTGAATCCTTATCGACATTAGAACTGGTTTCTTGATTTTCTTCAACTACCAATTCAATTAGGCAACCTTGATATTGCGAATAAAGGAATCCCGAATATTCATCTGGACATCTGTCTGGCTGAGTAGCGTTCTCTACGAATTGCCCGATTACTCGACTTTCATTCCAATCCGGATTATCCCAATTGTCTCCAAAGCCATCACCATCTGTATCATTCCATTGTGTGGCATCTCCATCATTGAAATCAGCAGAATATGACCAACCATCACCATCCAAATCATAACATCCAATCTGGTCATAGACCGATGTTCCTTTTTGAGTTGGACAATCATCTCCATTGATTCCATCTGAATTATCTCCATATCCGTCGCCATCAGAATCTATCCATTGGTCCGGATTATTGTCATCCCAATCAAGATCTGAAGTTACCAAATCACCATCAGCATCAATTTCTGAAGGGGCACAACCAACAAATGGGTTGAGGACTGTTGATTCTGAATCAAGATATAGTGTGGTGTTAACCATGGTTGATTGTGCGATTGGAGTATTAGGACATTGATCTACATCATCGGTAAATGTATCATAGTCTCCATCTCTCTCTGAAGGCCCACAACCATTGACATCGACCATTGAAATTTCATCGGGACTGGTCTCAATACACCAATCATAATCTCCCATAGATGCATCGTCACCCACACCATCTCCATCCAAGTCTCTGTGTTGTTCAGGATTAGAAGGAAGGTCATCTATCGAATCTGCCCATCCGTCACCATCTGAATCTATACAACCAAAAATTCCATCCTCATGTGAAGTACCACTTACTTCCATACAGTCATCTCCTTCAAGGCCTGTTTCATTATCACCGAAACCATCGCCGTCAGTATCCGTCCATTGAGTGTTCTCAAATGGGAATGCATCGATATTGTCCCCATAAGTATCTGAATCACTATCCATCCATTCTGTGATATCGTCTGGGAAAGCATCACCTTGGTCTGACCAGCCATCACCATCTGAATCTATGCAACCGACCAAGTCAACTGTTGAATTCCCAATTTCATCTACACAGTCATCTGAATTATCACCGATTCCATCCATATCTGTATCATTCCATTCAGTAATATCTCCGGGATGACTATCATCACTATCTTGCCAGCCATCACCATCAGCGTCAGGACAACCAATGCTGCCAATCGTTGATGTGCCAAACAAATCGTCACAATCGTCAATGTCATTGGTAAAACCATCATTATCTGTATCTAACTGGTTTTCAGCACATCCTTGTGAATCCACTTCAATTCCTTCATCGGTTCCTGGACAAATGTCTTCACCATCCCAAACTCCATCTTCATCAGCATCTGGCAGAAGATATGACATGTCAACTCCTAACTTGGCCCATGAGCTGTAAAGTCCAAATGCATCTAGTCCTACGAATCCCATTTGCTCCCATTTCAACTGGCCTAAATCTGTTAGTAAGAATTTCATGAAATTGAGATTCCACGCTATATTATCGGTTGAAACAAATGCCCTCATATCAGTCTGTAAAGGCCATTCTCCGGTTCTTGAAGCATTTACTGAAGCATTGACTAGAGTTCCTCCATCCGCTAATGCATCAACAACACCATGAGTGTAATTATCGACAAGTGGAATTATTGTCAATCCATTGCCATTGTTCAGTGTGTAAACCAGTTCTGTAAAGCCGATTGACCCCTCGCCACCAGAAGCAACTACACCTTGAGTGACATCGGATCTAAATTCACCAGCAATGGCTCTATACCTGTATGAACTAGATGAATAAATTGCATCGGTTTGTGCACAATTTGCACATAGAACTGTTTCTTTCAGAATAGTTGTATCTGTTTTGTTTTCCCAGCGATGAGACAATACGATTTCAGTATCAGGGCATGATGAATCCAAATCTATCCATTCTGGAATACCATTTCCATCATCATTTGGTACAATAGATGACCACTCTAGGGCTGGCATTTCTCCTGGTGAAGTCAATACACTCTTACTCGAAGCAGAAGTTATCCATCTAACTTGACCCATCGATAGGCCTCCAATTGTCTGTATACAGGCATCGGTTGGACCTCCTGCTTTAACCATCAATGCACCTGCTGTTCTACCATATGGCACTTCCAAAATTTGACCTGTGGTATACTTGCAATCCCACAAACCATTACTGGAATAATTTGCATCTTTTGTAGCATATTGTGGACTTACTCCATTTGAGCTTGACCCAATGTAATGCTTTGAATCACAGACATCTAAAGTTGAAGTTACTCTATCATAATTCCAAACACGAACACTCTCATCATTGGTTGGATAAGTAGACCTCCAAGGGCTTTCCATCAATGATGTGTAATGAAGTCCATGAACACGAACATAAGCATCAGGAGCCATCTGAATTGAGGTATATCCTCTTCTCCAACCCATGGCTATAGTATCATCATCTGGACTAAATTCAACAGAATAGATTCCTCGATTGTTGTTATTACTTCCAAAACCACTCATTTCACCCAAAGTGGTCCAAGAGTCTGTTCTGTAAACATAGGAAGATGCTTGGCGACCTCTGGCTGCCACCATAGAACCACCGTCAGATGAGAAATCTATGTCATAAACATCAGATCCTGCTAACAAAGTGGCCACAACTGTTTGGCTTGCAATATCTGTAATGATAATCGAATTATCATTCGAACCTGTTGCGACATATCTCCCATCTGGACTCACTGCAACTGTTCGAATGTATTCAGTATGGTTTGACAAATTCAATGCCATTGTCCCATTATTAGTCCAAAACCCTCGCAGTTGATTGTTCGAAGAAAACAGCATCAGACGGCTATCAGGAGTGGTGTCGATTCCACTTATCCATCCAGGAAGGTTTGTGTAATTTCTTTCCTCAGACCAATTGCTAGTACTGAACCAGACTAATTTGACATCCTCTCCGCCTGCAAAGATTTGCGAACCATCATCGGACCATGCAACTTCAAAGATGCCACTGGAAGTAGAATTATTCCATAGATCCGCTACTAGATTTCCAGTTGTTGAATTAACTACGCGGCAACCACCATTACCACTACCAATCACAAGCATAGAGCCATCAGGAGATACATCGATATCGTAAATATCACCTGGCATTTGATATAATAATCCAACATGGTTTCCTTGGGAATCAAATGAGTGTACTTGGTTATTATCACCGCCGGCATAAAACATTGTGCCATTTTTGGCCCAAGCCAAACCATAAGTATCATCTCCAACAGTTCCATAATCGGTATTTTCACGGATTGATTCTCCCCAATTGTGCATTATTGCCTGTTCGAAATTTGCAAGTCCGTCACCATCTGAATCTGGACAACCTAGACCTGTAGTTGAATTAGCGGTACCTGCGGCAAACGGACAGATATCGATTGAATCATCGAAACCGTCCCCATCGCCATCTAATGCTGAATAAATGGGCGAAAAAATCACGCATAGCATCAAGCCTGACAGAAGAATAGCCTTCCTCATGGTGATGCCAAATCTTTCAACACATAAACACTTAGCCACTCATGCATTACTTGAGGATTCAATAATTGTAGAAACCTTGACCTGATTTTCTTCCAAGTTTACCTTGTTCAACCATCTCAATAAGCAATTGTGCAGGTGCATATTTGTCATCTGCAAGACCCTCGTGAAGAACATTCATGATGTGAAGAACTGTATCATTTCCAATAAGGTCAGAAAGTGCAAGAGGTCCAATTGGGTGGTTCATTCCCAATTTCATTATGCCATCGATAGCTTCAGGCTCAGCAACACCTTCTTGCAAAGTTAGAATTGCTTCATTTATCATTGGGCATAATATTCTGTTTGATACGAAACCTGGTGAGTCATTACACATCAATGGGATTTTACCCATTCTTTCTGCCGCTTCGAGCACAGAATCTGTTACGCTAGAAGATGTATCTTTACCATTAATCACTTCAACTAACTTCATTATTGGAACTGGATTCATGAAATGCATTCCAATTACCTTGTCAGGTCGGCTTGTTGCAGAAGCAATGGTGCTGATAGAGATAGATGAAGTATTAGATGCAAGTATGCATTCAGGCTGGCAAATCTCATCTAATTCTTTGAAAATTGATAATTTAAGATCGAGAATTTCAGGAACTGCTTCTACAACCAAATCTGCATTTGCACATGCAGAACGGTCAATAGCAGTGGAAATCCTTGCCCTAGCAGCATCTGCATCTTCCTGAGTCATTCTTTCTTTCGAAACCAATTTTGTAAGTGATTTCTCAATTGTTGCAATCCCCTTGTCGACAAACTCTTGTTTAATATCGACCATTACAACTTCTATGCCGGCACATGCTGCAACTTGGGTAATCCCATTACCCATCTGTCCTGCGCCAAGAACTGCCATTTTTGAGATGCTCATATCAGGCCCGAGTCACTCCCTGTTCATGATAATTGGCTTTCTGGCAGATTCTGTTTGGGCTATGTTTCTAATGCCCAACGATTTGGACCCGACATGCGAGAATGGTTACACTTGAAACAAATTCCTAGGACTGGCTGGGTTAGAGCCGGTGTCGACTTACCGGAAAGTGTTGCTGCACATTCATGGGGGATGTCTATTCTGGCAATGCATCTCTGTCCGGAAGAATTGGACAGAATGAGAGTTATCGAATTGTGCATTGTTCATGATTTACCAGAAGTAATTGTTGGAGATCTTACACCACATGACGATACTAGTTCCAAATCCTATGATGAACATGAAGCCATGAAAAAATTGGCGCCGCAGTGGTTGGACCGTTTCGAAGAGTATGAAGCGCAAGAAACTGCTGAATCCAAATTTGTAAAGTATCTTGACAAGCTAGATATGGCTTTAATGGCCCGTTTATACGAAGATAGTCAGGGATTAGATTTGAGTGAATTTATCCAATCGGCACGTGAAGTTATAGGCGAAACAAACTTGAAGTGAATTAGCAACGGCCCGTCTACCACAGTCCTGTAGTGTAGTGGTCCATCATCTCGGGTTTTGGTCCCGGGGACGTCGGTTCGACTCCGACCAGGACTATCCAATTCATATGACGAAAGATACAAACAATGATAAGAAAAAATACACGGGTTACTAATTATGAACCGTGTTACTAAGTTGGTTATTGTAATTTCAACCATCCTATTGTTATCTTCAGTACCTAGCCTTGAAGCAAATTCTGGTGGTAAACATAACCAAGCGAGCAGTGGATGTTCATGCCACAGCAACGGAGGAGGAATAACTGCTACACATGATTTCCCACCTGAATACACTCCGGGACAAACATACAGCGTCAACATCAACCTAAACGGTGGCACTCAGGCCTTTTCTGGTGGTTTTAACGTAGTTGTAAATCAAGGTCAGTTATCAAATGCGGGTAGCGGAGTTCAGATCAATGGTGCTGGAACCAGTGCAACACACAGTACAGGAGGACAATTAGGCTGGACATTTGATTGGACTGCTCCTTCAACAGGTAGTGGAGATGTTAGTGTTAGCATTGCTGTTCTTCAATCAAATTCAAACAACATGAATAGTGGAGATGCATGGGATAACACTCAAACAATCATCCCAGAATTTGTTGTTCCTAACGACCCACCAAGTGTTGCTAATGTGGACTTGATTCCAATTAACACGGCTAACACTACTGAGGACCTAATGGTAATCTATCAGTTTTCAGACCCTAACGGAGATCAAGAATCAGGAACTCTATTCCATTGGTACATCAACGGAAGTAGAGCAATGTCTTTTGATGGAAATGATATGATTTCTGCATCTTCAACCTCCCCTGAACAACGCTGGAAAGTCGAAATCACACCATCTGACGGCACGGATATGGGTACATCGGTTATGAGTAATGAAGTTACTATTACAGACATTGATTCAGATAATGATGGATATGGTGATCAGGTCGATGCATTCCCGAATGACCCTAACGAACACGAAGATTCGGATTCTGATGGTGTAGGCGACAATTCTGATGCTTTCCCGAATGACGCTGCAGAAACTATGGATTCGGATTCTGATGGAGTTGGAGATAATGCTGATGCATTCCCGAACGACGCTACAGAAACTATGGATTCTGACATGGATGGTGTTGGAGACAATGCTGATGCATTCCCAAACGATGCTTCGGAAACTATGGACTCAGATATGGATGGAGTAGGCGATAATGCCGATGCATTCCCGAACGACGCTTCAGAAACTATGGATTCAGACAATGATGGAGTTGGAGATAATGCCGATGCATTCCCTAGTGATTCTACTGAAACTCTGGATACAGACATGGACGGAGTTGGAGACAATGCAGATGACTTCCCTGAGGATGCTTCTGAAACCTCTGATTCAGACATGGATGGTGTTGGCGACAATACTGATGCCTTCCCGAACGATGCTTCTGAAACTTTGGACTCCGACATGGATGGAGTAGGCGATAATGCTGATGCTTTCCCGAACGATTCTAACGAAACTGCTGATTCTGACATGGATAGTGTTGGTGATAACGCAGATGCATTCCCTAACGATGCTAACGAAACTGTAGATTCTGATGAGGATGGAGTTGGAGACAATTCCGATGTGTTCCCTAATGACCCTAATGAGTCAGCTGATTCTGACTTGGATGGTTTGGGAGACAATGCTGATGCATTCCCGGAAGATGCTTCTGAAACTGTAGACTCAGATTTTGATGGAGTTGGAGACAATTCTGATGCATTCCCGAACGACGCTAATGAATCAGCAGATTCTGATTTAGATGGTGTTGGCGACAATGCTGATGCATTCCCTAATGATGCATCTGAAACTATGGACTCCGATGGGGATGGAGTTGGTGATAATGCACAACTTGCTGCTGAGAAAGCTGCCGCATCTGAAGATGATGAGTCAGATAATTTGACTATGATAATTACCGTTTCAGTAATCGTAGTGATTATTGCAGCAGCCCTTGCTATGTTCATGCGAAGAGGTGGCGAATCGGAACCTGTTGCTGTAGAGAAGGATTTCTCGCAAAATTTGATGGCTGGGCAATTTAGGCCATTCCAACCAACAATGGTAGAGCAACATGTTGAGGTTTCTCCGCAAGTGGTTGAACCTATTGTTCAAGCACCTATGCCAGTTCAGCAATGGACTGATGAATCCGGACATACTTGGAGAACCATGGATGACGGTTCCACTCAATGGTGGAATGGAACTGATTGGCAAAATGCCTGATCGATTACTTGTTAATTACTTCAGGAGATTTTGACAAATCTCTAGTGATGTTCTTCTGATGAGATTCAAGAGTTCCACCACCGATTTCAAGCAGTTTTGAATCTCTCCATAATCTTTCAACGACATATTCGGCGACATAGCCATATCCGCCCATTACCTGCATTGCGGCATCTGCGATTTCTTTTGCTGCAGTAGTTGCGAATAACTTGACACCATCGCTGTCAAGCCTCTGACCTGCCTTACCCAAGCCCATGTTTACTGCTGTATCATAAATGTAAGAACGCATTGCTCGATACTTAGCCCATGATTCCCCGATATACCTCTGAATTTGACCAAAATCACGTATTTGGTGGCCAAATGCTGAACGGTCAGTAGCATACTTATTCATTTCATCAAGAGATCTGCGAGCAATTCCTAAAGACATTGCAGCCAAAGCTAGGCGTTCAACTTCGAGATTAGCCATCATGTGAATCATAGAATCACCAACGCTTCCAACCAAGTTTTCAGGAGGAACTATACAATCTTGGAAAACCAGTTCTGCAGTATTAGATGCCCTCATGCCTGTTTTGTCGATAATCTTCTGACCAACGCTGTAACCAGGCATTCCGTTTTCTACGAGGAAAGTCGAAATTTCTGCACGACCCTTTTGGTCAGTACCAGTTCTTGCATAGACCCAAACCACATCTGCTGGAGTGTCTTCTTCGTCTATGCATCCGTTAGTAATCCACATCTTTCTACCATTGAGCACCCAATTACCGTCAGCATTTTTGACAGCAGATGATGATAGTCCTAATACATCGGTACCTGCATCAGGTTCGCTCATTGCCATTGCTCCAATCCATTCACCAGAGCAAACTTTTGGAAGTATTCTTTCACGTTGTTCATCGTTTCCATTGAACTCTAAATTGTTAACAAAAAGCATTGAATGAGCAAGATAAGCTAAAGCAAAACCAGGGTCGCTGGCTGAAAGTTCTTCGTGGACAATTGCAACAGCAACGGTGTCTAGTCCTGCACCACCAAATTCTTCGCTAGCGGTAAGGCCAAGTAAGCCCATGTCTCCTAACGATCTTAGAAGCTCGAGATTGAACTTTTCATCTCTATCGTATTCGAGAGCCTGAGGTTCTACAAATTCATCTACGAAATCACGAACCATATCGCGTAGCATCTGGTGCTCATCACTAGGATTTGCAATATCCATGGTCATCCCCTAAACATAGGGGAGATGGATTTGCTTTTTTGTGTTCGGTTTCAAAGCGTAATCTTTCTTGCACGCTTTCTCGCACGCTTTCTTGGTACATGTTCATGCCCAACCGCTGGTCTAGAACGTGCTCTGCGTACTGCTCGGCGAGTCTTGATCTTTCGTTCAGTACGAGCAATTTTCTTGGCACGCTTGCCAACATGTTTCAGATGACCAGATTTGATTTCTGGTTCAGCAGGTAGATGATTATCAATTCCAGCCCTTGCAAGTACATCCTCTGCCATTCCACGAGGAGTTACTGCTGTTGCTTCTTCCACGATTCTAGAGGCCATATGTCGCAATGTATCCCCATTGTGAACTATTGGCTGATTGGTAATCTCAACATTGACATGTTGTTGAATTCCTAATTGTTCTTCCATCAATGATACTAAGAAATTCTTAGTTAAATCGACCTGCTCACGCTCAGACATATGCATCCCATCCAGTTATCAGGGACTCTGACGCAGTTATGAAGTTTCGGAGGGTTGTAATGCTCCATGTGCTGATTTTGCTAACGCAATGTAAGAATCGTAATGGGGCCGTGACCGGGAATTGAACCCGGGCTGGCAGGACCACAACCTACCGTGCTAACCGCTACACCATCACAGCCATCGGTTAAATTGCCCCACCGACACGCCGTATTTATCTCATTCCGTTAGCATTCATGACTTGAATCACCGTTCGATTGAAGTTACATTACGACTGAGACCTAAGTATGAGACGAATTACCGTACTGGTGCTAATGCTTCTTCTGTCACCAATTATGTTCACAGAAGCACGAAGTGTTCATTCCACGGATGTCGTTGATATGTTCCCTCAAGGTGATATGAATAATGCAAGTGAATGGAATTTCAAAAAGCATCTTGCATTCACTGCAGAAGATAGGACTGAAGATGGACAATATGTCATGGGCATGGTTGCTGATTCTCACATGACAATGGGAATTCAGTTACCTGAACATTTAGACCACCAGACTATTTGGGCATCATCTACTCCAACTGATTCGAATGCATCTCTAGGTAGCCCTGATGGTGCTTACAGTTGGTCAACAGGCCCAGACATCACATTAGCAGGATTTGATTTCTCTGCTCTTACTGGAAACACAATCGAGAAGGTTGAGCTAGTTGTACACTTTGATGTCCCAGATCCATTACTGCAGGACAAAGCAAGATTTTCTGTAATTAATGCTGGTGTTCACGATTTGGTCAAGACTTGGAGTAATACTCAAGGTGGACTATATTACATGACCAACGGATGGTCAACAGAAATTACCGATAGTGATAACTGGACATGGAATGAACTTTCAAACCTAGAAATAACTCTAGATTATGTCTCTAACGGAGGAACTGATGACTCACAATTACAGGTTGATGCCGTGGGCTTGAAGTTGACGATGCGAACTCCTTGGTATGGTGCTGAAAGAGTTGTTGCTGAATCTATAAATCCATTTACTGAGTGGCCAATAATTGATTTTGATTTGTCTAGTGGCTCTTTATCTTCCGTATCCACAGCACCATGTGGATTGCAATCGACTAGTGGGACGTGGACAACCGATACCTTGCAAAAACCACCGGGTCAAACATGGGGTAGAATTCATGTCGACCATAATGATGAGAATGGTAGCATAGGAATCGAATATGTCGATAACCAAGGTGCATGGGTAAGTATTGATTCGGGATTAATCCCTGCAGTTTCTAATGATTTACAATTAAGATTTACAATCACAGATACTTGCCTTACCAAGGCCTGGATTGACATCAATGACCCTCACATGCGAATACAAGGAAGTATTAGTGGAGACACATCGGCTATGGTAACAAATGCAACAAGATGGACTGTTGTTGTCAACGGCCAAACTATTGCAAATAACGATGCAACACAACTGGGTTCATTCGATATGCAATTACCAATCGGTCACGTAATCGATACAAGCGATACTGAACTTGAGGTTAAGATCAAAGCATGGTATAATTGGGGAAATGATGGTGCTCCAGCAACTATGATTTTACAAATAAACAGTGTTGAAGTGATTGGAGCATATTCAATAGAATATGATGAAGACCCATCATGTGCACTCATTGGTTCACATGATCTTCAAGAAGATGGAGGAGGACTCATACTACCACTATTGACCAGATGCTCGGATGATAGAACCGCTGTCGAAGACCTATCTGTAGTATTTGAAAACTCAAACCCCGATGTTGTTGAAGTTGATTTAACTGAGGGACAAGTTAGAATCCGCTTGGTTCCAGAGGCGTCGGGTGTTGCTCAAATCACTACCACTGTTAGTGATACATCAGGTAATTTCTGGAGAGAAATTTCAACTATAAATGTTCAAACAATCGATGATAAGCCTGTGCTGGCGGAATTCCCTTCTGTAGTACCTGTCGAACATGGTTATGACCACAGAATTAGTTTCGAGTTAAGTGATTCTGATTCCTTTATCGAAGATTTAACTGTAACTACAAATCGCTCATGGGCCACCATTGACATGGACGACAGAGAGATTATTGTAAATGCACCAACCCCAGGTTTTACTTCTGTTTTAGTTACTGCATGTGACGAGGAAAGTTGTGTAGAAAGAGTACTAGACCTTGAGGTCAGGGCGCTTGCTGAATTATTCATTGAGGAAATCAGAATCGACGACAACATCCGAGCAGGGGATGTATTCGAAGTGAAGGTTTTCGTCCGTAATTCAGGTCAAGTAACTGCAACTATGATTGGTGTAAGATGTAGTGCTGATGGCCAATCGTTTGGTTCAGGCACAATAGAAATGCTTAGCCCTGGACAAATGGGTTCGATAATTTGTGATATGCAAGCTCCTGATGGCGACGATAGTTTACTGATTGAAGCTGAAGTAGATCGTGGAACTAGTATTGATGAAGTAGATGAAAACAACAACGTTGCATCAGAAGTGTTGGCAATTGGAGTTGCAATCGATGATTCATCCAGTGCAGAAGAAGATGATGATTTCTCGATTGGACAAGGAACTATTTACATCGCTGCTGGAGCGGTTCTTCTAGGGATTTTGGCATTGTTTGGATTGCTTGCACCGCCTAAGATTAAGAAACTCGAATAGAGTGTTAAAATCGAGGCGGTTTGACGGATAACCGCAAAAAGTGGGTTAACATTCATATGCGGAAGTATTCAGAATTGGATACTTCGAATGGGCTGTGGGGGCTCTTCATCATTGATGACGAAGTCGAGTGTGGAACACATGAGTGAATTGAAAATTAGAATTGAGACCGAAGAATGGGTCTATGAAGAATACGTTGAAGCTTGATTATTTTTTCCAACTGCGAGGATAAGTATCCTCTTTCATCAGAACGCAGTTGGGCTTAGCAACTTCACCCTGAGTCATTTCAGGAATTACCTTACTAGGTTGTACTAGTTTAGCTAGTGCTACCGCTTCACCTTTGATTGTGACAAGAAGTACTTCAGTGCCAACTCCGAGGTCTTCTGGAATGCTAACCACACCTGGCCTCAACAGTGGAGCACCATGTGATAATGCTGCGGCAGCACCGTCTTTAACGACAATTCTTGGCACTTCGGATAGCATCTCTTCTAAAGGATGTAAAACTCTCTCTATTGCACTAGAGTCCCCCTTTTCTTTCCAAAGCCAATATGCATCTGCCAATTGCTGCATTGTGATGGATTGTTCTAATGAGAATCTACCAGATGAAGGTCTTCGCAGTTCTTTCAATTCTACAGGAGTTCCCAAAAGTAGTCCAAGATCTCTAGCCATTGTCCTAACATAGGTACCTGCTTCGCATTCAATATGAGTTAAGACCGAATTCTCATCTATATCTAAAATCTCGAAACGTGAAATCTTTCGAGTTCGAACTTGAACCTTTACCGCAGAAATTTCAGGAGGTACGTTGTACACCTTTCCAGTTAACATGGACATTTTTTCTTCCAAAACATCCCGACTAACATCAGCCCCTAACTTCAGAACAGCAAGGTAAGACTTGTCATGAGTCAAAATTCTACCAGTAAGTCTCATCGCTTTACCAGACAAGAGAGGCAATACTCCCGTTGCGAATGGGTCAAGTGTTCCTCCGTGCCCTAATTTCTCTAAGCCCATCATATCTCTAGCCCATGCACTAACTTGGTGAGATGATGGACCTGGAGCCTTGTCAAGAAGAATAAAACAAGACTCAAACAATTGTTCAATGGTCCTATCGGACGGAGAGCATCCGTGGTCTGGAGAAGTTTCTACATTTTCTTCTAGAATAATCATTCAAAATCCTCCAAAATCTTCAGTGCCTCACTGAGAACTTCTTGCTTGGTCAACGCAGATGCATCTATGACATGAGTGTATGGGGTATTGTCTTCTGGATTCAAACCATACATTTCCATGTATCTTTCCAAATCAATTTTACTGCGCTCACGGTTATTTGAAATGGCCTGCTCAAGGCTAATTCCCTCACGGTCTACAACTCTTTGAGCTCTTATTTCCTCATTTACTTCAACCCATAATCGTTTGCAATCTAATTCCAGTAAATGTGCCCACCAGCCACTTAATCTGCTCTCCATAACATCTGGACCATTAGGGTCAGACATGTTCGATTTCAAGATTTCATCAAGAGATTTATCGACTGAAAAATCATTTTTACAAAGATCACCAAATTCAGATAATGATAATCCCCGGCTCTTTGCCTCTTGACGGAAAATCTCACCTCCATTCAATGAACTCCATCCCTTAGCCTCACAGATACCAGAAACCAAGGTACTGGTTCCACTACCTGGATGGCCAGAGATTGTGATTCTTACCAAACAATTCACCGCCATTCATGACGACATATCCTACAGATATTGGTATTGGGACCATCTCTATCAACCATGGTTCCACCACATTCAGGACACGCTTTAGAATTGGTTGCCACTGATGGTTTCACCTCTGCCTTTGGTGCATTATTCCTCTTCTTTGGTCCGTTTCGACGCTGTTCTGAACGTCGGCGGCGGGAATTAGCCTGAGAATTCTTTGCACCCTTTGGAGCACTAACTAGGTGCAGCAAGGGTTCTTTCAATCTCTGACCTTCTGTTACAATTGGATGAGATTTGTATCGGAACAATTTGATGTGGCGGTCTACAACACGCCCAAATGGTGCAGACATGCAGATGTAAGTTGCAATCCAAGCAGGGAAGAAAAGGAACTTACCCGATTCTAAATTCCATTCTGGTGACCATGGCAAAGACACGTAACTGACTCTAAACCCACCAACAGCAGTACCCATCCATGCAAATACTGCAATAATGAAGAACATTGTAAACATCATTGGTTTCATTGCACCCATCTGAACACTCATCTGTTCTGGCATCATGTGTTGTTGTAGAGTTTGGGCCTTTTCCATCAGAATTGGGTCACGCCCAACTCTTGCCTCATTCATCATCTTACGAACTTGACCCTGTCGATGACCGATGTGAGCTTGCGCTATTGGATCCATGAACACATTACGAAGTGCAGTGTTTACGAACATAGAAATTGAACCTAGAATCAAGACTGTGATTACAAACCATTTCTCGTCTGGTAACCAGGGAGATAAGAACGGGTCGGCATAAGAGCCCATACTTGTTCTAATGCCTTCAGACATTAGCATGAAAGTCATCACAATCATGAACAGTAACATGAACATCAATGAGCCACCGGGAGGGGTTGGTGGAGGTGCAGACTGACCGCTCATAACCCAATGGAGAATAATACACTGTTTGAACGTTGTCACACAATTGGGCGAAGACCTCAAACATACTAGGTGATTTCGCGATTCATGGACGGAGACGAAATGACCTGGCAACATTCTCAACCAATGCCCATGAGAGGCTCTCCGTGTGTTGTTACTGAAGCAAATGCTTTGGCTTACACCTCGAAGTTGTCAAACCAAAATCGAATCTTTTTGTTTTCAGATTCAGACAGAGCTATTCCTGGAGACTGGGGTCATCTGGCAAGTGTTAGACCGGGTGTTCCTCCTGAAGGAATAATGGCTGAAGTTGATGCTTGGTTGAGACAATATCCAGATGCTTGGCTGGCAGTTGATCTACGAGTTGGAGTTATTCCTCCGGCAGTACACGACCTAGAAGATATGCTCAAAACATTTCCAAGAGTGGTAATTGTCATCGTATCAGATGATACTCGAGACCATCCTTGGCCACGCTGGGAATTCCCTCTTTAATCAGAATCCAAAGCCACAGTTTTCGCAAGTTGTTGCTCCAGCTGGGTTAGATGTACTGCAGATTGGACAAATCTGTGCATCGGTTGATGGAGCGTCTTCAGCAGGTGCTTCCTCTTCAGCAGGTGCTTCCTCTTCAGCAGGTGCTTCCTCTTCAGCAGGCGCTTCCTCTTCAGCAGGCGTTTCCTCTTCAGCAGGCGTTTCCTCTTCAGCAGGCGCTTCCTCTTCAGCAGGCGCTTCCTCTTCAGATGCTTCTTCTCCACCCCATGCATCTGCAGCAGCTTCAATTTCTGCTTTCTTGAGATACATGTTGTCATCATCATCAAAGTTTACTGCATGGCGGACGAAGTCATCACGAAGTGATTCATCGATTCCATGTTGTGCCATAACACGTAGTAGAACATCTTCTCTCCACTTGTATCCCGCACCCGGTTCATCGCTTGAATCATCAGCTTCTTCGGAATCATCAGAAGATGCAGCAACTGTCTCAGGCATGTCATCCTCAACTTCGTCACCGAATGTAACTCCATGGAATTGGTTTAGAACCTCAGCATCGACTTCGCCATCACCCTTAATTTCGAATGAAACTTCCAATCGCTCATTTTTCTCAACTACAGGTATGGACCACATATTTGCGCTTCCATTTTCAGAATCTGTTGTTTCTAGAGACACATCATCACGCTTGTTTCTTCCTTCGCCTCTAACAGACCAATCTTTCAATTCAAAGTTAGATGGAAGCATATCGTTGATACAAACGTCTTGTAGTGCGGTATCGCCATTGTTTTCGAAGATAATCAATACTTCATATCGACCTTTACCACCCATTGGCATAACGGACTTACCAGCAGAGAAGTTTCTTCTGTGGTGTCTGACACGTACAATTGGAGATTCTGAAACATCTCGAGTACAAACTGGACCAAATCTTTCAGCACTGAATTCACAGCGAGCAGGTCCTGCAACCGCTTCATTTCCAGGGCTAGGATCTGGTGCAACCAATGGGTAAGAGATTACTAGGCTCTTGCCTGGAGCAAGTCCGATTGGTTCCTTTGTTCCAATAGTCATTGACAAAGTATGACCTGCACCATCTGGGCTTCTCATTTCTTTCTCGATTGTTACACCATGGGCTATTTCAGCCTTGAATTGTTCTTCAGTCATATCGGATTTTCCAATTTTAACTGAAATATCTTCAACAGCAGGAGCATCGAAAAGACCTGGAACATCATCTGTCAATCGTATCAGATTGATAGGAGATGAACCTTCATTCTTAATTGTGACAGATGCTGTCAATTCATGCCTTCGATATGAAGGAAGTACTGTCTTACTGTATTTCTTTTCCACGCTAGCATCCAATACCTCAAATGTGGATGTTTCCAATTTGAGAGAACCTTCAGTGGAATGGCTTGCTCTAGGTAATACCGTATATCCTAAATCCCATGTGAAATCCGGTTTACCAGTACTTTCAACAGTTACAGAATCTGATTCCCAACGACCTTCTGGAAGAACATCCTCAGAAACGTCTGCAATGTCAAACAACAAATCATCACTACCTTTCATTCTGACTTGCAACTTGACCAAGTCAACAGTGAATGATGAGCGGTTTTCGAAAATTGTCTTGCATTCCCAGTTATCAGGCCTCTCGGACTCTACCGAATTGATGTATGCGAAACCTCGACAGAATGCATCAAGTTCTCTAAATTCTAGATTAGATAATGTAGCATCTGCCTTGTAGGTCGCCTTGGCAACTCCCGCATCAACAGGTTTGATTCCTTCTACATGGATAGTACCAGTCAATGATAGAGTATTGGTTTCTCCAGCAGATAAGTGCCCAACATCCCAAGTTAACATTCCGTCTTCAATGGTTGCGCCACCAGTAGGGTTAATGTTTAGTTGGCTAGGCATTTCTCTTGTGACGATTACATCTTTCAATGAAACAGCAGAAACATTTTCCACTTCTAATTCCATCATTATTGGGCCGCCTTCGCCACCCTTTGCAACTGACAAGGAACGCTCTTGATCACGATCAGGATTGGTATCCAACCTCTCACGCAAAATCAACATTCGGCTGTTCTTGACTGAATACTTTGTAGCGAACTCTTTACGAGATTCAAGCTCATCTACTTGCACATGGTCTCCTGCAAGGTTTGTATTGACAGTATTATTTAGCATGACATCAATATCATAGATTCTGTCTGACTCAGATGGATTTCGAACTTTCAAAACACCTTTCACTTCTTGCTTGACTATGTCTCCGCTTGCTGTAAGAACTGATTTCTCTTCTTCGTGAAGTGAACCCTCTAACTTATCGCCAGGGACATCATCAATCTCTGATGAACGTCGAATCTTGGCACCTGCTGCAACAAAGTCATCTCCTACAGGAGTAACCGGAGCAAGTGGATCGATTACAGGGATATCAGATTCTTCAACCTCGACTTCAGATGCAGGAGCAAGTAATGCATCTGCTGCTGGAGCTGGAGGAGCTAGTAGTGCATCTGCGGCTGACATCTCAGG
>QQSK01000018.1 GCA_003602415.1 Candidatus Poseidoniales archaeon | reverse complement strand
CCAACCAAATTTTTGCCTTTGATTTCATCGCCAGCAGCATCTGAGTTTGCAATTAGTTCTAAGGTTGAACCATCGTCAATATACTGCGAGCCGGAAGCAATTTCGTGGTATGAATAAGTTCCTGTGACAGAGTAATTTCCTACAGGTCCACCAAGGTTGTATGATTCATCAACATCTGCTGCTGCGATGTAGAAATAAGCAGGGAAAACGAGTGCAAAGAATACCATTCCTGCTACCAAAATTTGAGTTCTCTGGTCGGTTTTGATATCATCCATAAATGACATATTTCTGCCTCCGATGTATTAGTGTAGACTGTGGTACTATCCTAGTGTTTTGGTTCACTGTTTGTCCCATTTGGTCAATCCAAGCTTTGCAAATGTCTTTCGAGAGCGTCGAAAAACAGGTAAAAGATATCCAATTCTGCTCCTTTCTCCAAAGGTCCACTTCCAAGGACAACGAGGTAAGGATTTAGCCCATTCTCGAATTAGTTCTCTCGCTTCTTCGTTACCTTCGCCTCCAGGTATAGTCCAAGCAACCATATTGATTGCTCCAGCACTACCTTTCGTTTCGGCCCAAGAATGCATTTCAAGGCCTTGTAAAGGGCCATTCATTACTTCGAGGCCGAGCGTTCTAGCACTTTGAGCCATGGGCATAATAATTGCAAATCGATCGACTAGCCTACTACCCTCGTGGCGAGTGGTATCCCATTCATTAGAACTAGTAATCCTTCGAAAGGCTTTGATGTTCTCAATAGGAGAGGTCGAAACCTCGAGTTTGAACTCTTTCCTCTTGAGCATAGACTATGCCAAATGGTAAGATATCAAGAAGTTAGGGGGTGCATTCCTCAATCGAATGCTGGAAAGGCCACTAACCTCCCCCTGCTAGGCAGGGGGAGATTGTGGATGGTCCATTCACGACCTGTCCTGCAATCCACGCCTAAGGCGAGGTTGACCACGGACTGTGGACGCTTGAATAGGCGTAACTGGACCCTGCTCACGCTCAAGCCTTCAGGCTTCTCGTGTTCTGTTGGATCAGTTTCGTCCAAATCTGTCTTCAGCCGAAGAGAGAACCGAGTCCCTCAAAGCCACCAGCTTCTTCCTCTTCCTCTTCTGCTTCTTCAGCTGCAGGTGCAGCGTCTTCGGAAGCAGCAGCGGCAGCAGGTGCAGCAGCGGCAGGGGCAGCTACAGCAGTAGCCATAGCCTCAGCGATGTCAACACCACTTAGTGAAGCAACTAGTGCCTTCACACGGGCAGCGTCAGCATCTACACCAGCAGCCTTTAGGACTGCGGTGACAGCTTTTTCGTCGATCTCAGTTTCAGCAGAGTGCAGAAGCATTGCAGCGTATACGTACTCCATATTTTTTCACCTCAAATTATTTTTTTCAACCGAATAAGGACCCAAGGCCTTCAAATCCGCCTTCTTCCTCTTCTTCTTCTTCCTCTTCCGCCTCGGTAGGGGCTTCATCGGTGCTCGTTGCTTCAACTGCAGCGGTTGCTGCAGCAGAAGCGGCTGCGCCAAGAAGTTGGCTCAGCTCTTCGTCGAGTGCGTCAGCAGACAAGGAACCTGCAACGCCCAATGCGCCACGGTTTGCTCGTCCGATTAGATGCGGCAGAGTATCGGTTGTAACGATAGCCGCCTCCAGTGCCACTGCAAGCGCTTCTCCGCTTGCCTTGGACAGGAGTGTTGGGGTTGTCTGGGATGTAAACCAACTAATGTTGCAAGCCAGGTTGAACGCACCAGCACCAAAGCTGATGAGGTCAGACTCGAACTGTTCATAGTCGATATCCAGAGTTGTTGGCTCGAATCTGGTTCCATCTTCGATAGTACCACATAGTCTCAAACCTGTTACAATTGGATTAATTCCAATCTTTGAAAGCATCATACCAAGGTCTCCCTCGAATACTTCTCCTTCTTTTAGAACAGTAACTTGCTTCTGGATTTGAACTGAACCTTTCATGATCTTTGCAGGAATTCCTACAGAGTTTAGTTCTCCAACAATAGGACCTGGTGGCATTCCCGTATCCATCTTCTCTACGATGATGTCATGAGGTGCTGTGTCTCCAGGCTTTGCTGCACGTCCAGCTTCAGTCTTCTTTAGTTCAGTGAAAACTTCGAAAGAATTCATGTCTGTTTGAACCAATGCTGGCTGAACTGCGGATGAATATAATTCCTCAAGGTCTGAAAAATCATTTCCTGATGCTTCCCATGCTAACTTCATCAAGCGCTTCTTTGCAACTTGAATGTTCATATTGGAACGTAGTCCAGCACGCATACCTAGCATAGCACCTGCAGGTACACCGTGAATGTCGATTACAGCAAATGTGCCGCCCTTGTTCAGCATATCAGTCAAAGATGCGACTGTGTCGTTCTTCCAAGGTGATACTTTAGGAATCAATTGATCACCTCAATCTTGGTTGCAGGACCCATAGAGGTCTTGATGTATAGAGAACGAATGTTTCCAATTCCACGCTCAAGTTTGGAAGTTACACGATTGTATACTTCCATTGCGTTCTTCAACAACTCTTCATGAGATTGAGAACGAGTTCCAAAAGAGGCTTGGAATGTTACCTTGTCACGGGACTTGATTACGGTAGTGGATTGAAGACCATTAGCAATCACTGACGGGTCGACAACTGGAGGCACTGGGCGTGGCATCTTACCACGAGGACCCAGAACTACACCGAGGTATCGTCCAATCAATCCCATGTGAGGTACTTCAGCTAGGAAGAAATCGAAGGAGTTAGCTAGTTTCTTTGCTGTTCCCTTATTCTTTCCAAGTTCTTCAATTTCAGATGGATCGATGACATGAATTCCAGCAGCCTTTGCCTTCTGTGCTGCATCGGATGCAGCGAACATAGCGACCTTGATTTGCTTACCTCTACCGGAAGGAAGACGGATTTCTTCCTGGATACGGTTGTTAGGATTCTTCAAATCAACATCCTTGATAGTGAATGCTATGTCTAACGATTCAACGAATTTACGTTCTGGAGCGCCTTCTACGGCGTTCTTGATTGCTTCAGATATTTTTTCTTCCATTTTGTGTCACCCCTTCGGTCTGCGAAGGACTTAGTCCCTCTACCGCGGTCCGTGATTCAGTTCAAGCAAAGCGTTCGTCCCAATCTCCATTTTCAATTGTCTTCAGAGCGTCCTTAGCCCAGAGACCGTCNATCTTTACACGCATGGACACACATGTGCCGATGACCTCACGGGTCTGCGCTTTCAGGTCTGCTCCGGTTAAGTGGCCGTCGTTTTGCTTTTGGCGTGCGACGTCCATCGCTTTCTCGAGGCTCAAGTCCTCAACAGCTGCTTCCAAACTTCCATTGCACTTCTTTACGCCTAGCGCTTTAATGATTAAATGGCTAGTCCAAGGCTTTGGCATGTTTGTTCACCTCTCACTCACACGGACGTGAGCAAGTTGCCGACTTGCCTCCCCTATTTAATCGCGCCGCGTCGGTTAGTTAGTTGCAAATGCTCGATTATCGAGTATAATCATCAAATAATTTTTGATTTTACAAATCATTCGACACGCTCGATGACACGGACGTGATCGCCACGCATCTTGAGAGTCATTGGAATTGGTTGTTCGTACAATTCCATACTGACCTCTTCCTTGGTTTCAGCAACACTGGTAACACGAGCTTTCTCGCCCTTGAATGCACCTGTAACAATTTCAACGATACATCCAACTTCAATTCCACTAGTTACAGCCTTAGGCTCAAGCATAGGTAGAATGTCACCAAGAGGTGCTTCACCTGGTAGAACTGTCTTTGCATTCTTTAGTGGTGTCTGGTTTAGACCTCGGCGAGCCTTAGGATCGCGGCCACCTGAGCGACCAATCAGTTTCTCAACGTGGTGTAGTGCGCTAGATTCAACCACAACATAGCCACGCATTGTAGTAGGATTCAAAATTGCAAAGATTTCGTCTTGAATCTTAGATAGAGAGCCTTGGCCACTCAAACGTGCTTTCATTTCGTCAGCAACTCTCATTTCAGAGCCTATGCCTGTTTTTACGATAAACAAGTATGCTGCAACTGATCCATACATTTCACGGAACAATTTGTGGCTGTCTTCCATTTCTAAATCAGAGAATATGCAACTATAGTTCTGGATGTGTCCAGGGTCAACCCAAGCTGAGTCAACATAGCGCCCAGCAGGGGTTACTTCCTTGTTTGTAGTAATTACAAGACAAGGTGCAATATCTTGTAGACGGCCGTCGATATCGATTCCCAATGCTGGTCCATCACGAACATATTCTAGGTCTTCTAGAGCAAGCCCTGTACATTCTGAAACACGGTTCAGAACATCTTCTTCACTGTCTCCAATGCCATAAACTCCGTCCCAAAGGCCGGAGGATTCTGAATCTGATTCTGAGCGTTGTAGAAGAAGTAGTTCTTCTTCATGGCGAATAAATGCAATAAATGCGTCTGTCATTTCAATTCCTCCAATCAGATACCAAATACGTCGTGAATAATCCACGGGATGAAGTTGTCCATCAGAATTAGCATAACGAATCCAATGAATCCAAGAACGAATAGTCCGATTCCACAAATAATCGATGTTTGCTTGAATTCTTGCGGGGTAGGCTTACGAGCCATTCGAATAATTCGGGCCCAACTTCCACGAGAAATCTTGCGGAATTGCGCTTCAATAGCGTCTTGCTTGTCCTGGACTTTGTCCTCAAACGAGCGACTCTGGTCATTTTCATCTGACATGGTTTCACCTCAGGGGGTCATGGCGACTTATGGCCCTCATTTAACCTCAGCGGTGCAAGAGATGGCCAAATATCGACTGATTCAAAGCACACCTGCGCCTCGTTGATGACATGGCGGAGAGAGACCCATATCAGGTTCTCGGTGTTTCTAGAGGCTCTAGTGATGCGGAAATCAAGAAGGCTTTTCGCAAACTTGCTCGCCAATTTCATCCTGATAGGAATGATGGGTCAGCAAGTGCTGAAGCTCGTTTCAAAGAAGTTCAAGCCGCATATGATTCGATAGGAACTGCAGAAGCTCGCAGAAAACACGAGCAGGAACAAATGTTCGGAGGGTTTGGAGGCGGTGGAGGAAATCCATTTGCTGGAAGAGGTGGTTTTGGTGGAATGGGTGGCATGGGAGGTATGGAAGAAGTTCTTTCCCAGATGTTTGGTAAAAGTGCAGGTTCCCCTCCTCCTCGAAGCGCTCCTCGTCCACCCCAAGAAAGAGGCCAGAATGCAACAGTATGGCTTGATTTGTCAAGAGATGAAGCCGTCAATGGTGGTTCATTCAATCTAACCTACACTCAACTAATACCTGGAAGTCATGGAAGTATTGACAGAAAGAAAAGAACCCTAAGCGTCAATGTAAAGCCTGATTCTAAGCATGGAAAAGAAATCCGATTGAAAGATCAAGGTCATGGACATCCAAGAGGCGTTAACGGTGACCTGATTGTGAAAATCAGAATCGACCCAGGTGAAGGATGCTACTGGGATGATGACAGAGTAGTCAAGGAAATCGAAGTTCCATATTCTACTCTAGTTCTTGGAGGTAAAGTAACTGTCAAACTTCCATCTGGTGTGAAAGGAAAAATCACAATCCCTCCTCTTTCTCAAGTTGGAGATAGACAACGGGTCAAAGATATTGACCTTGAATTCGTTCTAGCAGAAGTCGAAGAGTTAAGCCAATCCCAAGAAGATGCGATACAGGCTCTTCGCGATGCTGGACTGTAATCACATTGAATCTAAGATCAAAATAGATGCGGGGGGCAGGATTCGAACCTGCGAACCAATAAGGAATGGGACCTAAACCCACCGCCGTTGACCAAGCTGGGCGACCCCCGCGCAATCCGTGCGTGACAAATCACACACATGAATACAACGGTTGAATAATGAGAACAATTGAGAGCATCCATGGCGGGATTTGAAGCACTATCTAATTTCTTAGTGCCTCATAGGAAAAAGGTTCACGTCGCCATATTTATTTTGACTATTCTAATGATTCCTGGAGCCTTGAAAGCACTAGAGCCAATCGACATGGAATCCTATGACATGGAATCTCCCGAACTCACTGCGGAGAGAACGATCAACGAAGAGTTCTCGACTACTGAAATCATTCTTGGATTTGTAGTGAGTGTTAGAGATCCTGCAGAAGTAGGCTCTACGCCAGTCCCTGTTCCGTTACTAGAAGATGGAACTCCAGATTGGTCGAAATTCCCGCAGGTTGATGAAATCATTCCCGAAGGTAGAGAATGGAAAGGAGTGGAACAAATCGATGGAGGTATCCTCAATCTATCTGTGCTACGTGAAATTGATGCTAAACACGAAATCATCCGAAATCACCATCTTGGAGATTATATGAAACCGTTCATCAATGATGTTACTGAATTACAAACTGATGGTATCATGAGTTTAACAGATATTTTCAGAGGATTTATGGCCAATGAATCGGTTCTAACCAAACCAACAATGACACTGATAGGTCCTGAACCCCCAGTAACAAATTGGTATGATTGTGGAGAATTGGAATGTTTGACATTCGATGACCCCAATCTAACTCAGCGTCATATCGATTTAGCCGCAAATCGTATGGCGATGGTAAATGGTTCAGATTTCTTGAGATGGCTATCCTTGGATAGAGGATTTGTATCCGCTGATGAAAATGCAGGAATTGTTGGAGGTCCAATCGGTGGTTCACTAAATGTAGATGGGACTTGGGAAAATGCAAGGCCTGGACCCGGAAGATGGTCTGCTTCTGCATCATGGCTATTGGTTCAATTAGATAAAGCAGAACTACAAAAAGCAGGCTGGACCAACGTTTGGAAAGATGCGCATTCTGAAACAAATATCGATTTTACAGATGATGGAATGGTTGTAGGCGGATATCGGCTTCATGGAATAGACTTGCTTCTTCACCCTCCAAATTACACTTCTGAACATTGTCTTGCGCTCGATTCTCCTTGTTCTATCGAGTGGTCTATGATGGACCTTGAAGGGCACCTCAGAAGCCATGACAATAACTCGTTGACATTATTGGTCGGACAAGGCGTAAATGTCGAAGTTAACCGAGAATTGCAAAACTCAGGTGGACTGATTTTTGCAATGGGTGCAGTGATTATCGTACTACTATATGCTTCACTAAGAAGATGGTCTGATGTAGCGATTGTAACCATGGCGCTTGGAGGAGCATTGCTTTGGATGCAAGGAATGATTGGTCATGCAGCCTCAATGTTTTCTTGGTTAGGATTGGATATAATCTCAAGGTCCCAATTCTCAAATTTGTTGCCAATTCTTGTTTTGGCATTAGGTATTGATGACTCCCTACACGCCTTACATAGGTACAAGGAAGAGAGAAGTCTAGGTAAGTGTGCTGAAGATGCTGGGAAGATCACGGTAAACCGTGTTGGCCGTGCAATAATGCTAACCTCGATAACAACAATGGCTGCTTTTGCTGCTAATTTATTCAGCGATGTTGCTGCTATTCGTTCATTCGGTATAGAGGCCGCCTTAGGAGTATTAGCTGCCTTCTTACTAACTGGAATTTGGGCACCTCTAGTAAGAATCTCGTTTGATGAATGGATGGAGAAACGTGGTAAAAACACCAGTCCCGAAATTAATCATCGCTTCATGAAAAAGGAAACGCTGCAAGATATTGCTGTCAAATCAGGAACTGGGAAAAGGCCGATTATTATCGCTGGCATTTGTCTTCTACTAACCATTCCAGCCGCATGGGGAATGATGCAATTGGAAGGTGACTTCGCTGTCGATGATTTCCTAGATGAAGAATCTGATTTCGCTAAGGGTGTCGAAATTGTAAGTAGCAGATTCTCTGACGAAGGTGAGCCTGCTATGCTACTTATCGAAGGTGATGTTGCTGACCCAAAGGTGTTCAGAGCAATTGATGAATTTAGGCAGAATGCTAATCTAAAAACAGAAGGTGTAGTGGATAAAATGACTAGAACTCCAGATGGTTCGGTCGATATTCTTGCTATCGATGAATTCGTTTTCGCTGCGTCTGCGTCTTTGATGGGGGACCCCCAACCATTCTGGGACAGAGGGTTTAACGAATCTGGTTGCAGTACTTCAGGAATTCTAAGTGCTCCAAACCTTGACGACAGAGATTGTTTGGTTTTCTTTTATGGAGTTCTTACTTTAGATGGAATCCCAGGAACTGAAGTACCTTCATCTCTGATGGACCTATACATTGCCCCTAGTGAAACCATAGACCCTGAGAGGGCTTGGTTATCGACCACTGGTAATCCGATTGAATATGATATGATGATCATTCGATTCGGAATTACTTCACCTGAAAATTTCCCTACGATGGGCCCTGGTATTGATGAAATCAAACGAGATTTGGACCCATTGTTGAATCTCTCAAGTGGAACTTGGGAAGAGAGAGGAGATACTGAGGAAGATAAACCGCTTAGCTGGGTTATGCTTACAGGTAAACCGATTACAAGATTCGTTGCAAGTGATAGAATGCAAGATGAGATGCAATCATCACTATTCCTTGGTTCAGTATTCGTACTGATTACTTTGTCAATTGGTTTCCGCTCGATCAAGCAAGCTGTAATTTCATTGACTCCTATTCTACTGGTTGTTGTTTGGCTATATGGCCTGATTTACGCATTTGGATATTCTCTGAATATCGTTACTGTTACGATAGCGACGATATCCCTGGGAGTGGGTATTGATTATTGTATACATGTTACCGAACGGTATAGAGAAGAAAAGGAAAAGGGCGGAGACCATACAAAGGCCCTGAAAGGAGTTGGTGGTGCATGTGCTCTAGCATTGGTTGGTTCCGCCATTTCAGATATGGCTGGATTCTCAATCATTGCAACCTCATCGATGGGTCTGTTCAATACATTCGGACTATTCTCTGCGATTATGATTCTGCTTTCACTAATCGCTTCTATGGTAATCACCACAGCAGGACTTGGGATAATGCACAATAGATCACTGCAAACCCAAGAAGAATAGTTCTCATTCGTAACGGTAGAATCTAAAAGACTCACGCAAACAAAAACGGCTCAAGTATAATGTACTACAAAGACGAGTTCATTGCATGGGCTCCGATATACTGACAGATTGCCCAAAATGTAGCAAGAGGATGAGGATACCGATAAACTATGTTGGAACAGTAAGATGTCCTAAGTGTAAGTTTCAATTCGATAAGATTTCAAAGTTAGATTCCGAAACAATTGATGAGGAAAAACCCGAGAAAACAAACACATGTACTAATTGTGGCGGAATTAATGGAGTTGAAAGTGGTTTAAATGGTTATTATCGATGCAAACACTGTGGTTATGATGTTCTAACTTTAGAACAATCTGAAAAAATCAAACAACGACAAGAGAGAAGAATCAACAATTGGACGTTTCGTTATAATGGGCGAGTCAATTTTTTGATTGGATTTATTATAACCTGCGTTTACATAGGATATGAATTGAGTAATTATTGATGAGCATAACATTGCATTGGTTATGCAACTAGCCGTTACAACTCCATTCCGAGAGAGGAGCCCTTCCGAATGCC
>QQSK01000017.1 GCA_003602415.1 Candidatus Poseidoniales archaeon | reverse complement strand
CCAGAATCGACCAATCCTTGGATTAGATTTGAAGCATACCCTGGGCTAGATTCTCTGATGTCTCTTCCTACTGCAAAAGATTGGCACTTCAAGTACGCAGCCATCGCCTTACCTAAGCGGTAAGCGAATTCATCAGACAATTCCTCTCCCGATAAACCACGTATGTCGTACGCTTTGAAACAGTGCGTAGGCCACTCTCCCATATTGTAGGCCTGCGGGTCTTCTCGTATGTATTTCATCTCCTTATGAAAAATGAAGCAATCAACCCAATTGTCAAGAGTATTGCCCATTCTATGAGCAAATCATTCCACCAAGCAACGGTAGTAAATGCTGCCAATATTGGAACACTAATCTTCAGCAACTTAGGCCAAGTCATCAATCCCTTAGGAGGTTGTTCAAGATATGGCGTACCTGGCATTTTATCACTCAACAACAATTTTTTGCAATTGCTTGAACTACGATTTCGACCTTGGCACCAGCAGGTAACGCTCCAGCCTCAAATGCTGCACGGGCAGGCTTGATTTCCATTTCTTCCACCCAAGCGCCGTACACTTCATTCATAGCAGCAAAATCAGCAATATCATCTAGAAGGACTTGAGCAAAACAGATACAATTTTTGTCACATCCAGCAGCACTGAGCAACGCATCAATTTTTGCTAACGCTCCAGCGGTTTGGCTCTTGACATCATCTCCTGCTTCAACATCGATTTGTCCTGACAACCAAATGATGCCACCAGCTGATACTCCTGGCGTATATGGTCCGTACAATTTGCTACCTTCAACGGTAATCGCTTTCTTCTGCATAATTGGGTGCACTAATTGGTGGCACATCAAAATAGCCCGTCATTATCGAGTGGATATGGCGACTGCTTGGGTAATTGATCATCCCGCCCATGCTCGCCTTTTGGCTCCATTGATGCGAGAGATTTCTGAGCCTGACGATGTAATCATTGCCTGTGATAGGGTCGAAGTCAAAGCGATGTTGAAATTCAGTGACGGCCAAATGCCCAGAAGAAGAACAGTTTGGGTCCCCAGGCCTATTGGAAAAGGTAAATGGAAAAAGGCTTGGATAAGGAGTAGAATCTCAAAGAGAGCCATGAAAGGGGTATCTAAACTGATAACCATCGGTGCTCCATTAGAGACACGAGTCGCACCTAAAAAAGCAAGGAAAATATACATCACTGATACAGAAATAAACCACTTAGCACATCGTTTAGCAAAGCCAACAGATATTGTAATCCCAACACATTTCAAAGAGTCAATTGCAGGTTCATTGATGAAAAAGAAGGCTACATTTCATCGAATTGATGGCTTACATGGACATGTCCACCTTCATCCCCACGTAAGGCCACAAGAGGTCTCAAATCCACCCCAAGTATTGGTTAGAAGATTACTGGGCGACGGAGTTCACGACGAGGATGAGATACTTCAGATTCCAAAGGATTGGTTGGAAGGTTTGTCAATAATTACGGCAGATGAGAATCAAGTATCTGGTAATCCATGGGATTTGATTAAACAAATATCTTCAGCAGATGGCGTGATTACTCAATCGGTAACCCTTGCTAGTGAGGCGGCATTACTCGGCCTACCAACACTATTGGTGACCAAGGCAGATCGGGGTTTTCTTGAGCGTCTGATAGATGATGGGAATCCTCTTTTCATCGCTAGAGAACATGACGAATCTATCTTAGCGGCATGGCTAGCTGGGATTCATTTGACCGATGCAATAGAGGTTGCAGAGTGGCCTAACACAAAATCAGAATTGCTTGATATTATCAAGAATTGACATGTGGTCGCCAGCCATTTCTTCGATTTCAGAAATAGGATACCATGCAGCACTGGCTGCGTCATCTCCTGCAACAGGTTGTCCATTAGCCGAGATTAGGTACGCTATGGAAATCACATGGCCGCGAGGGTCTCGGTTTGGGTCTCCTTTGACGCACAGCAATCTTACCACCTGTCCAGTAATGCCACATTCTTCTTCCAATTCTCGAATAACTGCATCTTCGGGGTCTTCTCCTGAATCGACAAAGCCGCCTGGAAATGCCAACATCCCCTTCCACGGCTCTTTACCTCTGGTTATCAACAAAACTCTGCTACCATGAATCGCAACAGCATCAACGGCAATGGAGGGTTGCGGCCATTGTCCACATTCATCACAGGACGACATTTCATTCACCAAATCTACGCTTTCTCGCTTGATAGGTTTGGATTGCTTTGAGCAATTCCTTCTTAGAAAAAGACGGCCAGAAAACATCGGTGAAGTATAGTTCTGAATATGCCATCTGCCATAGTAAGAAGTTTGAGATTCTCTCTTCTCCTGAAGTTCTGATAACTAGATCTGGGTCTGGCATTTCAGCGGTATACAGTCTGCGACTAACCTCTTCCTCATCTATTGAATCAAGAGCCAATTTTCCGGAACAATGGTCTTCAGCAATGCTTTTTATTGCGCCCAACATTTCTTCTCGACTACCATAAGCTAGACAGACGATAAATGTAAAATCATTATATTCTGCAGTTTTTTGTTCTGCATAATCGATGGCTTCGTTTACCGAATCAGGCAGTAATTCTCTGCGTCCAATAATTTTCACACGAACCTTATTTTGATGAATTCTTTCATCGTCTGCAATATCTTTCAGACCTTCGATATACAAGTTGAATAAGCCACCCAATTCCACATCTGGCCGGTTCAGATTTTCAGTTGATAATGCATATACTGTGAAATAACGAATTTCTAATTCAAGGACCCAATCGAGTACTTGCTCTAACTTCATCTTGCCCATTTTGTGACCTAAATTTGTCTCTAAAGCCTTGGACCAAGCGAATCTTCTGTTACCGTCCATAATTATTGCAAGGTGGTTAACCTTTGCAGGATGTTCTTTTACTTCACGTAGTAGTTTGGACTCTACAACATTTCCAAGAACATCTCCGAGGCGATTACTGATACCGATAACATCGCCCCCTCTAGTCAGCCCATTCACTTCAACCGTTTGAGTTAATCCCCAGCGACCCTTCGGGTGTTACATGGAGGAACGACCCTGGTGGCCCAAAGGTATCGTTCAAACCCATGATAGTGATTCAATATCGACCTCTTGGGGCACTCTTCCTCTACACATCCCAGAAGTATCTATTGAATGGTGGAACAGTTTGCAAAAAACATGGGGTGAATGGCCTGAGGTTACTGAATTCAATTTGCTTGAAGAAAACAAATCAGGAATCTGGTATGATATTGGAGAGTACAAAGCGCTGGTGATTCCGATTCCTACAGGAAAACATGCTTCGCGCCTATCTCGAAATCCACAACTCAAATCCGCTTTGAAAGATCATTTGCAATTGCCTATTGCAGGTTGCGATAATGATGGGGACCATGTACTGATATTTCCTAAGGATGAAGCAAATAAAATCACTGCCAAATCATTAGCGGGTCTACATCAAGCTCTAATCGCAGGAAATTGGTCTACTCCAAACGACGAATATGCATGGAATAATCGCTTGAAAGCCGTTGAAGATACTCTCAAAACAAAGACGCTTTGGCGAGCCCCTCATTCATACAACACTGTGGGAATACCTAGAATCGAATTAGATGGCATGATGCCCGTTCCTATTCCATTAAGCGAAGTACTATTGTGGAATAATGACACAAACCTTCCGATTATTCGTCAAGCAATTAAGCACAATGTGTTACTAAAATGGCGTGAATTTATGCCTTCAAAATATTGGGGAGATGATGTAATGCGAGTTGCAACTGGAGGCGTTGCTCATCACAAATACGACATCAATATCATGGAAAAAGCCGAAGCCGTTGCATTCGGAATCGAGTCGCCAGAAATAGATGAATATCTATCAGGAGTTGATAGATTTCAAGCAAAATTAGGTAATATGCGGCTTGTTAAAATGGGCATTCCATTGTCGATTTTTGGACTTATAGCAACGTTTTGGTTAGACCGTGCAGGAGAGATTAACGACCCTTCAATCGGCTACTGGACCTTTGCTACAATCTGGATGATAACTGGTACAATTTGCTTAATCATAGAGCCAGATTGGCGTCAAACACTGTGACGTCTTCTGTTATCATGGAAGTTCAAGTCGTGTGTTTTTGCTAACTCCATAACCTCGATTAGGAAACCGTCTCTAGCTTCTCTCTCTACCTTTCCACTGTTAATGTTCCAGTAGATATTACATCCAATGTCGATGGCATCTGGTCCAAGTGCAGAAACTCTAGCGAACGAATCTTCTTCCTTCATTGTCTTCTCATGGCTGGCAATTAAATCAGCAACTCCATCACAGAAGTTTGAGACCTGAGTTGGATCTGAATTGATGTCTAATTTGAATATAGGTTGCCACCTTCGGAATCTTCGCTTACCCCAATTCTCGACAGGAGTATTTGCCAAATTTGCATTTGGCATTGTTACAACAGTATCTAGGCTGGTTCGAATCAATGTTGTTCTCAATCCGATTTCCATCACTTCACCTTCAACCGAGCCTATTACAATCCAATCACCGACTTGGAATGGCCTGTCCAGAAGAACAGTGGTTGCACCGAAAATATTCGAAATGGTATCTTGTGCGGCTAATGCTAGTGCCAGGCCGGTAATTCCTAATCCCGCAACCATTGTTGTAAGGTCGAAACCTAAAGCGTCAGCAATGAACACCATGCCGAAAACTACGATTAAAAATTTCATAATACTTTCAGCAGCAGAAACGACAGTTTTCTGAGAACCATCTAACACTCCATCATCATCAGTCCACAGAACAAATGCATGGATTACGCCAACAAATCTGAATGCAGTAACAACCAATGCAACTACCATGACCAATTGTAAAGAAGACATGACCCAATCCATGTCTTCTATCAGATACATGCCGCCCCAACATCCGCCTGCGACTCCTAACGCCTTACCAGAGCCTGCTAGTGCATTTTTTGCAACTTCACTTCCCAAGCTAATATTTGTGAATATTTTGGGCAAAATTAGACCCACAATTTCTCTAACAATTATGATGAAAATCAGTAATATCAAAGCAGCAATTACACTATCAACGCTCACTCCATAGATTTCCTTATCGTGGCCGGGAATGGCTTCTACAATACTCTGCATGTAAACTCCTTAATCCTCAAGCATCATGTTGTTTTCCCTGCTTTCAGACCAATCCAGCCCCCTATGGGGGCTACTTCATCGACGCGACGCTTTGAAGAGGGGGAGAGTCTTGGCCAAATCGGTAGCCATGCGTTTTGAATCCAGAAAGTCGTCCCTAACGATTTTAATTTTGCCCTTTTTGCTATCATTACTTTCTCCAATTGTTAGTTCAACTTACACTCAAGATTCCGATGAAGGATTAGATCCTTGGGAGATTTGGGATGAAGATGGCGACTACATTTACTGTGAAGTTAGCGGAGAAGGAAACCCTGTCTGTGACTATGTGTTCCCTTGGGATGATGGCGAAATTCTTCAATTCAAGGAATACCATACCTATGAGACAATGAAGACAAGAATGATGGTACTCGCTCAGGAGAACTCAGACATTTTCGAATTCCATGAAGGTCTAAACGGCGGATTGAATGCAAGAGGCGAAGATACAACTGCGGATACTTACGAAGGCTGGTACTACGGTCATTCATCACCTTGGTTGAAAATTACAGGTGATGTTCAAGGAGGCGAATACAACGCATTCAATGGAGACAATGGAAATTACGAAGACCGTCCTGATATCATGATTGTAGGAAATCATCATGCTAGAGAATGGATGAGTGTTCAGACTCCTGTTTTGTTCATGGAAACCGTAGCACATTACTACGGCGGAGGCCCTGTTGACAATGATGGAGATGGACTAATTGACGAAGATCCATGGGGTGACGCTGATGGCGACGGCCAAGTGGATGATGATGGCGATTGTCTATCTTTGGACCCTGCATGGCAGGACAGTAATGGAGATGGAAAGCCTTGCAACCCAGGTGACTTTGGTGTAGACGAAGATTTCAGTGAAGTCGAGTTGACTAACTTGGTTGATAACCGTGAAATTTACTTGATTCCAATGCTGAATGTAGATGGCAACATATACGACAGAGAGGTATTCTGTCCTGCTCCTGCTTGGGAATCATGTCCAAGTGGAGGATGGAGAAAGAATCTACGAAACAATGGCGTTGAACCTCTACCTGACCCTAACGAGCAAGTTGACGAAGATTGCGATGGAGTCGACCTAAATCGTAACTATCAATTCGAGTGGGGATGGCCGTTAGGAGCGACAGTACCACTCATTCCAGGTACATGCACACCTGCAGAAGATGAACGGGCTGGCATTACGAATAACGATGTGTATACCGGTCCATACGATACCACAGATAATGATGGAGATGGATTGGTAAATGAAGACAATGTTGACGGAGAAGATGATGATAACGACGGTCAAACCGATGAAGATTGGGCTGGCGGTAACTCAGAACCTGAAACCAAATTCATTCAAGACATGACTGAAATGAATGATGATAACAACGATGGTGCTTCAGAATTCAAAGCCACATTAACATACCATTCCTACTCAGAATTAGTGCTTTACCCATGGGGTCACTGCACAGGATGTCAGACAACAGACCACGATCAATTGGTCTACCACGGTGACCAAATGGCGGAGATGACAGATTATACAAACATGCAATCTTCGGACCTTTATCCAACGACTGGAGATTTCTGTGATTGGCATTATGGCGTACATGGCTCATACTGTTACACTATGGAAATTGGAACTGCATTCCACCAGCATGAAGACGACATAGATCATATTGCTGTGAGAAATAACGGTGTTGCATTCTACATGATCAAGATTGCAGATAATCCAAGAGAAAGAGCTGATTTGGAGATGGCTAACGTTGTCAAGAACCAATTCATTGAGCAGCCCTCTGAAGTATCAATTCCAAGTTCAGGAGATGTTCCTGTTGAGATGTGTCTTGACAATTCATTCGCAATAGACTTGACTAAACAAAACTCTCATGTCATGTATAGAATGGTCAAACCTAGCCGGCAACAATCTGATTTCGGACCTAGAGAATGGTTTACAGAGAGCTGGTCTATGACCGATTTCTCAGTGGTTAAGGGTGAAACCTGTGAACTATTGAATGATTCAGGTCAGGGTTACAGGGTAGTAGCAAATATCCCAATATCAGATGATGAGAACGGTTTCTTACATTACAAGGCGATGGTATCTACTCTTGGTGGAACTCAGAAAATCGAATACCCACCTAATTCACAATATCATGAATTGAAGATTGAATATCGTGCGCCGTTTGGTAATATCTTTGGCTCACTCCTGTTATTCTCTACTGTAGTCGTGTTTGTTTGGGGAGGACTCGGCGTCTGTCTTCGAATGATGATGGAAGATCAGAAGGATATAGACGCAGTTCTTATTCAAGATTCAATTCTTATTGAAGCCGAAGAAATCGAGGAGGGCTCTTCATGAGCCAGTCTGATGAATTCAGCGGTAGAATGGGGCTGATTTTCGCTGCAATCGGTGCTGCAATTGGTACCGGTAATATCTGGAGATTTCCAAGAATGGTTGGAGCCAATGAAGGTGGAACATTCCTTATTCCGTGGCTATTCTTCTTGTTTGCTTGGTCCATTCCATTAGTTATCGCAGAGTTCGCTTTAGGTAAGCGAAGTAGAACTGGAACAATTGGAACGTTCAGAATATTTGCTGGAAAGAACTTCGCCTGGATGGGTCTTTGGACCGCATGGATCTCAACTGCAATTGGATTCTATTATGCCGTTGTTGCAGGATGGTGTCTCAAATATTTCCAACTCGGTGTCACTAATGGATTAGTTGGAGAAGGCGTTGATACTCAACTGGTATGGAATGAATTCCTTCAATCTCCAGGCAACGTCATATTTTTCCAATTCCTCGTAATTGCAATAACTCTGCTAGCAATTTGGAAGGGTGCTAAAGCGATTGAGAAGGTTAATGTAATTCTGATGATTTCTCTATTCGTTTTACTATTCATGTCTCTAGGTCTATCTCTTTGGATGGATATGGCAGACGGAACTCTTGACGGATTCTTGTTTATGTTTACAGTGAAATGGAGTTCTCTAAGCGACCCTGCGATTTGGATTAATGGTTTATCTCAGTCGGCGTGGTCTTGTTCTGCAGGAATGGGAATGGCGATTACTTACTCTGTTTACATGAGAAAGGACGAAGATACAACTCTAAACGCTTTCACTATGGGATTAGCTAACAACTCGATTTCAATTATAGCAGGATTGACTGTATTATCTGCTATTTTCGCAGTTTCAGAAAACCCACTTGATACAGTGACAGGCGGCTCTTCAGCGATTACTTTCCTTGCATTGCCAGAAGTGTTTGCCCAAGCACCAGGAGGTGCGGTTGGAGCATGGGTAATGATGTCCGGATTCTTCCTTGCCTTGTCTTTCGCAGCATTGACTTCAATGATTTCAACAGTGGAGCTTTGTGTTCGTAACTTCGTAGATCATGGCTATGAACGTGAGAAGTCGGTATTGTTGACCTCTGTTGCAATTCTAATCTTTGGTTTACCATCAGCAATCGTTTGGATTTCTATCGCCCCTGATGGTACTGCATTCCCTCAATTCTTGGAAGTTCAAGACCACATTTGGGGATATGGATTGATGTTCAGTGGATTGTTTATCGCATTTACAATATGGAAATATGGTTACAAGAAATGGCGTGCACATGTCGATGCTGGTGAAGCAGCCCCTGGTTTCAAGGGCTATCTTGGAGTAGGTGTTTCTGCATTCCGTGATGACTTCATTAACACAGGAGACAATGACATCTGGATTGGAAGATGGTGGGATATTCTGATGTATCTCGCCTTCCCATTCCTATTCTCGGTTCTAATCATTTCTTACTTTGGTGATATGCTGATGAATACGCCAAATGTGTGGGATCCAAGCAACCCTAACGGTATAACAATCATCTTGTTATTCTGGGGAATAGTTGCTACTGGATTCATTATGTTCAACCACAAACTAGTACAACGACCATTGTTCAGAAATGTGCCAGATGGTGCAGATGTAGATATCTCAATGCTACCTGGTGGAGAAGATGAACTAGTTGTCCAAGTTGGAGAATATCCTGCTGGTTGGGAACACCTAATGAATCGAGAAATTCATTGAGGTTGAGTCATTTATTTGAGGTGAGATTGTGGCACTGGGCCTGTTCCAATGGATTGGGATTGGACTTGTCATCGCTTTGATTTTGATTCCAATTGTTCGCTGGTTTTGGAAAAGATTCGATATGCCTAGTAAGTGGGCTATCGAAGTTCTTCAACAGAAGGAAAAAGAAGCCGAAGAAGCTCAGATGTGGGCAGGTATTGAATCTCAAGTTGAAGCGGAAGAAACCGCTAGACGTGAGTTTGAAATGAAGCAAAAACAGAAGCAAGAAAGCGCTGGTAAACCTCTTGACGAATCACAGTCTGCGGATGTTTGGAACAAATTAGGAATCGATGTACCCTTACAACCGGTAGAAAGAATCGAAGCACCACCAGTGGTTATTGAGAAGCAAGAAAACCCAGATATCTTACTAATCGACAAATCCATTGAAGCACCAGATTGGGAATTGGTGGAGAAGATGTCTAAGTTGGCAGAACCAACAGAAGGTGTTCCTGAAGCTCCTGACTTAGATTCAATTTCTGAAGAAGAATAGGAAATACTCGATTAGACCAAAGGGGTCTAGATACTGCCATTTTTGTCTAGTATTATCCGTTCAAGTGAAATGCTCGATGCTCTCCGTATATCTCATGGTACAGAGGCCACGCGGAACTCGGGACTTTACCCCGAGCGTGATGAACAGGCGCTTAGCATTCGAGAATTTGCTCGAATCCAAAGCCCTTTCACATGGTTTCAAACGCGTTCAAACTCCAATTTTTGAAACTCTTGATTTGTTTACTGCAAAATCTGGACCAGGGGTGGTCAAGCAATTGTATGCGTTTCAAGATAAATCGGACAGGGCTCTAACCCTGCGCCCAGAATTGACCGCTCCCGTCATGAGGATGGTGAGTGAAGAAATGCGTGCATCTCCAAAACCACTTCGCCTCTCATATTTCGGTCAGTGTTTTAGGTATGAAGAATCCAAGAAAGGTAGGTATCGTGAGTTCTTCCAATATGGTGCTGAGTTAATTGGCGCAAGCGGCCCATTAGCGGAAGCCGAAGTGGTTTCCTTGGCCATTGATATGCTAGATTCCTGCGGTCTAATCGATTATGAAGTCAGAATTGGTCATGTCGGAATTCTTAGAGATATTTTGACAGGTTTAGGTCTTTCAGAGGTTGGAGAGCCCGAGGCTCCAGTCGCAAGTGCAATGAGATTGTTAGACAAAGGAGATTGGGATGGATTAGCAGAATTGTTTACTGCAAATGGAATAGATTCCTCTGCTTCAGCACATTTACAGAATCTATCACAGTTGGATGGAGGAATAGAAACTCTGGATTCAGCGAGAGCAATTTTGTCTACCCTAGGTATTTCTCATGAATCATTAGATGAATTGGCAACACTGTTGATTTCATTGGATTCTTTAGCACCAACACCTCCTTCGCTAAAGGTCAATCTTTGTGTTGCGCGTGGTCTTGATTATTACACGGGTATGGTATTCGAAGTCAATGTAGCAGAATTAGGTGGTGAAGGTCAAGTATTGGGCGGTGGCTCATACAAATTGTTACACTTATTTGGATTAGAAGATTTAGATCCATCTTGTGGCTTTGGACTTGGATTTGATAGAGTACTACTAGCCTTAGAAGCTCAAGCAGAAAGAGCGGGTCGCTTGGAAGTTGTTCCAGGAGAAACTCCACCTGCAAGTACACTGATGCTGCCGTTCAAGGTTGAGCCCAGCGCCGTATTATCAATAATCAAAGATTTACGAGATGCAGGTAAAAATGTAGAATTAGATCTACGAGGAAAGAACATTGGCAAGTCTCTAGATTGGGCATCAAAGAATGGTTTTACCAACGTAGTAATCGTTGGCCCTCAAGACTATGAGAACAATCAATGCAGTATCAAGAATCTAGTGACGGGCGACCAGAATGTGGCCGCTTTAGATTCAGCCTCTATCGTCGATTTCCTCTGATTCTTCCTTACTTGGAAGATAGACAGCAGCTAGTGTCATAGTAGCAACTGCAGCCATCATTAGGAATCCTGGTTGTTCTTCTGCAGCAGGCATTCCATCTTCACCTGCTTGGAAAGAATCGTCCCA
>QQSK01000016.1:41531-49992 GCA_003602415.1 Candidatus Poseidoniales archaeon | reverse complement strand
GCGTGGACTTGCCAACCTGAATTCTCTAGAGAGTTCAAATCAAGGACACGGCGTCCATCGTACAAGATTGGATTTCGCATACGAGAAGCAAGGCCAGCCCAATCGATTTCCTGACATGCTTTGTGAGCAGTTACGAGAACTGCCATGTCATATCCTTCTGCTGAATCAATATCGGTAACAACTTCAACGCCCTCCGGGAAATCTCCTGCTTCAAGATGAGGATCGTATGCTGCAACTGAGATATCCTTGGCATGAAGGGCTTCTGTGAGCGGTTCGGCAGGCGTTTCTCTGGGGTCTCCGACTTCAGCCTTGTATGACCAGCCTAGAAGCAAAACTTTGCCTTCACCTGCAGGGACTCCAGCCTTGTAGAGCAATTCATTGAGAACACCAGCAACATGGATTGGCATTGTTCGGTTTACTGCTCGGGCAGCTGTGATTAGTTCAGCAGGAACTCCAACATCAGCAGCTCTCTGCATCATGTAGTAGGGGTCAACAGGAATGCAGTGCCCTCCTACTCCTACTCCTGGTGTGTAACGGTGGAAGTTCCACTTAGTGGCTGCTGCTGAAAGGACATCTTCGACGTCAACATCGAGTTCAGGGAATATACGGGCTAATTCATTGACCAATGCAATGTTGATGTCACGCTGTACATTTTCAATTACTTTAGCTGCTTCAGCAACTTCTAATTTTCCAACATAGCGAACATCTTCAGAAGTAAGACGGCTGTATAATCCAACAAGGCCGGCCCCAACATCTGGATTTGAGCAACCAATAACACGGGCAACTTGCCTAACGCCGTGTGCTGGGTCTCCAGGATTGAATCTCTCAGGACAATATGCGATTTCTACATCAACTCCAATTTCTAATCCAATATCTTCAACTTCAGGAAGCCAAGTCTGTGCAGTAACTCCAGGATAAACTGTTGATTCGAGGACAACAATTGTTCTTGACCCTCTTTCTAGGGACTCAAAGACAGCCCTACCCGCTTTTTGTACGTAGGTCAAGTCAGGCTTGAGGTCTTCAGTAACAGGAGTTGGAACGGTGACTAAAACCACATCACAGTGAGGCACTGCTTCCGAAGTAGAGGTAGTAATGTTCCATCTTTCTGTGCCAGGCGCAGGAATAATATCGTTAACATCGGGGTCTCCAGTAGGATTTTCGCCGCGTTTTACCATGTCTACGGTGCGTTGCGAAATATCTACTCCCCATACATTGAACCCCGCATCGTGAAACCCAATAGCAGTAGGGAGCCCAACATAGCCGAGTCCGATAATACCAACAGTCATGTCGCCATTAGCGGCCCTGTTAGCAAACTCTGGAGTCCAGCCCATGAAAAGATGCGTGAGGGCCTTGTTCTTGAATCCAGTGGCTAAATCAAGCGAAGGTATGTTCACCCCTAACTGCGACCGGCTGGATATGGCGAGTGTACTTGTAACCGGTGGAGCCGGTTTCATTGGAACTCATTTATGTCGCCATTTACATCGATTAGGACATCATGTAATCTCCTTGGACATCAACCATTTAGGAGAGGCTCCTTGGGAATGTGTCACTGCTGACATTCGTGATTCGTTACAATTGGAAGGAATAGATGCAATCGTACATCTAGCCGCACAAATTTCAGTTCCTCGTTCTATTGAAAATCCAGATGAAACTCTGTCAATCAATGTGGACGGGACTTCTTCACTTCTTTCAGCTGCGGAGGCGGCATCTGTGAAAAAAATCTTGTTTGCATCAAGTGCTGCAGTTTACGGCGATTGTGAAGAAATCCCGATTTCTGAATCAGCGCCACTTATTCCTCAATCGCCTTATGCAGTTTCAAAAATTGTTGGCGAGGAATTATTGCGTCGAAGCCATATTCAAACATGCTCATTGAGATTTTTCAATGTATATGGTCCTGGGCAATCTGCTAGCGGAGGATATGCAGCGGTTATTCCAGCATTCAAGAAAGCAATACAAAACGATGAGCAGTGCACTATTTTCGGAGATGGCACACAGGTCAGAGATTTCATTCATGTTCACGATCTTGTTAGAATCATTTCACTTGCATTAGATGTTGATAGATTGCCAAATGAGATGAATATTGCATCTGGTGATGGAACTAGTTTGCTGGATTTAATCAATATCCTTAGCGATATAAATTCAAAAATGAAAGCACCTGAATTTACCGAGTCTCGGGCTGGAGACATTCATACCTCTCTAGCAGACACATCCTTGCTCCTCAACACAATTCAAGTTGGAGATTTGATTTCAATCAAGGAGGGCCTTTCTTGAATGTTGTTTGGCTATCTTCGAGATATTTGGGTGGAGATTTGAGTTCTACAACCCAAATACAATTGGCCAATGGATTAGTTGCTAAAGGCCATACAGTTGACTTCTATTCTCCAGGAATTGCTGAAGGAAATGATTTCACTCATCATCGAATAGAGCGTAGTGCTATTCGTGGTTTACAGTCTAGCAGCGTAGCTAAAAATTTGCAATCAAGGGTAGATGAATTCAACTCAGCTGATGTAGTATTGATAGATTGGCCGATATTTTCTATCGCAGAGAAAATTCAGGCACCCGTTATTTTGATTGACAGAAGCCCTCCTGCCGATAAAGGAATTCTAGCAAAATTGCAATGGAGATTTTGGAGTAAAGCTTGGATGAAGGCAATAAGAGGTGCAACCGTGTCATCTGCCCATCGAAGATTTGTAGCCCAAGAGACTCAAACTCCAAAGGCATCGATAGGAGTTATTCCTGCAGGTGTTGATTTGGAATTGTTCAGACCAAAGCAGAAATCAGGAGTGCTGAAATTGGTTTATCATGGTCGCGTCGATGTTAATCGAGGAGTTATGTCTCTACCAATGATACTTGCAGGTTTGCAATTACAAGGTGTTGAGGCGAGTTTGCATATACATGGAAATGGCGATGCAATCAACCGTTTGAAAAATATCGATATGGATGGGCTAGAAGTAACCGAGGCGGTATCCCAGAGCGATGTTGCAACCTTACTGTCTGGCTATGATATTGGTCTTCTTCCGATGCCAGAGAATAAGGTGTGGAATCTAGCAAGTCCATTGAAGCGTTCAGAATACTTAGCGAGTGGTCTTGTGGTTTGTGGAATTGATCACGGGGGCCATCAACTCAAAGATTCTGGAGAATGGTTACAATTATTCTCGCAAAAAGAATTCATCACAAGTACCGTTGATTGGATTAAATCGTTGGATAGACAATCACTTGCAACTCTGCAAAAAGGAGCACGAAAATATGCTGAAGAGAATCTTTCTTGGTCTCATTCAGTAGATGTATTGGAATCAATAATCTTGTCATAGATTTGACCCCATTGTTTGCTAATGATTTTGATATCGTGGTCTGCTACGGCCTTGGCAAGACCGTCGGAAATGGGATTGGAAATGGCATCTTTCCATGCCTCAATATCTCCTAAGGGCGCGGTTTTAACACAATCTGGCAAATCAGGAACATTGGTAGAAGCAACTACTGGGCAACCGGCAGCAAGGGCCTCCAAAATCACCATCGGTTGACCTTCAAAAGTAGATGGAACAATCAAACATCCTGCTGTTTGTAATAGTCTCCATTTCTCTTCCTCACTCACCCATCCAAGTGCAGTGACTTCGTCAGGTGCCGATTCTACACCAGTTACTCTGAGGTCGTCCAATCCAAGTGAATAAGCGAATTCATGACCTTTTACAGGGTCATTTCTTCCCATCAGTAGTGTGAAATTTTCTCTTTCAATACCTTCGGAAAGTTTTGCATCCACTGGATTGAGAACCGAAATAGAATCTCCAACTAAGTGTTGCAATTTTTCACTCCAATTCGGTGATAGGCAAACGACTTGGTAATCTACTAAATCTGATTTTGCGTCTATGTCGAACTTTCCAGAGTGGATATGGAATATTACTGGAGCCTTTGCAACCTTGGCGATTGAAATCTTGCGCTTGTACGACCAGTCCGAAGCACTGTGAATGTGCACAATGTCAAAATCCCCATTTTTGATCTGCTTTTTTGCAATTCTCCAGCGCTTGATTTTTCTGCGAACGCCTTTGGAAGAATATGTATTACAGGACGATGCTCTGTAACCTTCGGGCGGATTCGCAGCCAATGTATGAATCACCGATGACATGCCACCTGGAGCCATCGTTGGGCCAACATGTACTACTCTGCGCATGTGGGGTGCTCTGTTCTTCATAGCAATAGCATTGATGCCGGCTTAATCATGGGTTTTGTTGAAGTTTGGATGTTATTGTGGGTAACCATGGCAGGGGATTGGTTGGCTTATGGCGAACTAGGTTTAGCTGCTGTAGGTTTTGCTCCCTTTGCTCTTCATCGATGGTCATGTAGTAAATGGCTAAGCCAACAATTACAATGTCCTGAAGAAATGTCAGGGTTAGATATGACAATACTTCTTCCTGTATGGAATGAGGGTTTAATCATTGAAAAGAAGTTGGCAAATTTAGCCAAACAAGATTTCAAATGCCATTTACTGATAATCGATTCAGCATCAACAGACGACACCGTTTCTAAAGCAGAATCGTGGCTGGAAGATTTTCCTTCAGCCTTCGAATCACACAATTTAATTCGAATGGAGAGAAGGCTTGGAAAAACAACCGCTGTCAAATTAGCGCTTGATTCTTTGAAGGATAATCAGGGAATAATCGTAATGACCGATGCTGATGCAACTTTGATGCCAGGTGCTCTTTCGAGATTGAATAGATGGTTTAGCAATCCTCACATTGGAGCCGTGGGGGGCACTCCAAATCGATTGGGTCTATTGAATTCTGAAACAACACATCGTGATATTTACTCACTTTTACGAGTTGGAGAATCTGCACATGATAGTACTCCATTTCTCGAGGGTTCGGTTCTCGCTTGGAGAGCAGGTTCTGTTGACTCCTCCCAATTGTATGCTACAGCAAATGCAGATGATGCCCAAATTGCAACCGCAGTAAGATTGGGCGGATTACGTTCCATTCAGGACCCCGAACTAACATTCACAGATATGATGCCACTGAATGCTAAAGATCAGCGTCGTCAAAAAGTGAGGCGGGCTCAAGGACTTATTCGCCTATTGGCTAGAAAGCGCAAACACTGGTTTTCTAGGCGTGAAGGAAGGTTCGCAAAAATACTGAGGAGAAATGCCTGGATGCATATCTTGTCTCCTCTTGCAATAGCAGGAGGAGCGGTATTAGCGATTCTTAGGAATATAACCTATCTTCCAGAAACAAATCTAATGCTATCATTATCGTTAGTTGAAATTTATTGTTTAGTATCTTGGATACTATCTAGAGCTAACAAATCTGTATTTGGAACTAGAACTGCAGGTACAATCATGTGCGGGTTAGAGAGTTTGCTGGTTGCAATAGTCATCTCAGGAAGGGGTAAGAGTCTGCATATGTGGGAGCAACATGCTGATGTTAGAGTTGCTCTAGCAGATGAATAATAGAAATTTCAAAATTAAAAAAGCCCCCCTGGGAGCCGAAGTTCCCAGAGGGGCGGATTCGAGATAAACTCGTATACTAATGCATATCAGAAGTTATTGGCTTCAGTTTGCATCAGCGAAAGCAGTGACGGTTGCGATGACCTTGTCATCTTCTTCGCCAACACCTAGCTTGGTCAGGGTAACTACGACTTCACAGCCGCTGTCATCTGCTCCGCACATGTCGGTAGCACCTTCAGAGATTGTGATCTCTTCGGATGTGTCCCATGACTTGTCGTCATCCTTACTGTATGTGCACGGTGCAGTTGCATCGCCTTCTTCACATGTGTAGGATGCTCCACCGTCTACTACGATGGATACCTTTAGGACAGCCCATGATAGGCCGTCGCCACTTGTCATTTGTACGTGCACTAGTGCATCGCCAGCGTCGCTGGACATGTCACCAGATGCGTCCCTGTCACTGAATGTGTAGGTGTCTAGTCCGCCACCGGTGGATTCACCAGCTAGGCTAGAAGCCCATACATACAGTACACCAGCCAGAACTACAGTGATCGCAACCATAAGGATGGTAGCGATAACTGGGCTGACTGCCTCTTCGTTTCGGTTATCGTTGTTCATATTTTTGTCCTCCTCCCCCATGCGGGGGATATTCCCTCCACATCAGCCGGAGTATTTAATCTCTCCGCCGACTAAAGTCTAATTGGCCCTCAAAAAACGATGTACTGCGTGGCTTTTCTGATCGGACCCTATCATAAAAAGTAACATTCGCCAAGTGGTACATACAGTTTGTATGCGCGGAAAAAATCCTCGTGAATCTATGGTTTTTAGATCTCGAAGTAACATTTGATTCAGCCTTACGGCTAAACCGTGTAAAGGTGAACAGGGTGAGAGCCAACGGAGAGGGGATGGGATGCACTCAACGAGAACTTCAACAGCCCTGTTCATTTCTAGCCCAAGGTGTCACGGCAAATAACCATTTTGACAGGATTCAACAAAATATATCGATTATTCGGATACATTTTCCACAAAATCACTTATTCTACAGTAAGGATTTCGGGTCCACCTGAATTTACCATAATAGTGTGTTCGAATTGACCAATCATTCCGCCATCATGACAACCTAATGCATGATATGTTTCCAAGAATCTGATGCTGATCAATTTCTTGACCAATGCATTCCATTTGCTTTGCCTACTTGCTTCATCAGCTTCAGGAAATGGCTTTTCTAACATTGGGAAAGCCCATCTTTCAGCAAATGGGAGAGTGGAATATCTCTCTTCGAGGTTTCTTGCTAATTGTGCACCCAATGGTTTCAGTTGTTTTCTAGAAAGGGCTTTTCTCCATAGCCCTTTACTGGTTACACGGTAAATGTTCGATGAGTTTCTAGAACCAATATTCTTGATCATCCCACTACTGCCTGTAGTATTGAATGGTTCGATAGCATAAACCGAGCCTTCTTCGACTACACCTTTGAAACCAGGGTTATCTGCTCCACATGCATAAGATGGGACACTAACTCCTGCATGTAATTCCCAAGGCTTTAGCTGGTGTCCACACAAGTTTCGAATCGGCTGGAATCCTGCATCTATTGTAGGTTGAGCCGCAGCGGCTCCTACTTTGTACCAAGGAGTTCCTGGATGAAGCATTTCAATCGCCGCATCTCTTGATTCTCTTGCTGCTTTAATTTGGTCAGTGTGCTTTCCTTTGTTGCCCACTTCGATAGTTAATGCGTTATCTCCAATGTGGCCATTGATGTGAACTCCTACATCGAGTTTAACCAAATCTCCATTCTCGAAAACCATTTCTCGCTCCCAACCTTCAGGAGCAATAACAGCATGGTCTGTTGTATAATGTGCTGCCAAATCATTCACAGCAATTGTTACTGGGAATGCGGGGTTACCTCCATTTCTTCGAATGAAACGTTCTGCATTTTGAATAACAGAATCCCAAGATGCACCAACTGTGATTTCGTCTTTCATAGCTTCTAAAGTTCTACGAGCAACATGGCCAGCATCGTGCCAATATTTCACGTTGGAACCGTCCACCATTTCATCACGTCTGAACGAGGTACAACGCCCTCTCTCATAAGTTTAAGCCTCCAACCACGAATATTAGACGCGTCTTTCTCTAGTCGAATATATGTGCTACCTAGGCCATTAGGACAAATCCCAGGGACAAAATAATCAATTCCTAATCGCTTTGCAGCAATCTCAGTATCGCATTCAGGCTCGATACCCGACTCATTTGCAGAAGTGGCAGTAATCGGTCCAAATTCCTCTGCTAACTCGATGGCACCTTCATGAGCGAAAACGCGGATGGCAATTTGTTCACCACCTAATCTGACATCAAGTGGTTTGGTAGCAGGAAGTATTGTTGTGATACCTCCTTTTGCAAATGCATCTAACATTTCGGTGAGGAATGTTGGAATTTCTACAAGTTCTGAAACTTGCTCCAATGATGCTACTCCCAAACTTACCGGCATTGTTGAAGGTCGCTTTTTCGCCTCAAACAAATTGTCAAGACCTTCCTTAGTAGGAATACACCCTAGCCCAGGTAGAGTGCTGGTTGGGTATACAATCAATCCTCCTCTTTCGAGGTGTTCTTGCATCGTAATCACGCCCTAACCCAATTTTGGACATGGTCTTGAGCAATCTTTGCAGCCAAATCCTTGTCTTCGGTTTTTACCAATAATTTCCCACTGGGATATAGCGTTAAATCTGCAGGCCCTGTAAATGTCCAAGCCAGCCTTGTTCGGATTCCAACAGTGTATCCTGCCGCTTCGATTTTTGCGCCAACAGATTCCAAATCGATTTTTTCAATCCCGTCTACTTCAATTTGCCATGCAGATTTATTTCCGCACATTTCCATAACAAATGAATCATCACTCAAGGAAAAACCTCCTCAAATATCTGGCTTTTCAGGCATGCCGATCACTTTGTGAGAACTGCTAGCAGGAGGCCCTGCGGGTGGGCCAGATGGTGGACCCGCTGGTGGAGTTGGTGGACCCGCTGGTGGAGTTGGTGGACC
>QQSK01000016.1:0-41507 GCA_003602415.1 Candidatus Poseidoniales archaeon | reverse complement strand
TGGTGGACCAGCAGGTGGAGTTGGTGGGCCAGCAGGCGGTGTAGGTGGACCCGCTGGTGGGGTAGGTGGGCCAGCAGGCGGTGTAGGTGGACCCGCTGGTGGGGTAGGTGGGCCAGCAGGTGGAGTTGGTGGACCTGCTGGAGGTAGTGGAATTGATTCTTGAACAGGTGCAGCGGCTGGAGCTTCTCTTAGAGAGGGTGAAGCAGCACTGTGTGCTAACAGAGGGTCTTCAGTTCTAGAAGGCTGAGAAGGCGGTGCTTCTCGCACAGGATTAGCATTGAGAATTGGTGCTTCATGTGCACCAACACTGGAAGACGAGGTTAGGCCTGTTGACAATTTGTCAATATCCGCTTTGATCAAAGTGTCTCCTCCACGGGAGTTTTCAGCAGCGTAAGAGGTCATAACAACCTTCGAAGGGTCAATCATTTCTCTTTCCTTAACATTGCCAAAATCTTCTAGATGGTTGTCAAAAGCACCTGAAAATAATGAAGATCCAATGGTACTTGCCAATTTTCTACCCTGGGTGACACTGTATTCGAAATCATAAGCATAAGGTCCCATTTTTATCTCATCTTGAGAACCTTTCAGAACAAATGTCCATTCACCGGAATCAAGTGGAAACTCAAAAGTCCATTCCCTTTGAATTCCTGGTCCTAAGCTAGTAACTCCTTCTTGGGAATGATGTTTTGCACCAGTATTTGTGATTACAGATGCGTCTAATCCACCCATTGGAACAGGTGCTTCGTTAGATATGGAAATTGAAGCGATGATAACATCTTCATCATCATCGTTGATGTCCATTTTGATGGTTACGACTTCTGCGTTTAGAGAACCACTACTTCCAGTTGTTGCCACACTCATGTCGCTCGCCTACCATGCCACTAACGCAACCATACTTGAAGCCAACCATTGTCAGACTCTATCTAAGCCCACCACGTGTCTCAACAGGCAATGACCAATCTACGGCAGCAACTGTGTGATTTGCAATATCTACTGGGCTTCGTTTAGTCTCATGGCGCCAAGTCATGAATACATCCCACAATCCAATAAATTGGCCAAGAACCGGTATCAGATATTTGATTTTGTGAGCAGCCCTTCTGCCCCAGTGCGCCTCACCTAGAAGGCTACCATCGTCATGAACGATTGCAATTCGCATTGCTCTTTGACCCAAAGATCTCCCGTAGTTCCTTCCAGTGTATTTGAAATAAAGCCAGTAAAATGTTAGATGCATTACCCATGTACCTATCACATACAGTGCCTGAGATGTTATCAGCAGGTCAACTGCCATTAGGTACAAGAAAAACGTGCCTCCAGTTGGTAAAGCGATAATCAAACTAATCAGAAAGGCATCAAGTGCTAATGCAACAATTCTTTTCCATATAGGTGCGATTAGCATCCCTTCAGGAGCGGTTGCAGCGACAGCTGCTTGAGCCATAGTTCCAGGCTGGTGGACACTAACCGGTGAGTCGGCCATGGCGGGGGGTTGGGTCATTCCTTTGAAAGGGTGTCCTCAAGAGTTTACTACATGCCAAGCCATAAGATTGGATTCGTTTATCCAATCCAGCCAACTTGCCCAAGTGTGGTCATTGCGTAATGTTCTGTCATCTCCGATTACAATCAACCCTCTTTTGGCTCTGGTTAATGCAACATTCAACCTGCGATAATTCGAAAGAAAACCGACCTTGCCGTTTTCGTTTGCTCTTACAGTTGAAAGTACAATAATTTCTTTTTCACGACCTTGATATCCATCAACTGATTTAACTTCTAAACCCTCAATAGTGTCTTCAATCATACTACGAATCAACCGAACTTGGCCTGCATATGGAGAGATCACACCTATGTCTTCAGGAGATAAATCACCAGGCAATAGTAGATCATTGACAACTTGTACTACTACTGCGGCTTCATCCATATTGGAACGAGATGAGCCAGACTCCTCTTCCATTTCGCTACCATGAACAGGCACGAATGCTACCGGTTTATCCCAATCAGGCCACAAGAATCCTGCAGCAGGTGGTCTCTCAGAAGAAGAGCAACCATCTTCAAGCCGATTCTCATAAAATCTTGAAGAGGGGAATTCACGTATTGTTGGATGCATTCTGTATTGGGTTGTAAGCATGTGAGCAGGAATACCATTACTGAGCAACCGCTCGAATAAAGGAATGTCCAAACCACCTTCTTCAGCTCGCTGACTTGTTACTGTTGGGGGCAATTGGCGGTGGTCTCCAACTAGAATCAATTGTCTAGCACCTTTCACAATAGGGACCAATGCAGATGGTTCGGTAGCCTGTGTAGCTTCATCGATTAACACGATGGAGAATTTGCGGTTGTTAAGTGTGAAATGGCCAGCTCCGATATTGGTTGTACAAATCACCTCAGCATTGTCGATTACTTCGTCAGTAATTCGTTGTTCTAATTCTCTTATCTCTCGATAATTCTTGTTGATATCTCGATGAGCTAAGCCCTTATCCTTGCCCTTCAAATCATGCAATTTAGCACGCATCCCTTCGGTTTCTTCTCTGATAAATGCAATTTCATCTTGCTTAGGATGGATAGATACCTGAGCATCCAATGTAGCATCTCTAAGACTCTCTCTAACTTTCACAGGCCTTCCAAATCTAATTGCATTGACTCCCAAATTGAGTAAACCTTCCAGCAGATTATCAACAGCAACATTGGATTCTGCACACGCAAGAATAGGCCCTCTACCCATTTCGATAAGCCCCTTCAATAGATGGACTGCAGTGTGAGTTTTACCTGTCCCTGGCGGCCCTTGAATCATAGTCAGCCTCTGATTTACAGCGGTTTCAATCGCATCTTTTTGGCTCGAATCAAGAAGCATACCTTTGGTGCTTAGAGGGCGAATTTTTTGGCCGCGAATTTCAGGTGGTCTTTGGGCTGAAGTAACCAAATCATGTGGTTGACATAGTAATAGATCACGTAAAACCGTGCCTCCATCACCTTCGGTAGAATGGAACGAAATCAGGGCTTCATGCATTCGATCGTGGGCCACTCTATTGGCGCCCTTATCCAATCTCCAACCGCCCTTTCTCAAATCGCTAGGCTTTTCCTTTGCTACAACGCGAATACGGGATTTGTTTCTGTCGAGAACGACTCCTTCGATTACCTTCTCGCCCCAAGGCCTTGCTCGAGAGATAATCACCATGTCTCCATGCCCGAACCTGTGAAACGGAAGAGGGCCACCTCTTGCCTCAAAAACAAGAATCGGGTCTCCAAAGAATCTCCCAGAGGTTCTAGCAACAAGGTCGAACAATGCTAAACCGGCACTCAGCATCTTCTTTTTTGTCCAGTTTTTCCATCTATCTTCTACTTGGTTTAACTCATCTTCCAATTCTGTAGCAATCAAGTTGGTAAAGCACTCAAAATGGTCTTGTGATTTTCTCCATTTGGCTTCATGTGCGACACTTTTGCCCTTTTTAGCGCCAGGCCGAGTGTTCATTCTTCGCACTCCTCCTTTCTCGGGCATAGTCAAACGCTGTCAATGCTGGTATAGCATGCTGTCGGTGCTCGGCTATAGGTGAGACTTAACTACGAAATCGTAACCGAAGATGTGCTGGTGGATATGTTTAGGCGCAAATCGGTCGCAGATATTGAGGGCGAAATTTGCCCTTATTGCGAGTTCGTCAACGACATAGGCGCTACCACTTGCTCTCAATGCTATTACGACCTAAATAAGGCACCAAGAGACCAAGGGGAACCAATTACAGATGAAATGAGCAATTCGATTTTTGACGAATTGATGTCTGATGAGGATGACTCTTGGGAAGATTCAGAAGCATTGGATGTAGTCTTGACCCTCGACCAAGATCCTCTCGAAGTCGATCAGTATGAAACTACCAATTTTGACTCTGAAGAGCCGGAGAAAATCGGATTTATGTCATCCTCATCTCCAGAATTACACAATACTGTAAATCATGAACCTGAAGAGATTACAACCGATGATTTGGGTGAAGCAATCGAGGGCGTGGAAAAATTAGATTTCTCTAAGACAGACCCGTTCGATGAAGTGCCTGATCCAGTCCATCAAGGCAAAGGCACAGTATTTTCGCCAAACTCTCCCTCAAAAATGGACGATGACTTACTAGGCCATGTGGGGGGCTCTGAATTACCTTCTCTTCCACCTGATGATTTGTATGATAACAAGGTCGACTTCACCGCTAAAGCGCCTGCTCCAACGCCGGCAGTAGCACTTCCATCTATTCCTGTCGTAGAAAATGTAGAGTCCAATGTTGAACCAAATCCTCCAGCAATAGTGTTGCCCGAGAATCATATTACACCAACTCCAATAGATCCAGAAGCCGTTACAGAAGTAGCAACTCCCGAAATCGAAATGGAAACTGAAAATGTGCAAGAGCCAGAAGTAGGTCCGGAAGTAGAGCCTGAGGTAACAGATGTTATCGAAGCTCCAGTTCCTCAAATCCCAACTCGAATTTGGCCATGGGCGGCATCTGAACCTTGGGACCCTAGGCAAGTCCACCGCGAAGTAGTACTAGCATTGGAACAAGTCAAGAGTGGTAAAGTCGATGAAGCCGCTAACACTATCGATAGTTTAGGTCCACATCTTTCACAAGAAAACGTCGACCTAATCTATCATATCGGAATGGTTTTGAAACAATTAGGCAGGATAGATGAAGTAAAAACAATGCTTTATTCTGCAAATGTATTGTTGCCAGGAAATGAACATGTATCATCTGCAGTAGCTTATCTTGGAGTTTAGGAGGGATAGTTTTGCAAACACCAGAATTACCTGTTAACGACGAGGTAATTCTTCGCCCGATTAACAGGCGAATTTTGCCAGAAGTCACAGAAGCATATCACGAAGACCCTGAAGCAGCAAAGGCTGCATTACCTTGGCTTAAAGACGGAGATCATGCTAGAAGGCAGATTGCAGATTTGATGATTGATTTAGAAATGCATACTCATGGAGACACGATTCATTTCTGGGCTATCCATTCACTCGAAGACAACAGTTTCGTTGGAATGATTGGATTAGGTGATGAATTACAACTTGCGGCTTCGGCTTACAATTTGGGATACTGGGTGCGTAAAGATTGGAGACGAAAGGGAATAGCATGCGCTTGTGTAGATGCAATCTTCACATGGCAAACCGATCGAACTGAACAGTCATTAATCGAAATTACAGTTCATCCACATAATGAAGCAGGATTAGCTGTTTGCAAATCGATTTGTGAAAAATGGAAAGGCCTTGCAATAGAAGGATTTGTTCCTATTGAAATCAATAATAGAACAATTCCACACGTTTTGCATTTGGTGCAACTAAATCGTGGTGATTAGATGAGGCCGGTCTGGCTGACCGTCGATTCTGATGACATACGTCATACTCCTAAATCACAAGGCCATCCTACAAGGTCGAAAGGCACACCTCACCAAGGCACTTCAAGTGAAATGCTAGATGCGATGAAAGCATTCAGGGAATGGTTGGATAGAACCCAGGTCACATTAACGATATTTGTTATCGCAGATCAATTAGATGACGAAGTGTTTTCAGAATGGCTGACAGATTTGCTTTCACACCATCCTCAAGTCACTATTGGATGTCATGGTCTTACTCACCGATGTTGGTCTGCATTTCCTGAAGATGCGGATGGATTACTTGCAGCACTGGTCGAAGCAGATGTCAAATTGCATAAGTTTGCAGGAGATGCTTGGAGGCCTTGGTTTAGGGCTCCTGCGGGGTATATTGCACCATGGATGGCCCCAGTTATTGCAAAGGCCGGGTTTGAGTTAGATAGCAGCGTAAACCCATCATGGTTGGTTAGGAAAAAAGCCGGGCCTTGGAAAGATTGGAATGCTGTTGAGAAAGCACTGAAAGATTCAGGTTTAATCAGCCGACCCTGGTTGTGTAAATTCAAACTCCCAACCTGTGGGCCTGCACTTTCGATACCGATTCTGCGGTGGAATGCAAAAAGAGCATGGAAGAAATTAGGTCCGTTCGTCTTACCGGACGAAGCAGAAGAAACCGTCTATTGGCATATTCTAGATCACCGCAGAAACGACGGACACTGGAAACCACCTTTGTTGATGGAATGAGCCCAAAGGGCTCAAGACTTCATCGCTTCAGGAGCCATTATGGAGAAGAAGTACTGGAAGGGTCTTCTAATCCTTGGAATAATGATGCATTTCTTAGCAGCGGCATTAATGCCGCTTGGATTAGATGCTTATGTCCATGCATCATATGTTGCAGATGGTATGGATGACGGGGATGCTCACCTTGAGTGGGGAGAATTGAGGTCTGAGAACGGTTCTACACCTACAGAGGTTGCAGGCGATGACAAATGGTTTGCATGGCATTTGATTATTGAAATGTGGTTTACAGCATTCTCACCTACGGCCACAACTTTGCATGTGCTTGGATTGGTCGGTGGACTAGGGTGTTTGGCAGTGATATTTTTAGCGACTCGAGACCTTTTTGGTAATTACAATGCGCTGAAATTGACCGCTCTAGCATCGATTTATCCACCCTTGATTAGAGCAACTGGAAGAGTCTACCAAGAGGGAGTAATCTTGCTGATTGTGACCATTGCAACTTACTCGATTATCAAGGCGATGAGGAATGAAAATAAAATCAACTCTTGGTGGCTTTCTCCTATTCTATGCGCAATAGTTATTCTGTCATTCAAAGGGATGCCATTATGGTATGTAATCCCTGCAATTTTGGTTGTATTAGTTGCATGTCGACTACAGATGAATCAGATACAGGTTGCCCTGTTTGCTCTACTTGTCCAGTGTGTAATCTTGTTTAGGAATGAAGTTGAACTTTCTAACCCAGACATTATTCCAGCGTTACTTTCCGCTTTTATTGGGTATTTCCTATTCGTAAAATGCGGAATGTTAATTCTTGTTAATCAAGATACAGAATCTACAGATGAATCAATTCTAATCAATCGTGCCTCGATGATGATTGCATCATGCTTGGTAGGCTGGGTTGCTGCTTTATGGGTTACAGAGGCAGTATCTTTAGATTCATCATTCTTTGATATCGTGTATTCGTTTAGGAACAATCCTAGGTATCTCTCTTTGTTACTTGTACCTCTGTGGTTTGGACGTATGCTCCAAGGAAATTTCGACGACATATTCTCAACCCCCAATAAAAATCGAATAACGGTCTCTCTAGTGGTTTTGTTATTGATTATCAATGCTGCAGTTCTTTCTTCTACCGGGCAAAGAGGAACAGATGCAATAGGAGAACATCTGGAATCTGAGCTATCTGATAACCAAGACATTTTATTCGTCTCGGATGAACCATTATCGATGCATAGACTATACTCAATCAAATTTTCATCAGACCCCTACAGTGAATTGGATAATGACGGCATTTGGAGAACTTCTAATTCTGATTGGAAAGGAGAACTAGATCGATGCGAATTACACGATGTGAATTTCATCATTTTCTACGTGGATGTAGACTCATCTTCTCCTGAAAATTGGGTAGAAGTTGAGTTTGAAGGAGCGGACGGAGTTAGTGAGAATTACCGTTTGTATACATGGGGTGGTGAAAATGAACGCTGTTCTTGATGGAGTTAAAGTATTGGATTTATCTCGAATTTTAGCCGGCCCATATTGCGCTCAAATGTTATCTGACCTTGGTGCGGAAGTTACCAAAGTCGAGGCTCCATGGGGAGATGATACAAGAGGCTGGGGTCCACCATTCCTGCCGGATGGAAATGCAGCCTACCATCTGTCATGTAATCGTGGTAAAGAAATCATCTTTCATAATTTGAAAGAGGATAAGGATAAGATTCAACTCCTAATCTCACAATCAGATGTTGTAATCGAGAATTTCAGGCCAGGACAGTTAGAGCGACTAATCGGCCCCATTCCAAAAGATGTAATCCTATGTTCAATTACTGGTTTTGGACAAAGTGGACCAAGGTCACAGGAGCCAGGATATGATCTTGCTTTACAAGCCATGAGTGGTATAATGAGTATTACTGGGGAACCAGATGGTGGGCCAGTGAAGGTTGGTGTTGCTTGGATAGATATCATTACAGGGCTCTATGCAGGTAATGCAATATTGGCCTCATTGTTTCAAAAAGAGAGAACAGGAGTCTACAATCACCTAGATATTTCGCTATGGGATTGCGCAATAGCCTCTCTTGCAAATCAAGGACAAAACCAACTCGTAAGTGGTGAAAACCCTGGCCTACTAGGTTCAGGGCATCCAAATCTAGTGCCGTATCAAGCCTTCCAAGCAAACGACGGGTGGGTTGTAATTGCGGTAGGCTCCGATGCTCAATTCGATACATTATCTCAACATTTAGATTTCGAAAATAATTGGAAAACCAATCAAGAAAGAGTAGATTCCAGAAAGGATGTTGTTTCAGTGGTCCAATCAAAAGTAATCAATATGTCAAAAACCCAAGTTTGTGATTTGCTGGAAGGTATTCCAACCTCACCGATAAACAAAATCAGCGAGGCATTAGCAGATGCTCAAAGTGTTGCTAGGGGCGTAATTTCTGAATGGGATGGGCAGGCGGTTCTTGCCAGCCCTCTTCGTTTCATATCAGAACGAAAATAGTGAAGTTTGTCCTCCAGTCCTTACCAAACCTGCTTGTTCAAGCAGTTCCATTGCATTATCAAATCTCTTTTGAGAAAATTGCCTATCTTCGATTAAGAATTTCTTCAGGCCTTCAACATCAACATCCCCTTGAACCAATTCTTGGTTGGGTATTTCCACTACTGGATGATTTCTGAAAACCTCTCTAATCTCATCAAGTCGTTCAGGTACTGGCTTGTCTTTAGCAGAGCACACCGCTTCAATAGTTGAGAATTCTTTAATCAATTTGAGTCCAGTTTTTGGTCCAATTCCTTTGATACCAGGATGGAAATCAGTTCCAATCATTATTGCTAAGTCGATTAGTTGATCACGGTCTAAATCATTGTCTTTGAGAATCTGCTCCAACTCGATTCTTTGAGCGCGTACCACTCGCCCCATCCTCTTGCTTCCATCTGTGGTGAAATTTCTGATAACTACCGGTGCGCCGTATAGTAGTGCATCCCAGTCCTGAGTCGCAACCGCATCCAGTTGTCCATTTGCCGCCATAACCGCTGCTTGTGCTTCTCCTTCCGCTTCAGCTCTAAATGCAGGAATGCCCATCAATGACAACATCTCAATCGATTCTTCAACCATTTCAGGTGTGTACTTCACACATCTTTGAGCCATCTTCTGTGCGGTTGCAAAATCTCCCGCTTCAAGAGCGGCTTTCCATTCAGCCTCGGCTTGCTCGCGCCTTTCTCGGCGTGCTGCCATTTCATCCTTCTTCAAATCGGGATGTTTTCCATCAAAGATGAAAACCGGTTTGATTCCTTTTGATAGCATCATGGATGCTCTGGATAAGAACCCCATCAGATGAGCTACAACTTTGCCATTGTCGGCCTTTAGTGGCCCGCCATCTCCTGTTGGAGACCGGTCTCGAATAGTGGTTAGAAATTGGAATGCTAGTAGAAAACTGTCAATTCCTACTTTCTTTCCTTTCATCGCTTCCATTGTAGTATTGTCAGCGTTTGCAAGGTCACGTAAATTGCAGCCCATGGTTAGGGCTGGAGTCGGACACACTTGAGCCTCACGGCTAAAGGGTAGAAATTAAGCGGGCAATGCAGGATTCGAACCCACGTCTTCGGCTCCGAAGGCCGAAAGGATATCCAGACTACCCTAATTGCCCTAGACGGCCCAAAAGCCACCCCTTCTTGAATCACACCCTCGCGCTTATTGAAGTGCTTGACTTGAGTGGGTGAATTATGGGAGGCACCTCTCCGTGCGTGCGTAAAGCCTGCAGTATGTGCTGTAGGGAGACCGTGATGCCAATCACTGCGGCCGAAGCAAGTCGCCTTTCCAGACGAACAGGCTTGTCTGAAGATCAATTTTGCAGTAAAGACGAGAATGGAATTAGACGACTTTTGAATAATCAAGAAACCAAAGCCTGTGTGTTTTTGGCGACAGCATCAGCACTTCCAACATCACCAGGAGTTTGTTCGGTTTACGATAGCAGACCTTTGGGTTGTAAGACCTATCCAACAATACTCAATGAACAAGATTTAGCAATTTTAGATGAATTGTGCCCTCATACCGATGAGTTCGAAGAACCGACAGAAGACGATGCACACCGATTACTCAATCTCGAGGAGAAATTGAAGCGATAATCATGACTCTGCCTAGCGATTTGTGAACCGGAATTCCATATGCTTCTTCAATTACAAGACCAGGTATGGCAATGTCACAATCTATCGCTTCGTCCAAATTATCGGTGCCAGCTTCGGTTGGTAAAATAATTACAAATTTGCATGCGATTTTCTGTCTAACTATATTGGAAATCGTATCTTCGAGTAGTTTTTCATCACCACGAGAATTTCTTCCATAAGGAGGGTCAACAACTACTGCTGCAACATTATCAGGCAAATCAAATCGTGTTGCATCGCCTCTTTTCACTTCAGCATCAACGCCTGCCCATTCGATATTTTGCTTTGAGCCATCAACCATCACGGGGTCAAAATCAATTCCTAAGGTTGGACGATTTGTTAATGCGGCTTCAATCAAAATCCCTCCAGTACCACACATCGGATCAATCACATAACCATCATCTGTACCAGCAGCAATGTTTACCGCTGACCTTGCTAGTCTGGGCTCGAGACTTACAGGTCGGAAGAACGGCCTTTTGTTTGCTCTCATAGCAGACCATCCGTGTTTGCCAGGGCCTTGGCCAACCATCCACCCCCATGCCACATATCCTGCAGAAGCATCCAATACAACTCCAAATCTGTGCTTTGGGTTTTCTAGATTGAATGTTGAACCTGCATCGTGAAAAGCACCACCGATTTGCCTTTCAATATCCTTGGTGGCAACTGGGATTTTCCCCTCGTGGCGCCAACAATTTACTGCCATATCATCCATCTTTTTGGCATCGATTAACTCTAGTAAGGCAGTGATTGATTCCCACTTTGCGATTCCGCCTTCCGTGAGGACACATTCGCATCCAGACATGATACTCGCTCTCTCCCAACGGCTTTCTCCCTCAGCGATTAGCAGTCTTCTAGCATCTGTACGGTGAATATTTGCTTCTGAAAACATCGACACCGCTTCTGCTCTAGATATTGCAGGATGCCATCCTCGTAACGCAATGATTGTGTTTGCATCACTCGGTTGCATTCAATCACCTCGTGTAAATATTCACGGTTTCTTTGCCCCAATTTGTAGTAGTAACTTTGTTGAATACTGAAAGATCAAAATCACTCATCACCGGTTTAATGTGTGTTACTTCAGATTGTACATGAATAAATTCGTCGACCAAATTCTCTTCCAAGAAATGGTTGATTGTTGTTGGCCCTCCTTCGACTAACAATCTCTGAACTTCTAAATCTCCAAGCATATCTAACATTGCAGATAATCCTCTGAAATCACTGTGAAGATGCTTTGTTGAAAACTCATCATTCAAGACCTTTGAAGACGCATCAATTCGGTTATTTGGGTCAATAATGATTCTAAGTGGCTGCCTTTCTGTTTCAACCAATCGAACGGTCAATTCAGGATTATCACGAATAACAGTATTAGCTCCTACAAGTATTGCACAGCAATCTTTACGCAATTCATGCACTTTTTCTAAACACTCTGAACTGGTGAATCGTCCAGAGTTTTCTGACAAATCGTCGACTGAACCGTTGGAATCGGTTGCGATTTTTACAGTAACGAATGGCCGCCTTTTTTCACACCAATGCAAAAATTCACGCATTTGTTCTGCGGCTAAATCTTCTAGCAAACCTGAATCAACTTTCAATCCAGCTTCTTTTAGAACCGAAATTCCGTTTCCACGAACCAAAGGATTTGGGTCACCATGAGCGATAATCACTTGATTTATTCCTGCCCAAAGAAGAGCCTCAGTACAGGGGGGAGTTCTTCCAAAATGGTTGCAAGGCTCCAGGGTGATATAGGCCACAGCACCGTTGGTATTGTGTCCTTTTTCTTCAGCATCATGTATTGCCATTTGTTCGGCATGTAATCCTCCTAAGTGGTCGTGCCAACCTTCAGCAATCACTTCTCCATTCTTTACTAGAACACACCCTACTAGTGGGTTAGGCTTGACTCTACCTCTCCCTCTTTCAGCAACCTCAAGAGCGAGTTGCATGAACTCAACCTGCTCCGCGCTCCAAGTCATGTTACCCGCTGGTTAGGCATTAGACATGAGTGCATCGCTTTATCGAACAATAGCATTGATGTCTTCAACCTCTCCTCGTTACATCAATGGGACCATTACATTGCATCGTTAATCCGGCCAGCAGGGACCATACATGTGGTAAAAAGTGGCCTTCTGTTGTTGCAAAATTGGAATCTCGTGGATTTGAAGTCAATACCTACGTCACCGAGAGAGTAGGGCATGCTAGCCAAATTGCATGGGATTTGAGAAATCAAGGCGTTGAGGGATTGATTGTAGCGGTAGGAGGAGATGGGACTGTGCACGAAGTATCTAGTGCATTGAGAGGAGGAGATATACCGTTGGGTATACTTCCATTTGGCTCAGGAAACGACTATGCAATCACACACGGTATTTCTAGAACCGATATCGATGCTGCAATCGATGTATTGGTGAATGGAACCGATAGAAGGTGCGCTGCATGGAGACTAGAAGGGTTCCCTGCATCTAGCACTGGAGATTATCCAGCACCTTCTGCGAATGAATGGGATGGAGAAGCACAAAATGATGGTCGAATTGTGCGTTGGGTTTTCTTGGAATCTGATGCTGGCATTACAAGTGCTATTTCTCGCGCTAAATTATATCGGGCAAAGTGGATCAAAGGTAACAAGAAATACACATATCTTGGAGTTACTACAATTCCGTTTTGGAAACGAAGAAAGGTTTGGTTGAAGCTTGATGAAGCGGAAGGCGAAATCCTTGACTTCACTATGTTTGCTGCGACAACGGGAGAAACATTCGGTGGAGGATACCAAGTATGCCCAGGAGTAACTCCGTTGGATAAAGATGGAACTATTGTATACGCTCCTCGTCTTTCGAGAATTGCAATGCTATCTTTGATGGGTCCAATGAAAAAAGGTAAGCATATTGGAAAGTGGGGTATTACCAAGCAAAAGGCTAACAGAATTGAAATCAAACCTGTGGATTCAGATGGAAATATTTGCGAAAAACCACTGCCTCTTTCCACATGGGTTCAAGCAGATGGCGAACCAATCATTGTGAGCCCAGCGACTCTTGAATGGCATACTGAGCAATTACTTGTTCGAGGCTCAAAGGATGTTCCTTGGGCTTAGAATGAGAAATCACTGAATTCCTCATCATCAGAAATTGAGGCTCGCTTATTCTTTACAGGGGCAGGTTCAGGCTCGACAGGCTTAGCAGCCCTCTTCTTTACAGCTCTGCGCTTAACGGGTTTACTTGCCTTAGTGGGAGCATTGGATGCTGCTGGGCTTTGTGATCTGGAGCTCACCATCGAAGCAGAGAAATGACCTTTCTTTGCAGGCGCTTCACTCTGACTGGTAACAACTCCGGCTGAAGGCATAGGAGTACTGGAAGGAATATCATTAACCACCGATGAAACAACTTGTGTTTGCTGTATCTCTTTTGCCTCAGAGGTTACAACTACCGAACCTCCTCCACCAAACGCCTTTGGAGAATCATCACTGTCTCCTGCAGCAAGAACATTATCAAGGCTAAAACCGGGAATGGCGACATCCTTTTCTTTGGACTTTTTAGGAGGTGGAGATGATTTACGCTGCCTTGCAGCCCTATCTTCAATACTTTCAATTCCAGCCTTCCTAGAACTCTTGATGTCTTTTTTCATCTGTATTGCTTTAGCAAAGCCTTCTCTTCCTAAAAGAGCCTCTGCAGTTGCTCTAGCACCTTGCCTAATCACCATAGTAGAGAATATGAATAGTCCAACTCCTCCACCAATTCCAACGATTAGGAAGAATAGAATAAATGTCCATCCTCCAAAGATATCAGTGTCTCCAAGGGAATACTCATCATCGCTATCGCCATTTTTGCTGACAATTCCTTGCTCGGTTTTGATATTGGTAACAACCATTCCATGACCTTGGCCATCAAGTTCACATCCTTCTTCAGTAGCACTTTGAACACCGTCGGTCTCCAAAACATAACCACTCAATTCAATCGGTTGATGCCAGTGTTCTAGCACATTCAATCCATCAGCAATATTTTCTGAACCAGGAATAATTCCAATTACTTCCCAATCATCTTCATTTTCAGATAACTTGCTTCCAACAGCTTCAGTTGGGTTTACTGGAGAGCTCCATTCTTTGACGTTAATGCGTCCAGCAGTGCCTTCCTCTACTCCACTTGCTTCATTCCAAGTCATCGTGTGAATAATTACGGCAGCACCCATTGCAGACTCGATATTATCCATGTCAGGATGGGAATCATAAATTGTCGAGGAGATCAACAATCCAGTAACTTTGAATTTAGAACCTTCACAATCAACAATAGGAACGCTTTCATCAAAACCATCGCCAAGTTCAGATTGTATATCTGCAGAGTTGTCATTGATTTCGACCTTTAACTGACCATCGCCAGTACCCCATTCTGGAGTAGTGGAATAGATGCAACCCGACATGAACATGAGCAGAACCAGCAGCATCCCGATACGCAAATGTGGGCGGGCCATGAAGTGCCTACGGCACCTTGAGTTGATGAACCCTATCCTTTAGAAGCAAAATAAATTGGATTTGAAGTAAGCGCGGAGAGAGAGATTCGAACTCCCGTGTCACAGGGACAGTGGATTTCAAGTCCACCGCAATACCAGGCTATGCGATCTCCGCTTGATTCGGTGGGGGAGCAATTCTTTCAAGAATCTATCCTTGCTTAATCTTCACGACGAGAAGCAATAATTGCAAGACCTAGACTTGCTGAAGTAAGAACAAAAGTGAATCCAGGAATACTATCATCATGATCGTGTGGGTCGTTAGAGCCTCCAGCTGCACGCTTGATATCATCAACGAATAGATCGACATTCCAATCATATCCTGTAAAGACAACCTTTGGTTTCCAATCACTATTTAGGATAAATGTTTGAGTAGAATGTGAAGTTGAAGTCGCTGGATGTTGCTCATCTTCATCATCAATCATTGGAGAAACTAGGCTTGAACCATTTTGATTCTCAGCAACCCAAGCATAGTGATTGTAATTTTCCATCAATATACTCTCATTTGCAGAATCAGAAGTCGGCATCCAATGACTATATTGTCCTAATTCGTGCCACACATATAATTGATATTCACTTGACATGCCATCGATTGAAGATACAGAACCGTTTTCCATTGAATGATTTATTTCATTTTGATTTAGAGTTTTTATTGAGTGCTCATATGCACTAACCATTTGCATTCCACTGTATCTACCTTCATACATCTCTGTAGTTCCATCAGGATATACCACTCCCAGTTTGTGAATCATTTCTTCCCCATGGTCTCCATTTCCAGAATTATCTTCAACGGTTACCCAAATGAAACCTGCATTTTCACAGTCCTCTTGGTTATCATGAGATGTGTTTTCATGAGTATTCATATCATGGCATATCATTCGTTCTTGCATTCTCGGTTCAGGAATCATACTATCCATGGTCGAGTTAGGTGCCCAAGCAATATGCATTTGGTCGTGTAAACTATCCATTCCAAGCATACTTTCAGCCCAAGATTCAGTAGTGGTATTCCAATAATGCAATTGCCACCACCAAGAATAATCAGTAGGTGCTGAAACACCTTCAATGGAACTCATGTAATGCCCCCATTCCGATTTGGGGGCATCAAAGGAATTCAATGCTGCAAGACTCATGTGCCAAGCGTTGATTTGAGTTAGAACCGAAGAATCATTACTTCCATTCGATTGTACAATCACAAAGGTATCATTTCTTAAATCGGGCATTGGAATGGTAGTATCATCGGTCGAATTAGGCGCAAATGCAAGCATACCTGTATCGATATCATCAATTCCTACAGAAGACCCCATCCAAGATTCACTGGTTTCATTCCAAGAATGTAATTCCCACCACCAGGAATAATCATCAGGCGAATCATCACCATTTATTCCTGTAATGAAATGTCCCCATTCAGATTCACTGGCATTCACAGTCCAACCGTTTTGTTCTGCCGCAGCGGTTAATTGGTTCCATCCGGTAGGGTTGACGACATTAACAGATTCATTCCCGTCTGGCATTACAACTGTAACTGTAGACTCAAATCGGTCTTGTGAATCACCTTCGTCTCCAGCATCTTCGCCTTCACCTCGGTCATTTTCATCGTGATTGTCATGATCATTATTCTCAGAGTGTTCATGCTCTTCAATTTCTTCAGTGATTACAGAAATCTGGAAGTCATCCCAAACCAATTCCATATCTGATAGATTAGCGGTTAGATGAGGCCAGGTAGCTCCCCTATCATCCATGTACTCTTTCAAAACCTCAGGTGTATCTGTTGCAGGGTCAACAGTAATCGATAAAAATTGATAATCTATACCACCGAGTTGGCTTTCAGCCTCAATTAAATTGTTGGTAATTACCGGGCAGACATCAACGCATGTAGTGAAAATAAATGCTACAACTATGACATCAGCATTACCGGTATGAAGTGAGTATGGCTCAGCATTTTGGTCGATTAGAACTCTGTTTGGAATAGAATTTCTATCTAACACATATCCATTCCAGTGTACACCATCTCCGCCAGCAGTAGTTACTGGAATAGTTGAGATGCAAAGTAACGTAACCAAAGAAACGGCAACCCAGCGCATGTAATGCCCTGTAAGAGGGTATTAATGAAACCTAGGTGGTTATTATTCACAGTAGAATATCACTCAGTAACGTATGAGTAATCCCAGTTAGGAGTACACCAAGCAGGCAGATTGTCGATTCCATCAGGGTTGGATAATCCTATTCCCCATAGCATTAGTGCTGCAAATAGAATAGGGAATAGAGCTGTTCTTGTGTAGATGAAAGGGTCTCCCTTCAAGTGCATAAAGAATGCAGCGATTCCATATCCTTTGATTATTCCAACAACGATTAGTACACCCCAAACCGCGCCTCGGGTGATTTCAATATCTGTTCCAGGAATAACTTCAAAGAAAACAGCTGCAACTTCAAACAATGTGAAGAACATTAGGATTAGGAAATTGACGTAATAAACATCTTTCCCAATCATATCTGCCATTTTCTGAAATAATCCTGCTATCGGTCCTGTATACTTGTGTTCGCCCATAATATCGCCTCAGTATAGATAGAATGCTGGGAAGATGGCTACCCAAGCCAAATCCACAAAGTGCCAATACAAACCGAAGTATTCGATTCCTTGACCGTTTTCTTCGTTGTATCCTTCTTCAAGAGCATCAGCCTTGAAGATCATGAATAGCATAACTAGCAATCCGATGAATACGTGAAGTCCGTGAGCACCGGTTGCAACATAGAATATCGAACCTGCTTGTGTATCGATAGTAAATCCTTCAGCGATTAGGTGACTCCACTCAACCAACTTCAGAATAATGAACAGTGAACCTAACGACAAGGTCACAATCAGGTAGTTTCTAACAGCCTTCTTCCTTGTAGGGAATAGTTTAGCCAAAAGAGGATTTGATGAAGGTTCCCAGTTGATATCCTTAGCAGCCTTTAATGCTAGAACAATGGTATAGGATGAGATAATTAACGCAAAGGTGTTTATCGCACCAGGCAGTAATGTCATAACGTCGTGCCTCAACAAATCTGAAGCAGTAGTAGTGTCAACAACATCACACTTTCCAGCATTATATGCCCATTCAGTACACCAACCAGTTCTCATTCTCAGATAGGATGAGAAGAAAGATGCGAAAACCATGGTTTCAGAGATTAGGAAGATCCACATTCCAGCCTTGCGAATATCTTGTCCAGCAAATGGATGGGATGTTGCAATCTGTTCATAGTGTCCCTTCAGGTCTTCATTCCACCAGTTACCAATTCCAATAATGAGAATCGCACTACCAATTGTAGATAGTACAAATCCGCCCATATCAGCATCATAATCTAGTCCTAGTAATGCTTTACAGGTTGTAACGAACCCAGGGAATCCCATCATGAATAGCATGATACCACCAGCCATCAGAATAGGAGATGCAGAACCATGATGTTCTTCATGGTCATCTCCATAATGGTGGTCGTCATCATCTTCAGGTTGAATACTGTTGAAGAAACCAGCAATTCCATAGAATGCTGCATAGATGATGAACATCACTAAAATCGTCTTACCGGCAGTATCCCAAGTTAGGAATGAAAGATGAGCATCGATGTCTGCATGGTGAGCAGTATCCCATGCATCACTTGCGGCTTCTTTGTCTTCTAATGTACCAGTTTCATTCGCCGTATTCCAATCAGCTTCAGCTTGGTCGAGGTCATCATGAGCATCTTCCCAAGCGTGGTGTTTCATTGTTCCAATTCCGCCAGCAAGCACTGCATAACCAATAATTCCAACCACTAGTAAGACTACTGAGATTAAGACGGTCTTCATCCAAATCTCATTCTTTACTTCAGGGTGTAGGCTTCCACTCATTCTTTCACCTCCTTATTCCAGAGATTACTCATCGCTCTAAACGGCGCCCGTAACATGGATTCGAGTTTCGTTTCATGGTGCTCAACTCCTTCGTTAGCATCGTATTGAGTAGGTTCAACTGCGAATGAAGGCGTTGGAGGAGGGGAGGTAACTGCCCATTCTAGTGACCAACCGCCCCATGGATCCTTTCCGACCTTCTCGCCCTTCTTGACCGAGCGTACAATGTTCCAAACCAGAATTAACTGGGAAATTCCGAATATGATTGCGAAAGTGGAAATCGCCATATTCAATTCAGCGAATCCAGCATCTGCCGCATAGGTGTGTGTTCTTCTTGGCATACCCATAATTCCTACAGCGTGCATTGGCCAGAATGCAGCATTGTACGAACAGAATGCGATTAAGAAGTGCCACAGTCCTAGTGTTTCATTCATCTTGCGTCCAGTTACCTTAGGGAACCAGTAGTATATTCCAGAGAATAGTGCGAAGATAATTCCTCCAATGAATACATAGTGGAAGTGCGCTACTACGAAGTATCCATCATGGAATTGTGTGTCCAATCCTGCAACAGGGAAGAACATTCCAGATAATCCACCTAATGTGAAAGTAATCAAGAATCCAAGTGACCATAATGTGTGTGTCTTGAACACAAGGCTTCCACCCCAAAGAGTTGCAAGCCAATTGAAGATTTTAACACCGGTAGGAATTGCAACAGCCATAGTTGTAATCATGAAAGCAGCACGCCATGCAGGACTCATACCACTAGTTAGCATGTGGTGTCCCCATACAATGAATCCAACAACACCGATACCGACCATGGCGTAGACCATTGACCTGTATCCGAAAATAGATCTCCTTGCACTAGTTGCTAGAACTTCAGAAACAATTCCGAATGCAGGAACTACAACCACGTATACTTCAGGGTGACCGAAGAACCAGAACAAGTGCTGGAACAATAGCGGGTCTCCACCTGCTGTGAAGAAAGTGGTTCCGATTGTTGAATCGAACAATAGGAAGAATACACCGATAACGAATGCAGGTAGGCTGACATAAAGCATGAACACGCTGATTAGAACAGACCAAGTAAACAGAGGCATTCTCATCCATCCAACACCCTTTGCACGCATAGTGAAGGTAGTTGTAACGAAGTTGACACCAGATAGGGTAGAGGATGCACCAAGTAATGCAATACCAGATATGAATGCAATAGTTCCTGGATTAGGCCCTCCCGCTTGACCGGTTAGGCTCGAATATGGCGGATACATAACCCATGTGATGTCAGCAGCTTCTCCACTCCAAACTCCAGTGAAGATTAGAGGAGCAGCGGCTACAATTAGCCAGAATCCAAGCGCATTTATTCTTGGGAAAGCCAAATCCTTAGCACCTATCTGTAGAGGTAGAATGTAGTTCATGAATCCAGCAATCATTGGCATTGCAGCTAAGAAAATCATGGTTGTTCCGTGGAGGGTAAAGAATGAGTTATACTCTGCCTGAGTAAGGAAATCATTCTCAGGGAGTGCTAACTGTATACGGAATAGTAGTGCTAGTAATCCTCCTACAAGGAAGAAGAAGAATCCATACAGGAAGTACAGAATACCAACTTGCTTGTGGTCGGTTGTAGTTAGCCAAGGCTTCAGATATGCCCAGAAATTTCCGATAGAGAAACTATCTGGATTACGGGTGTAGAATACCCACATACTTCCTATCAGGATTAGTCCAAGCGCTAATCCGATTACAGTCATTAGAATTGTTAAGGCAGCAGCGCTAGGAGCACTAGGATTTGCATTTAATCCAGGTACTGAGAGTTCTAATTTGTTCCATTGGTCGGAGCCATCAGTATCTGCAACACTATTTCCATTGACAGCATTTCCATAGATTAGGAAGTCAGCAATAGCGGTATCGTCAGCAGGCGCAGTCCACTTGAATTCCCAGACTCTTCTATCATTGGTATCCAGAGTGTGAGTTAGGCCACCATCCAGCTCTTGGGTGGTGTGTCCATCTACGTCTGGTACGGATTCTAGAACTCCTCCACCAGTCAAAATCATTCTGAATCCACCGTTCTGGTCAGGATTGTCGATAGGGACATCATCGTTTGTGATCGTTAGCGTGAAGAAGTATTCTTCAGAAGCATTGAATGTGTCAGGAAGCCCATCAACAGTGATTACTGTGTTAGCAGTCATTCCACCGTGACAAGAACACCCGCCATCTCCTCCGCCGCCGATACCAGCCTGTCTTGCTTCGAATGATGTAGATGAAGCTAGAGCGACTAGAAGAATCGCAAGAATTGCAACACTACGCGCCTTCATTCTAAGTCCTCCTTGTGGTCAAAGTAGATTCCAAAGTCAGCATCACAAGTCATACCCTCTTTGGCAACAACCTCTACTTGTCCGTACATCAGAGAATGCTCTTTACCGCAGTATTCTGCACATCGGATTGGGAAAGTCCCAGCCTCGTTAGGTTGAACATACATCCAAGTTCCACCTTCAAGTCCTGGAACAGCATCTTCTTTCATTCCCCATTCCTGAAGCCAGAAAGCGTGTTGGACACCTTGGTAGGTGTTTGTAGCATCGAAGTTAGCTTCCCTTTCAGGGTTCATACTGTGGATGTTGAATAGTACATTTGTATCACAAGGGATAATCAAATCTCCACTCATCTTGTGCTCGATTGGAATATGTTGCCATCGGTGAATAACGGTTCCATCAGCATCTAGAATTTCCACGCTTTGGAATATCATTTCATTGAATAGAACATCCATAGAAGTTTGATTAGATAAATCCAAAGTTTCAGTGTTAGTTCCCCAGGTTACAGATGCAGTGGCTGCGTTTTCGCTAGCATTGATCGACAATCCCGAGATAATATCCCATGTGACATCATTACCAGTATCCATGTCTTCCCAAGTCAACTCGTCTTGGTAGTAGAAGTCCCAGTACCATTGCAGTCCGTTAACCTCAACGGTGAATGAGTCTTCATCATTTTGCAACTTCTCGACTTCACCCCAAACAATGTTCATCGAACCGAATGCAAGAATCGTTACCCAGATGACAAGAATTGTTGGTCCAACGAACCATGCCAATTCAAGGTCGAAGTGATGACGCTCCTTAGGGAAAGTTCCGACTTTCAATTCTTCTTTGCCAGCAGGCTCTATACCCTCGCGATAACGCAGTACGGCGATTAGGAGCCAAGCAAATGTGAATAATCCAACTACGATTGACCAGAAAAGAAATTTATCATACAGAATATTGAACACTGTATACTCATCCGGCCACAACTCACGCGAAGCGCCCATGCTTCGACCGGTCAGATGGCCGTATTAATTGATTGCGTATAGCAGACATCTCCCGTAGGGAGGTTTGTTATGTGCTTCCGTCTATTGGGATATTTTGTGGGCCTTGAATCTTGCATTCAAACAACTCTCGATGGAACAGTGTTAATCGAGATTGAAGTGCAACCCGGTTCTACGCGCCAGGGTATCGTTGGGTACAACGATTGGAGGGGCAGACTTCAGGTTGCTGTAAAAGCCGAAGCACAGAAAGGTAAAGCAAATCATGCGGTTTGTAATGTCCTTTCAAAAATATTTTCAGCACCAGCAACAGTAGTTTCTGGACAAACCACTAGAAATAAAAAAATCAGTATCAAAGGACTTGCAGCTAATGAAATCAAATCGATTTTGGAGGGGTTAGTTGAATCGTGAACAGAGATATGCTCTGGCTCACAGAGCGTTAGAAGTTGGTATAGAAGAGAACGCCAATGGCAAGGTAATTTTGGTAGAGGGACAAAGGGACGAGGCCGCGTTACGCAGCCTTGGTTTTACTGGCCCGATTGAGAAATTAAATCGCGGCTGGACAGTTGACAGAGTAGTGGTTTACATTGCTGAAAAATATGGCAATTGCATAGTTTTGATGGACTGGGATCGTACGGGCGGAAGATTACAGAGAAGGCTGATGGATTCAATGATAAGTTTGGATATCAAACCATCAGATGAATTACGAAGAGCCCTTTCCAAAGCGATGAAACCAGACACGATGTGTGTTGAATCACTAACATCATTCCTCGGGCAACCTGACGCCTGATTCCTTCACTGTATTGAGTACAACATGTGTATATGACCGAGAGATTCCATCTAGCGTGAACACGGTTTTTGTCAAATCATCCATGTCCTTTCTGTCCTTGACACGTGCAAGTACCATCGAATCCCAATCTCCAGTAACATCGTATACGCTGAATACTCTATGGTCTGCAGAAATGTGTTTTTGAACATCCATAATTTTGCCCTTTTCAATGCATAGTCCTGCCATAACAGTCATTCCCCAACCGACCGACTCAGCGCTTAAAATGGGGGCATACCCTTGAATGACACCATCATTCTCCAACTTTCGCAATCGATTGGTAATCGTTCCTTGAGCAACCCCTACTCTTTGAGCGAGTTGTCTCTGAGATAATCTTGCATCATCACATAGCGCTTCGACTATTGCACGGTCTACAGAATCTAGAACCATGTGTAAGCACAGAAGGCGCTTAGTATTCAATCATTCGACCGTGGGTCTGGCAAATTCAAATCCAAAATCCAGTCACCTAACTGGTCAACCTTCACAGCCAATTGAAGCGATAAGTCTCCAGTCCCTGTAACTCTTAACTTTCCTTCTTTCACTGTATTTGCAGCAACAACATCTTTGCGAATTTTGTTACTAGTTCTCCATCCTTCACCCATTGTAAGATCTCCTATTTCGACAGAAAAACCAGCAACAATTCGATAATCGATAACATTCTCTTCCGAAGACCAGGACCCCTCCAGTCTTGGTAAACCCTGCTCTCGCTTTCTTTCAGCCATCACGATAAATCCTATACAGATTATTAGGACGATTAGCAGCAAAGCAGGTGTCAGCGTTGAACTCTGGTCAACAGATTGCCAATAAGTTGGCATTTCAGCTCTCTGAATAGATAATACGCGATTGGAAGTTTCATTTTCAAAACCACCGATCATGACCAGAAGAATCTCATACTCGTCCGCATGACTGGCATCACCCAGTTTTATTCCCGCTCCATCCAAGTGGTCTTTTGTAATCGTTTCATTCCATGAGTTACTAGTATTATTTGTAAAATAAAATGTTGATGATGGTGCCCAATCTCGAACGAGGTTTTGGACCTCTCTACCTTTGGAATCAACGGCTTGGGTTTCAATGATGAATAAGTGCATCTGAGTTGCTCCATTAAGCGCTTGAGGGTTTGTCCATTGTGCGGTAATGTTCAGCAATTCAACTTCTGTTGATCCAATAAGTTGTATACTCCAATCAATTTCAACTTCATTCATTCTTACATCTGCTTCAATATCGGATATGTTTTCGCGATAGCCATCTATTGCAACATTTGGAGTATTATTCATGCCATGATACATCATTCTTGAATTTGCATCATCATCTGGTAAACCTCCGCCCTCTTGTTCTGCTCCAGTTCTCCAATGCAGCAATGTGATTTCGCCGTCTCTATCCATTTGTGCAAGTGTCTCAGTTTGGTCTTCATCTCCGTTTCCGTGGAACCATTCAACCAAAACAGGGGCTTCTTTTTGACTCTTGAAATGGGCTTCAGAGTAAATTGTCAAGTCAGATAATCCTGAAGCCAATGGCACCAATAAAAGAACTGTGAAAAGAGCAAAGATTCTCATTCCTCTTCCTCCAACTCGATGTTCAACTTCATTTTCAAAATTTCTCTTTCTTTATCGTCTAACATCAAAGACACTCTAGCAGCAACCCAAACAGGAACTAAGTATTCCTTACAACGAAGTATGAAAGAACCCCTTTCAATAGTTACTGCAAATTCTTCTCTTAATGGTGTATGGCCTTTCAATAAAGCGATCAGAGTTTGCTCCTCGATGTCAACCAAACCCTTGGTCAAATGAGGCCTCAACAATTCCAGTGATTCTTGTCTTGTACGCCAAATTCCTTTGTTATCGGTAAACGTTGGCTGGCCTACATGAATCACTCTCAGAGGATGGAATTCTTCGCCTGGCCAGTAGTCGCCTTTTTTGTTGACTACGGTTGGTTTGTACAATCTATCGTATGATAATGTGTTAGAAAGGTTGACCCGTCTTCCACGATGCCACCAAGTAAACGCATCTTTCGCAATTCCCCATTTCCCACATATCGCTTCAACGATATCATCTGGGGCCTGTACTGTTGTATGCTTGTTCTTTTTTTGGCGAGCTAATTCAACAGGCTCTCGATTTAATTCTCTATGAAGAATCATTGACCTTGCAATACCTTCAGGCGTTCTTTCTGCAACATGTTCAAACAGTGCTACAAAGAACCCTCCTGAATCATTCTCATGCTGATTTACTCTGATTGTATAAGATAAGTCAGGCGCTTCCAATCCCCTTTGTTTTGGATTGAGCATCGATTCAGATAATCCTGGCAATTTAGGTAGAGCACCATTCCACTCAACCACCTCAGCATTTTCATCCAATATTGGCCAATCATCAATTCCGCGATGGCAAACCAATGAAGGTAGTAGCCTTTCACAATCAATATTGATCAATTTCAGCCAAGGAGCCTTTCTAAGAATTTCACAAACTACCGCTTCATTTTCAATAGGGTCTAGAGAACAGGTAGAATAGATCATTTTTCCACCTGGTCGCAATAATTGGGCAGCTCTATGTGCAATATCTGATTGTAATTGGAAAAGACTTCTCCCAACTTTAGGAGTCCAAGTATTCCACAATTCTCGATTCTTTCGTGTAGTAGCAGTTCCACTGCAAGGAGCGTCTACAACAACGCCATCCACACCAGGTTCAGGCATTCTTCCAATGTGCCTTCCATCATGTTGCATGATGAGCATATTGGCTAATCCAAGTCTTGCTCTATTGGTTACTAACAGGTTCAATCTTCCCGAAGATGGTTCATTTGCCAAAACTAATCCATTAGGGATTGCCTCTGCTAGTTGAGTTGCCTTTGAGCCTGGTGCTGCACATGTATCCATTACCAATTCTCCATCCTTTGGTTCAAGGATTACCGGAGGTAGCATTGATACCGCTTCTTGCCTCGTGATTCTTCCCGTCTCATGAAGCAATGCCATCATTTTCTTGGACATATCATCAGGATATTCGCTTTTTGAGAAAGGCATAACCCATGACTCAGATGAACTAATCCACCGGATTCTTTTACCACCCAAGGATTCCAATATACCTCTTGTCCAATCGACATCATGTCTTCCGGGAGTCAATCGTAAAGTGACTGGAAGGGGAGAGGATGCAACGGGCAACCATTCATCGATTTCGATCCCGAGGCTACGAGATAAACCCGTCAATGGTGTACCTTTCAAGCGTTCGAGTAACTCCTCGTCGGCCGGTCGCACCATGGCGAGGGGTCAGGTCTCTCACTCTTGTTGCTTGTGCAAGTCTAATGGGAGAGTTGCCCGTGGGCGTGTCATGGCAGAAACCTTGGCGACACTCGCTTTCATCTCTGCCTTGTCGATGATTCTCTCAACATTGCTGGAAAAGGGCAAGTGGTTAGCAAGTCTAACTGCGGTGTTTACAATCCTTGCATTTGTCCAAACACCATTTGAAACAATTCATCAATCCGGAGGATCGGTATTAGTGATTGTAAGCGTGTTATGTATCTCCACTCAATATTATGTAAACAAAAATCTTCCAAGGAAATTTCTCAACGGTTATTCTGGGATAATCACCCTTGTATTATTGTTAACCATGTATCCTGAAGATGGAATAAATCAAACAATACACGAGTATTCCTTTTCATCGAGTATTCAGGCCTTTATACAATCAGTATTCATTGGAATTTTACTTGCCCAGTTAATTTTCATCTCCATTTCATTCGAAAATCAACGCGCATTGTATGCTATCGCAATTCTTGCGGTTTTGTTGATATGGGCTGATTTATTATTGTCTGGAGAATTGTTTGTAGTAATTATCTCAATGACTTTTATCGGACTTATGCCATTCCTGGAAAATAAAATCAATTCGAAATTGGGTGCTGGAGAAGGACGAGCAAACGCTTTGGCATTTTCGACAATTGTTGGCATCGCTCTGATTTATGCAATCACATATGCAACCGTGTCTCAGGTGAATCGTATTGGAGATGGAGACGGAGCGGTTGCAGTTGCACTATGGTTGACAGCTTCGGTAACAGGCCTTGGCCTTATTGGAATGCTATTGCCTCTTCTTGGTTTTGATTCACACCCTCGACCAGAAGCCTGGGGCTGGCGTAGTGGTATTGCATTCAGCCCGATTATTCTGTGTATTCAAACCGATTTATCAGGACATGTATTGGTTGGAATATTGTTAGCCCTAACGATCTCAATTTCTTCGCCTTTGGTTTTAGAAAAAAGTAAGCCAAAACCAATCTAAGAAATGGGAAGTCCCCCCAACTCTTATGAATGGATAAAATCCGATTGCGATTTGGAGAAGTAATTCTCCAAGGATGGGGATCCTGATGGGAAGAGCATTTAGAGAAGGCGTAAGCCACAAGAACAAATTGACTTTGAGGACAAAAAGAAGGTCCTGGAAGCCACTAGCAGATTTACAAGGACTGAGCGGTAGAACAAAGATTACCGGTGACGATATGGGGCCTCTTGTCGAGGTTCCTGCGATGGTTAGAATCGAAAATGAAAAATGGGTTTTCGAGAGGATAAGCCAAGAAACATTGACACATCTAACTCACAGATTGATCGTTCATGAAACAGATGGACCTAGAACGCTAGGAGCGACTTTAGATTTAGAAACAGCAATGCAAGTTGCTCAAGGAATGGCTCGAACCGAAGGTTCAGTTGTGTTGATTGAACCTCTAAGGTAATCAGAACATACCCATAATCCAGCCAACAACTCCCTCATTGATGAGGTAGATGAAACCGGATAATCCAATACAAGCTAGATACACTTGTCTAGGTGTGATTTTCCATGCGTCTTCCGATTCTTCATCGAAGTATCGAATCAGACCTGCAGCTTGCTGAATACCGCCGCCGTCTTTCTTTGCCATGTTCTCGCCGACTATGATTTCCTTTATGAACGCGACGCGCGCTCATTCTTCTTCATTTGAAGACAAATCGACGAACGGAATCTCATCATCGTCAATTTTCAGTATTTGACCATCTGGAATAACATCTTCAACTTCAACATCAATAGATTCAGCCTCAATTCTTGCCAATGCCCTCATCACAGCTGGTGCGTTATCATCCGCTAATGCGTTTCTAGCAATTTCAATATCTTCAGAATCTCCTTTTGCCAGTAGAGTGTGCTCGATTAGTTCATTCAACTCTTCCTTTGCATGCTGAATATGTTCAGTCCAATGATTTTGGTTGAATTGAATATTGCTGACCTTAGAATTGAATTTGCCATTGCGGGAAAATTCCCAAGGTTTGTGAGATAAAGATGCTACAAGGTCGAATATGATGCTGGCTCTTTCATTCAATGGCCCTTCTAGAATAATCGTGTTAGCATAACACCTAGTCAGTAATCCAAAACCCCAGTATGAATAACTGTCAACAGTAATTGAGATATCTCCTGCTTGGCAAGAAAAGCTCCACGTTTGTTCATCAAAGCCAGGCTTCTTATCCATCACGGGAGTGCTGTTACCTTGAATTACTTTCAACAATGTTCGAGCAATATCTCCCAAATATACCGTTGAAATATTTGCAGGATGAGCACTTGGTCTCAAGAAACCCTCCTGGTCGTATCCATGAGTGGGCCCGGCATCTCTAACTTGAGCGAAAAGGACGGATTTTAGCGGGTCTAGTCCTTCCTGCATGTTAGGTACTGGTCATGGCTAAGCCTTCAAAATACCCCTGATAGGAGAAGGGTTCATCATGGGGGCCTTACATGGAAGGTCAGGTGAAGATATGGCCGCTAAGCCGAAGAAAGACCCTCTCGCAGCATTGATGGCTTTACCAGGAGTAGGTAAAGCAACAGCCAAAAAACTCAGTGATTCTGGAATTAAATCTGCTTCTGGCGTGAAAAAAGCCGGAATGAAAGGATTGGCAAAAGCTGGGCTGAGCGCTGCAATTTCCAAAAAATTGCTTGATGCTGTAAACAAGACTGCTAAAGCAAAATCAAAAGCAAAATCCACTGCTAAGAAAGCAGCAACAAAGACAAAATCAGCCGCTTCTAAAGTTAAATCCACTGCTAAGAAAGCAGCGGCTAAGACAAAATCAACAGCTTCCAAAGCAGTTGCTTCCAGCAAAAAAGTCGCAGCTAAGACCGTCAAAGGAAACGATGGCGGGAATAAAGTAAAGACAGAAAAATCCAAAGATGGCCGAAAAGGAAAAACATTGAAGATTCCAAAATCTGTTGAAGGAATGGCATGGTTCCGTAAAAAATCATGATTTTGACCGCTATATTGTAAGACCTTCATTGCAAGGCAGTGCTATGCCAAGGCGTAAGTACGGTAAGCTGCGCAAGGTTGTCGAACTTCCATCTAAAGGAAATTGTTCGAGATGCCGTAGTGGCAAGCATTGTCCAATAGAAGGACATGATGGTTACAAGGTTACCAGCCATAGAGAATGGACAGGGCCTTCTAAAATCGAGAAGCGAAAAAAGGCCAAATCATGAATCTTCTTCGATATCAATGGACTGTGCACGCTTGTAAATTTCACGTAGTGTCTGGTCACTGATCTCAAGATAAACTCTGGTCGTAGCAATACTTGCATGGCCTAATAATCTCTGAATACTGACTAAATCAGCTCCTCTTTCAAGTAGGCCTGTTGCGAAATTATGCCTCAGTACGTGTGGCGTTAATCTTCCCCTAGGGATTTCGGCTTCGTCTGCAAGTCTATCCATCAATCTTTGAACGGTTCTAGACTGTAATGGAGTTCCACTTTTAGTGACCAATAATGTTTCAGCATCGGAATTACGAGATTCTCTAATCGGTAACCATGCCTGAATTCTTGAAACAGTAGATTCAGTGAACAATACTAACCTGTCTTTGCCGCCTTTACCGTCTCTAACCATAGCCGAATGGTCCGCTAGATCAATATCTGAGATATTCAAGTCACACAATTCACTAACGCGTAAACCCGTATCAAGAATCATAGTAACGACTAGATTTGCGAGAGGGTCTTCACTACAAGATGCAGCCTCTTTGACCATAGTCAATTCTCTACTGGTAAGTGTTCGAGGTAATTTCTTGCCACTTTTTGGTCGGACCAAATGTTCTGGCCACTTCTGTCCTAACCAATTGATTAGATGATTTGCTGCAGCAAGTCTGGCCTTTACGGTTGAAGGAGATCTATCAACCATAGATTGAACCCAAAGGTCAAGTCTGCCATTGAATGGGTCAATCCTTTCGAGTAATTGTTCGATATTCATCGAATCTCTCTCGAATTCAGAAAGAATGTCTTCTCCAGGCAATGGAGTTTCGATTAAGTGCCTAAGCCCAATCATGTATGATTTCTGCGTATTGACGGATTTCCCTTCGGTTCGCAGTTGAGTTTGATACGTGCCAAGCCATGGTAAATGTCCTCTGTGTAGAAGACGCGGCGGTAGCACTGGACCTTCTCCGTACAGTCTTTGCTGTACTGCCCTGTGCTTTGCCTTGTTTGGCCTTGTTCTCATTGGCGTCACCGCCTGCTGCCGAGGCAGCTGTGCATCCCGTGTCCCGAAGGACAGTGTTGGTTCAGGCATCCAAGATATGAAGGCTTCGCGCGTTATCCCTCATTCGATGTGATGAAATGGTAAAAAATCATAATTCCAATCACCTGATAATAATTTAGTAACCAATCAAAAATTCACAAGAAACCTTCTTGAACCAGCGTATCATCAAACCATCATGGGTTTGCTGAAAAATTACAGATTATTGAAAGCCCAAAAACAGTATTCTGTAAATAATTTCTCGAAACAAGACGAACTCAAGCGCGCCGGGACAAGGAAAGAATTAGATTTGTATAGAAGCTTATCCAAAGTTGACACAGTTTATGCTGTATACCATTCCACGCGTCTTAGCAAAATAGAAGGTGGATTGAGCCGAAGAGAAGTTGACTTGATTGTAGTTTGCTCGGACAAAATTTGCCTTATTGAAGTCAAGAATTATTCAGGAACCATTTCGATGAATGAAAATGGCGATTTACTTCAGAACGATGAACTTAGAGGCTGGAATTTTACCATTCTTGATGATTCGAAAAAAAGGTTAACAAATATTCTGAGACAAATTGGTGTTGACTTGAAGGATGTTGAAATCCATACAAACCTAGCGTTATTAGGTTCAGGTAAGATCGATGATTCTGTCACGGCAGGCAAACGCTATACAACCAGTTCAGTTTTTACCAAAATTGGTGATATTAAGAAATTTGTATCCACCAAACGAACTGATGTAACTTATTTGCAGCCAGAGAAATTAGATGCAATCTGTAAAGCATTGGAAATGTGCGGAACTTGGGACAAAATTCTGCTAACAAATGGAGGTAGTGTTGAGGGAGATATCATTTACTGCGATGAGGTTAAAGAATGGAGAACAAAATATTCTAAATTACGTTTTTTCAATGAAAGAGGATGGTTTTCAACATTAATTTTTGGCCCTAAATTTTTTGCAGAATCATTAGATAATGAAGGCGGTAAGTCTCTTATCCAGATCCCAAATGAGACCATAATACAAATTCAACTTCCCGGTACGGAAAAGAAGAAGATTGAATATCAGATTTATGAGATTGATTCATGCATTTTTGGATACCAACAAATACCAGATTGGAAAAACATATCCCTATATCTAGATATTTCAGAGGATGAGTCCAAGTTAATCCAAGAGGATGGCGATATTGTTTACGAGGTAGGCCAAATAATCAACAACGCAACAGTTGATTTTCATCATAAAGACGGAATATTTTTCCGTTTGGATAGTTCGAACACCGGTATGTGTTTCTCTAACAAAATCACCAAGTTCGAATGGAATATGCGAGACATGTTTTTCACCGTTGGCAAACAATTTGATGTAGAGATAACTGCAGTTAAAGAAATCCGAGGCCAGATAAAATATCAAGTCAAACCTCTTGATTAGAATGGCTAATCCGGGATTTTTATTATAAGTCAGACAGCGATACCAGAAATTAGTGAGCAACATGAACACACTTAATCTGATACTTTGCAATATTCTAGAATTAATTGCAACAATTGATCCCTCATCAAGCGGATTCCTAAGTATGTTAAATGTAAAATTCTCAGAGATTTCCACTACCACAGACCCAGGAATAATAATCGAGACTTTATTGATGATTTTCTTAGTATTGATCGTTTATCCAATCACTCTCATTTACAGAATTTTCATGGGATTGATTGGACGACCTGTGCCAGTTCCATGGATTTAGGATGTGTTGAAATGATGATGAATTACATTCTATCCTTTTTCGAATTCCTTGGAACTTTTTCATGGTATGACTTAGACCAGATAATTGGTGCAATAATCTGGTGTTTTGTGCTGATCTCGATTTTCTTGCAAGCGATGCTAAATATGGCAATTTGGACACTAGCGGCAATCATTGTATTGATACAAAACATATACGAATTGGTTCCTCTGTCATAGATGAAGATGCAACATATTGTTCATTTTTTCAGAATATTTGGGCCAAAGGCTATCTGCATGTCTTGATAGGATTAAGTATGGATAAGAACACATCAGTGTCTAATTCTGAATGCCTGCATGGTTTGAAATTTACAATTTCAATCTTGATCATTGCCATACTGTTTGCACCTTCAGTAAGTGCTGAAACAACATTCCCAGATGATGATAATTCCTTCGTAATCGATGATGCCGAAGTTCTCAATGAATCTGAAGAACAAGATTTGGAACAGATTTCAAGGGAGCTATCCGACGGATGGGGAACAAATGTAATCGTTGTAATTATCAATTCAACAGCCGATTACCAATCCAGTGATAATTCAGAAAACGATTCAGATAATGGTACAGGTAATGAAAGCTCCAATCAATCGAGTGAATCGCCTCTAAGCGTGAGAGAATTTACTGAAGCGCTTTATGATGAATGGCGCCTAGACTCGGGGAACGAATGGAAAGATGGTGTTTTGTTACTTCTCTCCACCAACCAATCAGGCTCCTGGTCATGGTGGTATTCATTGGGATGTTTTTGGGATGACTACATGTACGTATTCGATGGAGTGGGCTCATCTGCGGATTCTAATTTCGACAACGGTGATTGGGCAGGAGGCCTAACTATCGTTTCAGAGGATATAACATTTGGAATCGACGATTTTTGGTATGAAAATGACGGATATGTAGACCCACCACAATGTGAGCGCAATTCCCAACAAGATGACGAATATGGTATTGATGATGCTAGCGCCATGGACTTGATTTTCGGAGGGATATGTTGCTTATTGGCTGGAGGAATTGTTGTAGGTTTGATTTTCCTCACTTCAAGAGCTGGAAATTCTGGCGGACCAGGATTTAGACAGAGATTCTTCAGAAGAGGGGGCTATAACGATCCATACTATGACCCGTACGGATATGGTCATTCTCACACTGAGGTGCATCACCACCATCACAATAACGACTCTACTCCTTCATCTCCAAGCCGCCAGTCTAGAGGCGGCGGAAGTAGCCCTTCGCGAAGGTCATCTGGTGGCGGCCGCAGTGGTGGCGGTCGTAGCGGCGGTGGTGGCGGCGGAGGCCGTGGCGGCGGTGGCGGCGGAGGTCGTGGCGGTAGACGCGGCGGCCGTAGAGGGCGATGAATCAATTTCCGTTCGCTTCTTCACTGGAAGGATTGGATACTGGCGGAAGGTCAAGAATTGTCCGCTTAATGTTCGCCCTTAATTGTTCTAAATCTCCATAGCAAATTAGAGAATCACCGAATCTCAATTGCATATCAGGTTCGGGATTCCAAATCAAATCCCCTGCTCTTGATAAAGCGAAAACCGGTATTTCTCCCTTGAAAATTTCACTGATAGGCAACCCGATTAAGTGAGGGTGGTTACGCATGTGGACAGACAAAACACCTTGTCCTGGGATAGTTTTCAGTAATTGGTCAACATTTATTTCATTGAAATCAGATTCTGAAATAACATAATCAATAATTGCGCCAGCAACATTTACTCCACTAGCTTTCTCGATACCTTCGAGACCAGGAGATGAATTTACTTCCAAGACTAGAGGGCCATCATTTCCTTCCAAAAGGTCTACTCCGGCCACATTTAATCCCAAAACTCTAGCAGCTCTGCATGCGATGTCGGCATATTCATCTGTAATCTCAACTTTTTCAACAGTCCCATTTAGATGGTAATTCGAGCGAAATTCTCTGCCTCGTGCCTTTCTTCTCATACTTGCTACTACTTTTCCACCAACAACCAAAGCGCGAATGTCTTTCCCATGGCTTTCAGCAATGTATTCTTGGATCAATACCGCTTTACCAGTGACGAGTAGACCCTGAACCAGGTTTCTAGTTTCATGAATAGTATGGCGCAAGAATACACCTTGTCCTTGAGTTCCTTGAGTAACTTTGACAACAACCGGTAATCCACCTACTGCTTCAATCGCTCTAGCGATATCTTTCATATCTCGAACATATGCAGTGCGAGGAGTAGGAATCCTATTTCTGGCTAAAATCTGTGATGAGTGCAATTTATCTCTACTCTGCAAGATTCCTTGGCTTGAATTTGCGGTCCAAACTTCCAATTGTTCTAGGTGTCTTAGCACTGAAACGCCATGTTTTGTAATCGAGTGACCAATCCTTGGAATTACGGCATCGTAATCGAAAGGTTGTCCTTGATGTAGAATCCCAATGTTCTGTTCTGCAACGAATAGAGAAAATTGCATTGGGTCTAGTACTGCGACATCAACGTCACGCAATCTAGCCTCTTCAACAAGACGTCTAGTACTGTATAATCGCGGACCACGCGACAATACTGCAAGCCTTGTTGACATGGTACACCTTGAATCCCCAACCTTTTTCAGTCCTTTGCAATATTCCAATCGTTCACTTCAAGTTGTAGTTTGGAATGGGGGGTGGTATGACGGATGAAGTTGTAGAGGAAGAATCCAATACTTCAGAAGACGAATCTGTACCGGAAATGACCATTGAAGAACGTCAGGACGCCTTGAAAAAAGCGCGCTGGAATGTCTTCATGTATCTCGGTTTGGCGGCGATTCTGTTCGGCTTCGCTCTTTATCCATTCATGAGTACCAGCCTAAGCGTCGATGAAGGAATAGGTTCAACAGACTACACAGTAAACGTATGGGGGCTTCCGGTAGCTGGAGAAGATTTCACCGACATCCCTGTAGAAATCGAAGTGATAGTCCAAGCATTGCCAACAGATGTAGAATCCATCGAAGTTTTCATGATTGAAAATCCCAAAGGCTGCGATGCAATTGATGGCTCAATCGGCCAATCAAGAGTCGATTTACAAAAAGGTGAATCTGAACATCCGAATCAATACTACTCAATTGATAATCCTGTAGAATCTCAAACCTACGATGTAGAGTTCGGAGTAGATCCTGGAATTTACTGTCTACAGATTGTAGTAAACTCTGGAGGAGATACCGATGGAATAAATGTTCAATCAGAAGTGAATATTTATCCAACCCAATTCCCATTGGCAATTATTGCAACTATGTCTCTGTTGATGTCTGCGTTTGCATTTATCGGTGCTCAGAAGCATGGTAAATTTGTCAAGAGTTTAATCGAGCCAAAAGCAGAGCCTACCGTTGAAGAAACCGTGTTGTCTGAAACCTCAACGGCTCGAATTATCGCAGGGCCTTCAGGACCTCCAACAGGTCCAACCGGACCTCCAGCCGCAGGACCCACAGGTCCTCCAACAGATGGGCCAAGTGGTCCACCAGTCGCTCAACAAACAACCGAGCCCGAGCCTGAAACAGAGCCAGTTGCTGAAGCTGCTCCGGAAGAATTACCCGTTGCAGATGTCTATGAAGATCAAGGCGATGGCTGGTTCTTCAGGAAATTCCCAGATGGGTCATATGACCAAACGGTGTATGTGGTCGAAGATGGACAATATGTCCCGTATGAAAACCCAGATGCATAATATGGCCCTTTAGGGCCACATCTATACCCACCATTGAAAGAGGGTGAAGTCTCCGTCAATATCGATGGGTGAGCCTGCGTCGTATGTTTCGTCTTCTCACACTGTAGCCGAATTGAAGGTTATGTGTAAGGAAAATGGATTGTCTACGTCAGGTCGTAAAGCAGAACTTATCGCTAGGCTAGACGCACATTTTAGTGAAGATTCGATATCATTGGAAGAGACGATTTCTCTTGAAGAACCAGAATTAATCTCCCTGGAAGAATCCGAATCAGTACCGCTTCCAAAGGTTGACGAAGAAGAGATTTTGGTCGCCGAAGTTATCGAAGCTGATCTGATTGAAGAAGTGGAAGAGATAACTCCGACATCAGCGAAAGATAAAGCCGGAAATGTTACTCTGGTTGAACAAATTAAGAATCCAAAAGTAGCGGCAATTCTTCTGACCATTTTACTAGCAACGGGTGGATGGTATTGGTATGTTAGCAATCAATTGCAACCATTTACTGCAGACGATTTGAGGTATGGAGACTCGATGGAGTATACATTGCTCAATGGCGATTTAGATGCGACTGGAGAATATGTTGAATTGGTAAGAGACAATGTAGATTCGGAAGAATTGAATGAATCCTGTCGCTTACAATTGACATTTTCAGGAACGGGAACAACCTCGGTTACAAACGGAGGCTCTAATGAATTAGATTTCGAACCCGATGATTCTTTGATTGGGGTTGTTCAAGCCAAAGGTGCTTATGGCTTGGATTGGCTAGCGGTAGAAAAGGTTCAGACTCGTAATTTTGATACCTTCTCAGTCTCACGTTATTTGCCTAAGCCTTTGCAACCAGATGAGTGTATGAGTCAGTCAACTGGAGGATTAGGTGGTACTCTTGAATTTAACACAAAAACCTGGACCGAAATCTCCGAGCGAGATGTAATTTCAAGCCAGGCTGATTGGAAACTGAATCTGGATGGCGAATATACTCAAGGTACGACAGTATCATACGGCCTTGGTGGTATTCTAGGCTTGTTAGAAGACATTGCTCCTGGATTTGCAATAGTGGTTTCTCCGGTTGAACTCAGAGAGATGATGGGTACTCAGTTAATCGATACTGGGACAAATGGTACACACTTAGGTTGGGATTGGAATGTTATCGGTCCCGATGAAATTGGCGATGAAGAGATGTGGAAAGTATCGATGGAGAATAGCCAAATTAGAGACAATTGTTTCGGACATGCAAGGATTACAATGTGGATTATTGAAGATTCACCATGGGCTGTAAAGCAGAATGTAGATGTTCAAATCTCAGGTGATGAAGGAGATAAATCTGCATGTGGTACAGTCACCAAAGAACTAGCGGACCTCGTTCTTCCAGAAGGTAGACTTTCCTTGTCTTTGGAAATGTCGAAAAACAGCTTGACAAGAGGTGAGAAATTGTTAGATCTCGGTCGTAGTTACACTTCAGTTCCTAATGCTGGGGCATATGTTCCAACAACTGACGAATTAATTGATTGGGGGGACAATGAACTCCATATGCCTGACAACAGTAACCTTCGTTCAGAAAATTTGGAAGACGCTGTGGGGTGTCTGACTTCAGGTCATGTTTCAGAAGCGGTTGCTGCTAATTCAGCATTGAACGATGACGGATATATCTGGAGAGCCAGAGATGATAGGAGTAGTGACAATGGAACAACTCGCTGGAATCTTTCATGGGTTAGTTCAGACCCGAATTCCGGATGGGTTGAAATCGATGTAGCAGGTAATCCAAGTTCAGGAAATTGCACTTACATTGCTCATGGCGGACATGATGAATCGGTAGCTCACAGCCGCGATGATATTCCTGAAGTGTTGAGTCTGCAGGTAATTGAAGAAGATTTGACCGATGTAATGAGATTCTCAATTCTAACCGGTGATGATGGATTTTTCACCACATCAGGAGAATATCATCCCGAAACTAGAGTTGGAATATTGGTGGTAACTCCAGATAGTGAATACACCGATTGGCTGAACCAACTAAATTCAGGAGATACCGGCGCAACCACAATCGACATCACCCGCTCTTGGACATCAACATCAGGGGGTGTTGATTGGGACAATTCTCTATCATTAGCAATGAATGCTAATACTGGACAAGTAGTTGGATGGAATTTAGTCCAATCTCCAATTTGAGGGTAAGATATGAGCGGAAGAGGATTAGATCATCTCATTGAGCAAAATGAGACTGATTTGGGATTCCTATCAGCTTATGGGGGTGGAGAATCGCCTGAAGAATTACTCTCTTTAATTCGAGAAGTCATTTGTGAAGAAATGAAAATTGAAGTTGTTGATGAGGGTATTTTGTTTAGTCTTGAGAAAGCGAGCCTTCCTTTGGTTGCATCCGACATAAGTCGTAGAGGTTTCCTAAATGGAGAACTGAGCGATTCCAAAGTCGAGGTTACGATTACTGATTTCGGCCCAGAACAGCGTCGCTTTATCGAGCGACTGGTAGAATTTATTCAAAGCGAGTAACCGCAGCTGCAATCAATACTACACCAGCGGTAATAGCAAATCCTAGTGCAGGTAGACTGTCATCTTCTTCATCAGATTTTGCGTCTTCAGGACAACCGTTTCCTCCCCATTCACCATCATGCAACCAGCAGTCAGACCAGGTCTTGTAAAATCCAGACTCGGGGAATTTTTCAGTTGAGTTATCGTCGTCAGGATATGTTGCTTTGACTCGCCAATTTACGTATGAATGGTCCTCGATTGTTGTAACTGCAGAGGTGAAGATAGTTCCATCATCGGTGAAGATGTCGGCGACAGTAGGTGCTAAACAAACACCATCATTATTGCACATTTGAGTGGTCAACTCGAATGTTGTATTATTGTTATATGCTTCATCTGAAAGGGTCAGAGTAATCTCCCAATCTTCCAAGTCAGTTGTCGTTTCAGTATGAGTAATTTCATCGAAGATAGTATCTTCAATCACAGGCTCAACATTCACTCCACCTTCTACATCAGCAGCTGCTGAAGTGTTGAGAAGTGCTATGCTCAAGAGAATACTTACTAGCATTTTAGTCCTCATAATTCCATCTCCCACAATTCATCACCGACCCAGTGGATGTTCTTTAGCCCTTTTCCTTTCAGTTCTTCAACCAAAGAATTCCCATCCTTGGTCGCCCAACCAATTGCAAGAGGACGCTTGTGTTGTTGGTCTCTAACCCACACCAAATCGCCTTCTCGTATCTCTGAATCTGCATCGTGAATCCCAGCAACCATACAATCGGCACCCTTCATCAAGAACGGTATTGCTCCATGGTCTACCTCAACAAACCTCTTTTCACAAGGATGGGCTAAGAATCCTCTCAAGGTGAGGAACACAACTCGTTCATCATCCGGGTTCATCAATTCGACTGCTAGCGGCACTCTGTCGACTAAAACCATCTTCCATGGTCCATAATCCGCCATTTCCAGAAATGCACCATCAACGGCCAAATCAATTCCTAGAGCCTCTTCGAGGTCCTTCAATAATGGAGCGATATGTTTTCGACGAACCGGCCTTCTCTTCTTGATTTGCCAGTCCTTCGCCATAATACTGCGTAGGGCATCACAGGTTTGACCCTTCGGTTTGATGAGCCTAGTACACCTGGGATTGGTATGGACGTGTGGTGCGCGATTAGGACTTATCCAAAACATGCTCAAGAATTGGGAAATCCAATTCCTCAAGAACCGGTTTTCTTCCTCAAGCCAACTTCTAGCGTGACAGAATTTGGCCAAATCGATTCATGTGAAGGTGATGTTCATCATGAAATAGAGTTGGTTTTGAAGATTGGAGAGAATCTAGAACCGGTTCAAATGACGATTGGTTTAGATCTTACCAAGAGGAGTATTCAGGACCACCTGAAAGAAAATCGTTTACCTTGGGCCCAAGCTAAAGCGTTTAGAGGTAGTGCGGTTATCGGAGATTGGATAGATTACAATCCCATGGCATCTTACAGACTAGAATTGAATGGGAATGAAGTGCAAAAAGGTTCAGTTATTGAAATGAGTTGGACACCTCAAGAGTTAATCGATAAGTTGTCTAATTGGGCTCCAATTAAGCAAGGAGATGTATTATTCACCGGAACTCCTTCAGGAGTTGGCCCATTAACGGTCGGCGACGAGGTTACAGCCTCTCTATACATCGATGAGGAGTGTATTTTATCACACTCTGCAAAAGTAGTTTGAGGCATACCCTTCAAATATGAATGGCCGGTCGCCAAGTCGCTGGAGACAATAACATGGCACAGTGGCACGGATTCTCACGTCGCAAGTCAAGTGGTGGACGTCGCGTTCTTTCTCGTGGAAAGCGCAGTACTGAAATTTCATCAGAGAAGCAATTCGCTCTTATCGGTGAACCTAAGAGAAAAATCTACCGTAAGACCGGTGGAAACACTCTAGTTCGTGTTCTATCCGACAACCGTTGCACAGTCAATGGAAAGGATGGCAAGTCTTCAATTGCAACAATTACTAACGTAATCAAGAATGATGCAAATCCTAACTATATTCGTAGAAACATCCTAACCAAGGGTGCAGTTGTCGATACAGACAAAGGCCATGTCAAGATTACATCTAGACCTGGTCACGACGGCGTTCTAAACGGCGTTGTTCTTTGAATGGGTTCAAATCCAACCACCTTCTGAGGGGTTGACATGGACCACAATCCAGACCGAATCGCAGTCTGGCCTGGCTACTTCGATGCCAAGTCTAGTCGTCGTAGTGGTCGACGTGTTCCAAAGGATTCTAGCGTCCTTAAACCAGACTTGGAAGGATTGTTTGTAGCATCGCGCGCTCTAGGACTTAGAAAGGTTAAGCGCGAAGAAAGAGTATCTCACCCTAATCGTCCACATGGTAAAGAAGGAAGATTGTGGGTTTCCAAAAAGGGAGCTAAGGAATCAATCGGTGCTTCTACCAAAGAAGAAATCTTGCAATTAATCGGTGGTCAGTGGCGCCAAATGCAGAAAGATCAGCGCAATGACGAGAAGGAAGCACAAAAGCGCGGCCCCAAAGTTGGTGACAAGCGCGCTCGCTCTCAACGAAAGGGAGCAAACAAGGCACGAGCAGCACAAGCACGTGCTCAACGAAGCCAAAAACAACGCCGTCGCCGCTAATTGATTATAGAGCGCCTATTGTACTAGTTGTTCGATAATCATGCAAATGTCGCCCTTCGAATTCGTCACTATTTTCTGTTCTCTAATTCTTGGATTAGCCCTATCTCACATATTGCGCGCGGTTACCGATTTGTATGAAATTAGAGATAGAGTCAAGACTTATTGGCTCAACTCATTATGGGTTGTAACCGTAACCATGTGGTCGGTTTATGCATGGTGGGGATTGTGGAAACTCTCCATTGATCTCAACGAGTGGCATTATGCTCAGTATTGGTTCTTAGTTACAAATTTAGCATCGATTTATTTCTTCACAACTTTGGTTCTGCCAAAGGCTACAGACGATGGAGAGATTGATTTAGAAAAGCACTATTATTCTGTCCATCAAGCTTTTTTCTCAATTGTCGCATTCTCTTTATTCACGTCAGTTGTAGTAAATTATTCCCTATTTGGCAAGGCTATGATTTCAGATATGACAGTGATGCCATTCATTGTGGGTTGTGCTGCAGTAGCTGCCGCATTTATCGATTCAAGAGGCTATCACAAATTTATCGGAGTATTCATGTTCATCATGTTCATATTCTTCCAAGTAAGTGATGTAACAGTCATCAAATACGATATTCAGTAATTCTAATGACATCCTCTGGCCTCAGATATTATTACTCAATGCAAATTAATGGTTGGCGACATAGGTAATCCTACCTTTACCCCCTATGACGATGGAGATATTGCTAGTTACGTTTTATCAGAATTTTGGAAAAGTGAATTCCAGGAGATAAAGGATGATATCGAGAAAAAGCTTCCATGAGGTTGCTAGAATTTTTCATTGCCATAACTGAGCAATGGGTA
>QQSK01000015.1 GCA_003602415.1 Candidatus Poseidoniales archaeon | reverse complement strand
TACCCATTGATGAGTTTCTGACGGAAGGCGTTTGATGAGTGTCGGCTCAAAGGTTATACACAAAGGTCCGTAGGTTTGTAAGAAGAGAATGAGTTTGATTGAAAGGTATGGTGGAAAGGACGCAAAAGATGACCTTATCAGAGGATTATCTACTGGCGAATTATCTCACCGTTTTGAAGTGATCAGAGAATACACTGGACACGTTGGTGGACGGAATATAATTGGCAACACACTTGGTACAATCTTCTTCCTTCCATGGATTATCGTTGGTGCGATTTTCGTAATTGTAAGTTTCTTCATCATTTTCAACCCTCATGGTGAAAGTGAAGCTCCATTTTTTCTTGGTTGCTGCACATTAATCTTAGGTTCGGGCGCCGCAATGATAGGAATTACGGCTGTCAAAGGAAGTGTCGAAGAGGTTACTAATCCGGATGATTATGAAAAGTATGAAGTGACTGTTTACTTCAATCGTCATGAGAAGTACATCGCAGAAGTAAAGGTCATTCTTGATGCAACAGACAAGAGCATTATCGGTGATATCACATTCGTCGAAGAGATTTCCCTTTCAAGCAAGAGCGAAATATTCTGTAGTTACCAACCTGGTTCTGATGGTGCAGTAAGGCCAGATTACAACTATTTCATCGTATCACATGGCGATGTAAGCATCACTCTTGACAATCACAATTACTTGAACGATAAAAATAGGATGAAAATCGCTGAAAAATGGTCTGAAAGACTTGGAGTGAAGATTCGAGAGCCTCTGAAATCTACAACCTTCGGTGGTTTGACTTTCTGATTAACGGTTGGCATTCTGTCGCCGAGTCATTTCAGCGGTTCCTAACTCTCTTTTGCCCTTAGGAATCCACAGAGTTTCATCTTCACCTAATCTTGCCGAAGTCCATCTGGTGAGAACGAAAATCCAATCGGATAGGCGATTCACATATTGCAAGGTTAGTGGGCGCATCTCATCTTTGATCGCCACCATTGACCTCTCCAGTCTACGTGTGACTGTTCTTGCTAGATGCATTGCTGCAATAGGACCTACTCCTGTTGGAAGAATGAAACTCTCTAGTGGTTCCAATTCTTCGTTCCAAGCATCCATTTCTTCACATAATCTGTCTGAATCTGCTTGATCAACTAACTCCATGTATTCTGGAATTTGGTCCGGCGGGCAAGCAAGTTCAGCTCCCAAATCAAACAATTCGCTCTGCATTCTTCCTATTGCTGCTGAGCATACATCCTTGACTCTTCTAACAGTAATTCGAGCCCCTCCGTCTGAATGAGTATCAGGTAAACGGTTTGATTCCATCAATACTAACCCTAGTAATGCATTGACTTCATCGCAAGTTCCAACGATTTCAATACGGGCGTCGCTTTTATCGACACGGCTACCATCTACTAGTGATGTTTCTCCAGAATCGCCACCGCCAGTGTGGACTTTTGTGATTCGGACCATACCCCTCCGAGGTCATGCCTCAACAAGAGGTCTGCGGCCGTTGATTCCAGTATCCATCGGATGCCACCACTCAATATCATCTTCACCTTCGCACCAAGAATACAGTACTAAATGCCCATCTACAACTCCGTGCCATTCTAGATGACCAGGATTAAACCCTGCAATGTTAGCACCAGTGGATTCTAGCCGATCACCGATGCCTTGCCACTCTTTGACAAGATTTCCTAATTGGTCTGCAACTTCAGCAACATGCTCGTGATGTGGTGGAAGAGCTTCAACTAGAATTTCTAATTCTTCGGTTAAATCATGAGCTTGGTCTTGTAATGATTGGAGGTTGTTTAACAGGCGTATTGCCATAGGTAGTTCATTTCTTGCCTCATCAATAGTTACGACTCGAGTTCCATCAGGAAGAGCAAGTAATGCCATTTCGTCAAGAAGTTCGCTAATACTCATTGGTTGTCCAGCAAGTGGCGGAGGATTCCATTCGTTCTGCACGAACGGTGCACTCAAACTGAGGCTTCTTCAACTCTGTGGTGCTACGGTGTCTGAAGATGAGATTTCTGAACTAGATACTTGAATGCGATTGAAGACTTTGCCTCCGAAAAATAATGCGACTATACCCCACACAAATACTTCGATTGCCACTAGTACCCAAGCGAATGGGCCTGCTGACTCTAGCATCAAATTTGCATCATATGGTTGTCCATTGAACGCCATGTACACGGATTGAGAAAATAATGAGGCCCCAAACCAGATGAAAACGGCATACCAACTCATAGTCGAGACAGACCAATCTTCGGCTTTTTTTGCACTTCTCATAGTATTAAGTTGACTTTGACTCACTTAAGTGAATCCCTCTCATGTTTCACTTAAACGGTTGTTTTTATCTAAAATCTGACTTATGCGTCTGGATTAAGTTTAGACAATGATAAATCAATAGCCTCTAGCCACTCTTCTGCAACAGCATCTTGGCCACCAGATTCAGCTAATCTTTTTCTCCAATGTTCCGATTCAGATTCATTTCCTAGGAAATCATGAATCCTTTCTAATGCAGACCAAGCCATAGGGTTGAGATGTTCTTCTTCAAGGTCCCAAGATTTCTCAAAACATTCAATCGCACCATGCTTTCCGGAAATTTGTCCTCGCTCCAAGGCCACCATTCCTGCTTTAGACCAAGCCAAAGGAAGTCTTCCAATCAATAAACCTCTGAATACCAACCATGTTTGACATCCTCCAAGAACTACAATTGTTGCAAATGCAGCATATTCTTCTACAACTGAAAGCGAATCCCATTGGTCTGCCATCATTGCTGTTGCTGCAACACAGAACATTACTCCTGCAAATGGAGCAACGATTACTTCATCACGTGAAATTAGCATATTATGGACTCCTCTGGTCAGTCCTAATGAACCATAGATTAACAGAATCAGGAGATGAACTTGAACATTTGTTGCCCGAGGTGCAGTTTCTCCAATCAGAAGAAGAGAGGCGATAATCAACAGAATTATTCCATATCTTTTGGAAGGTCCGGGGAATGGTTGGCCCTTACTCATTAAGATCAGAGTTATCGCCAATGCGAACTCTAGAATGAGAAACCACCAAGTCTCCATAATTGGCGGGCGTGGTGACTTCTAATTGATTTTTGTTAAGCCCTATGATAGGAACTTCCGCGAGATATTTCGTATGAACGATACAATTGTTCAATTAACATAACAGCAGCTAGTTCATGAGGAAAGGTCATTGGTGAAAGAGAAATTGTTCTATGGTTATGTCCTTTGGAAAAGCCATCTGCTGGTCCGATTGCGAGATTGGTGTCTTCTGTTTGAATTACCCATTCTTCAAATCTTTTTGAGAACTCAAACGACGACATCATTTCCCCTCCTTCATCGAGGAGAATTGTATTTTCCGGCAATTTGGAAATGTAATCTTCTGTGGATAATTTTGAATTATGAATCTCAATTTTCACTTTGGATTTCAATCTTGAAGAGTAATCTTCGATTAGTCCTGCCATTTTTTTGTCAGAAGGACGACCATGTAAGTGGACAATAATCCGGCCCATATACATCGCAAACGGTTCAACCCCAAGACTATTGACATGTAACTCTAGCAGGCAACATGGGATGGTGGCCTTTCGCGAAGAAATCCAAGTCTTCGAGAATACCTGACGTAATACGCAGAGATACTCGTTCTTGGCTATCTGATTTACAGGAAGTTTGCGAGAGAAATTTTGATTCGCCCGAAGAAGCGAGAAGACAAATCCGGCAAATGGCTGGTGAATGGAAGGACGCTAATGAGGAAGGAGTGATGGATGATGCACTGCTTGAAGGGTTGAACATGCGTGCGTTTAGGCTTCTGAACTGTTCAGATGATGAGTTTTCTGAGTGGCTGGATAACCTCAATTTTTGGAAACCTGGCTGGAGACCTGAAGGAACCCGGAATACGGATGAATCATGAAGGGGAGTCCTCCCCCCTCGCATCATGGGGAGCGCTGGCCAATTGCACATGTTGTACACATGTCCATTCTGTTGGAAAGTCAGAGGATTACTAGAACACCTCGATATCGCCCACGAAAGAGTCCAAGTAAATCCAATGAAAACTAAGAAACTCCCTAGTGCTCCTGAGTGGAAAAAAGTACCCGTGTGGGTCGATTCTAACGACGAAGTATTCGTAGATTCAACACCCATTATGAAGCATATCGATTCGGTACACAATGATGGAAAACTCTGGGCTAGTGGCGATGAAGAACGCCGTGATAAATGGATGGAATGGGTCGATCTGCATATGTCTAAGGCAACAATTCCAATTCTGTACGGCAGTTTGGGTTCGGCACTGAAAACTACTACGCGTGTATCTAAACTGGAAAGGTTCGGATTTTTCTCAAAGCGCTTGTATGCGTGGGCTGGTTTCCCGATTATGTGGGGAATTATAGCAAAAAAGCGTGTCAAAAAGGATGGGCGTACACCTAAAAAATTGTGGCATGACCTTCTAGATGAATTCTTAGCCGAGATTGGTGAAAAGGAATTTTTTGGAGGAAACACTCCTGATCTAATCGACTTGGCTGCCTTTGGTTATGTTCGCTCAATTTCACCATACCCGCAATTTTCTCAAATCGAAGAACACGAAGCTGGAATGAAGTGGTATCGTGCTGTTGAATCTACTTTGAAGGTGTAAATATGGAAATTGTTGATGGGCCATACGGCCTTCGATTCATCAAGATTGAATCGTGTCAAGTATTTCTGGGAGAGGATAAGGGAGCATGGGTTTATGCTAGTGAAAGGCCGAGACACCGCGTGAATTTACCCTCTTACCTAATTCTTGAAAGCCCAATTACTGAATCACAATATGCTGAAATTCTTGGAGACAAAAACCAGTCGGATGAAATTAAGGACATGATTACCAATGACGATGTTGACAAAATCTGTGAGATATTGTCAAGCCACTATGAAGATGAAGTTAGAAGGCCCACGCAATCTGAATGGGAAGCCGCAAAACCAATGCTGATTTTACCATGTGGATGGACTGAATTATTGGCTGATGAAGCCACTGGAAACCACCGAGGTGCACCCCTAGATGGTCGTCCAAGAATCGGTGAAATGATTGGACCTATGTCTGGGCATCGAGTCTCTCAATCTGCACATCCCTCGCGCGAGGGTGTGTACGCGTGCGTGAACACTCCTGGAGATAGGCCTCTTCCAAAGGTTGGATTCAGAATTGTTATTTCTCCTAAAAGAGAAGGTGAAGTTCCTCGTGTTCCAAACAATGCTAACCTTTCTTCAAACATAAAGAGTGAATTATTTTGGACTACAATAGTGGGCATAATCCCTAGTTTTACAATTCCCATATTGCGTGGATTTAGTTCGTATGCAATTGATGGATGGGCGAATTTATTGTTTGGAGGTTTGTGTGCAGGCTTCGTTACAGGAGCTTTTTGGAGGCCAAAGAGGCCAACTTGGGCATTAGATTCGGATGGAGAAATCATTCAGATGAAAGATTAGACCAATACGACTCTTGCCTAATTGCATCAAGAGCGCAAATTGCAGCCATGTTGACGATGTGGCGAACTCCATCTGCTCTAGCAAGTAATTGAACTGGTTTGTCTAATCCTTCTAGAATTGGTCCCGTCATCTCAGCATCTCCAAGTTGCTCCAACAATTTGTAAGCGATATTTGCAGATGCCAGATTGGGGCAAATCAATACATTTGCAGGGCCATCGAAATTCATGAAAGGATATTCAGACTGTACTTCCAGATCTAATGCAGTATCTGCTTGCATTGGCCCATCTATGCATAGGTTGCTATCCATCTCCCTGGCTAAATCAATCGCTTCTTCGATACGCTCAGAGCGTTGTGCACGACTGCTACCGAAATTAGAAAATGATAGCATAGCAACCTTGGGAACTATTCCGAATCTTCTAGCGACCTTCGCTGTTTGAACTGCGATGTCTGCAAGTGTTTTACTATCCGGATAGACATTTACTGTTGCATCGCCCAAGAAAATCAAACGACCTTTGACCACCATCATATAGCAACCAATCGCGCAGTGATTGTCTTCATTACTTCCAATCACTTCTAAGCAAGGGCGCAAAACATCAGCATAATTTCTACTGATTCCTCCAAGGAAACCATCTGCTTCTCCTAACTCAACCATTTGGGCTGCGAAATACGGTCTACTCTTCAGCAACCTTTGAGCATCGATGATTGTCATACCTTTACGGCTTCTGTTTTCTAATAATTTCAAATCGTAATTTCCAATTCTTCGTTCATCGTATCGAGGATTGGTAATTTCACAATCAAACTCTATATTCAACTCTTCCATTTTCTTGCGGATACTCTTGACATTGCCTAGCAGAATCGGCACACATATGTCTTGTTCAACACATTGTGCTGCTGCCCTAATCACCTTCTCGTGATCTCCTTCAGGGAATACTATTCGCTTCTTTCTTCCTTTGACTTGATTGAATACTCCTCGCATTACTGAGTAAGACATTCCTAATCTGGCTTCGAGAGATTCTCGATACCTTTGCTTGTCAAAATCCTCTGGCTTAATTGCGGCAATACCTTCCATTACTGCCGCTTCAGCAACATCGGATGCTTCCCAAATCAACACTCTTCTGTCGAACGGTTTTGGAATGATATATTCGGGGCCATACTGCATTGATTCCCCAGAATATGCATGAGCGATATAATCGGGAACCGGTTCCTTTGCAAGAGATGCTAAGGCCTTGGTGGCCGCCATTTTCATTCCTTGAGTAATGTCTCTAGCTCTTACGTCCAAAGCGCCTCTGAAAATGTAAGGGAATCCTAGAACATTGTTGACTTGATTGGGGAAATCTGAACGCCCAGTTGCAATAATTGCATCATCTCGAACTGCTTTCACTTCATGTGGCATTATCTCAGGAGTGGGGTTTGCTAATGCAAATATGATGGGTTTGGCCGCCATCTTTGAAACCATTTCTCCATCTACTAAACCACCTTTTGATAATCCTAATAATACATCTGCACCAACCAGAGCGTCTGCTAATGAGCCACCAGCACCATCTACTGCGAACTGGGCTTTGTACTCGTTTAATTCACCATCAGCAAGTCGCTTTTTGGTCATAATTCCTTGAGAATCGCACATCTGGATATTTTCTCTTTTGACGCCTAATGCGACATAGTGTGAAGCGCAGGCAATTGCTGATGCACCAGCACCTGCAACGACTACTTTTATGGTTGCCAAATCTTTACCTTGTAATTCAACTGCATTCAATAATGCAGCTCCTGAAATAATCGCTGTACCATGTTGGTCATCGTGCATAACTGGAATATCTGTAGCCTCTGCAATTCTTTTTTCGATTTCAAAACATTCTGGGGCCTTGATATCCTCAAGATTTATTCCTCCAAATGTAGGAGCAATGTTGCAAACTGTATTGATGAATTCTTCTGGGTCTTCCGTGTCTACTTGGATGTCAAATACATCGATATCTGCGAATGTTTTGAGCAGTAATCCCTTACCTTCCATTACGGGTTTTGATGCTAAAGCGCCAATATTTCCAAGACCCAACACAGCGGTACCGTTTGAGATAACTGCAACCAGATTTCCTTTCGAAGTGTATCGATAAGCATCATCTGGTCTCTCTGCGATTTCAAGACAAGGATAAGCAACACCAGGAGAATATGCAAGAGATAATTCGTGAGATGTGGAATGTGGTTTTGTCGGCATTACCTTGATCTTACCTCTAGGTTTTGCTTCGTGATAATCGAGAGCCTCTTTTTTGATGGTGCTTTCACGCCAATCGTCATCCATAGTTATCTCTCCGAACTACAAGTGGGATTGACACCGTGTTTGACCTTTGTGTGAAAACAGGGTTCAGAATTGCTTAATTTCAAGACGATTTTCAATCACCAAACACAAAAAAGGATGAATCTTCTGTTTAACAACAGAGCAGTCGCTTCATATACCATTGAATTAGGATAGTCAAACATGAAGGTACTCAACAGGGCCTTAGGCCCTGCGAATTCAAGCGCTAGAGCCATTGGCCTGGTTACTGTGATGTTGTTGGCATCTTTGGGTCCAATATTGACGGCTCCAGTGGCTAGTGCGCATGAAGGAACCAACGGCACAATATGGCCAATGGAAGGTTCCGATGACACCGGCTGGGTGCTACTAAATGCAACGGGCGCTAATGCGATTAACGGCACTCAAGCGAGTGCTGAATGGATGATGAACTTCGCTCCAGGTGCAATTCTAGAAAATGTCACTATGGAGCTAAGAGCGGATGGTTCTGACGGAGTTATGATTCAGCAACCATTGCTGATGGCACAGGATACCGGGCAAGTCATGTTTGATTGGAGAGGCAACGGATGGCTAGGGCAAAGCTTCGGTTTCGATGCATCAAATCCTCACCAAGGCAGACTAGGACCAAACGCTGATGTGGGCGCAACTGTGACTCTGCCATCTGGTAGCGAAATTACAGATTTCATCCTTGAAGTTCTGGCACCTGCTGATCCTTTCACCTCTTTGGAGCCTGTTGATTTGTTTATCCAAGATTATGAGATTCACCCAGTTGATGGTAGAATGTATATTGCCATCGGAACCTACATCATCATTCTAGATGCAAAGTCTAATCCTAGCGCTATTGATTTGTTTGAAATTCAGAATACTGCTGATGACAATTACGTCACCGATTTAGAGATGGATGTTGCCAACAATCGAATGCTGGTTACAACTGCAACAGGCAGTCTTCACTCTGTCAATTTGGATGACACAAGTTGGAACTCTGATTTACCTGTTGAACCTTCAGGAGGCGCTTGGAGTAAAGCCCACGTCGCCAATAGCGGTGATTTATTCGCACTGAGCGAGTCTGGAATTTTCACGCTCAACACCGCCGGCACCGGATGGACTCTGGAACAAGCGAGTGCGACCAGTAATTGGCCTGCAGGACAACCTTGGAAAGTGTTCGAAGATAATGGCATCATGTATGTTTCAATCCTAGATGGAGGAGTTGCTAGATGGGATGTTGCAAGCATGTCAGTGCTCTCTCCATGGTCAACTGCGAATAATTTGCATTCAGATTTCATCAGTGATTTTGCAGTTGCTGGAAACCAGTTACTAATCTCATCATATGATGCTGGAATAGCACGCCGTGACCTATCAAACAACTTCTGGCTAGCTACTTGGAATGATGGCAATTGGTTGTCCTCAAACGAAGTAGCAGGAATTACAGTCGTCAACAATGAAGTCCAAATCCTCACTAGAGACACTGTCCATATCTACAATACTAATTCTGGTACGTTCTCTACATCGATGACACTAGACTCTCTCGGTCTAATCAAAGATGCTCGAAACATAATCCACTGGCCTGCATCTGGCTCCAGAAGTCCAACAAATGATACCATCTTGGTTACAGATGGTAGTGCGGTTCTAGCCATGCTTGAACCTGGAAACTCGCCTATGTACACTGGTGATTTTGTTATCGGAAGTGGTCCAAGTTCTGGAGACATGAGCGATGCTATGCAGTTCAATGGAATAATCTATGTCGGTAGTGAAAATTACCTCGATCGTTATTCTATCGGACAATCAAGGTGGCTTTCAGCCATAGATACGGGCGATTTAATCACACAAATCGTCAACGATGGAACAAATGTGTTGGTTGCCACAGAGGGAAGTGGAATTCATGTTATTGACACCACTGGAAATGTAATCGATACTTGGGATGCAACTGATGGCTTACAATCGAATGATGTTTCAGGACTTGATGTTGAAGGCGATTGGGTTGTAGCAATTCACCCAGAAGATGGCGCAACTGCATTCAATAAATCAACACCGGGTTCTGCAGTCGCTCTAAATGAAGCAAACAGTGACTTGGATTCTGACAATCCTACTGGAATTGCAATCCACAATGGGGTTGCATACATTGGAACCGCTGATGATGGACTAAACCGCTACATCATCGCTAACGATACATTCCTTGGTTCATGGGTCTCTACTGGAATCAATGATGTTGATTTCGCGCCAGTGGCAATTCTTGGTTCAAATCCTCAAGTTCTTCACATGGGATTACCGGGCTATGGTGTCGCAAGAAAGGACCTAGCAACTGGTGAAATATTGATTCCTCTGACTCAACAACCTAACTCTCCAAATGCAGGTTCTACAGAGGTATTGCCTTCCAACCAAGTATTTGCCCTAGAATCCTCTCCTAGCAATTCAGTAGTTTACATCGGAACTTCAAACGGTGCCATCAGATGGGATGGAAACACTGCAACCACATTCCCAAGAGGTAGCAGTTGGAATCTACAACCAGCCCAATTCTTTGACTTTGCAATAGATTCTGGAATTGCAGGGGGCTCCATTTATGCTGGAACAAACATAGGTGTTTGCCAATATTCGGTAGCAACCCTCGGACTCAACGACTGCGTAAATGCGCAGGATGGAATGCCAAACTGGGGTGTTAACGCAGTTGGATTTAACGGCTCTACAATTTTCGGTGGAACCACCAATGGCGTAGGCCTGATTGACAAATCAACTCTCAATGTCTATGACACTTGGGAAGCTGGAGAAGATACCGACAACGCACTGGTAGAAGTTATCGGTAACATCGCATACATTGGCCTAAATGGAATAGGAGTTGCGAGATACGATATTGCAAACAATGACTGGCTTCCAACATGGACTGAAAGCAACGTACTCGATGGAGGAAATGGTGACGTAAGCGGTCTAGTAGCAGATTTCAGACCCGGCCAAATTTGGATTGGAGGCGCTGATGGTTTCCAGCTAATCAACGTAACAACAGGCGCCGAAGTGTATGATATTGAGAAAACTAGTAGCCTCTGGGACTTTGGAAATGGTGACCCTTACGATTTACACATCTACGGAGACACCCTATACTATCACCAGCAGTACTCTTCAGATAGTGTCTTTCGAATCGATATTGCAAACTTTACATCAAAGTCTACACTTGATGCAGGGGCGCAAGTTGATGAAAATGGTGGCGATGTATACGGCATGGAGATAATTGGCGACGTGCTATATGTCTCTGTGGCAAGCGGCCAATGGTGGCAAACACAAGGCAGTGGTGGAATAGCTCTCTACAACCTCACAACCGACTCTTGGCAGGCAGAATTATTGCCAAGTGGAGCGGTCAACAGAGTAACATCTCACATTTCTTCGAATGGTATCGAATGGATCTCCTGGGGAGAAGAAAAGCTGGAAGCATTCTATGCTAATGGAACAAAAATGGGTGAATGGGATGATTTGGAATTCCCTATTCGTGAAATCGTTGAGTTCGACGGTGAAACGCTGTTCGCAACAGAGGATGGTGTCGCAAGATTCGATGAATCATCTGAACAATGGCTATCCGAATGGACTGCTGGGAATGGATTACCAAACTCTGCAGACGATGTCGTTTACGAGTTATGGACCGACGGTACAGACCTCGTAGTTGGTACTGCAAGAAACCAAGGATGGCAAGGAATTGATGGGGAAATCATGCACTTAGATGCCTCAGGAACTTGGACATCTTGGGATGGTGGCTCTAATGGAATCCCTAACGGTTATCCGATTGGAATGGAAATGTGTGGTGGATTATTCCATGTTTCGATGACTGCAAATAATGGCGGTGTAGCAAGATTCGACCTTGCTAATGGTACCATTGAATCCGCCTTTACTACCTCTACTAGACTTGATGATGGTAATGCAGCAGCGGTTGCATGTGATGATGCAAATGAGATTCTGTACGTTGCATATCACGACGATGGAGAGCCAATCTCAAGATATGACTACACTAACAGTCAGTGGCTAACCAGCCTCACTTCTTCATCCCACAACATTCCAAGCGATCCTGTTTGGTGGGGAGCAATGACGTTCGCTGCTGGGAAGTTAGTGATTGGATACGACATTGGCACTCAGGGTGACAATGTGATCGGTGGAGGTCTAGCGATACTATCTGCTAACGGCGCTACTGTAGGAACTGCGGGTATCGTATCGACTGGCTCGCCTGTATCATCCGTTGATTGGTTAGGCACACAGTGGTTAATTGGTCAAGCCGGAGGAACCTCTGGATATTCTCATGTCGATACTATCGGGCAAGCGGGTCAAAACACAATTCATGCACTTCCAAATCTGGTAAGCGGACAAGTTACATCCATGGCTGGAAATCAAACTCACTTGTGGGTTGCATCCTCGTCTTGGCAAAACACAGGTTCAGGAGTTCTTCAGGGAGTAAAACTAGCTAATGGTTCAGTTGAATGGCAGAAGGGATGGACTATTCCAGCAAATGCTGCAGTAACAGACATCGAGTTAGTTGGAACTGATTTGTACCTTGCAAGCAATAATCGTGGACTAAGATTGCTGGATACCACGACTGGAACTTTACAACAATTGCCTACTGGAATTCATAATTTCCAAGATGGTTTGAAAGTCGTTGGCGATGACCTATTCATTGGTTTGCAAGGCTCTGGCACTTCTTCTGCTGGTATTCAAATCTTCAATACTACAACCAATACCTACACTGCTGGACGTCTACTAGCAGGACTTCCGTCTAACGTCATCAACTCGTTCCTTACCGTAACTGAAACAACCCAATTTGGTCAAATTACTGCTGAAACTGTATACGTTGCAACAAACAATGGTGTTGCAAGGTGGAACGCAACCGGTGACAAGTGGGAAACAGCTTGGACTGCTCTTGACGGATTGCCGATTTCTTTCGTCGAGGATATTATCGAGTTTGATGGCGACATTTGGATGGCAACTCCTAGCGGAATTTCACATTACGATACAACCGCAATGTCGATTACGAATTACGACAAATCTGATGGCCTAATGGGTGCATCTACGTGGGGATTAGTCGGAGCAACCACTACCTCTACTGATGCTTCAGGAGTGACTACAACACAAAATAGCCTCTTCATCTCACACGATGGAAAGGGCACAGATAGGCCTGGGATTACTCAATTTGATGTTGGTAGTCAAACAGTCACTGATTTACATCAATTTGACCAACTACCATCTAACTCCGTCAGTGCTGTTACCGCAGACATCTGGGGAGTGCACATTGCAACCGACACCGGGCCACTTATTCACTGGATACGAAGTACTGGAGATTTCAATGTGGGTGCAAATGTATTCTCGATGGAAGATTGGCCAGTCTACAGAATGCGTTCTGATGGCTCATACCTGATTGCAGTTGGCGAAAATGGTGCTACTGTAATCCAAGCTGGACTAAACGGTGGTTCAATTATTGGAAGATATTCTGCCAGTGAATCGAGTGGAGGAAGCGTGATTAGCAATTCTTACGTCACTGTTTCAACATCTAATGGATTGAGAGTATGGGACCTCAATTCAGGCGATGAATCCTCATCGGTTACAATGCGAAAAGCAGACCCACTATCTGTAGGATTCCAGATGCAATTCCAAGACATTACCAATTACACCCATCCTGGAATGCAGGTCTCGATTATCGATGCTGCTAATTCTGTAACTCTTTCACAGGATGGAGTTTCTGGAGCGCACGGGGTGCTAATGCAAACTGCACCACTGACTTTCTCGTCTCCAGTAAGTGGAGCCGCAACTTGGGCAAAACTGGTGGACTTGAAGTGGAATGCAACTGTGAATCTATCAAACGATCCAACATTCATTACCAGCATGCAATATGCTGTCGATAACGGTGTTCTGTTGAACGGAACAAGACACATCACTCTAACACTAACATCTCCAACAAACGGAAGTGTATGGGCGAAGATGACCTATGATTGGTACAGAACTGAAACCCCTGTACAGGGCCTCTCTTTGTGGGACCGACCTGACGACGGCGGTCAAACCCTAATGGCAAATTGGACACTTGTCCACGATGAAGACTTTGCAAGATACTTGGTCTATCTTAACGAAGGGCCTTGGACCACCCAGCCAACCGTTGCAGACTTGCAACCTAGAACTGCCGATGCTTCAGTAAGCCTTCATTCTAGATTGCAGACAGAGATATCAACCATTGACGGACAACCTCTTCAAGACGGAGTCGAATATTGGGCTGTAGTTGTCGTAGAGTACAACGACGGAAGATTTGGTACTCCATCTGCTCCATTCGGACCAGCTACTCCTACCGATGAGGTACCAACGCCTCCGCTATGGGCGACGGCAAAATCTGGAGATCAGTTCGTAGCCGTTGATGGAGAAGTATTTGCTGAATGGGCACGATGTAGCGCATTAGATTTGGCAAGTACTCGAGTATATGCTTCAACCACTGAGATTACCGATGCATTAGGAATGAGTGTTCATACCGAGATTTTGCCTCAAGCAGGAAATGTTAGCACGTTAACTCTTGAAGCAGGCAAGCCGCATTGGCTTGCATTCACTTGTGTTGATGAAGCAGGACAAGAGGATTTGGTTAACGCCACTGTCATTGGACCAGTAGTTCCAACTGGCGGAATAGACGATGGAGTACCTCCTCCAAAATTGACCGGAGTTTGGGCAGAAGATGTCCCTGCTGATGATGGCGGTAGAGTGCAAATTGGATGGGATAATTCAGTTGCATCAGACTGTGCTTATGTTGTAGTTTACATGATGCCTGTTGACATTGAAGGCGGTTCATTCCAACCCTCAAATGTTGATGGAATGGAAGAAGCCACAATCGTTCCTGATTGTGAAACTAACATGACAATTGTAGATTCGATAGGTGGTGAATCTCTAATCGATGGCCAGACATATTGGATTGGTGCTGTAGCATTTGACAAGTGGTCAAATGGAGATACTGGTGATGTAACTGTGCTTGAAGTTACACCTTATGTTAACAACATAGATGGTGCAAGTGAACCTGAAAGAATCAGTGAATTGAATGCTTGGGACCATCCTGATGATGATGGTACTGCAATCGATATATCATGGGCTCCATCCGAAGTTGATGATTTCGATTACTATGTCATTTGGGTATCTGAACATCCATTAAACGACTTGACGGATTTCTGGCAAAATGCTGGAACTGAACCAGGTATATGCGGTTGCATTGTAATGAATAAACAGTGGATTGATACTGAAAAGAGTCCTATTGAATTGACACTGAACACCGCACTTTACGGTGGAGAAGGTCTGTCCTCATCTCTACCAGGACAAATAATTCCTGATACTGAATTATATGTGGCAATCACTGTCCATGATATCAAAGGAAATGTACACCTTGACCAACTCAATACGGCCATGGTTACACCAATAGATAACTTGGCTGACACAACAGCTCCTGACAGACTCACCGACATCAATTTGTATGACAGACCAGGTGATGATGGTACCGCAATGCTACTAGAATTTGCATTATCTGATGCAAGCGATGTTGCCTATTACGAAGTGTATGCTGCGGCGTTTACATTCACATCTGTTGGCTCAACAGGTATTGTAAAGTCTCCAATCGCCACTCTTGACAGAGATGCAAATCTGCCATTGACTATCGAAATTCTTGCATTGGATGCGTTAGTAGTGCCAAATATCCCTGTCACTGTAGCAGTAGTTCCTGTCGACTGGTCGGGTAATGCTCACCTTGACAATTTAGTTACCTCTACCGCAATAGCAATTGATGACGGTGTTGAAGATGTTGGATCTTACCTGCCTGATATTGAAGGAGTCGAATTACAATGGATAGACGATTCGATATTGGTATCTTGGGAGCATACAACCGACCCTGGTGTTCGTTCTTACGTAGTATTCATTTCAGATAGCGAGTTCAGCGATGTTTCAGATGCGACAAATGTTGGTATGGTTAGTGCTTCTAATTCCTTCATCATAACTCCAGAAACATTCCCATCATTAAGCAATGATAGTTCTTGGTGGATTGGAGTGTCGGCAATGGATGACTCTATCATGAGAGAAATTATCGATTCGACAAAGATTGACCCACGAGATGATTCTGGAGGCAATGGTGGAAGTGATGATGGAGATGGTTCTTCAACTGACCTAGGAGAGTTGTTATCTTCAGATAATATGCTGCTGTTAGGAATGATACTGGTTTCACTTATTCTTCTAATTCTAGTTCTGCGTGGGCGAGGTAAGAAGCCTGCTAGAAACAAGGAATGGGAATTACAAGAGGCTACTTGGGGTATTCAGGCCAGAGATGGCTGGGATGATGTAGGAAGCTTTGGAGGTCAGGTTTCTCCTCCTGTGGCGCCTCCACCATCAATTCAGCCTGCTCAGCAAAATGACATTTATGCTGCTGCACAGAGAATTCAACAACCACCTGTTACTCAACCTACACAACAACAACCACAGCGTTGGTCACAACCAACTCAACAACAACCGCCGCAAGGAGGAATAGACACCTCCTTCTTGGATGACCTGTTGTGATGCCATGATGGAGGGGCCCAAGAGCGCGGTTTTTACAACCGTGAGAGCAAGAGATGGTCAACTATTCCATCTTGATTTGCACCTTGAAAGACTGCAAAGGCATGCTGAAATTTTAGGTATTGAAATACCTGAATTCGAGATACCTCAAGGCTTAGAAGGACTAATCAGAATTCGTGTTGATTCAACTGGAGTTGAATTTACTTCCAAACCATTCTATCAAGAAATACATATGGAAGCAGAAGGAGTTACAGTTCCAGCGCCCAGATGGAGTCGGAAGATCATGGGTACAAAGCATGGAGATTGGAATGCTTACAGAGAAATCACTTCTGAAGTATTGAATAAAGGAGCAGATGTTGCTCTACTTGTTCATGAGTTTTGTATCATCGATGGAGATCGAGTTATGCCTCTAGTGCTTGATGAAGATGGCGTGGTTTGGATTAGTGATTCCAAACTGGGTGGTGTTGATTCGGTAACTTACGATGTTTGTAGACCTGCTATAATCGATGCTGGGTTCGTCATTAGCGAGGGGCGATTGAATGAAAGAATCGTGGCCCGAGCCAAAGAGTTCATTCTGTTAGGTACTGGCATGGGTGCAGCGAGATTGACTGTTCTAGATGATATCGACATTGGAGATGGCACCGATAGTTTACAACAAGTATGCATCAATGCTTTGGGAGAGGATTGGAGATGATTGACAAACTCCTAGATTCCAAGGGAGAAGACCGCATCTTGTTACTGTCGGGAGGACCTGAGTCTCATCTTGCTAGACGAAGCATGTTTGCTAAAGGTATGTCAAAGAGGATAATTATCACTCAGCCAGATATTGATTCTCAGGTCAAACATTCACCACTAGAAGGTGAAACTATTGTTGAAACAGATAAGACGCCTATGGACGCTAGTCTGCAAGTTTTGACAGACCAAGGATGGAGGGTTACCAATATTATCAACTCTAATTCACTTGACTCAATGTTGAGGTCGCTAAGACCCCATACTCCGAAAGGAGCGGTTTGGGCTGGAGCTTTAGCCTATGATTTAGTTCAATGGACCCAACCAATTAGGCTCCAAAACCCACCTCCTGTTGGCGAGATTATTGCGATATTATGGTTGGTTGAAGAGTGGGAAGAAGAGGAAATTGTCTATCCTGATTTACCTGAGCCAGTTAGAGTTGAAGGTGAGGTTTCGTCACATACTGATGAACAGCATGCCTTTGCAGTGGAGCGAATCAAAGACTCCATCACCTCTGGTGAATTATACCAATTGAATTTTGGTAGGACTTGGGAGGGTGACCTTGGCGAAGATCCTTCTAACATATTTCACCGCTTAGCAGTCAACAATCCTGCACCGTTCAGCGGATATCTCGAAGCTGCAGACCTTGGTATCGCTTTGGCATCATCATCTCCAGAAATATTGGTTGAAACAAATGGCAAGAATATCATGACCGCTCCCATCAAAGGTACAAGGCCAAGAGGGTCTGATGCTGACCAAGAAAGTCTTCTTCGGCGTGATTTAGTCCACGATAAAAAGGAGCGAGCAGAGCACAGAATGCTTGTTGATTTGGAAAGAAATGACATAGGTATAGTCTCGAAACCTGGCACGGTTTTTCAGTCAAGATTTGATGTAGAAGCATATTCCAATGTCCAACATTTAGTATCTCAAGTAACAGGTACTCTTAGTGATGATAAAGATGGAATCGATGCTTTGCAAGCATTGTTTCCTGGTGGAAGCATAACCGGTTGCCCAAAGACTGTAGTTTGTGCTGCAATAGATGAATTAGAGCAGAAGCCTCGCTCATTCTGGACTGGTTCGATGGGCTGGGTTGATGTTCACAGTGGAGATTCAACCTGGAATATTATGATTAGAACATTGGAAGCGAGATATTCAACCCAAGGATGGAAAGGAACTGTTGTTGCGGGCGGAGGAATAACCATCGAGAGTAATCCGGATGCAGAGGTGGCTGAAGCAACATGGAAAGCCGCCGCACTAAGAAGAGCGTGTGGTTGGTTGAATCCTGATGCAAAAACAATCGCTAAAGGTGAACTAGGAATTTATCCCCTTTATCTTGAACAAGAGAAATTTGAATCACAGGATTTATTCGATTTGAATATCGCATTTATTGATAATTTAGATTCATTTTCACACAACATAATTCACGCCCTTCAATCGGTAGGTTGCAATGTTGATGTATTCGATGGAAGGGGCGAAATTTTGGATTTTAAGCACGATGCAATCGTAATTGGACCTGGTCCCAGCCGTCCGGAAATCTCTCCACTTTCGATGCACGTAACATCATTGGATATACCGACATTAGGTATCTGTCTGGGGCATCAAGCCATAGGTTTAGCGAAAGGAATGCAATTGATTGAAAGTCCACTGGGGCCGGTTCACGGTGTACCATCAAAAATCATCGCAAATGGAAATGGCCTGTTGGTTAAAGGTGAGCACACAATGACGAGGTACAACTCTTTGATACTTTCAGGAAATGGAGATGTTGAGATTACTGCCACAGATGATACTGGCACTTTACCGATGGAAATTCGTGCTGGAAATTTGTACGGAGTCCAATTCCATCCAGAATCGATTGGGTCTCCTGACGGGATGTCTGTGCTGATAGAATTTCTTAACCGAGTAGCGCATTGTTGAAGAGGAGACTACTGATAGGAGTATTCATGCCGACCTGTCGACACTGCTACGGTACCTACAATCGTGACCAGTTCATTCATGGAAACGGACCTAAGGCACAAGTTTGTGTTAGGTGTGGTGTCGAGAAAGGTTTAGTTGCAAAAGAAGAGGTTGCTTCGTTGTATGACCGCTCTACTGCAAACGCTAGATTCTCTGCTCTTGCTAGGCGCTGGTCGCCACTAATGTGGCTATCAGTCATTTGGATTGCATGGATTTTGTACATCAAAGATGTAGATCCTTGGGGATTGTACACATTGATTCTACTAGCTGTGTTCACACTGTTGGTTCCTGTTTACATGTTCTTCTTCTCCTCGAAGCACATGGCTGTTATGGCTAGGCTAACTCCTGAATACGAGCGCCCTAAGGGACATTGACGCCGAGAAAGTTGGTGAATCTATGTCCGATGAGGAAATTTTCGAGGCTGAATTAATCGATGCCGAGAAAACTATTCTTGTGTCTGATGTGAAGAACATCGGGCCTTTTTCTGCAATACAAGCCGTTGCAATAGGGCTAGTTATTCTACTATTATCTTCTACTATTCTCTACACAATGCTATCTTCAGACAAACCATCAGAGGTTAGTCCTGAAATTACTCCCACCTATGATGATTCGATTTTCGTAACCGATTCAAATGGTATGCCGGTTAATGAAGCCCCAATTGAGATGGATTTCATTTTCAGTGATGTAGGAGAAACCGGAAAGGAGCCAAGTATAGGAGTAACTTCTAGCGGATGTATGTTCTTTATTGCCATGGAAAAGCCAATGAGATCTTGTGATTATGGGGCAAGTTGGGAAAATACCGCTGACATCACTCAAGCACCTTTCACTAGCGACCCATATGGCTGGGTTGATTTAGAGACTGATAGAATATTCAACATCCACATGATGGGTCTATCGCACACATGGATAGGATGGTCAGATGACGATGGTGAATCGTGGTTAGGAAATCCATATGATAGCGGTCCAACGCCTCTTAATGACCACATTAAATTGGGAACTGGGCCATGGACTGATTCAGGATATGGTGGCTTAGGACAACTAAGTCCATTATATTCTGAGGCTGTATATTTTTGTTACAATAAGTTAGCAGGAATCTTCTGTTTCACAAGTTATGATGGCGGAGCAACATTCCCTACCGGAGGCCAAATTTATGGCTTAGCGACTAGCGATGGAGGTTTGCATGGAGCTATTACAACCGCTCCTGATGGAACTGTTTACGTCACTCCAAGAGTTGCTACACCCGCAATAATTTTCTCGAAGGACAATGGATTGAATTGGGATACTCGAGTGATGGGTGGAGATGCTGATACCCCTAATCCTAGAAAGAATTCCGAGGTTGCAACAGATAGTGATTCGAATGCTTATCACATTTGGACTGGGGCTGACCAAGGAATTTACATGTCTAGAAGCATAGATTCTGGAAATACCTGGGACGCAGAGAATATACGTATTAGTCCTGCAGAAGTTATCTCCACAACATTCCCTCAAACCGATGCAGGAGACCCTGGAAGAATTGCAATTACTTACCTTGGTAGTGAAAATAGTTCGTTGCTAAACACTACGGATATCGACGGCAATAATTGGAATGGAAACGGCCACTATGCCCCGAATGGAGTTCACTATCACCTCTATGTCACATACAGTCTAAATGCTCTGGATGAGAACCCAACCTTCCATACAAGAAGAATTACTGATGACCCTGTGCAGATTGGTGCTATCTGCCTAAACAGCGGAGATTGTCGTAGCGACCAAGGCGGTTCAAATCGAAACCTATTGGATTTTAACGACCTTCATATCGACAAACAAGGGCGTGTTTACATCGCATTTGCAGACGGATGTATTGATGCCTGTGCATCTAGCGAAAACCCGCAACCTGCTGATTCAAGAACAGGAAGAGGGGCTGTCTACTTCATGGCAAATGGCCCTAGTCTGTTTGTAGACGTTGGAGAGATGGTTTCACCGATTACTTCTACTCCTGAATCATCAGATGAAATGATTCCAAGGGTAGAGATTGAAGCGATTAGACAAGAACAATAATCAGGATTTAGCGTGAATCTTGATTACGTCATTATCACTACATTCGTGTTCTGCACCTACCACTCGTCGTGAGCGGCCATCTACTGCTTTGATGAAACCATCTCCAAGATCACTGTGGACCTTGTAGGCCAAGGCTTTGGTTTCGATTCCATTAGGAACCACGAAAGCATCTGGAAGAATCCTTCCTTCTCCATCTTTCCAAGCATTCTCATCAGCAACAGGATAGACAACAACATGGTCGAGAGCATCAAACAATACCTTGCTCAATAATTGGGCTACGCCAGTACCTCCTGCCTCTGCAAGTTTGTCCTTCATTCCAGATAATGCATTGATTTGAGCAGGATTCAATTTTGATTCATCTACAATCTGGAATGAATCCATTCCAGGATTATAGGATATCATGCCTGCTGAATCTGCCCTTCGTAGTGCCAACTCCATGTCTGCCATAGTAGGCTGAACTATTCCATTCGCAGATATTGCATCCCAAGGAGTTCCTTTTGCTGAGTCGGCTTTGTTAGCTGCGATGTGAATTGGAAACAATTGCTTACGCATGAAATATGCAAGAGACCTGACTTTCTCTTCAGGCCACATCCATGGTGTATCTAGGTCTCCCCATTTTGACCTAAATCCATCCAATGCTTGCAAAACGTGGGCAAGGCTTGCTCCCAGTCCTGTAAATCTATCATGCAAGAATGTGCTCAAGCCTTTATCGCCTTCTGCTTGGACTCTCCTAGAACCACGTGCCCAACCATCGTCAAGAATTCCGTAAATCCATGAGTCTAATTCTTCTGTTAGGAATGATGTTTCTTCTTGTAGAGAGGATTCCACATCAGATACTGCCGCTATTGGATTCCCTTCGATATCAGTTAATCCCGCTGCATCTACAACTTGGATTAAAGCATCGCAATTAGCTAAATCAGAGAGGAAGGCGTTTCCTCTTCCTCGGCCATCTGCAGCCCCTGGAACAAGGCCTGCAACATCGACCAAGAATGTGGGTACTAAACGAACATGCCCTACACAACTGCCAGTTCTTGGCTCACAGATACTTCCCATTCTTTCATCGTCATCAGCCACTGGTTCTAAGCGACCATCCGCTTCGAGGCGTTGGCGAAGATCTTTGCAAGGACAAGGTTGTGGTGCTGCCAAAAACGCTACGCCGACGTTCGCTTCAATCGTACAAAATGGATAATTGGCAATATCTACCTTAGCAAGAGTTGCTGCGCTGAAATAGGTCGATTTACCAACGTTTGGCTTGCCTACCAAACCAATACGCATTGCATCACGCCTGAGTAATTCTCTCGATTAAGTCAGCCTTGGTGCCGTCTGTTGCCAAATCCAAAGATTCTGCAAGTTCAACCAATTCTGCCTTCTTCATTTTCTTTAGATTGGACTTGTTTGGAGCCTTATCACCGGTCATGTCGCCTCCGTCAAGTAAGGTCTTGGCTTGGGCTGCCCATTGGTCGCGCTTAATACGTCCAGGGAAGAACTCGATTGCTTCGTTAACTGTATCCTCGAGTTCGCTAGTCATCTTAGATATCTGCTCGTAGGTGTAGATTCCTAAAGCGTTCAACTTCTCTTCGATAAACGGACC
>QQSK01000014.1 GCA_003602415.1 Candidatus Poseidoniales archaeon | reverse complement strand
CACGGTGTGTCAGTAAATTTTGCTGGCGGGAATCAAGAATCTAAAAGTGGAATCTCGATAGGGTAGTCATGAAGAGGATACTAATTCCGGTTTTGCTGGTTTTATTTTTCTCTTTGAATGCGAGTGCTGAGACCTACATTATCACAGGTAGAGCAACGTATGCCGATAATTCTCAAGTGCAACTACAGGACATTTCCGTCGATTGTGAAATGGGTGAAAACAACTGTCTTCAATTCAAAGGAGCGACTACTCAAACCGATAGATATGGAAATTACACAATCGCATTTAGCGTTGATGAAGGAGATGATGGGACTAGAATTCTTCTTAGTGTTAAAGGAGAAGAATTTGTACATACTCTGAACTTAGAGATGCTAGAAAATAATGGAGGCTCAATAACTCAAAATCTGAAACTTGAACAATATCCAACACCACTAGGTTCTGGGTTTGGGTCAGTTTGTTGTCTCCTCCTTTTCGTAATCATGGCGATTTACATAATAGCAAAAACAGCAAGAATGCTATCCACTCCAAAAGGAAGATTAGAATTTAGAGGTTACAAACCTGCCAAGTTGATAACATGTCCAAAATGTGATCTAACTATGGCTCGTCACCAATTGGTTAAGCATCTGATTGTGGACCATGATATCGAAATGGTTGAAGCTGGTGAAATCGCTGGTAAAGCGATGCGAGCGACTTGGTCTGAAGAAGAATAAAGCAGGCTTCTTTTTCTACAAGCACCAACTAGCATAGGTATGCGAATCAGCCACAGTACTCCAACTGGTAGCGAAGAGTTTGTCCATGAAGTCCCTCAATTTGGACTAGGAGTTTTCCTAATGTCAGAAGAGGGAGAGTGTAGGAACTCTGTTCTCGCAGCACTAGAAGCAGGTTATACTCACATCGATACTGCACGTGCTTACAATAATGAACACGAGGTCGGTGAAGCGATTAAGGAATCTGGAGTTGACCGTGAATCTCTATTCATTACAACCAAATTACGCCGAGGACACGCAACTGGATATGAGGAAGTTCTAGAGCATTGTAAGAAATCCCTTGAACTCCTTGATACAGATTATATCGATTTGTACCTAGTTCACGCACCACCTGAAAACTCTGAACATAGAGCTCCGGTGTGGAAAGGAATGGAGCACTGCTTAGAACAGGGTTGGGTCAAAGCGATTGGAGTTTCAAACTACGGGGCTACCCATCTTGAAGCAATGAAAGAATACGCATCTTACATGCCTTCCGTAAATCAGGTTGAGTTCAATCCCTGGCTACAACGTCCACAATTATTCCAGGCTACAGAAGGAATTGGAGCCAAAGTCATGGCCTATTCTCCTTTGGCCAGAGGTCACAAAGTCGACGACCCAGAATTAGGCGCTATTGCAAAGAGACTAGGATGTACTCCTGCACAGGTTGCGATTAAGTTCTGTTATGATAGTGGCTGTATCACGATACCAAAGTCAAGTAGGCCTGAAAGAATAGTAGAAAATCTGGCATCATTAGAGGTGGATATCTCTGCAGAAATGGATGCAATAAAGGCTCTAGAATGTAATTATGTTTCAGGCTGGGACCCGACGACTGAGCCCTGAGGTGAAAAAATGAAGAGTATCAACTTTGCAGAAAAACTGAGTAAATTTACGGACCATTGGTCGCCTAAAGTAATAGCTGAAATGAATGATTACCAATTCAAATTAGCAAAACTGGAAGGTGAATTCATTTGGCATAATCACCCTGATACAGATGAGGTATTCATCGTGATTGAAGGTTCGATGTCTATCGAATTGGAGGATGGAATTGTAGAATTAAATGCCGGCGAAATGTATGTTGTTCCCAAAGGAGTAATGCACAAACCATTCGCTGAAAAGGAATGTAAAATTATGTTGGTTGAGCCAAGAGGTGTGGTAAATACTGGTGAAGAAAGCAGTGATTTGACCGCAGAAAATGACATCTGGATCTAATTCTTGAAGTCGTCATAATGATAACCTATATTCCTTAGCAACTCTGCATGGGAGTTGTCGCCTACTTCACCGCAGAAATCGGTTTATGGTCTGAACTACACACCTATTCTGGAGGATTGGGAGTACTTGCAGGTGACCACGTCAAAAGCGCTGCAGACGATGGCCTGCCACTTGTTGGAGTGACTCTTCTTTATCGCAAAGGATACGGTCGACAACACTTGGATCAAAACGGTATTCAAACCGAAACATATCGTGACCTTGACCCTGCAAAACACCTTCAGGATACTGAAATAGACATCTCTCTCCCTCTAGATGGAAGAGAACTGAAAGCTCGTGTTTGGAAGGCTGAAATTATTGGCACCGGAGGAAGCGAAGTTCCTGTTTATTTCCTGGATACATTCCACCCTGAAAATAGTGAGGAGCACCTCAACCTTGGCCTTACCTTGTATGGAGGAGATGATTGGCATCGAATCCGTCAGGAATATCTCTTGGGCGTAGGTGGAGTAAGACTACTTGACAAACTCGGGTATGATGTTGATGGACTACATTTGAATGAAGGCCATTGCACATTTGCTCTTCTTGAAATGCTGAAAAAAGGATGGACAAGACAACAACTTGCAAAAAGAGTTCTTTTCACAACTCACACTCCGGTTCCAGCAGGTCACGATCGATTCGAATGGGGTGACGTTGAGGAAGTTCTGGGAGAACTTCTTCCAGAGGATGCAAAGCAGTTGGTAAAGGATGCTGGAGACCCTGAAGAAGGGCGCAGGATTTCGATGTCGCACCTTGCTGTTGCTCTCTCTGGCCCTGTTAATGCTGTTAGCAATCTGAACGCTTGGGTTGCATCATCTATGTTTGCAGACCATCATATTGCACCGATTACCAATGGTGTACACCATATCACTTGGACCAGCCCATCTATGGCTAAATTGTTCGATGAACACCTACCTGGATGGAAAGAAGACCCTACAAAATTAGCACATGCAGGAAGACTGCCAAGTGATGGATTGATGGAAGCGAGAAATCATTCTCGAAAGATTTTGAGAGAATTGGTCAAAGTTGGTACTGGTGTTGATTTAGACCCTGAAAGATTGACTATCGGTTTCGCAAGAAGATTTGCTACATACAAGAGAGCGAACCTAGTTTTCTCTGACCTCGATAGATTAAGAGAAATCGGTTCTGGCAAAATCCAGTTCGTATTTTCAGGAAAGGCCCACCCCAAGGATGAGGGCGGTAAAGCATTGATCAAATCCATTTTTGATTCTGCTAAAGACCTAGAGGATGAAATCCCTGTTGCCTTCCTAGAAGATTACTCGATGGCTACTGGATTAGCGATGACTGGAGGAGTTGACATTTGGCTAAACAATCCAATTCGTCCGATGGAGGCTTCTGGTACATCTGGAATGAAAGCAGCGATGAATGGAGTTCCAAATTGCAGTATCCTCGACGGATGGTGGCCAGAGGGTTGTGAGCATGGAGTAAACGGCTGGGCAATCGGCGGGGCTGATGATGAGAGAGATGATGTTAGAGATACCAAGAATGTTCACGATGTTATCGCAAATGAAGTCCTACCTGCATGGAATGAAGGTGACGAAAAGTGGTGCGAAATGATGAGAGCATCAATAGCCACATCTGCACGATTTACCGGCGCTAGAATGATCAGTGATTATCGCCGCTTCTACGACTCATTCGAATGAAAGTAATCACGGCCAACAGCACGATTACTAACAACGAATTTCTAATCAATGATCCAGAAGATGAGCTTGTTACTTCATTCTCCTTACAAGATTCGCAATCGTAAATTGGGCATGCTTGGGATATAGGAACTTCAACGGTTTCTCCACAACATGCTTCGCAGATTCTCATTTCTTCTACGGTTTGGTTGTTATTCTCAGAATTATTCGTTGGATTTGAATTGTTATTCTCCTGAGTACCATTGTCTACAGTAGAATTGTTTTCAGGGTTGGTTTGATTGATTTCGATTGCCGAATGCGCTACAATTGTTACCGAATTAGCGGGAATTGCAAGAGCGTTATCAAACAATGTCGCATCACCAAAAATAACCTCGTCATAACCCGATTCAAGTTGGTTTGATTCGCCCCGGTTTAGAACGATGAGAAGGCTTTGTTCATCGGTTATCATCTCGTAAGCAAGAAGGTCTGCCTCGGCATGGAATGTTGAGTAAACACCTCGGCGTAAAGCTTCATTCTCAAGACGGATATTTGCTATATCTGATGTGAAATTTTTCAAATCGTTCTGTTGTTGTGACAAATTGAAATCAAGCATTCTACGATTATCAGGGTCTGCACCACCGTGTTGGCCAAACTCGTCTCCCATGTACAACATTGGAGCGCCAGGAGTAGTCAATAGCCAAGCAACCCCTTGCTTGGCCGCTTGGAATGATTCGGTAGAAGGTGCGCTTGGCCTTGCCTGTTCTTCCCATTGATTCCATTGTGTTCCGTCGTTTTGGATTCTAGAAAGGTATCTTGAGGAGTCGTGACTACCAAGATAAGGCACCATTATCGCTCCATCCACATACTGGTCTTGACTTCGGTTTGTCCAGTAATCTAGATGTTGATAATCCATATTTCCAGAAGTGAATACATTGTCCACAACTGCGTGATACAAGACGAAATCTGCTTGTCCATCTAGAGCATCATCTCCGATATAGCGATTGATTGTTTCATACTGCTCTGCATTATCTTCCAGTGAGTGACCAGACCAGCCCATAGCGGTTTCACCTTTCAGATAGAAATCGGTACCAGTTGCCTCAAATCTCTCGTTAATTCTGGTTGCAAGATTGGTGATTGCGTGGTCATCAACGTGTTTGACAGCATCCACTCTCAATCCATCTAAATCAAACGTCTCTGCCCACCACAATGCATCTTCGATTATTTGCTCGCTAGCATCTCGGTTCTTCCAATCTAAGTCTGGCATGTAATCCATGAACAGACAATCTAGACGGCGGTCTGTCCAATCGCATTCACTAGTTCCACAAATACATCCTTGATTGAACCATTCCGGATGCTCTTGCGCATAAGTATGGTCTTCATGTACGTGGTTTACCACAAAGTCTGCCATCACCCGCAATCCAGCATTATGTGCGGCTTCAACCATTTCAGTCAGAGCCTGTTCGCCACCAAATCTTGGATCGACTTGTCTAGGTTCTGTCGGCCAATATCCATGATAGCCTGAGACTAGATGCTGACCATCTGCAGCGATGTATGAACCGGTTGGATTAGTATTGAAAGGTGAAATCCATAATGCATTAACTCCCAAATCTGTGAAGTAACCGGATTGAATCATCTGAGTTACACCCTCAAGGTCTCCACCCATCCAATCCGCTTCAGGTTCTGCTCCTGAAGGAGCGCCATCGTTGCTGGTATTTCCATTGACGAATCTATCGGTCATGACCATGTAAATCAGGGCATCATCCCAAACAAAATCTGCGTTCGGTCCAGTCCAAAATATAGCAAGAGACTCTTTGCCATCTGCTGCTAGGGTGATGCTGTGTTTGCCATCCTGTAATTGGTTTAGGTCTAATTCCCATACCGTTCCATTCTGAGTAAATGCGTAATCTGAATTTGGATTTTGAACGCTAGATACAACCAATTTATCTTCGGTAATCTGATGTGACAGTGGGGCCAATACTCCTACTCTTACAACAGAGTTTTCAATTCCATCACAGTAGCCTCGATAGGAATTTGAAGGGTCGAAAATGTACTCTCCATCAACTATCAATTTGTAACAATACAACCCTTCTGTGAGGTTGATAGTAGCTGACCAAATACCTGCTTGTTCACTCATGGTTGTGGTAGTGTTCCAATCCCATTCTCCAATCAATTCAACTGAAGTTGCATTCCCTGACCAGGTGAATAACACACCCTCTTCGCTATCGGCCTGAGCATTTGGAATACTCATTGCCAATAACAATACGACTAGGAAAATGGCTCGGCGCATCTCGATCAATCCTTGAATAGTGTCTCTGCAGTCTGCTTGATATCATTTAGATGCTTGACCAAGAATCCCTTAACGAAATCGTTTGCAGGATTATTGTAAGCCTCCATAGGTGGACAATGTTGTTGCAGTTCTCCTTTATCGAGAATTGCGATTCTATCCGCTAAAGTCATCGCTTCAATTTGGTCGTGTGTAACGTAAATTGTGGTACATCCTAACTCCTCGTGTAGTCTTCTGATTTCTCCACGCATTTGATGTCGTAATTCAGCATCCAAATTTGATAATGGTTCATCCATCAACAGTACTTTTGGTCGCTTGATTAAAGCTCTACCAAGAGCGACACGTTGTCTCTGTCCTCCGGACAACTCCTTAGGGCGCTTGGCTAACTCTTCGCTGAGGCCAAGCATTTCTGCCATCTGCTCAACACGACTTTTGATTTCATCTTCAGGGATTTTAGCTTCACCTTTCATTCTCTTGAGACCGAATGAAAGGTTTTCCTCGATATTCATGTGAGGGTACAATGCATATGATTGGAAAACCATTCCAAGACCACGTGCACCTGGTGGTAAATCATTTACTCGAACATTATCGATCTTTATTTCTCCATCACTAATGTCTTCCAAGCCCGCTAACATTCGCAATGTAGTAGACTTTCCACAACCAGATGGGCCTAGCAAAACTAGGAATTCGCCATCTGCAACCTCTAGGTCAAGTTCCTTGACTGCTTCAGTCCCGTCATCATATCTCTTCGTTACTTTCTCATATCTTACCGATACCATAGAATCACCCCTTGACTCCTCCTGCTGACAATCCCTCTACGAGGAATTTCTGGAATAGAATGAACAGTATTACCACAGGTAAACTGACCAATAAACTGGCGGCTGCAAAGTCGCCCCATGATTGACCGGTTGCTGAAATCATCGAAGCGAGACCTACCGGTAATGTGTACATGTCATTTGATGTGTTGAATGTTAGAGCGAGTAAGAATTCATTCCAAGCAGCCAAGAATGAAAATAGTGCGGTTACTGCGATTGCAGGCAGAGATAATGGCAAGATGATTTTAGCAAAAATCTCGAATCTACTACAACCATCTAACATAGCAGCCTCTTCTAATTCACGAGGTACTGTGTCGAAGAATCCTTTCAGCATCCAAACACATAGAGGGAGTGCTGTCACACTGTATGCCAAAATCAATCCCATGTGAGAATTAAGTAATCCCAAAGATTTCATGACCATGAAATACGGAACTAAGATGATGATTCCAGGGAACATTTGAACCAGTAAGAAAGAGAACATGGCTTGGTCTCTACCACTGAATTTGAACCTGCTAAATGCATAAGCTGCTGGAACTGCTAAGGCAAGTCCTGCAATTGTAGTGCCGATTGAGACGATGAGAGAATTTGTCATCCAAATCCAGAATTGGTCACCACCCAAAATCTTAGAGAAATGTTCAGTTGTAAATGAATCTCCAAAACTGCCTCCCAATGCATTACCCGGAGATAATGCAATATCGACAATCCAAGCCACTGGGAGTAATACTATGAATGCAAAATGGGCGAGAATGATGTGCTTTCCTACCCGTTGATATGAAGATGAAAATTGGTTGTTCCGGGCTAATCCTTTCTCGATTCTACCGATCTCCATTTCTTCACGATTCCATTTGGTAACATGCGGTGATGAAATCCAATAAAGTGAGATTGCCCCTGGAATTATCAACCATGATTCCATCCAAATTACAAATCCAATAGGTTGCGACATGACTGATAGTGTTCCAATAAGAATAATCACTCCGGAAAGTCCCAAAGATAAGTCTCTACGCCATGATTTTGTTCCGTCTGGGAGAGATTTAATCAAAAGTGCAAGAGACAGAATACCTGCTAAAGATAAATCGAGACCATCGTCCCTTAGCACATCGAAAATAAGGAGCATTATGTTAACAACTAAAGCAACTCTTAGCCAAGAATGGAGCGTGTAAATCTCCAATGGAGCGTACCAATCTCGCATCACTCGTTCACCACTCATGAAACCGCCTCCGTAGCATTGGTTTGTTTCATGTATCTCCAAGAGAATATCAGCAACATTGCAAAGATTACCACTGACCAAGCAGCGGCAACACCATACTTTCCATCAATGAATGCAACATCATAGACATAAGTGATCAAAATGTCTGTTGAGCCCGGGCCGTAACCAAGATTTGGTCCGCCATCAGTCATTAGGTAGATTACATTGAACATGTTGAATGTCCAAATAAATCCAAGCAAAGATAGAGGAACTAAAGCACTCTTGAGATTAGGTAAAGTAAGATGTCTAAATTGATCCCATGAATTTACACCATCAACTTCTGCAGCTTCGTACATCTCTTTTGGAATGGATTGCAGAGCACCAGATAATGACATCATCATAAATGGAACTCCAAGCCATATATTTACCAGAATTACAACTACTTGAGCCCCCGTTGGGTCTGCTAACAAATTCAAATCTGTACCCAGCAAGTCGTTTAGTAATCCATCTGGTTGGAATATCCCTCTCCAAATTAGTACAGAAATGTAGGATGGAATTGCCCACGGTAAGAGCATAATTGTTCGGTAACCAACTCTTCCTCTGAGTCTCTCATCATTGAGAAGGATTGCCAAAAACAATCCAATCGCAATATGCGCAAGGACGTTGGAAACTGTCCAAATTAGAGTAAACAATGTCACTTTGAGGAAACCTTCTGATGTGAAAACCTCAATGAAATTCGATAGCCCAATGAATGATTCATCCCCCAAATGGGTTTGACTAGCATCTGTAAGAGATAGCCAAAATCCGTAGAATACAGGATAGAATGTCAGAACTGCTAGTGCCAATAGAGCGGGAGCTATGTAGAAGTGTGAGCCTTTTGCTGAGGTCTTTTCACGGTCTTTCCAAGCCCCGTAAGAAAGTAAAGCAATCAATGAAACAATGATTGAGCCAATAGCAAATAATACACCACTAGTACCTCTGGATTCTGGAAGAATATCTTCGATACTAGATGTAGCATACTCCTCGTAAATCATTCCTGTTGAATCATTCACAGTGATGTGATGCTCTTGATTTGGAATCATACCAGTCAATGAACATTGGAATTGTGTTTCTGTTGAATAAGAAGTTAGACAACCATTGAATGAATCAATTTCTGTATCGCCTTGTATCAATGTAGAATGTAGGTTACCATCGACTAGAATTGTATGATTCCCTTCTCCGATTTCAAATTCGATTTCGACTGTTCTGTAACCCTCGATCAATACCGCTTCATCAGCCCAATCCGCCTCATCTAGCATGTCTTCGAGTTCTCTGTCAGCCATGGTCAAAGCAGATTGAGCATCTGATGTTCCTGTGTAAACCTGTTCGAATGCAGGGGCGAGAGCCGTGTATACCATCGACATTCCACGTGTGGTAGGTGCAGGCGTTCCCAGTTCTGCTTGTTCTATGAATCCTGTAACGATGGGATTTGCCAAAATCTCGGAATCCGATTTCAAATTCTCGGCAGTAGGGATTGTGTATGTCTGCAATGCAAATTGCTTCTGCACATCATCGCTCGACAAAAATAGCGCAAGTTGAGTTGCAGCAACTTTCTCTGGGCTCTGTTTGGATACTGCCCAGCCCTTGTAAGTGACAAGAGGTGAGAGATGTTCACCATCCATGCTAACCTTTGGAAGCAAAGTTTGGCCCAAATTGTCAATGCCTTTTCCGTACCTAGCCCAATTCCATGGTCCGTCGATTACCATACCTGCATCCCAGGCTTCAAACGAATTTTCCATACTTATTTTCTGAGTTCCTTCAGGAACAATGCCATGCTCCAACTCTAAGTCCATCATCCACTCTAGAGATTCTGCTGCCCCGTTTTCATCTAAGGTTGGAACTCCGTTTTCATCAAATAACTGACCTCCATATCCTCCCAAAAATGGGAACCACCAATATGCATTCTTGACAGGGAATTCTAAGCCCACTTGAGAGCCTGCCGTCTTCAAATCCTCAAGTGTCCAATTCTCATTTGGTTCTTCAATTCCATCGAATAATGCTTTGTTGTAAATTAATGATAGGCAATCAAAGCTTGCAGGTACAGCATAAAGTGAATCTCCGTAGCGCATCGATTCTAAAGAAGTGGAATCGAATTTGGAGCGCTCTTGAGGAGTCAAATGTGGTCTAAGATCTTCGAAAAGCGGAGCGCCATCCACTCTCACTTCTCCAAACTTACCCAAAGAGTCGGATGATATTCTAATCAAATCCGGAGCCTCTCCACCTTGGGCTGCTGTCATGAATAGTTGGTCTGCATCACCATATGACACTCTGGTTGCCTTTACTGAAACCCCTGTTTCATCAGAAAAATCACTTACTGCGTTCAAGAAAACCTCTTCTTCGATAGTTTCAGCAGCGAATGTATACCACACTTCAATAGTGATATCTGCATCAGAAATTGTACCTACTGCTTCTTCTGACTCTCCTAAACATCCAGGAAGGATGAGAAGAAACACCAGCAGCAGATTGCGTAGGCGCATGGACTTGTGAATTCTAAAGTCCATATCAACCCTTCACATGAAACGCATTAGGAATTTCGAGACCCAACTAATCATCATAATCGACATGAATGATGCAATTGCATATCTTGCCCATGGCCTTTTTGGCTTAGGTGGCGGGAAAGGATCGATGCCCATCTCTAAAGATCTGGCCAACATCTCGAGATCCTCCTCAATTGTGACCATGGAGGTGCCAGACCATGTTATGTCTTCAAACCATTTGTGCTGTGGCGCCTAATATGAGCGAGGTCCCCAGTGGCTTATCGATGCCGGAATTTGAGCGCAAACCTCCTCGCCCATCTGCTACCCTTATGATTACTCGACAAGGTGATGATGGGGTCGAAGTCCTGTTAGGAAGGCGCAGTGAATCTATGCCTTCTTTCCCGGGATATTGGGCATTTCCAGGAGGAGGAGTATCTAGAGTTGACAAAGCAGCTAGTGAGACTCTTCAGATTTCAGTTCAACACTGCGCCATTTTGAGGGAGGTTGTTGAGGAACTTGGTCTAGCGCCTTCAGAAGGTAGAATGGTTGCTGTGGAAGACGACTTCAGAGGAATGGTAGTCGATGATAAATCGAATTGGTTCCCTCTGGCTCTTGATGGTGATATTCCTACTGATACTACTGGTATGCGAATAATCTCGATGCGCACTACCCCTCCATTTGGACCTATGAGATTTGAAAATACTTTCCTGCATATACACGCTAAGGACCATGATGATTTTTCATTGGTTGGACAAACTGAATTTGAAGATGCTCGTTGGATGAGACCTAGCGACATTATTGGAGCATGGCAAAACAATGTCATCAAAGTCGCTCCACCCGTTGTAACTCTGCTGATGGAAGTTGACAGATGTTTGAATTTGATGGACCAGGATATGGAAAGAGTTGCAATCGATTTGGAAACTAGAAAACCAGGACGGCGCTCGATTCTATTCGCTCATGGAGTAGAGGTTGTTCCTGTGAAAACTGCGACCTTGCCACCTGCTGACCACACCAATTGTTACTTGGTAGGAGACCCTGAAGGAGAATTCATTGTTGTTGACCCTGCATTTAGAAATCGAGAAGGAATGGAAGATGTTGCCGAGGCGGTAGAGAGACATAAAGGAGAACTGGTCGCGGTATTCTATACCCATAGTCACAGTGACCACATGGCTGATGCTGGCCTATTCAAAGAAGCGTTTGATGTTCCCATTTGGTCCGCCTCACCTACAGCGGACAGAGTACTCGCCGATGGTGATATATTGGAACTTGGAGCACAATCATGGAGAGTCCTCCATACACCAGGTCATCATCCAGAACATTTGTGTTTGATTTCTCAAAGTGGTCTAATCGCAGGAGACATGGTTGCTGGAATAGGCACTATTCTAATCCCTCCTGGAGAAGGAAATATGATGACTTACATAGAGCAATTAGAAAGGTTGCTTGATTTGGACCCACACTTAATTTTCCCATCACATGGGCCAGTTATTCCTCTACCTCACAGAACTTTGGAGCATTACATTAGACATCGATCTATTCGTCACGACAAAGTTCTTGCAGCAGTCGAGGCTGGAAATTCCAAACTTGAAATCATAGCAAAGGTATCATATGAAGATACACCAGATGCACACCCCGGTTTAGCGATTGACCAGACTCTTTCTCACCTTCTCTCACATGAGAAGGATGGAAATGTAAGAACGGTTGACGGTGACTGGGTGCGGGCATGAAGAGTGTGATGAGTGGCCTTGACTTGCGAGCGATCGCTAACGAGTTAGAAGCCATGGTCGGAGCTCATTGTAAGAAATGCTATCAGCCCCATTACGAACAAGTAGTACTTCGATTAAGAGCGAGAGATGGTGGGAATACGGATTTGGTTCTTGTCCGTGGAAAGCGAATCTACACTAGCAAAAGAGACCGTCCAATGCCTCAGTACCCTGCTCCATTCGCAATGGTTCTGAGAAAGTCTCTAACCAATGCTAGACTGAAAGCGATTGAACAAATTGGATTTGACCGTGTTCTCAGATTTGTTTTCGAAAATTCGCACGGTAAATTTCACCTATATGTCGAAGTTTTCAGAGATGGTAATATCATTTTGACAGATGGAAATGATATCATCATTCAACCTCTAACTCATGCAACTTATGCCGATAGAACACTCAAGAAGGGAATCGAATATTGTCCACCTCCCGCAGCACAGGACCCTTATGATTTGGATTTTGATTCGTTTAGTGAACTAATGAAATCCAGTGACAGAAACCTAGGCCGAACGCTTGGAGGAGTCCTGAACCTAGGAGGTGGAATCTCAGCAGCGGTTTGTTCTGATTCAGGCCATACTCCCGAAACCGAAATTGGAAATGTAGACCTTCAGAAAGTTTGGGATGCGCTTAATGCACTTTTACACGCAGAATGGAAGGGTTATCTTTTCCTAAATGAAGGAGGATACGAACAAGCATGGCCTTTGGTTCTATCAACACTGCAAGATCAAGAATTCAAAGAATATGCAACTATGTGCGAAGCTGTCGATGAATGGATGGGACTGCATGATGCACACGCACTTGCAAGAAGAGAAGCAGAAGCACTAGATATTGCAGCACCGGGAAGAGGACATTCTACTGATGTAGAAAGGCTTGAAAGGCGCTTGGCACAACAAGAAAAAGCACTCTCTGGATTTGGCGTTAAGGTAGAAAAACAGCAAGCAATGGGTCATCTGATTCAAGAAAATTGGACTCATGTAGAACAATTACTAGCCCAAGTACATGAAGCGGTAGACAGTCTCGGATGGGATGGGGTAAAGAAAGCGGTCAAGGACATTGAATGGATTCAATCTGTCAATGCTGCCGAACGTTCATTCAATGCTTCCATACCTGATGAAGAAGGAAAGCCAGGCCAACAGGTAACTCTGAATTTGGATGAGACTGTTCATCAAAATGCTCAGCGTTATTTCGAAGCGGGACGTAAACAGAAGGACAAATCTGCAGGTGCAATTCAAGCTCTTGAGGACACAAAAACCGAACTGGCACGGGCCAAGAAAAAACAGGCTAAGCGTGAAGCAAGTGGTCAGGTTGCTCGAGTAAAAAGAGCGAAACGCCTATGGTTTGAAAATCAAAAATGGACAATGCTTCCTTCAGGACACCTAATGATTGGTGGTAGAGATGCCAAAGGAAATGATTCGATTGTAAAGAAGCATCTGTCCTTAGGAGACCGTTATCTTCACGCTGATTTACATGGAGCACCGTCTTGTTCATTGAGAAATAATCAGGGTTTTGTCACTGACCCACAACCTCCTCCGCATATTGGAGATGACATGCCTGCATTCAGGTTAGCAGATAAAATCGAGGCTGAACTAGATGATGAGATTACCGAAATTGCTGCCACATTAGCACTGGCTTGGAGTCGTGCTTGGAATGGAGGAGGCGCTCATGGTACCGTCTTTTGGGTGAAACCTGGACAGGTTTCCAAGTCCGCTGAAACAGGGGAATATGTGGGTAAAGGTGCATTCGTAATTAGAGGCCAGAGAACTTGGTACAAGGATATCGATTTGCGCCTAGGATTAGGTTTGGTAGCGATCAATGGAATCCCATTACTGATGGCATCGACCGCAGAACATATCGCAGATATTTGTTCAAGATATGTCGTCATAACACCTGGTAGAGAAAAGAAGGAAGCATTAGCAAATCGAATTTACAAATCTACGGGGTTATCGGTGGACGATATCCTTCCAGTGATTCCAGGTAATTGTGAAATCGTCGAAGATGTGGGACTAATCAATTTCAAGAAGGTAGAGTCAAATGAGTAATTTGAAGTTCGGTGCCGAAGCATGGAATGCTAGATTTTCAGGAGATGGATGGGCGTATGGTAAAGAGCCAAATGCATGGCTAAAGATGACCATCAAACCAGGCACTGGAAAGGCACTAGTTCCTGCAGATGGAGAGGGGAGAAACGCAGTTTGGATCGCATCTCAAGGATACGACACCACCGTATTCGACCTATCTGATGTTGGAAAGAAAAAGTGTGCTCTATTGGCTAAAGAAAGAGGTGTTGAAGTTCGCTACGAAGTAGATGATTTGGCATTCCGTGATTTTTCAAAACAAGAATATGATTTGATTGCATGTTCTTGGTTTCATGTTCCTTGGAACATATTCTGTGAACACTATCCTAGAATGCTTGCTTCACTAAAGCCGGGTGGAGAATTCATCTGTGAAGGATATCACACTAGCCAAATGGAAATGACAAGTGGTGGTCCTAAGAGCCTAGATTTACTCTGGGACCTCGATGAAGTGATGGAAGTAATCGGTGAAGGTTTCACAATTATTCATGCTAAAGTCGAAACTGTAGAATTAGACGAATCGGATTTGCATCGCGGAAGGGCTCATGTGGTAAGATTGCATCTAGCGAAGTGAAAGGTTTAGAATGAACGCTAACTAATCCCGCAAAATGTTCAATACCAACAAACAACCACGCCCCTTCATGAGGCTGAAAGTAATACTTCTGATTTTGGTTTTTAGCCTATCGACTATGCCAATTCCTTCATCTGAAGCACAGATTGGAGCGGCGGCTGTGAACTTGGACTGTACTTCTGGAGACCCATCTGGCACTGTTGAGGTAGAAGTTCATCCTGGTGCTACTTTAACCGGTCAAGCGTTTTGTACAGTCAGTAATCCAAATTCCTATCAGGAAAAAATTGAGATTGAAGTAACGTCTGACGGGCTAGTTGCATCTTACCCTGGTTCAATTACACTTGGACCTAATTCTGAAGAAGATTTCATTGTAACTGTAAAGGCTGATGAAAGAATGTCTGCCCAATCTCGAAATTTAGTCGTCAAGGCAACAGTTACTGAAATGATGGGATTCCCACCTCCAAATTTAGCAGAGGAAGAATCATCTCTAATAGTATCCATAATGCAATTCTCTGGATTACAGGTTGAGGCTGTTGAACCGATGGTAAAGATGCTACCAAAGATAGATTTTAACCTTGAATTCAAATTGTATAATCAAGGAAATAATGTGGATAAATTTTGGTTAGAAGTAACTGATAATTCCAGAGATCAATTGGAAAGTGAGGGATTCTCGATTAGTTTACCGATAAATAAGATCGAAGTGGAATCTATGGCAGCTCCAGTAAAGGTTCGTGTGACAATGAGAACTCCAGTCGATTACCAAGATTGGCCTATCAACTCAGAAGGTATGCATGAGAAAGTTTTCAGATTGGAATTTATGGCTACCAGCGAATTCAGTTGTAACAATGAGGGAAGCTGCAATTCGGAATCGGTAATTAGCACCATTACAGTCTATCAGGAAGCGAGTTCTACTGACAATTTGATATCAAGTGCGAGCGATAATTCACTGATAATTTACGGTGGAAGTGGGGCTGGAATAATTCTCTTGCTAGTACTTATCATGGCGATGAGAAAGAGCAAGAAATAATTGTAATCTAAGGGTTTATACCAGACTAGTTCTAATCAACAGCATGTCACAAAAAAAGACTGATGAGAAAATGTATTACTTTGGATATGGTTCAAACCTAGACAAAGAAGACTGGACGAAATGGTGTCTTCAAAGAGGTTACAGGCCAGAGGGTTTGAAAGAAATAGGTCCTGCATGGATCGATGGATATTATCTGGATTTTGATTACTTTTCAAAATCGAGAGGCGCAGGTGCTGCTAATTTGCGATATCTATTTCCTGGCCGTGCAGCGACTCCAGGTGCATTATTCGAAATTGATGAGAATACAAGAAATGCTTTAGATGCGAAAGAAGGACACCCTAACCCTAAGTATTATCGAAGAATCAAAACAACAGCTTACACATCTAATGGCGAATCAGTCGAAGCCTATACCTACATACATAGTGCAAAGCAAACTGAATTCCATCAGCCCACTGCTGAATATGAAAATTTCATTCGCAGCGGATTGAATAGACTAGAATTACCTACGTCGTGGTTAGATGCTGGATTAAGGAAAACCCCAAGACCCAAGTTCGACTTGGTGTTTGTATATGGAACGTTAATGCAGGAAATGTCGAGACATGAATCTATGAAAGAGAATAATTTTGTTTGTGAAGCAACCGTTAACGGGGAATTATACAATTTGGGAGATTACCCAGGTTTGATTTCAGGCAATAGCACTATTCATGGAGAATTATACAAAGCAATGGATATTCAAGTTACTCTTGAAAATCTAGACCGAATAGAGTGTACAGATGGAGATTACCCTCTCTTCAGGAGAGTTATTCAGCAAGTAAATACCAATGAGGGGAAAGTTTGGGCTTATGTTTACCACTATGCAAGATCAACTGAATCCTTAGAAAAAATAGATTCTGGAAATTGGAAACGGTTTCTAAACTAATTCAGCAACAATCTTCAGGGTCCATAGGTGCACTAATGAATGCAACCTTATCGACATTTGGCGTACTATTTAGTTGCTCGAAAACCGCGCGAACTTCAGGGGCTTTTCCTTTTACATGTACAACATCAACGCACGAATGACATGAATGACCTAATCTACTACTGTGGTGATAAGCTGCAATCTCTACATTTCCGGTGCGACTTACCATTAATTTTTGGTCACTGCCGTGTTCATAATATACAACTAAATGCCCTTCTACAGTTTCATTTGCACCCATATTCATCAATTCTCCTCTCTGCTGAATTTCCGCAAAGTAAATCGCTGCATCACGAAGGAATCGGCTACGATTATTGTAACCTGAGTTTTTGATCATCGCGTCTAAATTATTGCTAAAATCATTATCAGAACTGAAAGAGATAATCTTGCTCATAACACTCCCAAAAGGCACCAAGTAATAATAATTCTTAGATTTCTAATTATTAGTATTTGTTATATAGTTATTAGTTAGCGCTCGAGGCATGCGCAATAATTGGCATAAGGCACTGCTCGTGAGTTTTGTATTGATTACTTCTAGCCTAGCTGGATGTTTAGGAAACGACGACGAAGAGGATTTAGAAGGCAAATACGGTACAGTAATGGTATCAACATATCACGTTGGAGAACTTGTTAATGCAATCGCTGGCGACACTGTGAATATTGAAATGATGAGCCAGGACAACATACCAGTACATGATTACGAACCTTCACTAGAAGACATAGTAAGATTAGGAGAAGCTGACCTATTCCTTTACCACGGCCTAGGGCTTGAACCTTGGGTTGGAGAAACACTCGATTCTATGGGCTCAGATGCACCTGCATTCGGTATGACCCATGCATTACCTACTGGTGAAGTAGATCTTGATTATGAATCAATGCTCATCTCAGACCTTTGTGAATTGTTAACAGAAGGTCCTTACGAGAGCCTTCATCTCTCTTTCGACGAAATGTCTGAAATCCATGCAGAACCTGTAGCACATTCAATTCACGCTGCAGAGCACGAAGATGATGACCATGACGACCATGGAGACGAAGATGATCACGAAGACCACTCTGATGAAGAAGATGGCCATGATGATGACCATTCCGGCCATGATGACCACGGCGATGACCATGATGGCCACGAAGGACATGCTCACACTGAAGCAGAAGAAACAATCACCAATCCTGAAAGTTGTCCTGCTGACTCTGTAATCCAAATATTCCACCTAGAAGAAGGTGAATATATCATAGAATTCGAAAGCGAACACCATGATGAAGAATTTGACATGGCTGTCCTTAAGATGAACGGAGGCCACGCTCACCACCACCATGGTCATGGTTCTGGACCATTCGAATGGGCTGGAATCTTTGAGATGGACGATGCTACTCACACATGGACAATGGAGAAAGTCGACGGTTCCTATGCTGACCCGAGCATGCGCGTAGTCCTCATTCCAACTGATACACCTACCGAAGAGATAATGCACGACTTGGAAGATGGTGTAGAGGCCCTCATTGAAGGAGAATGTACAATCGTAGAAGACGGTGAATCAATGACACCTGTTGACGGTGGATCATGCTTCGAATGGCATGTTGGCACTGAAGACATCTCCACATTCACTATCAACACTGCTGGGATAAGTGGATTAGCTGCTTACACTGCACATAGCCCGTACGAATTCGAATCCACTCAGCACTATCTGAAAGACTCCGCTGGTAATGATGTAGAACACGTTGCCGAAGAAGGCGGCGGTGGCCATGGCGACCATGGTGATCACGGTGATGAACATGGCGATGATCATGATGGCCACGGTGTTTGCCACGATATGAGCACACACGAGAACCGCGAAGAGTATGAAACCGAGGAAGATTGTGAAGCTGCAGGTTATATTTGGATGGAAGAAGAACACGAAGAAGGACACGGATACTGTCACAACACATCCACTCACGAGAATTACGAATCAACTGAGGAAGACTGTGAAGCTGCAGGTCATGTTTGGATGGAAGAAGAACACGATGATGAAGAACCAACCCCTGAAGAAATTCTAGAAATGTTTGACACAAACAACGACAGCAACCTATCATGGGATGAATTTTGGGCATCCTGGGAAGAGGATGGCCATGATGACCATGATGACCACGATGATGAAGAAATGGTCTGTTATGACATGAGTACTCACCAGATTGATGAACAATACACCAACCAAACTGACTGTGAAGCTGCAGGCCTAATGTGGACTGAAAACACAAGCGATGACCATGACGACGATGGTCATGACGGCCATGATGAAGACTGCCACAGTGAGCACACTGAGGAAGAAGAGATGTCCATGTTGATGGGCATGTACAATGAATCAGATGCAGATAGTAACGGACTATTGGACAGTTCTGAATTGGAAACATTCATTCATCACATTATGGAATTCGAAGAGTGCCATGAAGAGATTGATGAAGACGTCATGGGATACGCTACAATTCACATTGAGGCAGAAGGCGAATATGGTTTCGCTCACTCCTCAGAATTAGAGATTTTCTTAATGATGGGCGAAGGTGGACATGATGACCATTCCGACCATGACGATCACAGTGACCACGATGACCATGGAGAAGAAGATGACCACGACGACCACTCTGATGAAGAAGATGGCCATGATGAAGAAGGGCACGATGAAGATCTTGCATATGACCCACACAGCTGGTTAGACCCTCTTGCATTCAAGTCTCAAGTTGACGTTGTTTTGCAGCACCTCATCGAAGCATTCCCTGAAGGAGAAGATGTCTTTACTGCTAATGCAGAAGAATTCAAATCATCTTTGGATAAGATGCATGTGGAATTCAGCGAAAGTGCAGGGACTTGCAGCGACAGAACAGTTGTAGCTAATCACAATGCTTACTCTTATCTGGCTTACAGATATGATATTCAGTTCTTGACTGTTCATGGACTGGATCCTGAAGGAGAACCATCTCCTGAAGATGTTGCAGAAGTAGTTGAACACATCAAGGAAGAAGGCATTACTGTTCTATTCGTTGAAGAATACACAGACCAATCATCTGTCCAGAGTATTGTTGATGAAACTGGAGTTTCCATCAAGATTCTTTACACTATGGAAATGGCTCCAAGTGACTCAGATGATGATTATATGTCGATGATGAATAAGAATCTAGAAAACCTGATCGATGGAATGAATTGCGGACAAACCGCATGATTACTTAAGGTGATTAAGTGCACACAGTAGATCTAATTCCAATAATTTTCGTTGGCGGAGTTTTTGCGCTTTCAATTGGTTATCTATTACTTGAAATCGCTAGAGCAAGGAAAGTTAAGAACTAACCGCTGTTCGGATTGAGTGTCGAATTGACATTTTCTGGTAGTGCTCCAATGCAATCAATAACCATCAATCCTCCAAAAACTAATGTTCTGGAGGTCCAAGACCTGTCCGTTATTCGTTCAGGAAAGGTGATTATCAAAGATATCAATTTGAAGGTCGAAAAAGGCGAATTTCTCGGTATTGTCGGCCCTAATGGAAGTGGCAAATCTACACTGCTTCTTTCTATTCTAGGTATCTTGAAGAGACAAAATGGTTCCGTCAAAATATATGGCCAGCTACCAATGTCGCCTGGCCTTAATGGAAAAATTGGTTGGGTTTCACAAGCAGCATCAAACCTTCCACGAGATATTCGATTGACTGTCCGAGAACTGGTCAGGTTAGGGACTTTGAATATGAGTAACATGTTTTTTTGGTCTAGCAAAAAGCAAACTGAAATTGTTAACAAAGCATTATCCATTACGGGATTGGAAAGCGTACAGAATACAGATGTTGCGCGCCTTTCGGGTGGTCAAAGACAACGAGCCGTCATCGCACGTGCTTTAGCATCGGATGCCGAATTCATACTGCTTGATGAGCCACTGGTAGGAATCGATAGAGACTCCAGAAATTCATTGTTAAGGCTCCTGGACAGTTTATGTCATGATGAAGGAAAAACAATTTTGATGGTTTCTCATGATTTGACTGCAATAAGACAAACGGCTCATAGGATGATCTACCTAGAGGAAACAATTCGTTTTGATGGACCTACGGAAGATTTCCCTGACCTAGAAACCCTTGCTGACTTACGAGGAATTGAACCTGTGCATCAGCATATAGGGCCTCACAACCATAGCCATCACAAGGAGGAATGATGATGGGAATAGGAATGCTGATTTTGGAAATTGTTGCACCCCTATTAGAACTCATTGCGCCTTTGATACCAGGAGATTATTTTCCTTACTTTTTCAAAATGGAAATGTTCCAAAGAGCACTTATCGCCGCATTGATGGTAACTATAGTCGCTGGCTTTTTGGGAGTTTTTCTCCTTATTCAAAACCTAGCCCTAATCGGAGACGGGCTCGCCCACGTCTCATTCGGTGGAATCGCTGTTGGCATTGTTCTTGGAGCAACGTCTCCACTTTGGTATGCACTGGTATTCAGTGTAACTGCAGCGATATTAATTCATGAATTGCAGTCTCGAGAATTGCTGACTGGAGATGCTTCGATTGCCATATTCTTAACTGGAATGCTGGCATTAGGTCTCGTAATTTTGAGATTAGGAGGAGGTGGAATTACAACTGATATCGAAGGATATCTGTTTGGTAATTTATTGCTTATCGATGAACAAAGCTTGGACATGATTGCACTGATATGCATAATTTCTATTGTGATACTGGCCGCAATCCGTTCACCATTGCTAGCTTGCACAGTAGACCCCCTGGCTGCTAAAGTTCAAGGTCTTCCCGTTAGAGGAATTCGATTATTATTCAGCATCTTAACCGCAGCAGTAGTTGTTAGTATGGTACAGGTGGTTGGAACATTACTAGTTACTGCTTTGTTAGTAACACCTGCAGCCACTGCTCAATTAATTGGACGTAGTTTCCGTTCCTGCGTTATCTGGACACAGGTTTTCGGACTAGGTTCTGTATTGGGAGGATTGTATCTTTCTTCAGAATATGATACTGGAACTGGTTCAATGATTGCATTGTTTTCCGCAATTATATTCGCTATTGTAATCTTGTCAAAAACAACTTTCGGCATGATTCAACAAAATAACGAAAATTGAATTTTCAGTTCCTTGAAATACGCATTGCAACAGCGTTTCCACCGCCAAGACATAACGAGACTATGCCGCTTTTAGCATCTAGTCGGCGCATAACTCCGATCATAGTCATTAGACAACGAGTTCCGGTACTACCTAATGGATGCCCTAGAGCGACAGCCCCCCCGTGAAGATTGAATCTGTCATCGGGAATACCAACTTCTTGGGCAACTGCACATGAAGCGCTAGCAAATGCTTCATTGTGTTCGTAAACATCGATGTCCATAACATCCATATTTGCTCTTTCTAGTAACATATTGATTGCAGGAACTGGAGCATACATAACCCTGCTAGGTTCAACTCCAGCAGTGCAATAATCTTCAACGATTGCAATTATTTCCCAACCGTTTTGCTTAGCGAATTCTTCATCTGCAACCAAAACGGCAGATGCTCCATCATTGAGTGTTGAGGCGTTTCCAGCCGTAACCATTCCATCTTCTTGGAATACCGGCTTCAATCCAGCGAGTTTTTCTGCAGTCGTTCCAGCTCTAACTCCCTCGTCTGTAGAGAGTTCAGGCATATCGAACCTTTCCCAATCAAACCAGCCATTGGTTTCTGCTTGAGCCGCATTATTTTGCGAGCGAGCTGCGAAAGCATCCATCTTTTCACGAGAAATATCACATTCATTAGCGACAATTTCCCCTGTATTGCCCATATGGACATCATTGTAGACATCCCAAAGGCCATCATGTATCATAGTTGAAACCATTTCTTTCTCTTCGCCATTGCGCTTCTCGAACTTAGGAGCATTTGTCATGCTCTCCATTCCTCCAGCGATGATCGCTTTGTATTCACCTGCTTTGATACTATTAGCCGCCATCATTACCGCTTTGAGAGATGAGCCGCAGACCTTGTTAATGGTCGTCGCTGCAATACTATTTGGCAAACCTGCTCCAAGTGCAACTTGACGTGCAGGTGCTTGTCCTGAGCCTGCTTGCAATACTTGTCCGAATAGAACTTCGTCGATAATGCCACTTGATGCATCAATTGCGCAACGCGACAACAATTCTCTGACCGCTCTAATACCTAATTCTACAGCTGTTAAATTGGATAGACTGCCACGGAATTTACCTATTGGAGTTCGAGCAACACCACATATTGCAACTCTTGCCATGAATAGCCCAACGGGACTCGATTCTTCAACTTGCTCTCCAACGGAAGTGTTCTTGAGTAGTGGTTACTCGCCCAAGCATGGCCAAGTTCAAGACCGACATCGAGACCGACCGCGCTAAAGATGATATGAGAAACATAGAGGTTGAAATTGATTTCACACCTAATGCACTAGCAAGTATTCTTTACCGTCAGGGGAACACCCACATTCTTTGTTGTGTAACAAAGGAAGCTAGACTTCCAGGATGGTTCCCTCGAGATGCGACCAAAGGTTGGGTCCATGCAGAGTACTCACTTTTACCAGGCTCAACCGATTCTAGATTTAGAAGAGAAAGAAGAGGCGCTAAAGGACGCACACAAGAGATTGAAAGATTGATTGCTCGCTCTCTTAGAGGTGCGATTGACCTTGAGGCATTAGGACCAATTGCTCTAACTGTGGACTGTGATGTTCTGAACGCCGATGGAGGTACCCGATGTGCTTCAATTACAGCCGCCAATATTGCATTGAGACTAGCGGTCAGAAGATTGATCGCTAGTGGAGATTGTCTTCCATTGGATTTGCGCCCTACAAGAGATGACAGAGATAATGGTTGGACCCCTCCAACACTTTCTGAAACTGAGGCTCGAAATCATGAAAACAAGGTCATTCCACATGACCTATCAGCAATATCGGTTGGATTGATTGGAGAAGATGTATTCTTGGACCTTGATTATATCTTGGATTCAAACGCTGATGTAGACATGAATGTCGTTGGAACATCTGACGGAAAGTTCGTGGAAGTTCAAGGCACTGGTGAAGAATCAACATTCTCTTATGATGAGCTTCAGGCATTGCTTGACATGTCGAGAAAGGGCTTAGCACAATTGTCTGAAATGCAAGCGGCCGTCTTAGATGACATTGAATGAATAGCCGCAAGGCTTGAAATGATGATGCTTGTGGCGAGGTTATCCCGGGTTAGTAGCTTAGTTGGGAGAGCGCGGCACTGAAGATGCCGAGGTCGCTGGTTCAAGTCCGGCCTAACCCACCACACTCAGCGCAATATGCAGATTTTTTTTAATAAATAATAAATTCAATTTTTCCAATTATTAGTTTGATTTAATAACTAACGCATATAGCGAAAATTGGCTATAACATGAGTGCTAGTACAGAGATAGAAAATAGGATCCCAGTAACCGTCCTAACAGGGTTTTTGGGCTCAGGTAAAACCACGCTACTGAACCATATTTTGTCTAGTATGGATCACAAGATGAAATTCGCAGTTATTGAAAATGAATTTGGAGACGTAGGAATAGATGAGAACATCCTTGTTGAAAGTTCTGAAGAAACCATCATCGAAGTAATGAATGGATGTATTTGCTGTACAGTTCGTGGAGACTTAACCGAAGCTCTGGATAACATGTATGACAGAATCAAAGATTTTGATGGAGTGTTAATCGAAACTACAGGGCTTGCAGACCCTGCCCCTGTTGCTCAAACCTTCTTCGTTGATGAGAAAGTTGTCGAGCGTTACAAACTGGATGGAATAATCACAGTAGTTGACGCAAAGCACATTATCCAGCATTTGGATGAAGAAAAACCCGAAGATGTTGAAAATGAATCAGTAGAACAACTAGCATTTGCAGACCGAGTGATGCTAAACAAGATTGATCTTGTATCTGAGGATGAATTGAAAGAAGTTGAATCTAGAATCAAATCTATCAACAATTTTGCTCCGATTTATCGCACACAAAACAGCCTGATTGACCCTAAGGAACTGATCAACATCGGTTCATTCGATTTGGAAAGAACATTAGAAATGGACCCAGAATTTTTGGATACAGATGCTGAGCATGAACATGACCAGAGTGTTACATCCACCAGTGCAAGATTTGAAGGCGAATTGAACGTCAACAAATTAGAGCGATGGATTGGCGAATTAATGCGTGATAAGGGCGAGGATTTATTCCGTTACAAGGGCGTACTTGCAGTCAAAGGCATGGACCAAAAATTCGTTTTCCAGGGAGTGCACATGCTCTTTGGAGGAGAATTCAGCGAAGATATCGGTCTGTGGAAAGAAGGAGAAACTCGCGAATGTAGATTCGTATTTATCGGAAGAAACCTCGACCACAAGGCACTGCAAGATGGACTCATGGAATGTATGGCTGAAGAACTGAGATTCAAAGTTGGAGACACTGTATATGCAAATGTTGGAGAATTCGCCGAAGGCAAGATTTTGAAGTGTTGGGACCAAGGAAACCCGTATAGAGTCGAAATCCAAAATGATGAGAAATCTAATGTTTGGGTTCCAATCGACAGCGATCACTTTGTTCGAAGCTCGATTTAATAGGCAGGTGCTAATTTGTTACCTAAGGTCACTGTATGCAACGGATGTTGCTGCGGAAGGGTGGAGAAAGGCAACAAGGAAGTCCCCGTAGCAAAACTCAAGGATGCTTGGAAAGTAAACAACCTAAGTAACGATGTGAAACTAAACATTTCCACATGCCTGGGACCTTGCAGTAGAAACAATGTTTCTCTGATTACGGTTGATGACCAGAGAATTTGGCTAGGTTCCCTTGAAGGTGAACACTATGATTCAATCATCGAATGGGCGCAAAATATTGCCGTAAATTCCGAACTACCTGAGAATCTGAAATCACAGCGATTCATTCCTCTCTCGTAGACAGATTCAGGATTTTCTTGTAAATCCTGCATAGTATTCATTTGCTGATGCCCCGTAGGGGCATACATGGGGTCGAAAAATATCGAGAGTGTTGACGACTCCGCTTTGGAAGAAATTGTTGATTCCAAACCCATCGACAAGGTTTCAAAGGAATTAGCGGGAATTCGAAAGAGAAGAAATACTGACTCCAAAAGGAGATTTCCTTCCGCTTTAGAAGATTGGACATTGTTAGCTGGATTAGGGTATGGTGCACTATACGCATTGCTTCTTTTCGGGATGTCAGGAGGAGTATTTGGTGAATCTACATCCCTGGACCACTGGGCAAGTGGTACATTCCTCGACAGTGGAGATCAGTGTGAAGAAGCACTTGATACACCATGGATACACGCTTACCCTGACAATGATATTGAGTCAATCAAGATTTCTGGACGTAATTTGGCTCAGGGAGTAGCTGTTCTTAATTGGACAGTGGACGCTGCTGAAGACGGAAAAGACCCAGAGGTATCTCAAGGTGAAGAGAATAAAAAATCAGTTCGTATTGATTATGCAGAATGGGATACAGGGACATACGAATTGGTAATTACAATCGACATCTATGAACTTGGAACAGACATGGATAATCGTACTGAAGAAGATAGAGTCAATGGTACAGAACGTATTGGAAAAACGATCGAGTTTGAAATAAGTACCTCTGAAAATGCTCTCTCTTTCTTACCATTCGTTGATTCTGAAGTCAAGCGTGAGGCTAACATCATTGAAGATGGCCCTCGTTCCTGCTGGTCGGTAACCGATTTAGGAAATTGGGGCTTTGTATTGATGGGTGCAGAATTAGGTGGAGGGCGTGAAACCGCTATGCTAACAGGTGGTGCTGCTGGAATCCCTGCATGGTGGATGGCGTTTATTTCTCTATCATTATCTGTAATTTCTCTATTCCTGGCCTATCCGGTAATGTACAAACTATACCATCAAGAAACTGACGATATGCTATCTAGAACCCATATCAGAAAGGTGGTTGTTGATGTATTGCGAAATACAGAAAGGCGACTCCAAATCAATATCGATTGGGACCTGTACAAAATAGAGGTTAGGGACCTTTCAATCGACATAATGGTTCCTTATTCAAACACCGAGGGTACATTCTCAGATACCAATGATGTACGATCTGAAATTTTGAAAGAAGTATTGGAGGAATTTGCTTTATTCAGAGTTTTCAAACCGGTTCAATTAACGGTTCGCTCAATTGGTGACAATCAAGCTATCGACTTCGAAACAGGAGTTGGCGTTGGTAGCGGAATGGTTGAAGAAGAGGACATGGAAGACCAAGACTATACTGCATTCTTCAGAGATTTGCACATGTTATCAAAGGTTGAGGACGAGGTTAGAGAATCCGTCAAAGGATTCTTCCGCTCAAATAATGAGTTGATTTTGCAGATGGCAACAGTAACAAGTGAGGACTCTATTATTTTCGTGAGGGTCGCTTACAAACCAAACCAAAGATTTGCTTTCTTCAGATTCAAGGATTCCAATTCTGATATTGAAAAAGAACTGCGAAAATATATTTCTCGTGAAAACCCTGAATTGGTCGGTACTCAGGAATTGATTGTCAAAGGTAGAAATCTTGTTTCAACATTAGCCGACCGCTCTGGAGCAGGTCGTGTAGAAACGTTGTCTTCCAAAGATAGCAAAGACGCTAGAGTGGCTGCCGTAGCAAAGCAAGATGGTCTAGGCGGAAGAGTACTCCAAACCAAATTGTTTGGTGACATTCTCTCAACGGTAGAATATACTGCTAACGAGAAGCGTGAAATGATTAACAAATGGGGGTTCTGGGGTCTCATCGTATTCGTATGGATACCATTCATGGCATCTGGAGTGCTTGTTGGAGCAATGCTTGGATTACTATCTAGAATGAAATTTATGAGAGTGTTGTGGGCTACATTTGTAGGTGGAGCTGTGGCATCCTTAACTTGGGCATATACTGCCGAAGGTATTGTCACAGTGATGCACAAATACAAACTTGAGGCTGCAATTCCTATCGCGATTATCGCATTCATAGGTATGGCATTCTTGCACATGCGTTCTACTAAAATCCGCAGACAGGCTGAACTGTTTGAAGATACTCTACTAGATTCATTCCATGCCGATATTCGTGACAAATATGGCAACCAGTGACGTGAAAGGTATGGTTGGCGACCCGGTTGTATTAGGTGTTCTAACGGTGTCTGATAGAGCATCTGTTGGTGAATACGAAGACGAGGGCGGTCCTGCTATTGTCGGATTTTTCGAAGAGGCTATCGCTTCAGAATGGAGTCATCATTACCAAGTTGTTCCAGATGAAGTTGATTCTATTTCTTCGGCACTAATCGATATGGTTGATAATTTAGGGTGTGATGTGATAGTCACCACTGGAGGAACTGGTCCTGCAAAAAGAGACGTTACTCCCGAGGCAACAGAGTTAGTTTGCGAAAGGATTCTTCCAGGTTTCGGTGAGCAGATGCGCTCAATTTCATTGCAATTCGTACCTACTGCTATTCTTTCTCGACAGGTTGGAGGCACAAGAGGTAAATCCCTTATTTTCAATCTACCAGGTAGACCTAAAGCAATCCGAGAAACAATTGATGAGATTTGGAAATCTGTACCTTATTGTTTAGATCTATTAGGTGGACCTTACATCGATATGAATGATGATGTCTGCAATGCTTTTCGCCCAAAAAATGCTAGGAGAAGGTGAATGAAATGAATGGAAATATACTGATTACTGGAGCTCAGATGGTTTTACCGAGTGGAATTAAAACTGGAGATTTACGAATTACGGATGGAGTGATTTCTGAGATTACTACTGATTCAAAACTTGAGCCTAAAGATGGAGAGCAAGTCCACGACGCTACAGGATTACATTTACTTCCAGGGATTATTGACCCACAGGTCCACTTTAGGGACCCAGGTCAACCCGAGAAGGAAGATTTGCACACAGGTTCACGTGCTGCTGCCAGTGGTGGAGTGACATCTTTCTTGGATATGCCAAACAATGTTCCTAGTCAAACTACTCTACAATCGATGTATGAAAAACTAGAAACTGCTGCAAATCGTTGTGTTACAAATTATGGATTCTTTATCGGCGCTACAGAATCGAATGTTGAAGAATTGCAAAAAGCGGTAGGAACTCCTGATGCCCCAGTTGCAATTCCTGGTATATGTGGAATCAAGATATTCATGGGTTCGTCGACAGGAGACCTATTGGTCAATGAATCAGGTGCTCTAAAGACTATTTTTGACAATACTGCAGGACTTATTGCAGTTCATGCTGAAGATGAGGCAAGGATGATTGAAAGAGAAAAAATGATACAAGGACGTACTGACATGGCCGCTCATGCAGAATGGCGAGATGATGAAACCGCTTTGATTGCAACCAAGAGAGCGGTTGCATACGCCCAAGCTAGTGGTCACAGATTGCATATCCTCCACCTAACATCAGGCATTGAAGCAGATTTGTTAAGCGAATTAACTTCACTAACAGGCAAAGAAGGTCAGGCCCATATTACGACTGAAGTTTTACCTCAACATTTGACATTTGATGAAAAGGATGTCGAGATTCATGGTACTCGATTGAAAATGAATCCTCCTATTCGATATCAAAAAGATAAGCAAACACTTTGGAAGAGACTGATTGATGGAACAATAAACTGTATTGCAACCGATCATGCACCTCACACAATGGAATCCAAAGAGAAGGGATTCCCGAGTGCACCCAGTGGTATGCCAGGAGTTGAAACATCCCTTCCTGTGATGTTGACTCATGTTGCTGAAGGAAAGTGCACAATTGAGCAAGTTGTTCTATGGATGTCTACCAATGTTGCAGAATGCTATCAGATGGTCGGCAAAGGTAGACTAGAGGAAGGATATGACGGAGATATCGTTCTTGTCGATATGAACAAAGAGCAACTTGTTGAAGACAAAAACACATGGTCTACTGTTGGATGGAATCCATTCATTGGAAAGAAACTGGTTGGATGGCCTATTCTTACAGTGGTTGCTGGAACGCCAGTGTTTGAAAGGAATGAACAGACTGGGCCAAAAGGACGATGTTTGGTTGAGCCTGGTCAAGTCGGAAAGCCGCTGGTTATGACTCCTTGGAATTAAATATCCATTTAGAAATGAAAATTTCTCCGCTAAGTTTTTTACTTAACCATGAATCTTCCAACCGGGGAAACACATGAGTGGACTAGAAGAAAAACTTGGACCGGGACATCAACAAATAGTATTGGGACTGCTAATTTTTGCAGCAGGTGCTCTTTGGGGAGTAATGCTAGCACAAGGCGATGAAGTAGATTTGAAGGACTTATTCGTCTCAGCGGTAATCATGCTTTCAGGAGCTATGATTACACTCCTTGGTGTGTCATTTGGAACCGATAACGAAGATGACAGAACAAACGATTTGCAAGACGCAATCAACGAATTAACTGGAATGCTGAACACACTTCAATCTAAAGTGACCGGTGGCAGTGACGAAGACGAGTAATCACAAGTTGTAGAGCTTGGAATACTTAGTTTCGACATAGTTGAGGAATGGCTCAGGGCTCGGCTTAGAGCCTGTTGCTGATTCAATTAGTTCAGCAGGAGTCATTACAGATCCTTTGTCGTGTATCTTTTCGCGTAGCCAATCGAGCATACCTGACCAATCACCAGAACTGATTATGTCATCGATATCCCCTAATTCGACCGACATTGTCTGAAGTAATTGTGCCGCATACAAATTGCCCAAAGTGTAAGTTGGGAAGTATCCAAATGCACCCATCGACCAATGAATGTCCTGTAAGCATCCTAGAGAATCATTTGGAACTTCGATCCCAAACCATTCATTCATCATTCGATTCCAGGTCTTTGGAATATCTTTCACTTCCAAACTTCCATTGAAGATCATCTTCTCAATTTCATATCTTACCATTATGTGCAAATTGTAAGTTATCTCATCCGCTTCTACACGAATAAAATCAGGCTTTACTTCGTTGGCAATCAAGTCAAGAGTTTCATTATCCCAATCTGGGCAATCAGGGAACTGCTCTTTGAACCAAGGCATAGCAATCTTCCAAAAGGCTGCTGTTCTTCCAATTTGGTTTTCCCAAAACCTACTCTGTGATTCGTGTACTCCCAAAGAAACTGCCATTCCAACAGGCGAATAACTGTGGTCTCTAGGCAAGCCTTGTTCATACAGTCCATGCCCTGATTCATGCATTACAGCATATAGACACGAAAATGGGTCCTTCTCATCAAAACGAGTGGTAAAACGAGTGTCATCAGGCCACAGACCTGCGCAAAATGGATGGGTGGAACGGTCCATCCTTCCTGCTTCAAAGTCAAAGCCCATGGCAATACTCACTTTGTTGCAGAATAACTCTTGAGCATCTGCTGGGAAAGTCATGTGTTCTGGAAGTCTTGGGATTTCTACACCCGAGTTCATAATTTTGTTTAACAAAGGAACCAATCTTGCTTTCAGACCAGCAAATAGTGGGTCATAATCCTCAACGGTCATTCCAACTTCATATTCGTCTAGGAGAACATCATATGGCGTATGTTCGCATCCAAGGTATTCAATTCGCTTTCTTGTTAGAGAAATCATATTCTCTAAATGTGACGAAAATAGGGAAAAGTCACTTTCACTACGTGCTTTTTGCCAAGCGATTAACGCTTCGCTGCGGGCCTTTGTGAACTCGGAAACAAATTCCACTGGCAGCTTTACTGCCTCGTCATATTTCCTACGCATTTCACGTACATTTGCAGCAAAATAATCTTCAAGATTTTGATTTTCTAAACGTGAAATCAACTCTCCTAGTTCCGGATCGATTAGCCTATTATGGCGCTGAGCTGCAAGCCAAGCCAGTATTTCTCCTCGTGACTTTGCACCTTTAGCAGGCATTATTGTCTCTTGGTCCCAACCTAAGTGTCCTTGAATCGCTTCAAACCGGTACAAATCGTTGACTCTCGAAATGAAATCTTCCTTATCTCCCATATTTGATTCGAGTTGTCATTTCATCTTGAATATATCACTGGTTCCGGGCACAATTTCAAGTCGTAGACTTGTCTGCGCTAACCATGGCCTCTCCCTTCCGCCGTAAATCAAAGGGGAGAAAATCATCTGTTGATGATGAAGACGATGAAATAGAAGAAGTGGTTTTGGCGGAGGAACCCGTAGAAGAAAAAATCGAAAAGAATCAGGAAAATGAGAACCTTGAAGAGGCTCTACTTGAATCTGCTAAACGTGTCACACATACCTGTATGGACATCAGAAGAGGAGAGAATGTTCTGATTGTTTGTGACCCCACTACTGGTGAAATTGGACAGGCGCTTCATCGGACTGCAACCGAACGTTCAGACCGAGTTCTGCTAATTGTAATGCCCAAAGGTAGACATCACGGTGAAGAGCCGCCATCCCCCGTGGCTAATCTGATGAAGCAACAACAAATCGTGATTGCTCCTACAAAATATTCCTTAACCCATACAAGGGCAATTAGAGCCGCCGTGAAAGATGGAGCAAGAGTTGCCACAATGCCAGGTATGACTGCAGAGATGTTCGTCAGCGGAGGAATGACCGCAGATTTTAACCAAGTGAAGAAAGACCTTTCCGAGTTATCAGGAACCCTACGTAGAAAGCGCTTGGTCCATGTCAAAGACTCCAAAGGTACAGACATTGAATTTGAGGTGTCATGGCGTGATTGGAAACTCGACGATAATGGAATTTGCAACAGACCAAGAATGATTACCAATTTACCTGCCGGTAAGGCGTTCGTACTTCCAAAGGAAGGGTCGATGAATGGCACGATTGTGATCGACGGAACTTGGGAATCTACACTACTTGATGAACCGTTAGAATTGACTGTTGAAAATGGAATTGTCATTGATATCAAGGGTGATGCTACCGCTGCACAAATCCGTCAGCAATTCGGTGAAGCTGCATCGAGATTGCGTTCTAAAGATAGAGAATTAGTTTGGACTGTAGCAGAATTCGGATTTGGCATGAACCCTAATGCAAGAATGACAGGGCACGTATTGGAAGATGAAAAGCAGCTTGGAACCTGCTATTTCTCAATAGGAGATAACACAAGTCTTGGAGGGAATGCTGCCGTTGGAATCCATATCCCAGGAGTTATTTCCAAACCATCTGTTTGGTTAGACGACACACAAATTCTCGAAGATGGAAAATTTGTTTCTTAATCAACGGTTTTGAGTCCCACAAACTGGACAGAATCGCCAATTTGGATCAACTCCAATTCGACATCCTCTACAATGTAAACCTGAACGTATGGTCGGTTGCATTGGTTGGGCAGGTTGATTCCAGCCTGCTTGCTGTTGCTGCTGTTGTTGTTGCCAAGCCTGCTGCTGTTGCTGCTGCTGCCAAGCCTGCTGCTGTTGCTGCTGTTGCTGCTGTTGCTGCCAAGCCAGTTGCTGTTGCTGCTGTTGCTGCCAAGCCTGCTGTTGTTGCTGTTGTTGAGCAGGCGCAGGTTGTGGCTGCTGAGCCTTCTGGATTCCTGGCCTAATCGGTTTAACCGGTTTAGGTAAGGCCATCTTTTCTACAACTTCAGGTTTTGATTTCAATTCTTCAAGTGTAACTTGGCCGTCTCCATCGATATCTGCTTCTGCATGCAATTTTGCTGCTTCATCCATATCTAAGCCAGTCGCTTGAGCCACTTCTTCAATAGAAAGGCCGCCACTGTGGTCTGTATCTGCGGCTGCAAATGCTTCGTCCAAGTTTTCTTCAGGTTCAGGCTCTGGTTCTGGTTCCGGTTCAGGTTCTGGTTCTGGTTCCGGCTCAGGCTCTGGTTCAGGCTCTGGCTCAGGCTCTGGTTCCGGTTCCGGCAACATTGCTCCAAATGCTCCCGCAAAGGCATCCTCGGTCTTTTCTGATTCTTTTCTGTCATCTACTTCGACCTTAGGTTCTTCGACTTCGGGTAAAGGAATTGGAGTTTCAGTAGGCAAAGGTACCGATTCTTCTTGAGTTGGAAGAGGTATGGACTCTTGCGAAGGGGTTGGCTCAGGTTCAGGCGCAGGTTCGGGCTCAGGCAAAGCAACCTCAACTGTTTCCACTGGAGGAACATATGCTGTCTCAACTGCTGATGCGGCTGCAGAGCCACTTGCAAGGCTAGCGATTGGAGTAACATGACCTGCTACATCGAAAGCCGCTTGAATCTCAGATGCTAATGCAAGTAAAGCATCCTTATTCGCAGCAGGGTTAGACATCAACGATTCAACGCCCTTGAGGTATTTTGTTGCCTCTCCATCGCCTCCTGTCTGCTGAGCGATTGCAAATAATTTCAACAAACGCATAGGATCTGCTACTTCTTGAAGTAAAACAGATTCAGAGTCTGAAAATTGCCCTTCACTGATGGCTAATGACAATTGTTCTGGAAGTGTCATCACTCCTAGGTGACCTGCGACGAGGAAGTAAATTTCTCCACCTTCGCAATTAAGTCTCTCACTAGCTAATTCGAAATCGAATTCACCAGGCTTAAGCACTAAGTCTGAAAGTAGTGAGAAAAATTTCTCAAACGCCTGTTCTCTTGGCATCTCCATCATTTGATGCAAAGCATCTGAGGATTCGAATACACCAAAGTATGCTGCTGCTTCATCAACTTCTATACCATCTGGTAATGAAATATCTGCAACATCATCGCTCATTATTTTCCCTCCTTTCTATCCCAACGGTCTGCACTTCTTGAGTCTGATGCTGATTAATTACTGCTTTGACAAATCAATAATTGCTCTAGATTGAGGTGCAGACCAACCGGTTGTTTGTAATTGCATCAAAATAGTTCTCTCTGTTTCTCCACCCTTCAGTGCTGAAATTGTCCATTCAATAGCCGCTTTCCTATCCACTAACTCTTCTTGAGAGAATAAATCCGGATCGATAACTACCTTTGTCTTTCGAATAGCACTACCACCATCAACCAATTTCTTTTTCGCCACTTTCTTTCCTCTGGCAGGACCTCTTGGGTCAGGTCCTCGACTTGGACCTGCACCTGGTGGACCTCTGCTTGGACCTGCTCCTGGTGGACCCCTGCTTGGGCCTGCTCCTGGTGGACCTCTGCTTGGGCCTGCTCCTGGTGGGCCTCTGCTTGGACCTGCACCTGGTGGACCTCTGCTTGGGCCTGCTCCTGGTGGGCCTCTGCTTGGGCCTGCTCCTGCTGGACCACGTGATGGACCTCTAGCAGGAGTACTTACTCCGATACGAGACATGAAATCGTCTTCATCGTCGTCATCATCATCATCGAACCAATCATCATCGTCATCGTCCTCTAAGTCAAACTCTCCGCCTGAACGGATTCTAGAGATTATGAATACAATCAGTAATAGGAATACTATACCACCACCGCCAGCAACAGCAAAGAACATCATAGAGTCCATTCCCATGATTAGGTCATCTTCTTCTACTGAATCTGTTTCAACTTCCTTCTTACAGCCGCTAGGGTAAACTTCAGCGCTAGCTGGAGTATTCGGACATGCATCTACATCGTCAGTAATCCCATCGCCATCTGTATCTGATTGATAATCTGCACAACCGAAATTGATTCTGGCTTGTGCAGTTCTATCTCCTGCAGTACTTGTATTGAGGCACAAATCTGGGTCATTGCCGTCGGGATTGTCTCCCCAACTATCCAAGTCCTTGTCTTCCCATTGTGTGCCATCTGTAGGGAATTTATCGTCACCCAAGAAGTCATGATAACCATCACCATCTGAATCTAAGCATCCATAACGTGACTTCATCGAAGAATTGCCCCATTCTTCAGGACAGTCATCGGAATTGTTTGCACCAGGTGCTTGTGAGTCACCATAACCATCTCCATCCATGTCTTCCCATTGAGTCGAATCTAGAGGGAATGCGTCTCCCTCGTGAGTTTCTGTGTCAGGGTTGTAAGAGTAAGGTCCTTTGTAACCATCACCATCGATATCTTCGGCAAGTGCTGCTTCATCTAAGCATCCGTTTGCCAAAACAGGAATCCCAATCTCAGTACCTGGACAATCATCCATCAGATCGTTTACACCATCTTGGTCCGTATCCTTCTGAGAGAGATTACAACCGTTATCATCGATTGTCAACTCGGGATCAGAGTCTGGACACAAATCGTATGGGTCGAAAATCCCATCACCGTCAGAATCTACTTCTTTTTGACTGTCTGAACAACCAATGGAATCCACATCTTCTCCTATTGGAGTGTCTGGGCACATGTCTTCTGCATTAGAGACAAAGTCTTGGTCATCGTCTTTTTGATAATCTGAACATCCGAAACTATCGACAACTTGTCCGGATTGAGTACCCTCACAGTTGTCTGTTTCATCAGGTACTCCATCTAAATCAGTATCCTCTTCTTCGCCTTCAATAGCGCATCCAATGCCTAAGGTTCCATTGATTACACCATATTCAAACGGACAAGCATCAGGATCGACTCCGTTTTGGTTATCCCCCCACCCATCTCCATCACTATCAGCAAATTGTGTTGGCTCGTCAGGGAATGCATCGGTTGAATCTTCTCTACCGTCTCCATCGGTATCTGTGCATCCATAATATGGAACAACAGAGCCTGTTCCGTCAACAGAAGAAGTAGAGTTACCTGCAAGGTTTGGACAATTATCTAGGAATAATCCAGCTCTGTTGGTGCCATTTTCTAAGGCAGTCCAATTATTTGGATAGCCGTCATTATCTGTATCATTGGCTGCTGCTGGATTGCTTGGGAATTTATCTGGTAGGGTAGCGCCATCAGAAGAGTTGTCTCCAAACCCATCTTCGTCGCTATCGGCCCACTGAGTACCGTCTTCAGGCCATTTATCTGCCCCGTCTTCTATGTTCCATTCTCGAGAGGTCCCAAAGTCGGACGGGTCGGATGCTCCATCACCATCAGTATCAACACAACCAAGGCGGTCACGCCAAGAGAATCCTTGAATCCACCAACACTTATCGCCGAATTCGACATCTGACTCATTGTCACCATATCCGTCGTTGTCGTCATCCTTCCATTGCATTCGATTGTATGGGAAGAGGTCTGGAACATTGACTTCAGTTTCACCTAAGACAGTCACATTACAACAGTCTGGACCATGATTATCTCCATATGAGTCACGGTCAGAATCGAGAGCTTGCTTCCAATTTGTAGGATATCTGTCACCATTATTGAAAGTTGGTTTGTTATCTGCCCAGCCGTCTTGGTCGTAGTCATCGCAACCTAGCTGGCCCCACCAAGACATACCGTCATCGCTAACGCAGTCATCGTTTGCATTGGACCAACCATCATCGTCATAATCTTCACATCCGAATATATCATACCTTGAAGTTCCAAGAGTTGAAGGACATGAGTCAGCCTCTGGTCCAAGAGAATTATCTCCATAGCCATCTAAATCAGAATCTTCCCATTGATTTCCAATCAATGGCAAATCATCATGAGAATCAGGAATCAAATCTTTGTCTTGGTCACTAACCATTCGCATTAGAAGGAAATCATCGGTTGATGATTGAGAATAAGCCATCATCAATGTACCATTTTTCTCTAAGATTGTGACACCATATTCTGTTGTGATTGAAGGGAACACGGTCGATGTTTCAAAGTCTGAGAAAGAAAGTTCACCAGTTGTCCATACCATTTGGTTGGAGGAATCGGTTGATGTTAGGTGCCATCTTTGTCCGGCCTGCAATAGATGATAATCTGTCATAGTATCTGGAATGTCTCGCAAATCAACACTCCAATTACCATCTTCTTCGATAATCATTCCTTGGGCTTGAGAATTATTTGCATCAAAGAATATGACTTGACCATCCATAACTAGATTGCAGTTTTCAGTAATTCCGAAAAGCCAAATTTCCTTAGCTACGGTCCAATTGCCTCCTGAAATTAATCTTTCATAGATGGTTAAAGTGGATGAATGAATTACAGAAACAACCAATTTATTGTCAATATCTGTTATCTCAATTTCTGCATTTGCAGTTACATTTGCAATGTTAGTGATCTGTGAAGTGCCGTTGTACTCAACGAATTGTAATACTGTAGAATTGTTAACAAGTGCAACTTGAGTAAAGTAAAGGGTGTCATCAACCCAAGTAGAATCGAAGTCATCACCAACGGTTGTGTTGAGAATTGATTCTTCTCCCCAAGTTCCGTTCAGAGTTGCCAGCGTAACCATGTGGTCATCGTCATCAACATACACCATTCTCGATATATCTTCATCATCGACAAAGAAATCGATAGGATATAGTAAATCGATGCCTGTGCGAACTGTTGTTGTAGCAAATCCATTTGCGGTTTCTTCAGTGTAGAATATTGAAGAATAATCAGGAGATGCATGGCCAATTCTTTGATAGTAATTTGAGTCCAAATCCGAGCCCATCATTTTGCCCAATCCAGTTCCTGAGTTCAGGGTGTAATCTAGACCTGTGAACCCTTCAACAGTCATTGTTGCCAATGTATTATTTGTTGGAGAAACCAACAACAATAGCGGTTTACCTGAGTTAGAAATCCCCATAGCCGCATCATCAGCTGTGGCTACGCTTCTGGTTATCCATCGACCAGAAGGAGTTCCATCTAACGTGTTCTGCATGACATTTACACTGGAATCATCAAGCATTACCATCATGGAAGGGCTTCCTCTTAGAGGTGTGTGCATATCGATAGAAACCACGGGACTTGCGAATGTGAAATCGACATATTCCCAGTCTCTCTCAGACATTATTGTCAAGACTGGACCAAAATCATCGCCTCTGGTTAAGTCTCTAGATGAATATAGAATCTCACCCATTCCATCTCCGTTCAGATCCATTCCTGCTAGTATATTCAATCCAACATTCTGTCCGGCTGAACCTTGAGCAAATAATTGAGTTCCAGTGCGTGGACCGTTAGAAGAACCAAGGTACAGGTCCACAGTTCCTGATTTTGAAGCGGACGGTGACATGATTAAGAAATCATCAAAACCATCTTCGTTAATATCTCCTGCAGAAGATATTGTTGAACCGAATAATGCATTAGCAGAGGTTCCTTTCTTAGACCAAGACGATTGTCCTGAAATCGGCCCGTTTGCTGACCATTCCCACATGTGGACCTTGCCTGAGTGATATAATCCCGTATCTGCGAATAATTCTGCTATCAAAACATCATCATTGCCATCACCATCAACATCTCCTACGAATTCGACTTCAGAACCATACAACTTACCTTGTTGAAGAGGAGCATGAGTTTTATTGGCCACAGTTTGGATACCTGTTTCGTTACCTAGGAAAAATTCAACCGATGAATATCCTGTTGGACTATCGAAATTTCCAGTGTTTGAGATTACCATGTCAAGGTATCCATCACCGTTTATGTCTCCTCCACCAGCAACTTGTCTACCAAACATTGTTCCTGAACCTGTTTGAGTAATATTTGCATGATGAAGCATTGAAGTCGAATTGCCTTTGAGAATCATAACCAATCCATTCTTAGTCAATGTCGGTGTAGCTGTGTTCTCTTCAATCAATTTGTCAGCAACAACTGCAAGGTCATCACAACCATCGGATTCTACGTCACCAAGAGTTGTTAATGACCAACCTAGATTGTCATCATCACTACCATTCAACTCCCACCAAGTAGAGGTCGTAATTCCGGTTGCTGAGCCGAGACGAATCGAGATGTGACCCGAGTTGTTTACAGCATAACCTGGTTCACTGGAAGCCAAGTCATCAAATCCATCACAATTGAAATCTCCAACTGCAAGACCAGTTCCAAGATTGGAGTTACTGTATGAGCCAACCAAAATCTTGTCAGCCAAAGCTCCAGGCCCATCTGGAGACCCGTAATGAATTGAAATCGTACCATTTCCATCTGGGTCTGAATAAACTAAATCATCCCTTGAATCTCCATTTATGTCACCGCTAGCAACTGTTCCTTCAACAGAGTCGTCATCATAATTGATTATCCATTTCGGGTCTGGATCGATTCTGCCAGTGTCCTTACCTGCTAAACTTCGAAGTAATGAAATCGAATTATTGCCTAATCCGTCAGATTTGGAATAGGTTACCTGTTCGATGTTGTTAGAATCTAAATCCATTCCAATTGCCGATGTTATGGAAGAGTTTCTAGCTAAAACTTGCCTTACTTCCATGGTCTCATTGAATTTGATTAATCTGACTTCACCCTCATCCGAGTTGGTATAGGTTACGTGGAATATGTCATCTGAGTCAATTTGAACCTCGATATCGTTTCCAACAGGACCCTCATCCAAAATTGTTTGATTCCAATATGCTCTGTTGAACCAAAGGTGATGAAGTGCTAGGTCCACATTTTGGAACATGATGTGCGTCATAGATTCTGAATCAAAAGAAATTGTAAGGCCTGAACTGAATACATCTTCAGCAATGGTCCGCAAATGCCAGGTTCTATCCAAGTACACCGCATTTACTTCCGCCAACCTAGCTAAACGAAGATCGTCTCCATTGTTGTAAACGACTTGAATTCTATCTTGATCACTTACCGCAATAGCACATTCATCAGAATTGCCATTCGCCCAGGACTCTACCAGTAATGTCTCGAAAGAACCATTCAAGTGAATAGTGTGAAGATTGACATCTGAACCATTTATCGAACAAGCATAACCAATCCCTGTTTCTGTGACCACCAAGTCTAGAGTGCTGTTAGAAATTCCATCTTGAATATCATAGGACCAATAATCTAGAATGGATTCTCCGCGAACTGTCCAATTCTTCCCATCGATACTGATTAAATCGCCTTCTAAATCGTGCCCTGAGCCGCTAGAAAAGCCAATTGTCGATTCCTTTTCTGTATCATTCAAACTCAATTCATCTACAGGAAATTGAACCAAGGGTGATGAAATTTGGATTATGAATATGACGAAAATTGCGAGCGGAATGCCCTTGTTTCGCCATGACATATTGTGCATCACACAACCCGCCCTACATTACTATTCCCAAAGAATGATTCCACGGCCCCCATAGGGGGCCGAAATTATCAGATGAATCGAACTGCTTGAATCCTTGATAGTTTTCGGCAATTTATGAGCGGTATTGTCCTAGTGGTGGGAAACGGGAATTGGCCAAGTCAAGAATTGGTTGATACCCTTATCGATAGTGCAGAATTTGTCATCGCTCTGGATGGAGCTGCCGATAGATTTGATTCATGGGATGTCGTGGTAGGAGATTTAGATTCAATCTCAAATCCAGAGGATTTTGAAGGAGATTCAAATCAAGAAAATTCCGACCTCGCTAAAGCATTAATTCAGTATGAAGTAGATGCGGTAGTTGGCATCGAAGGGGGAAGGGTCGATCATCGGATTGCAGCCTTTACTTCATTGTTTGAAGCCGAGTCAGGTGCAATTCTATATTTCGACGATTGGAGAGCCTGTAGAGTCGGGGTGGAGGGGCTAGAAATAGAATTGCCACTCGGAACAAAATGCTCACTAATGCCATTTGGAAATGTGTCAAATGTAACATTAGAAGGCACTGATTTTGAATTACAAAATCAGAACTTATCCAACGGTACAAAAGGAGTGGGAAACAAGACAAAAAACAACTTGGTTAGTATCTCCCATGAAACCGGGGATTTGTTGTTCATTTGGGAGGCAAATGCGCCCTGATGAAATGAGAATATTCTTCTTTACCATCCCAGTTTCTTGCACGCTCATCAACACGAGATGCTTCGATTGTTGCTTCATAGCCACCCCAATCCTCTACCAACTTCAGTTTCCATGCTGCCTTAGCAGAATGTCCTGGCAGTAGAGTTCGCCACATATTTGGAATTCTTCCAGGAGTGATGAGATTGACTTGGTCTACAATTGATGTTGTACAAGTTTGACCAAAGGTGTGGTAAAATTCCGGATTCTCGGCCAAAGAGTTCAGCCTATCGCAAAGTGCATTGAACAATGCCTTATCCTTACCAGGTGGTGTTTGGACTCTGAAAAGGTGGACTTTGTGTTTTCTTGGGTTTGTTCTCAAATGCAGTGCATCGCTCTCTGTAGCTACCAATAAATACAGCTCATATGCTCTCCATAGACCATTCCAAGGATTGTATCTTTCACCAACCTCTCTCCTGGTTTCAAATGAAAATGTGATGAATTGGCCGTCTCCAAATTCGAATGTTAGCATAGTGTGAGCTAGGCCTTTGATCTTGTGAAAATGGTCTATGACATACCATACATCGGTGATATCATCGAGATCGACTTTGGTATCTATCCACTTTGAATTATGCTCTCTCTTATTCTTCCAAGTAAAATCTCGAACATTTTTCAATGTGATTTTACTTCCTTTGTATGTAGCAACAGCGTGTTTAGCACAATCAGCAACCCATTCTTTATCCAATTCCGGCTCTAATGATTTTAGCCTGATGTAACGCTGCCACATTATTTTTACAAAAATGAATAGTAGTGATATCCCGCTTAGAATCATAACCCAAAAGGCAATGTCGCGAATCAATCTACCACCTCTTCCACATCATACTTGACCGGTCCCACCAGTCGACTTCGCCATCATCATGCTTTCTCCATAGCATTCCGTTTTCGTCTAAGTGAGTAGGCAAGCCTTCAGAATCTGGCTCGCCCATATCATTGAGCATATTTGCACCAAGTTGGTCATCTTCAGGACTTCTCATCATCAGAACAAATACTGCGACCCCCAATGCCAATGAAAGTACTCCAATTCCCCATAAGCCGACACTAGAAGTGTCGGTTTCTTCTCTCTTGGACAAAACTGGCGCATCTGAATCTTCTGACTCAAATTCTGTTGATGGCTCACGAATTAACATGATTCCACCGGTAGTTCTAATCTCTTCATCATTGGTTACAGTCAGGAGTATTTTGTAAACACCAGCTTCCCATTTGGAACAATCTAATGCACTGGTATTAGCAACTAGACCGATAGATGGGGTAATACGCCAATCCTTGACATAATCCTCATGATCTTCTCCTGCAGCAGCAACATGAGTTATCGTACAAGGCGTGCCTGCTAATTCCTCATTTCCACTTACTTCAATCGAGAAATGAGGAGGCGGTTTGTTAGCAATAACCAATTCCAAAGTGTCGGTGGTAGTTTGCCCTAATCCATTCTGATAGGTTTCGGTAATCAAGTAATTTCCTGCTGGCCAATTACTGCAATCCAATACATCATCTGAATCGAGTACCTTGAAAGGAGTTCCAACTATTGAACGAGTGCCCACGAAGTCCCATCGGGGCCCTGTTTCATCGATGAAATCTCTAGTGATTTCACAAGAATCTCCGGTTTGCATAATTTCTGAACCTGATAGTAGCAAATCAACGGATGGCACTTTCAAAGCCGGACTCAAATCAAATGTTCCGATATTGATAGACTTCAACAATCTTCCATCTGAATCACTTATCTCCAGAATCAGTCGATGTTCGCCAACAGCCCATGAATCATAGGTCAGCGAAGCGTTTTCTTGGTCTTCAAAAGCCATGAAGATTTCTTCATTGACTGTGAATCCAGAGTGCTCACCAATTAGATTGAGAGTCAAATCCGCCCATTGTTCGGTTGAGTTGATTACGACTACCACTCTAATAGCATCCATCATACCATCTTGATTGCTATCTAAGCTATCATTTCTCAATGCTACAAGGTTGAGGCCTGCTGCAGTGAAAGGATCTGATTCCTCTTCTTCTGCAACTACCTGACCGGTAAAGCAAAGTGAAAGCATCAAGGCTACTAATAGCCATTCACGCATTCAAATCACCCCTATCATCCGATGTTAATCCCTTCTCCAATGAGGAAACTGAACGGGATGAACGCACTATCATTGCCAACCCAGACGAAATCAGCATAACAGTTCCAAGAATCATGTAAGAAAGCCAACTTGATGCTGGTTCTTCACCCATAACAGAAATTGCTGCATTCCAATCACCATATTCATCAGACCAGCCATCTCCATCTGAATCTATACATCCCTGAACATCTCTAGTCGAGGTTCCAGGGACAGTTGGACAATCATCTCTACGTGAACCCATTGAAACGTCTCCGAATCCATCTTCATCGGTATCTTCCCATTGCAATCTATCGGTTGGGAACGCATCGGCTTCTCCCCATGGAGATGCAAGCCAGTTTTGTGATGGGTCAGACCAACCATCACCATCCGAGTCTCTACAACCCAACCTGTCAAAGAATGATTGTCCTCTTTCATTTGGACAGGCGTCTCCTTCATGTCCATCGGAGTTATCTCCAAATCCATCGCCATCTAAGTCTCTCCACTGAGTTGGCTCATGTGGGAATTTGTCGCCTTGATCGGACCACCCATCACCGTCTGTATCATGACAGCCCCATCTGTCTCCACCCGAAGTAGGTCCGAGTGAAGTTCCTGGTACATCTGGACAAACATCGGCAGTAGTACCTCTTGGATTATCTCCTCTACCATCACCATCTCGGTCATGCCATTGAGTTTCATCAGCAGGCCAAGCGTCTGCAGTGCCCCCGGGACTTGCTAACCAGTGAGTTGTAGGGTCCGACCAACCATCGCCATCAGAATCAGGGCAACCCCATCTATCCATTGCCGAGTTGCCTTCTGTTGCAATACAACCATCGCCTCTCCAAGCTTCTCTCCAAGTTTCTCCATCGAAGTACTCGAGGTTGTCGCCATAGCCATCGTCATCGGTATCATGCCACTGACTTTCATCATCAGGGAAGGCATCCGCAAAACCATCTGGATGAGATATCCACCAATCGTCTGGATTGGAATATCCATCCTTATCTGAATCTAAGCAACCGAATCTATCAGCCCAACTAATCCATCCACTCTCGACTTCTTCAACCGTGCTTTGAGGGCAAACGTCACCCTCATATCCGTTGATATTATCTCCATAACCGTCGCCATCTGTGTCTCGATATTGGCTAGGAACTAATGGGAAATCATCTACTTGAGTGGCTCCAAAGGATTGGTTGTCTCCCCAACCGTCGCCGTCGGTATCGAGCCATTGAGACGGATTATCTGGGAAATCATCCACTTGTAATGCACCTTCAGATTGATTGTCTCCCCAACCATCGTTGTCTCTATCTGACCACTGAGTAGGGTTTTCTGGGAATGCATCTGCTCCATTAGAAGAGGTCCAATTCAAATCTGGGTCCGACCAACCATCGTTATCTGCATCAGGACAGCCAAATCTATCTTCCATGGAATAGCCTGTTACAAATGGACATGCATCTGGCTGACTAGCATTGTCATACCAAACTCCAATCGACCAATTCATTCTGGTATCATTCCAATTTCCATCAGCCCAGTTATCTCCAAAGCCGTCTTCATCGGTATCATTCCACTGGCTAGGAACAAATGGGAATGCATCAGCTGTACCATTGGGATGAGCAAACCATGGTTCTACTCCATCTAGACCTCCAGGGTCGGCATCAGACCAACTATCTCCATCTGAATCTAGACATCCAAACCTATCAGATGTAGAATATCCTCTGCGATATGGACAATGATCTGGTTCGAAACCATCGATATTGTCACCAAATCCATCATTATCTGAATCAATCCATTGTGAAGGTTCAGTCACAAATGCATCAGCGCCATTGTTTGGACCCCATCCTTCGTCAGGGTCAGACCAACCATCCGAATCGGAATCAGGACAACCTTGTCTATCGTTTGTTGAAGTTCCTGCTGTTAGGTCACAATCATCTTCGTTATCGATAAAGCCATCTTCATCAGTATCTCGATTGTCTTGGTTCAAGGAAGGAGTAAGAGTATAATCTACTCCATCATTACACCAACTGTCCTTACCCTTGATTTTGACATAGACCCAACCGGATGAAGGCATGGTGGTAGAAAGGGTGGTTGAAGAGCCAGCGTCGCTCATCGCTTGGCTAGCAACCTGTGCACCATTAGAGTCGTGAAGAGAGTAATCTGCTTCCCAACCATCACCTGGACACCACCAAGCACCATTATTCATCGAGCCGGAAAAACCTACTTGGACAATATCGCCCTTGTATGCATAAATCTTCCACCAATCGACTTCGTCGTTGGGAGAACAGCCGTCATCATAGCAAACATATCCGTTTGTAGAGACCCCATTTGTGAGAACATTTGCAGTTGAGGTGTCATTGTCGGCTTCGACTATCGGCAAAAACGACAACAAGGAGACTGCGAGGAAACACACCACCCACTGCTCCGCGCGCATGCACGTGCATGCGAGGGGTTGGTTTTGAAAACAACGCCGGCAAGTATTTTCTCTTTGAAAGGAAATTACTCGGATTTTTTGGCTATTGCTCGCTTGAAAACTGCCACATAATCTGATGCATTATGCTCGTAAGTATAGTTCGCCAAAACTCTTTCTCGACCCAATTTTGCTTTCTCTGAAGTTTCACTATTTGACAACATTTCGTTGACACATTTTGCCAAATCTTTGGGGTCACCACGATTGAATAAACCACCCACAGTCTCATCTACCATCTCTGTCAAAGGTTCTTGATTTACAGTAGCAACGGATGTACCACTGGCTAGAGATTCAAGAGGAATCAATCCTTGACCTTCATAATATGAAGGATAAATAACCAAATCTGCGGAACGGAAATGTTGAGCTAATTCTTCAAAAGACAGGCTGCTTTGTATGTATATCGATTGGGAAATTCCTAGTTTTTTGGCCTTTTTTAGCAGACTAGATTTCATATGTCCACGACCAACAATAACCAGTTTAGAACCAGGGTTTTCTTGCAAGATTTCAGGCATTGATCTAAGTAATGTCATGTATCCTTTTCTAGCTACCAAACGTCCAACTGCTAGCAACATAGGAGTCTTTGTCTCCGGAGAATAAGACAGTGCGGCTTCATCGCCACAATCATATTGTAATCTAATTCTTTCATGCTCTAATTGTTCGGCTTCATCATCGTTATTTGGTGGCCTAAACACCTTGTGGTCACAGCCCCACAAAATTACTTCACAGTCAAAATTTTCATCAGGGTTATACCATTGATTAAATTCTTTCAAGGTAGATTGTGAATTTGCAACACAAATACTCGACTCCAAGATACCGGCTCTTTCGTATTTTGAATACCATTTTGCCGTAGTCAAAATTGCTAGATCATTTGGGTTTCTCCAAGTGGCTGACTCTTTAGCGGCTGCTGCCCTCTTCACACCTTCTTTCTCACCCAACCAAGAACCGTGTAAACAAGATACAATTGGGGCAATGTTATCCTCCAACCATCTGAATTCTTTTCTCTTCCAAGAGACTAATGGTAAATGTGCATTAATGACATCAATTGGCTTATTTTTGTTTAACTTCTTCAGCGCACTGAAGGCGTTTTTACCATAGGAACGGGTGAAAGCCATAGGAAGTTTAGCCCATTTAACTGAAATGACATCTACTCCTTCTTGAGAAGGGACTTTTTCACTATGAGTTCTAGTGATAATTGTCACTTCGTGACCCAATTCAACAAAGTGTCCTGCCAAGTGGAAAACCACTGAGCCTATACCTCCCCAACGAGGAGGATATTCACCTGACACTATGGCTATGTGCATGTCGAACAGATACGCCACATCGTAATATGATAAATAATCCAATGGATAGGTGGCTTCAAAACCGAACCTTGAATCGACAGGGTATGGCGGACAAGTTACCTGTATCTGTCACTATTATTCTTCCAACCAGAAATGAAGAGGAAGCATTGGGGCCTACAGTGGATTCAATTCCACGCGACTGGTGTGATGAATTGGAAATAATGATTGTCGATGGAAACTCTTCTGATCGAACACGTGAAATCGCTTTAGAGAAAGATATCCGCGTCCATTTAGAGCCTAGGAAGGGGTATGGAAGAGCCTACAGAACTGGATTTGTAGTAGCAAAAGGAGACATCATTGTGACCATGGATGCAGATTGCACTTATCCTGCTGAAGTCGTTCCTGACCTAGTCAAGAGGTTGATTGAAGAAGACCTAGATTTCATCACATGCGACCGTTTGACATTGGCTGAAGATGGTTCTATGTCCGGACTTCACGGCTTTGGAAATTGGATGCTTTCATTCAATGCAAGGCTTGCATTTGGTTATGGAATCAAAGATTCACAATCTGGAATGTGGGTTTTTAGAAAATCGATTTTCGAGAACGAAAAAATGCGCCCAACCAATGATGGAATGCCTCTATCTGAAGAGATGAAAATTCTTGCTCGAAAGGTATTGGGCAAGAAGAAAGCCATCGAAATTTCAGTCCCTTACCGCCCAAGAGTAGGTGAAGCAGAAATTCATACATGGGGAGACGGATGGAAAAATCTCAAATTCATTTGGGCCAAGAGATTTGGATTAAATCGAACTCGCACGGAATGGGGACCACTAGACGACAACCCTGATTCTCTTAACGGAGATATTCCAGAACAGAAATGATCACAATTTCTGTGGCTTATCGACTTTCACTCTGTTGAAAGTCGCAATGCTAAATGGGGCCAAGACAAATAATATGGCCCACGCCCAAACTAAGTCTACTACAAATTCTCCGTAATGGATTCCTGCAAGACCTTCCATCTCCATGTATGAACGATGATTTTCTCCAGGAGGGTTCGCGATTACTTCATCTAAATCATTCTCATTAACTAAGCCCAAGTCGTAAGATTGGATGGTAAATTCATAATCTAATTCTCCATTAATTAAATCTATACTTGAACTTCCGTCCATTGTTTGGTGAACGGCCGACTCACCATCATCGTTATTCATTGAACCGGTACCAAAATCCATCCCTCCGACATATCCTAAAGGTGCCAAAATTAGTAATGAAAATGCTATCCAGAAGACTAATCCGCTCAAAATCAATCCGACAATAGCTCTGTATTTGATTCTGAAAAAGGTTAATCCAAACAATAGAACCGCTAATGAAAATGCTATTTTGGCCATTATAGGTACTTCTTCTTGTACTTCAGATAATGGTTTGAAATCCATTTCCTCTCCATCGTAATCCTCTGATTCAGATGCAATGGTAGTATCATTGCGAGAGTTTTGCCAATTCATGTAAGTTATGAAGCCATCAACATGAATACTTCCGTCTGCTGATTGGTTGTCAACTTCAAGTTCAACCTCTAAACCTGCACCTTCGGGCAATCCTTCAGTGTAGTCAATATCAACTACTCCTGTATACCAAACCTGTGTATTGACTGCCTGAATAAGGGAGAATAAAACCACCAATTGAACTACACGAAGTAGCATATCGGCATACGGTTTCTCCCCTCTCATATTGAGGAGATGAAACTCGTTCTCGTTTCAATTCTTGCCTAATCCTTGCGAGATCTTAGACTTGCTACAAGTCCAGCTGCCGCAAACATAGCAATTGTAAAGGCCGGAGAGATGAATGGAAGTAATCCACTTTCCTCATCTGCACCTTCTGCAGTACCATCGCCTTCTCCTTCAGTAGGACCGCCCGCTTCAGGGCTATTGTCCGCAAGGGATTCTTCGATTGCATCCTCAATCAATTCATCATTGTGTTGTGACAAATCGACAAGATCTTCGAGAGTGGAATCGTCTATGATTTCAGCTTCCTGTGCAATTGCTTGCTGGCCTGAGAAGTATGTAACAGAGACTGGAGATGGTGCATCTCCATATGAGTCAGATTCTGGACCGATTAATGTATACCACAAATTGCTGTTTTCTGTAGATACGACCATCTGGAATCCAACTACCATGTCATTCGTTGTGTCCCAAAGAACAAACATATCACCATCATCGTATGGGAAATCGGTTTCGTAACCTTCCAGTCGATATTCAAGGTTGCTACCAAAATTTTCCATGACATTATCTAAGGTGGATTCTGAAAATCCATTGACTATGCTTTCAACTAATGCACTTGGTTCAGGCTGCTTTGGAATTTCGATGCATGTAGAAACTGTGTCAATAGGTGCTGAACCGCCTGCTCCTTGATTCTTCAATTGTGCAGTAATGCAATGCTCTCCCCATTCAGAGGAGTAGAATTCATCATGATCCCATGAAGAGTCCCATCCGTCGTTGACATCAAATGTTCGAGCATCCTGTGTTATACCATCAGAATCAGTCATTGAAACAAATATTTCATAATTATTATCAGGGTTCAAATCCCATGACTCCACATATACGTCGACCTCATCTCCTGAAGTGTATGCCTCAATACTGAGTTGATCACTGGAAGCGTAGGAGTCGCTTTCGCCGCCCATGCTCTCAGAAATATCTTCGGTGCTATCTTGAATCATATCGGCAAGAGTTGGTGCGTCTTCTGTGCCTTCAAATGCATGCACGAAAAGGTTCGCAATGTGGCAAGTCATCCCAAATGGAAGAGGAGTGGTGTATGCCTGCATAACTTCGATTTGGTCTCCATCAGTGGTAATCATCTGAGTTCCTTCAAAGAGTTCCATTCCCATTTCACACTCAAAATCTTCGTCGAATGAGCCTGCGTCAGTAGCAGTGTCGCTTGCAGAAACATCCCATTTGCCGTCAGGCAATCCCATTTCTTCAGCAGGAAGGCCTGTCAATTCGAAATCGAATCCAGTTGTGGTAGCAAATGCACCAGTGTTAGATTCGACTTCATCCCATATTTCACCATCATCCATAGGACTGGTTCCATCTTCGTAGTGTGTCCAGCCTAGGGAATTCTCGTAATCATCATCCCAGTCGAAATCATATGTGCAATAGAATTCTCCAAGGCTGCCGTAATATTCACAATAAGGGTAGTAGTCAATATTAGCATAAACATTTGCATATGGAGGATTGGTGCCGTCTTCATAATTGGTTTCGTATAAGTAGTACTCCATTTCCCAGGTGTTGTCAGTATCGCTCGTGCATGCATAATAACCAGAAGTGTTGTAATGCTCACAATAGTTGTAATAATAGAAATCTCCATAATAGCTGTCGTAGCAGTCCCAGACCCAATAGTCATTGCTCCAATAACATTCAAAATAGGAGTCGCTCCAAGTGTCCCAATCTACACTTCCGCTTTCAGTGGAGCATTCATATTCATAGCCACTCCATTCGCAATATGTATCAGCTTCATCCATTCCATACCAATAAACGTAGTTATCTTCGCCTTCGCCAATGCCCCAATACAGGTCTTCCCCACCTTCTAAGGCAGACATTGCTTGGTAAAGTTCACTTGCTTCAGAATAGACAATTTCACTTTGTGCACTATCAACACTGTAATCGACACCCATTTCCATGTGAATATTAAGAGGCATTACGGATTCGCCATCATCCGCTTCCAAGTGACCTTGAAGGTCGAAATAGAATGATTGCTCTGTAGCCATGGACATGTCAACATCATGGCCATAAATTAGACCATTAGCATCACGGTATTCAACATAGTACGCATCTACATTTAACAAACTACCTCCACCTGCTGAGATTGTTAAATCCCATCCTGCACGAGCGTCTGACCATTCTGTAATCATAGCCATATCCATCACATCTCCATGTCGGATTGTTAACTCGGTTACATGCTTAGTTACTTCCACTGAGCCGCTGCCATCTGGAGGATTGAACATTTTGGTTCCATCTTCATATTGGTCGATAATCACGGATGACGTCCCAGTAAGTTCTTCGAGAAGTACCATCTCGATACCAGCATCATCTGCTGATTGCATAATGTCTGCTAGAATATCATCTAATGGCAATCCTGTCATCGATTCAAAATCATCGTTCATATTTGTCCAATCATATTCCATACCAAATGCAAAGTGTTCGGTTGTCGACTCGTCTGCTGCAACGCTTTGAGGTAGTGCCGATGCACACAAAAGTACTGCTAACAAAACTGCGCTTAGTCGGTAAGTGTTACTTCCCATGGAAGATGATAAACAATTATTGTTAATCAATCTACTGCCAACTATAATTCCAATTCTTCGTCCAAATATTCCTTTGATTCGCCACCAAATACTCCCCACGAATCGATCAAATCAATATCGGCTAATCTCTTTCTTCTACGCATTAACAATAGCACAACCATACCTGAAATTAACAGGAAGCCGCCTACTGCTCCAACTGTAACAAATAGCGAGGTGTTGTCGTTTTCTTCTTCAACAAAATCAATGTTAATGCTCATGTAATCGATATTTTGACCATCTAATGCTGTAACTTTGAGTTGTGCCTTACCACTCTCGCCGGGCATTATCTCGATGTCTCCTTCCCACACACCGTCGCCATTATCGTCGGTCAAATTGAATGTCCAAACTTGAAGATTCTTTGTTATGGTTGCATTGATTTGAGATGTTGTGCCATCTGGGTCATCTAACTCAACTCTAACTTTCACTTTGGTCAATTCATCTACCGTGATTACCTTTGGAGTTGCGGTTAGGTTGGACAAATCAGGGCTACTGGAAGCAATTGTGATATTGAGATGGGCCTCGTCTACTCCACCTCTTCTATCTTCAACGAATAGTGAAATGTGGTGAACTCCTGGCATCAAGTTTGTTGAATAATAGGCATCGTTTGACAAAACTATAGGATATAACTCGCCAGGCACATGGTGCCTCCATTCTCTTCGAGTGATGTCATTATCAGCATCATTAGTTCCATTTGAATCTAAGATTACCAATTCTCCTGGTTCGTAGAATTGATTATTCAAAGGCTCGTACACAACAGCTTCTGGATCGGATTCAATAACAGTTAGATTGACCATTTCAATACGACTCAATCCGGTTTCATCGGTTAGATTGAATGAGATTTGATGTTCACCTGCAGAAAGATGGATGCCATGAATTTCAAATGGGTTCTCATCGATTAGTAAATCTCCGTCGATGTTACTTGACATGCTAGCTGTGAATTCATCGCCATCATAATCCACACTTTGTGTAATATCGAATTCGATTAAATCGCTGGAGTGATATCCTTGGGACAAATCGGGGCTGAGCATTTTCAGAACAGGTGCTGAAGGGTTGATTTGAATTACAATGCTGGTGGTTACTGGAAGGTTAACCCCATCATCCATGGTTAGAGTAATCGTGTGAGTACCACTGGTTAAATGACCTTCAAAAATCAGCCAGTCCGAATCATTTTCTTGAAGAATGCCGTCGAGGTCTGACTCCCATGTATAGATTAGATATTCTGAGCCTGATGCAGGTTCAGTAGGTGAACAATGCCATGCAATATCATTAGGGAATGTGTAACAAGCGCTATCCCAATCCCCTGAACCTGAGGCGTTGAACTCAAATCTGTGGCTTGAATCATAGTTTTCTCCAGTTATAGGAGTATGAATTACTGCCTTTGGAGGACTGTTTTCAACATTCAAAATCGTAGAATTGATACTGGTCGAATTAATGTGTTCCATTCTTCCGTCATTAACACTCAATGTAATTACATGATTTCCTCTACTAAGATGGCCCATCCAAGTACTCTGATTGGAAATAATTCCATCAAGCGAACTTTCCCAAAGGTAAGTGATTTCATCTCCTTCTGGGTCTACAGATGTGCTAGACAAAGTAATTTCATTTTCTGATAGGTTTCCTTCACGTAACACATCAAAAGAAGCGCTTGGCATTTCATTGTATAACTCTACAGGAATTATCCATTCACGCGGTTCATTAACTCCATCATCAACTAACAATTCCAAGTTAAATTCAGTAATGCTCATGTTCGCAAATGAAATTGTTCCTGTTCCATTAGTACAATCTGAAATGGACTGAGAATAGTTGAGCCAATTCCAGGAGCATGCCAGGTCATCACCTTCAGGGTCAAAGGTGCCATTGAGAGAAAATTCTACTGGTTTTGTAATTGGATTAATCAATTCGCCCCATGGAGACAAAGGCGGGTCTGTACTAACAACGACGATTGGCGGTAGATTGGCTAATTCAATTGTGCGTTGTTCTGTCGAGCAATGTGCTTCATCACATACCGATAATGTGATGATGTGTATTCCATCGCTCAAATTTACTGTATGAGGGCCAGGTTGGTCTGAGTTCGCTATGAAATCGCTGTGTGCGAGGTCAGAACCTTCTAACAATAAACCATCTATGGATGACGACCAGCCAAACAAAAGAAGATCATCATCTAAATCCCAAGAACTTGATGCATTGAAGTGAACTTCTCCTTGAGATGGGAAAATCATCTGATCAGATGGTGAATCCCAACCAATGAATGGGGCTTGATTTTGTAATGGTAAATGGCACCAAACAATTGTGTCTTGATTTAGTGAAATGTTTGTTGAATTTGTTACCCCGCTGTATGAGCAGTCTACTGATACCTGAGTGTAAGGGCTTTGTCCTACACTGAAATATTTCTTACCTCTCAAATCGGGGAATGTAATCCAACCTACATCGTTTGTCGAGTTTGAAATTGTCGATTCCAATTGGTCGAACCCTAGAGTTATACCAGCATTTGGAATACCATTTGAATTGTTATTTATCGCCCAAACCAGGATATCCCAGGATTCTTCAATCCAACCATTCCCATCGATTACAGAACCAGCATAATTGATGTTTGATGGCTGATGCAGATGGAGATGTGAATCGGTATCAACATTCAACACGTGTGCACCTTCGTCGCTGAACTGTGACCAATTAATCTCGACATTAACAAAATTCAATTCGCCCGTACAGTCGGTCTTGATTGTATTTCCATATCCAGATAGTTGGTCGTGATTAGAAAGGTTTAGACATCCTGAACCTGAAAGATTTGCATTCGATAGAACGCTGTTACGCTCAACATTGTGGTCTGCGTCCCAAACAATACCATGGTGATCGCCATACATGTCTAGACCGTCAATCTCACCTTCTGCACCACTGATATCGATTGCAGGGCCACTGTAATTAATCCAAGTTGTAACATCGTGTAGATGGAACATACCACCTTGTACGCCAATGTTCAGGCCGCTATTATCGATAGATATTGCAGGGCCAGTCAATGGGTCATGAATCTCAAGGTCTTGGAAGTGTATATCCACAGAATCAGTAATTGAGACTCCTCTATTATCTCCGATTGATACACAAGAAATACAGCTTACATCTCCTGAACCTGATTCGATATCATTCGCTCTATTGAATTCAAGACCAGCGTCTGCATTTCCTGAACTTGATAGGTTGGATAAGTACACATATCTTGCATCGTCAATATGCACTCCTGAATTCCCATTGTTCTCCAGTGTCAGCCCATCCACTATGGTAGCTGCACTTTCTAGGTAGAATCCTTCTTGACCATTATCATGTAAACTCCAATCGCTTCCTTGAATTGCTCCACCGTTCAATGCAAATACACCAGGGCCAGTGGAATTTGAAATTTCCAAGTTGTCGAACTTCGCTGCGAAATAAGACGAGCGAATTGAAACTCCTGCAGCATTTGCTCCGGTACCAGTTCCTCCGGTATTATTGATTGTAAGATTGCTAAAAACTGTCGAAGAATCGACGAAATAAAGTTGCACACCAACTGCATCGTTATCATCCAAGAATGCATTTTCAATCCAAGCTCCTGTTGCGTTTATTTCGATTACAGCAGTTGCTAAACCAGGTGTTTTTGCATCTGGGCCACCGGTTCCGCTAATGTTCAATCCTTCGATAATTGCGCTCTGGTAATTTGTATAGTTCGTGCGATCGTCCTTATCCAAAATTATCGCTTTATACATCGAATTGGTAATATCCAAATCCCTGATTACTGCTCTAGTAATTGAGCCATCATCCATATGTCGAATGATTGCTCCATGGTCCGATTTATCCACAGCGGCATATTCGATTAGAGGTACGCTGTCTTCGACCCATATTCCTGCTGCTTGAGCAAGAGTTGCTCCTGTGATATTAACCACTGAAAGATTACGAATCAGACCTCCGGAATTGCCCCACATGTTGACTCCTCTAGTTACTGCGTCTGTGATGGTTAAGCCGTCGATATTAGGTGCTGAACCAGCTCCAATTGATATCCCAATTCCATATCTCCAATAAGACGGGAAATTCCAATCTTGGCCGGCTTCATCGATTACTAAATCTCTAATCGTAGGCGTTGCGGAATTGAACATGTCAATTCCCACATCATCCGGATTCCAAATCGTGACATTAGCAAGATAAGGGTCTGAACCATAGATGGTAATTCCATATGTGGAATGAACTATTGAAGCATTGTCGATTCGACTATTTCTTCCATTGGATGAAGAATTGAACTGAATCCCCATATGGTCTCCACCTCCAGCGAAATCGAAGTATACCGGGCAATTTGAAGTTCCTTCAACTGTTATTCTTCCCTCAACATATATTCTAACTCCGTTAGACATGGTTACATTAGTACACGCTGTAATAACCAATTCATCAGTGACAGGTATTGTGTGGTGATTGTTCAGTACTATGTTGCCTGACCAGGTGGTTTGAGAACGCCCATTTGTCAAACTATTTTCACTTTCAGACAATAGAATTGGTGATTGTATGGAAATCAAAAATATGCTGAGAATAACTATCGCAGATACAGTTTTACTCCTCACCATAGTTACTTTACCAAACCTATACCATTAGAGGGTTGCCCCTTTAGGTTTGATTTGATTTTAATCGGTACTGTCAATAAGGGGCTTTCTTTGGAATGTTTGATGCCTGAAGCATTTGTCCTTTTCAAAACTGAACCAACTAGAGAAAGGGACGTATACATGGCACTTAGTGGTAAAGAGAATGTTGCCGAAGTTCATGTTTTGTATGGCGAATTTGACCTACTTGTAAGAGTCTCATCCGACAGTTCGAGTGAATTATCTGGAATGTTAATTCAAGAGTTTAGACAAATATCTGGAGTTAAAGAAACTCAAACCATGATCGCTGTTGACTACTGAGGTGAAATTATGGCTACTGGATTTGTATTGATAACCACTAAACCTGGAAAGGAACACGATGTCAGAAACTGTCTTGACAAGATTGAACATGTAACTAACCGTTGGATGTTATTTGGTGAATATGACCTTATTGCGAAAGTAGAATCTGAAGAAGAATACACACTGACCAAGGTCATTGTAGAAGACATAAGACCGATTGAAGGGATTTTGGACACCAAAACACTACTTGGTGCTGAAATTTAATCACAATAATTTGTGCATCATTTCTGTTGCATTGGATGCTGCCTTCGGGCACAAAGACAATTTCCAAAGAGATATTGCTTCAGCCATTGAGGATAACGAATTATGAGTCTTGTAAAGGGCTCTTAGATACCAAATCGTAGCGGCAATTCTTCTTGCAGAAGTCAGATTATTCTGAGAATCTATACTAGGTAATTCGATTCGGTTCAAAATCGATTTAGCGCGGCTTTCTTCGCATCTTTGTACCAATGAAACTTGAAGCATTTTTGCTCTTAATCCAGATTTAGAAAATGCTGTTTCAATCAATTTGTCAAAGGAAGGAGAATTGGAAGGAGTTTGAGCGATTTCAGAGCGTAATCTCATCGCTTCTAATTGTGTATCATTATGATGGGTTAATGATTCAAGGTTGGTGCGAATCTCTGCGGCTTTAGACCAGTTCTTTGTAGAGATAAACCAAGCATGACGAATGTGTGCTATTGCAACAAGGATGACTTTTCTCAATTCCTTATCGGCACTGGATACATCGATTTGATTCAATAATTCAAGAACTTCTTCGCTTCCATCCTCATCTGGTAACCTATCATCCAATCTCCTAGAAGCTTCAGATAATAGTAATCTAAAATCCGCATCTTTAGGAATCTCAACATCTGATTCTCCCATCAAAATTGCAAGTGAGAATTCCAAATCGGGTGCATCACAATCGTGCAAATATTTTGACGCGATTTCTGCTTCTCCGCGTTCTATTGCAACCATAGCCGCAATCCTACTCAGGTTTTGAGAAGGAGTTCTGAACAATGCATCTCCGATTAAAGTGGCTAATCCAGCACTAGACCTTACCATCAAAGATTCTGCATTCTTAATGAGAAGTGATTCAACATCACCGTCGGAATTTAGAGCATGATGGATTTCAACCAGCCTTGCTAAATCACCTTCTATTTTTGACCAATATTTTGCTGCATCTTGATGATGTCTAGAGGTCAACATTGTTGAACGAACATTGCGAACTAAATGATGTAATTCCACTCCATTCTCAAACCATCTCAATAGAGCATGATCGTCCAAATCGAAAAGATAGTCCTGATGATTCAACAGTTCAGCAGGAACAGGAACTGGCAATAGAGATAACTCGTCTAATGCTACTATTTCCTCACCAAGCCCTGAAAGAACAACTTGTTCAACCCAATTCTGCAAATCGGTTCCTGCCTCGGGCATTGCTGTGTTCTCATCATGCATCTGAAGAGCAAGCGGGTGACCTCCCAATCTTTCTGCAACCAATTTCCTGTTATCCAAATGAGTTGGAAGCAATTTTATGGCATCACTAATTTCAAGCGGAGGGATTTCTACAACTTCAAAGCCTTCTGAAATTGGGAGAGGAGCCCTACTAGCCATAACCAAATGTTGAACTTTTGAGGCAAAAATTTCCAATCTGCCCAAATGTCTTTGGCTCATTTCTTGTAACTCGTCAAGGATTAAAACTTCATTCTTGGTTTCGTTTAATACTGCATTTTCACTGCTAAATTTTAGTTCCCATTCAGCGAAAATCTCCACAATATCCTTGAAACTCTCAGCCGTTGCATAACGCACTGTCTTTCCTTCAGAAACTAACTCATCAGCGATTTTTCTCAACAATGATGTTTTTCCAATTCCTGGTAATCCAGTAATTATCAATTTCTTGAAATCCTTTAACTCACCAATCAATTGATCTCTACCGTGCAAAAATATTGGTGAAGGAGGCTTTCCTAACAGCTCTCCAACCTTCTTTTTCTCAGGAATTGAAATCTCTTGACATTCGGCTCTGCCTAATTTTGTGATATGGTAGACCTTTCGTTTACGAGTTCCTCCACCAATGACGTGTGCCTTTCTTTCGGTGATTAATTCCTTCTTGATCAATTCATTCAATGGATTGTGAAGTGCTGAGCGTACGACACCAAGATGCTCTGCTAGGCCGGGTAAACATATGTCTCTAGGCACGTCCCAAGCAGACTCAAGGCTGGGTGGAAAGGTAACCAATCGTGCAAGAATCCTCGCCTCCGGTCCGGTCACCATACAAGTTTGCTAGTACTCATCAATGATGTTTCTTGCCCTTCCATGATTGCGATGTATTCTTCATCAACCGCCATTACAATCGATTCATGCCGGTAACACTTGACAATGTGGATCTTCCGGCAAAACCTGGAGTTTACCTATTCCGCACCTCGAATCAAAGAGTTCTATACGTTGGTAAAGCGACGAAATTATCTCAAAGAATAAGATCATACTTTTCAGCAAAGCCGGATAGAGTTATGATTCCTGAATTGGTAAAGAAATCTGATGATATTGAATTCATAGTTACCAATTCGCCACAAGAAGCTTTGATACTTGAGAGACAATTGATTCGTGAACATAGGCCCAGATATAACTCAATGTTGAAAGACGATAAGTCATATCCATTTCTTGCCTTAACCAAAGAAGAATTTCCTCGAATTCTATACACTCGAAATCCTCCAGTAAATTCTTGGCGCTGGGGTCCATTTCCAAATGCTGGAGCCGCCAAACAAGTGGTTCAATTGCTGAGAAGATATTTTGGCATCAGGGATTGTAAAGAATTGCTACCTCAAGGTTGTCTTTCGATGCATATCGGACTTTGCGCAGGACCATGTATAGAAGCAGGAGATTATTCTACAAGAGTCAAGAATGCTCGCAGAATTCTTGATGGTGATGCTAAAGATTTGATAGAAGAATTGGCAACAGAAATGGACATTTTTTCCAAGAGACAAGAGTATGAACTAGCAGCATCGGTTAGAGATATGATAAAGGCTGTAAGAACCGTTACAAATCAGCAAGTGATTTCCTCGACTGTTTATCGAGACTGCGATGCCATTGGTATTGGTGTTGAAGGAGATTTAGCAGCCATTGTAGTTCTGCACGCTGATGAAGGCGTAATCAAGGGTCAAGAAGCATGGCCACTGATTCATAGAGGCGATGAAGGGGATACTATCTCTGGGTTTGTTGTTGAACACTACTCTAACCGAAGACCTCCAAGGCTATTGCTTACTCCAATACCACTATCTGATACAATTCAAAATTGGTTAGAAGAAAGAAGAGGAAGTAGCGTAGAAACAAGAACTCCTTCAAGAGGAGACTTCGTCACTCTAACCAATCTAGCCAGACAAAATGCAAAGATGCAAGTTACAAGAATGGCAAACAAATCCTCAGGGTCTCTAGAACAAAGAGCTGCGGATGATGGAGCTGCTATTCTTTCGATGGAATCATTAGACCACATCGTATGTTTTGACATGGCCCAGTTTCTAGGAGATTCTAGAGTCGGCGCTAGTATTTGCCTGCGCAATGGTAGACCTGCAAAGAAAGAATATCGCACATATACAGTCAAAGGTGATGCTTTAGATGACCTTCGAATGATGCGAGAAGTTGTTGAACGATGGATTAAGCGAGTAGAGGATTGGCCTGACTTGTTACTTATTGATGGAGGACAAACCCATCTAGCAATGATTGCAAAGTTGTTGGACAAACACGGCATAAGAGACAGAATGGAGTTAGCAAGCCTTGCTAAACGTGAAGAAACAATTCACCGTGAAGGTAAGGAAGATATCGTCTTGGACAGAAGAGGTCGAGTTCTTGTTCATGCTCGAGATGAAGCGCACCGTTTTGTAAACAAATTCCATAGGAAAAGTCGTGCCAAAAAACGACTTTCAGACCCACTTGAAGGAGTCGTGGGCCTTGGTGCAAAGAAAATACAATCTCTTCTACGACATTTTGGTGGAAGACAAGGAATCACTCATGCTACAGTTGATGACCTGAAAACAGTCCCAGGAATAGGTCCTTCACTGGCCCAAAGAATCTATGATTCTCTTCATTAATTCCAAGGTTCATCATCATACATGGCTAGATCTTTGTCATCGTCGTATAAATCAAAATCTCCACTATTGTTGGAAGTAGGGTCGTAACCAGCGCTTAATGCAGCGAAATCAAGGTCAGAAAGACCACCCTTGTCTGTAGAAACAACCTTGGTATCGGCCATATTTTCCATTTCTCTCTTGCGCTTTTTCTTCTTTCTTCTTGCCCTAACTCTCCAAATTATAAGAGACAGAAGTAAGGTTGGATAAATCCAAATCTGAGAAAGTACATACCACCATGACACCTTTACACTGAATGTAAATTCATCACCTGCTGTAAGAGAATCAAGAGATAATGTGATTTTCTGTCTGCCATCTTCATACTCTATTTTCTCCCAACCATTTGCGGTTTGGAATCCTTCTAATGTTATCCCATCAGGCATCAAGAATGTGATCTCTCCTTGCAACTCAGATTCTGTTTCTTCATGAAGTTCCAACTCTGTCGGCTCGATTGTAAAATCAATTGGCTCGCCATTATTGTCTAGCGTTAAGCCTGAACCTCCCATTTGTAGGAATTGAAGTCCTATGTTGGTTAAGGCATTTTGAAATGTGTTTATCATATTAATTATCGGACTTTGCAGTGCGGTAGTTACTCCAACAATAGGGTCTCCATCTGTGATGCCACTCCAACCATTAGTTACACCTGCCTCAAATGTAAACTCAGGGATTCTAATCGACATACTGATAGGAGTTTCATCACCCATCGAGGTACCGATGTTACCTAAATTATCCAGTGAAGTAATTATTTGAATACCTGAAAAATCAATATCTATTGATTCATCTTCTTCACTTGCTTTATCGGCTTTTTTATGCAAATATTTAGTTGTCTCAGCCCCAAGTTCATCAACAAATTTCTCAAACCCAGCAGTGGTTAATTCTATTTCAGCATCCTTCTCTCCACCTAGATCAACTGCCCTAAACTCTGGTTCAACTAATCTATCAGCAATCTCAAATCCTAATCTGATTAGATCGGAGGGAATCGCTTCCATTGAAATTGAAGAGTTTCCTGATTGAAGTTCATCGAGAACTTCATTTGGAATCTTGATTCTGTAGATATCTATCGATGCTGAAAATGATGCTGTCAAGTCTATACTAGGCCCCCATTCATTGAAATCGAGGTCACTAACATCAAATTCAATTTCAGAATCTATACAGGACCAATCCGCTTCATCTGCAGAACAAATTTCATCCCCTGCTGAATCCAAAATTGCATGCCTAGGATTATACGCATCAGGACCAGCCATAGAAATTGATAATTCGTCTTGACCATTTGTTCTTTCAACTAAGGTGATGGATGAATCTCCAGTAGCAGCTTGCATCCACATTGGTAAGACCAACTCGAGGGTTAATTCGGCCGGAGGTAAGTCATCAGGAATCATATCTTGGAGTAGATTCTGTCCAAATTCTGTTTCAATAGTTAATCCAGAATCAAGTAAATCTCTAAGGTCACTTTCTTGGATTACATCTAAAATTCCAGTAGGGTCATCGACTTCCTGTTTAAGTAAATCTAGTAGATGTAAATCGAATGTATTCGATGTTGCTCTCAAATAGATAGGATGGCTTCCATCCATTGCATTGGAACCTTCGATGCAATAGTACACATCGGTCCCTGGCGGCAAAGATTCAGGGCAAGAAGTGTGAGTAAAGTTTAGTCCTCCCGCAGGTTCTGGAATCCCTACCAATGTCGATTGAGAAACCCATGAAGGGTCATTTATCTCAATGTCTCCAACACTAGAAACCGCTTCTTCTATTGCATCACCAACTAAATCCATAGGGAAGTTATTTGTGAAATTATCAAGTTCGACTAAATCACTTTGATATGCTAATCTAATTCCATCCGAGGTGACCCAAGGGACCTTAGCATTCTCTGTAACATCGACCAAAGATATGCCCCAGTCACTCATTGTAGAGTCATCGATATGATGTATTCCTGCAACAATATCTATCCAAGCTGAACTTTCATCTGACAAATCCAACTTTACATTTAATGTAATGCCGGTGTCATCAGGAGATATCTCAACACTGCTTGTCTGGGTTGAGTTACGATGCCCAATTTCAGTACTGACTGTTTGAGAAATTCTTTCGCCACCAATTGGCGCATCTAAATTGTCAATAGACCATTGTGCAGCCATGTAAGAAGGTGGGCCTGATTTGATAATCTGTACTCCTGTTGGGTCGACAGATTTGACTGTAGCAAAATCAGGAGGGTTGATCTCAAAGACTGAGGAATGACCTGGTTCGCTGAACAAATCGAATTCTGATGTAATATCAGAACCCATTACTAACATTCCTCTATACACTCTTTCCAAGGTTAGTGGGTCAACTGCGCCCAAATTAAACGTCGAAGTCGATAGAGTGACATTTGCTGAAACGGTGAAACAGATTGGAGGATAGAATGCATTGTCCGTTAGCCCTGCTTCAGATGCGGTATCTGCATCTGGGTCATCGCTACAGGTCGTAGTAATGCCTGAATTTGAAATTGAATTAACGTAATTTGTAGATATTTCATTTACTTGTCCAAAGCCTGAACCAAGTAAATCTTCAATTGTGCTGTTTACTTCCAAGGCTAGTTTTTCTTTCACCGTAGGCGTGCCTGGACCTGCTGTGGTTTGATCGAAATAATTTCTGATTAAATCTGCTGGAGCACCATCTTGAGCGCTCATTCCTTCTGCAGCCAAAGCCGCATTCATTAGAGCGCCATCTAAACCGAGTACTGTTCTGTTGAACTCATGAAGTGCCCAAGACATTTCCATATTGATTGTGGATGTGTCTATCAAGTCAAATTCGTAAACTCCTACAATCCAATCTTGTTGATTTTCAGTGCCATCATCGGCTTTATCCCAAGTATCACAAGTCCCACCATTTAGGGTACATGCCTGCATACCAGTTGCACTTGCAAGTGGTGCGAAAACAGAGATTATAAAAATACAAACTAGTGAAATTGCTAGTCTTCGAAGCATGCTATCATCTATTGTGTATACTGGGACATTTAACATGGTTTGCCATCCTGACCCCAAATATGGCCTCATCTTATGCATTCATTTGCAATCGAGATGTCGCTAGCGAAGAATATGAGCGATTGAAAGGAGATGGAAAACTAAATCTAAATCTAAAACCGATGCCTCACGGAGACAAGATTGCAATTCCTGTAAACGAGGGCGATATTCTACTTGATTTTGAAGAAGTGGAAAAAAATAATCCTCATGATTTATTGGCTAGAATTATTTCAAACCCTCCAAAAAAATGGGAAATACTTGGAGACATGGTGATTTTCCAAGAAGGGACAGACACTACAGGTTGGCCTATGGAAGAGGTCGCTGCTGCATTGAAAGTGAATAGGGTAGCAATACAATCAGAAATAGACCCAGGCATTGAAAGAAAATCAAAGTTGCAATTAATCCACGGGGATGATGGATGGGTTGAACATAGAGAAAATTTTGTAGATTATATATTCGATGCTACTGCTGTAATGTTCTCATCTGGCAATGTGACCGAAAGAAGAAGAATGGGTGAACAAGATTCCAAAGATGAAATTATTGTTGATGCTTATTGTGGCATCGGATACTATACACTCCAATTTCTAGTTAGAGGAGGGGTAAAACAAGTTCATGCTTGTGAAATCAATCCCGATAGTATTGCTGCTCTAAAGAAAGGGTTAGAGAGAAATGGAGTTAGCGATAAATGTTTGATCTATGAAGGAGATAATCGACAAACTATGAAGCGATTGAAGGGAATAGCTGACAGAGTTATTCTTGGATTGATTCCATCATCTATGAATACATGGGGTTTAGCAATAAATTGCCTAAAAGAAAGTGGAGGAATAATCCATATTCACATGAATGTTCATCAAGATGAAATCGATGAATGGGTGTCCAAAACAACAGAATGGTTTGCAACAGTAAGCGGAAAGAATATCACTCCAATCCATGTAGAAATCGTCAAAAAATATAGTCCTTATATCCAACATATAGTGTTGGACTTACGACTTGATTAATCTTCATTTGCATCTAGCAAAATTGCATCTGGTTCCTCTTCTCGTGAACGGTTAAATGCTAGATATCCTGCGATTACAACAATAATCAGTGATAATGAAATTGTAACTTTGCCTGACAAAGTTGACAAAAATGATTGTGACTCAACAACTTTTTCTTCATCATATGGAACCACTCCAATCATTTCTACATTCGAAATGTGAACTTCCCAGATTGGTCGGCCTGCGGATGAGGCTGGATTCATGATTTGCTCTTCACCAGAGGGATCATCTGTTGTTGGCACCAGTGCAATAGCCCGAACATGACTCATTCCATTCCTGACAATACCAAAGGTGGCATATCCTTCGTCGTCTCTATTCTCTGGATCTAAACCGTGCGCTTCGGTTTCAGCGATATACCATTGTGAATCTGCACTATCAGGGTCTTGGCTTCTTGCCATCCCGATTGCGCCATCTACATGTGACAAATTGGTATGATGCTCAAGTGCAATCGTTTGACCTGAACCTCCGCTGCCACAAGTAAGACTTGTTGCTGGATAAATTCCAGCCGTCTTGCAAGTTGGGTCTCCCGCTTGAGTCACGAAATCATCGATTACACGGTGGAAAAATATCCCGTTGTAAATGTCATTTTCTACATTCTTGATCATATTAGCAGTTGTATTTGGAGCCCATTCTTCGAATAACTCAATCACAATTTGACCTTGAACTTCAGATGCGAGGTGGCTAGGTTTGTACTCAACATCGATGATTAGTACTGCATCTCCTGGTCGAGGATTATCCATTGGTGAGCCTTCAAATTCAGGACCGTCTGTCCAGGCAGAAGTATCAACCTCAACATCTCGCCAGTCTTCATCTCCAGTTTGGTAATCTACTCCTGCAACAGGAGATAATACGAGAACACTCAGTAGTACTGCAATGGCTCGCATGTTACACCCAGACACTCAAAACTATGAAATCATTCTTCTCGAGCTTCTCGAGCTTTTCGAGCATGGATGAATGATTGAACACAAATGTATGTGTAAACTGAACCTGTAATCAGTAGCATCAACTTAGATGCTCCTGCAGCAGGTAGAGCAAACGGCCCCTCGTCACTAAACATGCCTCGCAAGAAATCTAATCCACCCAATGCGCAAAGCAATCCAAAAGTTGCAGCAATATGCATCCACAATTTCCTTTTCTCAGGGAACTTACTGGCCAAAATCCCTGATACAAGAAGCGGGATACCCATAAATGAAGGGATGTATGAAGTTAAAGATGAAGCGTCTGAAAGTTGAGACACTACAATGCCCCATAGCACCAAAAATCCTCCATATCCCATGGTGATTGTTGGTATTGATTGTCCTGCAACTGTGAACTGTTCGGTCATGAATAACCCTTGGTGACCGACTCTTTGAGTGTTTGTATACAATAGACCAATGAAGCGAACACTGATGAGTAAGTATGACTTCGTCGATGATAATGGAAGACGATGTTTTCGAGGCCGAAATCGCTCCGGCATCGGGAGATAATACTCTCAATATCACTCTTGCAGCAACCCTTGCGATTTCCATAGCATTCTTATTCCTAGGAACTAGCATTGGCCAGCTCTTGGAGCAGGAACAGGTCATTGACGAGTCGTATGAATGGTGGGAAGTTCCACTACATGAACGCCATAAGATGGATCTTAACCTAACTCAAGAAAGGTCTGTTTTGCCAGTGAAAGGAACTTATGATGTCAGAACATACACCGAGCATTTCATCCCAGTAGAATTACCTAGTTCCGAAGAAGATGTTGGATTTCCTGAAGATGATTTGATGCATGTCGCATTATGGTTACCGGATGTACCAGAAGGAGTCACAGTTCCCGTGATTATGACAATTCATCCTTACTATGACTTTGGAGGAGAGGGCATGCCAGGAGTCGGTGATGATTCTAATCCTAACACAATTCCTGACCGTGGAGTGGGAGAATGGATTTACGATAATTTCATTTCACACGGATATGCACTAGCACAGGCCTCGACATTTGGAACTGGAAAATCCACCCATTGCCAAGATGTCAAAGGCTTGGGTGAACAAACCGGCATCCAAGCGGTGGTTGATTGGCTGGGTAAGCAAAATTGGTCAAATGGAAATGTCGGTTTGATGGGTAAGTCATATGCAGGTACAACAAATTGGGAAGCCGCTCAAAACCCATCTGAGCACTTGAAGACCATCGTTCCAATTTCGGGTTCAATTGGTGTGCAAGAAATGTTCTATCGCAACGGCTCCAGTGAAGCAAGAGCTCTGGGGTATGATGCTGCGTATCAAGCAGCAACAAGTGATTTGACATCTGATGAATTACGTGTTTGTCAAGACGATATTGTCGGGCCATTGAATCCATTCACCACCCAGTTGTGGGCACATTATGGCGGTGCTGAATGGAACGATTACTGGGACGAGCGCAGACACCTTCCAGATGTATTGCAAAATTATCGAGGCAGCGTGTATCTAGTTTGGGGAATGCAAGATTGGAACGTTGACCCATACCATGCATTCCCAACCTATCAGTTGATGAGGGATGCAGGAATTCCGGCAAGAGGAATAATGGGCCAGTGGGCTCACAATTACCCCGATCAACCCGGAGTTCACAGCAGTGTCACTTCTGGATATGGAGCAGAAGCTTATCCTGAAATGAGTAGAATGGATTGGGCTGTTGATTTGTTTGGCTGGTTCGAATATTGGTTGAAAGGTAATGGTCAAATGCCAGAGTTGCACGTACAAATGCAACGTAATGATGGGATGTGGCACGTCGAAGATACTTGGCCACCTGAAGACATGACATGGGAAGAAATAACCCTAGACCAGGTTACCGCAAATGGTGCATCTGTTAGCACAAACTCTCAGGTTACCTTAACCATCCCTGCATCAGAATCTGAACGCTTTATTTCTGGATTGCCGACGCTACATCTATCGGTTTCAACTCGCTGTGATGGAGGACAGATTTTCGCAACTATGTATGATGCGACTGAAAATCTTCGTATCGGCCATGCAACCATGGACGTAAGATACAGAGATGGAGGTCATGAGGCAAAGACGGTGATTCCGTTTGCAACTTATACAATGCAAATGGAATTCAATCCAATCGATGCAATTATTCCGGCAGGACATGACATCAGCATAGTTCTAACCGAAAGTGGGGAAGATTACCTTCCTAGCGCCTGTGCAGCATTAGGAATGGGAGTAAATATTGATTCATCATCAACATTGAGTCTACCTCTAATCGAAAGAGCAGAAGATGCTCCAGAATGGTTTGACGTTCCAAATTGGTGGGATGTTGAAGAATGAAGGTCCTAGCCTTCGAAGACACTGTTGATATCGAAGCGCTATTGATTAGTGGCGGAGTGGATACCTCACAAATTGAAATCAAACAATTTTGGGATTCGAATAATTTTCTAAATCGTATTTCTGAATTCAAACCAGATGTACTGATGTTAGATCATTTCATGCCACCAACCAAGGGACTGGAAGTGCTACGAACCCTTTTGAAATCCGAGATTGTAAGACCAAAGGTCATAGTTGCAATGAGTTCTGCAAGTATGGCGAACAAGGCTATGCTCAAAGAAGGAGCAAACTATGGTATTGTCAAATTCAAGATTTCAGAATTAGAAATTTGGAATTAATCGTGTGGTTGCCAATCCTCTTGACCTGGTTCTCTAAACCACCAGTAACCATCATCATCTTTCCACCACTCTACACCATCGTCATCGGTGTAGTAGTTCTCATCTTCTTCCTCTTCATCAGGATTTTCTAGACCACTTTCTTCTGCCATCTTCTGCTTTAGCTGGTTGATTCCATCTTCTGCGTCTGCGAATACTCTGTTCTGTGTTCGAATCTCTTGTTGATGGTCTCCTGCTGCGATTGCTTCATCAGATTCTGCATAAAAGTCAGCGGCCATCGATTGTCTAAATTCTTCAAATTCGTCTCTTCCAAATGAACCTGTGAATTCATTACCTTGAGATTTCATCAAATCGTCAAGATTCTTTCGCTTGCCTAGATTTAACTCTGGAGAATCTGGCATATCGCCATCGTCATAAAATGCATCACTGTCGTCGGTGAGTTTTGAAAATGTTCTTTCTTCAGGATCTACATCTTCGATAGACTCAAGCAATAAATCATGCTCTTCTTCATCGATATTTCCTTCTTCGTATTGTTCACCAATAGCCTTGACCAACTTCTTCAAAGTCTTAGCCAATGCTCTATTATTGGCCGCTTCAGAAACGACTTTGTCAATCTGCTTTTGCAGACGTTCGTAAGGACTCCCAGTAATGGCCCCGAGGAACCTACCAAATCCGCCCTTCTTCTTCGCCATGTAACAATTATGTTAGCAGGGGTATTCAAGGATTACCCGACAAAGGGCGTCAAGCACCAACTTATGGATGAGCACCTACTCGCGGAGTTATGGTGAGCGACTGGCTAGCAGATGCTGTCGCCATCTACAATGATGAATCTCACAATAGAAGAGATGAATATGTAGCCCAAGTGCACTTTCCAGCACGAATTCTTGAGGATATCTTAGAGTGGGCATTCAAGTCTTTACCAGATGAAATTCTAGTCGGGCTTGATGTTTCCAAGTATCAAAATCTCCCCGAAATTGAATCCGAGTTTCAAGGAGTCAACAATAAACCAAATTTGTTTGCTGGACAAGGATACAGAATTCATGAAGCAAAAATGGTGAATAGAGGAGATTCCTTCTCGGTCCACCACCTCCCCGAAGAATGGACTGACGAAGTATTCGGTAGTGATAGAGGACCTCGTGCTGGTAGATTCACACACTGGTTACACACTCATCCTAATTGTCCAGCAATTCCTAGTGAAGCTGATGCTGATGCTGCTCAATCTACCGATGGAGTCGATATGATTCTGGGAATACAATTTTCTCCAGAAGGACCACTTCCCTGGTTCGATGGAATTGAAGGAGAGAGAAGAGTAATCGGTGAAAAGAAATCTTGGTTTGGACGTAAAGATAAACGACAAGTGCTTGGAATTGCCCCGACCGGACATAGAATACATTCACTAGAGTTGATTGCATTCCACAAGGCTGGTCTTGGAGTAAATGTGGTCTTTGTCAACGATGATGGAATTGCTTACTGACAAGTTGTTTCAAAATCGTATTGCAATAAGTATTCGACGATTTCATCCATTCTATCTGCGTTTACGCCATAATCAGAACGCCCAATTCTTGACTTACTAAACAACTCTACCGCTCCACATTCATTCTCATAAATCACATCATCTGGGAACTGGAGAAATAACGTTCTGTCAACAATATGGCCTTCACTAAAAGTGGTGGTAAATGAACGTTCATCCGACCATTCTTCCATTGCCTGATGTAATTCCTCATCACTTACATCGAGAGCAATAGTCCGTTTATCACAGTTCCAAGTATCTTCTGGACAATCCTCAGGCATCTCAAAGGTTCCAAATGGAATACTGATTATATTCATGACCAGTAATCCTGTTAGGTAAATTGCTGGACCCCATTGCCAGGTCTGCTTAGACAAGTAATCACCTGCGCTTCCAGCCTTCTTCACTCCACTGGTAAACGATTGGTTGACCTGTGGGGATTTCTAGGTTCAAGACTTCTTCTTTCGATAGACCTTCAATGCTCATTACCACTGAGCGTAGACTATTTCCATGAGCTGCAACAAACACGTTTTTCCCTTCTGATAAAGAAGGAATGATCGATGATTCGAGATAAGGTATTGTTCGCGCAGCAGTCAGCTCCAGAGATTCACCGTTTGGAGGAGGAACATCGTAAGAACGTCTCCAAATGTGAACTTGTTCATCGCCATACTTGTCCCTAGTCTCTTGTTTGTCTAGACCTTGGAGGTCGCCATACATTCTTTCGTTTAACTGCCATGAGACATATACTGGAACCGTGTTTTTTCCAGAATCATTTGATTGAGCCCATTCAACCATTCTCGATTCATTATCGCTCATTGAATCTCCACTAGCAGAATACTGGAAGATTGGAGTTTTACCAGAATCATGCTGTGCAAGAGCTAGCATTGCAGTCATCTGAGCACGAATCAGTGTTGACACATGGACTTCATCAATCGGTAAAGAAGAGATTTCTTTTCCTCCAGCAATCGCTTCCTCTATTCCTTTGTTGGTGAGTGGAACATCAACCCATCCGGTAAACAAATTTGCAGCATTCCACATCGATTGGCCGTGCCGCATGAGAATCAGGAGTGCCATGTCTCTCGTGTCGAGGGCGGGGCCTATCATCCTTCAACCTTCTCAAGGAAGAACACTTCAGTAAGCAAGAAATAACAACAACAATGATGGAAAAATGCACCACATGGTTAATATCGTCAGCCTTAATTTGCTTCTTTCAGAATACTTCTCAAATTTATTTTTTAATTTTTCATCTATTGCATCCTTCCCCCAGTCGGTGATTTTCCCGATAACTCGTTCGGGGAAAGATATCATTTTCTCTAATGCAATAAGCGCTGCAATACCTAAAGGCTTCTTTTTAGTCTCTAGATCAGATTGCTTAATTTTGTCTTTAGCAGCGCCTACTAATGCACGCTTGCCCAAAGAAACCGCAGTTCGAGTAACAGACCCACGAATGTAAACTACATACTTCAGGCCGTCTAACACATTGCCTGATATCGATCTTAATACAGATGTTTCTTTACGCACTGCTTCAAGTTTACGATTTATCATGTAAGAACGTACAAAGTCCATCAAAGCCCATGTCACAAACATGAACATGCTGAAAATCAGAGTTAAGAAATTGATTTCGCCAATCATAACTTCGGAAACTGGTGATACAATAATCACTAATCCTAGAGTAGTGTAAGGTAAAATCGTAAAGAATATCTCTTGCCTGACAAAGTTTTCTAGTCCTGGAATTTCTAAATATTTGAACATAGAAATCCCTTCTCTAAACTCTTTTTTATTCTCAAACATTTTAGCAAACTTTCTTAGGGAAATTCCGACCATGATTATCCTGAAAATCATGGTTACAACCAACAATGTGATACCAATTGCCGCCAGTGTTACTTCAACCATAATTTCACCCCAACCAAGGTAGAAGAAGATAAATCACGAATAACGGTCCGAATGAGATCAACAAGATTGTAAGTTTCCCTACAATTCTTTCTTTCATGCTGTAATGTGTTTTGTCATCTATTGTCTCCTGAATTTTATTATCCATTTTCTCTAGAGTCGAATTGGAAATCTTTTGAGCAGATGATTTCGCTAACTCAGCAAGGTTGTGAACCATAGTACTTCCTTTAGTTCCTAATTCTCTTATATTTTCTTTAGCAGCATCAAAATCGAAATTGTAACTTCCATCTTCGCCTTTTTCGATCATGGTTTGATAGGGCTGAATTTCATCTTCGCTCCTAACAATGTAATCTGGTTCAAATTGGATCATCTTTTGCAGTTTCTTTCTCGAACTTGTAACCCTTGAAAGTCCGAAACTAATCAGCTTTGGATGATATCTTGTCTTATCCAACACCCTTAACATATCACGCATGTCGATTGATTGTTTGAACTGAATCAGCAGCCACAAAAATGCCAAAACTACTCCTGAAAATAATGTTACTGAATCCCATGTAAAATCTTGAGGCTCGCCCAAGATTATTCTAGTTAATATAGCTGCTATTGCAGGGAAAATAAGTATAAACGCCTCTGCAAGAATAAAACCTATCAATTGTTTTTTCTGATTCTTTGACAAAATCTCATCTACATTATGCAATATTTTCTTCATCGGGGCATTTGAGTATTTGCGATAAACCCTGAACAGTGGCCTCATAACCAAAAAAAATCTCAGAACTATAGCTATCGCAACGATGTATGTATAGGCTGCGAATGGATAACTTGGGTGATAACTAGATGAGTCAGTTATCCAAGATATATCCATACTAGCCCCTTTACCGCCAAATAGTTCATTCATATCAACTTAGTTTGATTTGTATATGCCAAAAGCCGCTACTAAAACACAGTTTACATCTTTCCAAGACACATGAGTCTCCTTACCATGTGCAACTTTATTCCTCTTTTCCATAGCAGATAACAATTCTTTCTTCTGCTTTTTGTCATATTGTAATTTTTTTGATGTTAAATCACAAATTGACTTGTTTCTTCTATCACCAATTTTCCGAATTTTGGATGGATATTTTCGCTTAACCTCATCCTCTAAAATCGCCCAAGCTGAAATCAAAGCGAAGTCCGGATTATCATCATCCATCGATTTTTTGAAATTATTCCACGATGCTTGATGATCACCCCAATTAGTTGGAACCGACAAACGATTCTTACTCATTAATCGATAGAATATCTCATTCTTTCCTTCTGATTCTAATCCTCGCTTCAAAAACTTCAGCAGATTCACTAAATCACCTGCCTCTTTTCTTGTTCAATATGTACCATGACTTCGATGCAGTTGTCTGGTCATGACATGATTTGCACAATTCAACTACATTACCAGGATTGGTGATAAGTTGATGCTGCCCTGTCTTCTTTGCATGTCCCCTACTGATAATGTGGTGCCATTCAGTATATCCTTTCCTTGAACAAATACGGCATACACCACATTTCCTAGGAATCGGATTTGTCTTTATATCTGATTTTTGTTCTAAACCCGATTTGAACTTCTTATACATCTCGTTCAGTTCACCAGTATTGTTTGCCAAGATGACTGTTCCGCCAATCAAAGCGCCTAATGCTCCAACAAATGTAGAGCCAACAAGCACCTTGTCAATAAGTGCCATACTATCACTCAGGTGGTGTGGTGATCAAATTTATCATTCGACTTTCCATGGTTTCTGCGAATTCGCACATTTTCCGGCCGTACTTTCTTCCAAGCCCGTAACCCATTCCTGCAGTAGCCCCGATTCCAACTGCATTGACAGTTGCTGCGAATAGTCCAATTGCTCCTCCGATGAGTGGTATCATCACTTTCGCCCCCTGGTTTTCTTTGTTTTGTCAGAAACTATCTCGACTTGAGTTACGGTTCCATCATTCATGTCTTCTTCTTCAGCAAACCTCTGGTAATAGTGCTTGAAACCACTAGTAGCTGCACCTGCAACAAATCCTGCAACTGCTACGCTAATGGATAGCATCAATGTTCTTCCTATCATTCATCTTCCTCCTCGTTTTTTTCTTTTGTTAGATTTTTCACGGCTCGATAAGCTCCCCCACCAACTGCTCCAACAACATTGGTTGCGGTCTCGACTGCGACTTTTGTTACCGTTCCAGTAGCATCTACGACAGCTGATATTGCTCGTCCGCCTCCTACTGCTAGGTGTATCACAGTCTCCTCGCCTGCATTTACTAACTCCTTAATGGAACTTGTAAACTCATCAATCAATGATGTCAAGCCCTTGGTTGTCTTGTCAACCGGGTTCTTCTTGTCGGCCATGATTACACCGATAGCGGTTTAGGATATATATGGAAGAGGAGTTGTTTAGGGGGTAAAAGAACCTCCTAAAATCCATCTGAAGGGAGGTAAAAGAAAGACTCCGGATAAAATTCTAATCTTTGACCAAGTTGAATGAACCTCCCTAGATCTGAGCGCCACATTCTGCCAGACTCCGTTATGTTCCAACAGATAATTGGATGGCCTCCACGACCTTTTTTACCCGAATCTATTGACTCTATCAACTCATTAGCCTCCATCTTCCCCAGGTAAACACGCAATTCTTTGCGATCTATTCCTGTAGCTCTCTCAATACGAACTAGCCTGCGAGAATCATCATCCGAGTTCTTCATTCTAGAGATATACAACAAAATTCGATACATCGTCACTGGCAAATCACGTTGCTTACGCATCTTGACCAATAGGTGGTATAATATCCTCCTAAATTATAATTGTCAATCAAAATGCTAAACATGGAGTGCTTTGTCGGCAAATCATGGTCTTCTGGCACGGACTATCGGACTGGCTCAGTATGAGCGTTGATCGAGACTGGATAAATGAGAATGTCAAGTGGAGAGATTTCGGCACTGGTGTGAGATTGGGTAAGCTTGCACGCGAAGATTCTACTTCCCTAGTATTGTATGATGTCATCAGTGATGTAGACATTGATGCATTCATGCCACACAGCCACCCTGGTGGAGAATGCTACCTTGTCCTTGAAGGAGAGGTTTGGGATGAAGATGGCACATATCCTCAAGGCTCAATAGTTTGGATGGATAGGGAAACAACACATACTCCAAGAACAAGAGGTCAGACATTGATTCTAGTTCTCTGGCCTGAAGGCGTTAAAGCGGCTTGAGGTGGTACAATGTGGACCAACATCTCAGCATACAAGTTTCTTGATATGCCTGAGTTTGAAGAGTTGAGAGGGCCGCTCAAAGAGTTCTGTGACTCGCATGGAATCTATGGAACAATCTTGTTATCGCCAGAAGGAATCAACATTTTCCTGTCAGCACCGAGAGAAAAAATCGACATCTTTGTTGAACATATCAAATCAGATGAACGATTTACTGACCTTTGGGTAAAGTACTCTGAATCCGAAGATTGTGCATTTAGAAAAATGAATGTTCGATTGAAAAAAGAGATCATCTCGATGGGCGATCCTAGTGTTAAACCGCATGAATTTACTGGCAACCATATCGACCCTAAGGAATTCAAAAAGTGGCTTGATGAAGGAAAAGAAGTAACTATCCTCGATACTAGAAATGACTACGAAGTAAGAATGGGAACTTTCGATGGGGCTGTCGACTTAGATATTCGTTCATTCAGAGCATTTCCAAAAGCAGTAGCAGAATCTGATTTGCCAAAGGATAAACCGGTTGTAATGTTCTGTACAGGAGGCATACGCTGTGAGAAAGCAAGCGTAGTTATGCTCAAGGAAGGATATCAGAAAGTCTACCAAATACATGGGGGCATTCTGAATTATTTCGAAGAAACCGGTGGCGCTCACTGGGACGGAGAATGCTTCGTTTTCGACCGCAGAGTTGGGATCGATGGCGAGCTGAATGAAACCACATCTGAGGTTTGCTGGGCCTGCAGAGAGCCGCTAACACCTGAACAGGCAGCAAGCCCTGAGTTCGTTCGTGGGGTCTCATGCCCCTATTGTATAGATTGAGGACAAACCTTTTCTTTG
>QQSK01000013.1:180547-181070 GCA_003602415.1 Candidatus Poseidoniales archaeon | reverse complement strand
CAATTGAAATCTTAGCGGATAGCGATGGTGACGGATTCCCTGACGAGTTACCAGATGATTACGACCCATCTAACCCGACTGCACCTGGATTAGTTGAGGACCTTGACGATGACAATGATGGTATTCCTGACCTAGAAGAAGCTGGTGGATTAGACTCAACCAGTCCTGATACCGATGGTGATGGAATATGTGACGGAGTAATTTCAGTCGACCCTATCTGTGTTGCTGGACCAGATGAATTCCCACTAGACCCATCTGCAGATACTGATACAGATGGTGACGGAAAGCCAGATACTATCACCGGCAACTCAACATCAGTTCCTCCTCTTGAGGAAGACATGGATGACGATGGTGACGGTGTTGAAGATGTCAATGAAACCGGTACTTGGACCTACAACGGACCAACCGATACTGGAACTAATCCGCTGAACCCAGATACTGACTATGACGGAGTTTGTGATGGACCTGTAGACGTCTATCATCCACAGACTGGAGACCTAATCTGTGTTGCAGGACCTGATAC
>QQSK01000013.1:81354-180219 GCA_003602415.1 Candidatus Poseidoniales archaeon | reverse complement strand
GAAGACGATGATGATGATGGTGATGGCCTGTCTGATTTGGCAGAGACTGGAACTGGAGTCTACAACGGAACATCCGATTACGGAACAGACCCACTGAACCCTGACACCGATGGTGACGGAGTTTGTGATGGACCGAACTCAGTTTGGCCAATCTGTATCAACGGACCTGACTCTAACCCATTCGGAACACACGATGGAGGAAACATCGTCCTAGTTGAGAATATTGAGATCGACACACCAATCCCGCCACCGAACCAAGTTCCTGGTGCGGTTTGGGAGATTTCTCCTGCACTACCTGCTGGACTAACTCTCGATACATCAACTGGGAAAATAACTGGTGCAGCTACCGAAGTAAGTGACAACACAACCTACACCTTGTGGGCTAACGTCTCTGACTTCGGCAGAAGCGATTCAGTCGCTCTATCTGTAATGGCAACATTCGGACTAACTGTTCTCGAAGACTCTGATGGCGATGGAATGCCTGATGAGTTGCCTGATGATTATGACCCAACTGTTGGAATCTTAGTCGAAGACTTGGATGATGACAACGATGGACTGCTCGACACTGAAGAGGATGCATTGGGCACAGATCCAAACAACCCTGACAGTGATGGGGATGGATTCTGTGACGGACCTAGCGCACCCGCTAATGGCGGATGTGAAGCAGGACCTGATGCATTCCCATTCGACCCATCTGCTAGCAAGGATACTGATGGTGACGGAATGCCAGACACACTGACTGGAACTTCGACTTCGATTCCTCCTCTTGTTGAGGACCTTGATGATGATAACGACGGCGTCGATGATGAATTAGAATCTGATTGTGACACCGACCCATTGGATGCAGAATCTGTTCCTACTCTAAATGATGATGGCAGTTGTAAAGACTCTACATCTGCAGGTGGAGATAACGATGATGGATTCAATTACATGTGGTGTTTCCCATGTCTGCTGATTCTGCTTATCTTGCTGCTAATACCAATGCTGATTGGACGTGACAGAGTATTGGGAATGATACTAGTTGGTCCTGAGCCAGAGAACACAACTTCAGAACCTGAATTTGTTGGTGGCGCTGGAACTCAAGATGACCCATTCATTCTTGCTCCTGCTGAAGGAGTGATGCCTGGTGAGTCTATTAGCAGTACAGAGGTTATAACAATCAATAGGATGTCAAGAATCGATGTTGACATGATGGACTTCAACCAGGAAATTAACGGTGATAGATTCAGCATGTACGAAACCAACTTCGACGAAAACGGTACACGAGTTATCGAAGTTGGAGAAAATGGAGAGATCATCATCAACGTACTGTTCGACGATGGAGTTGGCGAGCCTACCTATGAAGGTGGAGAGTTCACTGGACTACTGAAACTTGGCCGTGCTAGCGTATACCTATCTTGGACAGTTACTGTTGAGCCTGACAAGAAGAAACTCAAAGAAATTGAGAAGCAGAGAAAGGCTGCCGAGAAGGCAGAACAAGCAGAAGCCAAGAAATTGGCTAAGGCAGAAACTGAGGCTAAGAAGAAAGCCGAGGAAGAAGCCGCTGCTCTGCTCGCTGAAGAAGAGGAAGAAGCTGCTGCCGCTGCTCTACTTGTGAAACAAGAAGAAGAGAAGGCAAAGAAAGCAGAAGAGGCTGCTGCCAAGAAGAAGGCCAAAGAAGAGGCTGCTGCCAAGAAGAAGGCAGATGCTGAAGCCAAGAAAGCGAAGGCTGCCGAAGCCAAAGCCAAGAAAGAAGCCGAGGCTAAGAAGAAGGCCGAAGAAGAAGCCGCAGCTGCTGCAAAACCAGTAACTAAGGAAGCAAAGAAGAAAGAAGAATTGAAGCGAGTCAAAGCTAACGCTTCGAAGATCGACTTCAAGGTTTTAGGAACTGCAAAGGCATCTGATAAGGACGACCTTCAGATCATCAAGGGAATTGGTCCATTCATCGAAGAGAAGTTGAATGCTCTTGGAATCTACACATACCTGCAGATTTCAAAGATGACAAGTAAACTCGAAGACAATGTTAACCTGGCTATCGAGTTCTTCCCTGGAAGAGTCAAGCGTGACCAATGGGTTGCACAAGCTAAGATTCTACTTGGCGAGGATGTCAAGATTGACGAAAAGGCACTGAAGAAGGCTGAGGAATTGGAACGTGTTGCAAAGAAGGCAGAGAAGATTGACTTCGCCACAATTGGTGTTGCATCTGCTACTGACAAAGACAACCTTCAGGAATTGAAGGGAATCGGTCCGTTCATCGAAGAGAAGTTGAACGCTTTGGGAATCTACAAGTTCGAGCAAATTGCCAAGATGACATCAGATATTGAAGATGAGGTCAACATTGCAATCGAGTTCTTCCCAGGAAGAGTCAAGCGTGACCAGTGGGTTAAGCAGGCTAAAGAACGTAGCAAGTGATTAGGCCGTAGGGCCTCTAATCAGGAAAGCCACCCATAATAGCGAAAGCAAGATTCCGCAAATCTTGAAGATTCTTGGACCCTTTATGTCATCACTGAATAGTCCTGAAAGACGAGCGCCAAAGAAAGTCCAAGCGATCATTGCAGCAACGCAGATACTCAAAGTGACTGAGATTATCGATAAGATACCAACGACACCTCCCCCCAATGGTTCAATGTATTGACTCATAATTAGAATGACGAAAGCCCATTCTTTACCATTAACGAATTGCATTGCAATACCTGTTTTTAATCCCAGTTTACCTGTTGAATCTGAAACATTTAGAGATGAAATATCAAATTTGAATAGAGCCACAGCCATAGCTAACAAGAATAACATCCCTATCCAATGAAGAGCAACTAACGCTGTCTCATTTTCGCTTAATGAATCAATAGCCAACCCTACTGTAAATTCCATTATGAATAATCCAATCGCCATTCCTGTGATTAAGGAGATGTTGCTTTTTCTTCCAAATAGACCACTATGAGCAAATGCAGTCAATGCATTGGGACCTGGTGTGAGTAAAGCAATGGCGATAATCAGCAACAACTGAAGTAGAGCAGTCGTTGCATCCATGAGGTCTGCCGACCCTGTTATGATAGATAATGCTTGAGACTACAATCTCAATAGTTGAATCACATGTTGCGGCGATACTGCCCACCAACAGCGAACAGTGCATCTGTGATTTGACCTAGGGAAGCAACCTTGGTTGTCTCCATCAATTCCTCGAATACGTTGCCGCCTTCTCTAGCGACCTGTTGTAGGCGTAGTAGTGCTTTCTCGTCTTTTGGAATCGCCTGAGTACGCTCAAGGCACGCTTGTTTCTCATCAGGTGTCGCTCTTGCCAATTCCATATCGAATTCGTCAGCAGCGTTCTCATCGAAGTCCTGTGCATTTGGATTCAGGAATGTGTTAACACCAATAATTGGAAGTGTACCATCGTGCTTGAGATGCTCGTAATACATGCTTTCATCTTGGATCTTACCACGCTGATACATCGTCTCCATAGCACCAAGAACTCCACCTCTGCGAGATAGAGCTTCGAACTCTTGTAGAACTGCTTCTTCGACCAAGTCGGTCAATTCCTCAACAATGAATGAACCCTGCATTGGGTTCTCGGTCTTGGTCCAGCCGCTTTCCTTGTTGACAATCAACTGGATTGCAAGCGCTCTTCTAACCGATTCCTCGGTTGGGGTGGTAATCGCTTCATCGTATGCATTGGTGTGCAGCGAGTTTGCATTGTCTTGAATCGCTAATAGAGCCTGTAAGGTTGTGCGGATATCGTTGAAGTCGATTTCCTGTGCGTGTAGACTGCGTCCACTGGTCTGAATGTGATATTTCAACTTCTGACTGCGCGCATCTGCACCATACAAGTCACGCATTGCTACGGCCCATATACGGCGAGCAACTCTTCCAATTACTGTATATTCAGGGTCTAGTCCATTCGAGAAGAAGAAGGACAAGTTAGGTGCGAATTGCGCTACATCCATTCCCCTGCTGCGATAATACTCGACATAGGTGAATCCATTTGCTAGTGTCAAAGCCAACTGAGTGATTGGGTTTGCTCCTGCTTCTGCGATGTGGTATCCCGAAATTGAAACCGAGTAGTGGTTGCGAACTCCATGGTCGATGTAGTACTGCTGAACGTCACCCATCATCTTGAGAGCGAACGGTGTAGAGAAGATACAGGTATTCTGCGCCTGGTCTTCCTTGAGAATATCAGCCTGAACTGTACCACGAACTGTCTGTAGAGTCTTTGCCTTGATATCCGCATAGGTTGCGCCGTCAACCATTTCATCTCCACGCTTGCCTACAGTAGCCAATCCAAATCCATCGTGGCCTTCTGGTAAATCTCCACGATAGCCGCTTGCATCTGCTTCTAATTTCAGATGCTTCTCGACCTGTTGGTCGATAGCTGCATTGAGATAGAATGCAAGAATAATCGGTGCTGGACCGTTAATTGTCATCGATACCGAGGTGTTAGCATCACACAAATCGAATCCAGAATACAGGCGTTTCGCATCATCGATGCTAGCGATTGAAACGCCTGAGTTACCGACCTTACCCCAAATGTCAGGCCTGCGGTCGGGGTCTCGTCCATACAGGGTTACGCTATCGAAAGCGGTGGAGAGTCTGACGTAATCTTGGCCTTGCGAGAGAAGGTGGAATCTGCGGTTTGTACGCTCGCCTTCTCCTTCTCCAGCGAACATTCTAGCACTCAATTCATCGGTTCGCTTGAATGGGAATACTCCTGCTGTGAACGGGAAATGCCCCGGCGCATTTTCTCTTGTCAACCAGTTGAACATGTCACCATCGTCGCTGTACTTTGGCAGTGCAACACGAGGGATCATCTGATGTGATAGAGATTCGGTGACTGTTGAAACCTTGAATGGTTTACCACGGACGTGGTAGGTGTATTCTCCACTAGAATATTCTTCAGCCAATAATCTGAAGTCTTCTACAGATTGCTTTGCCTCTGCAATTTCTTCACGTAATTGCGCTAAGTGCTCATCAACCTCTCCTTTGATTGATGGAAGTTCTTGGCTTGCAGTTTCAAGGTGCTGAATTAGACGCAGCTTCTCTGAGACAGTCTTGTTTGCCTCATGGTATTCACGAATAACCGAAGCGATTTCAGATAGATAGTGAACTCTTTCTGGAGGGATTACGCCCTTGCGCTCACCGATTACACCCATCGGCTCACTGGCTTCAAATCCAACCATTCCGGCCAATTTCTGCCATAGGACATCGACACCTGGGTCGGCGAATTGGCTAGCGATTGTTGCTACAACTGGCAACTCATGGTCCTCAACATCGAACTTGTTTCTGTTGCGGCGAACTTGCTTGCGAATAGCACGTAGTGCATCTTCACTGCCTCTCTTTTCGTACTTGTTTAGAACGACGAGGTCAGCAACGTCAAGCATCTCAATCTTCTCAAGTTGAGTATGTGCGCCGAACTCTGCAGTCATAACATACAACGAGCGGTCTGAAACGGTAGTAATCGCATCACTACCTTGACCGATACCGCTTGTCTCACAGAAAATCAAATCGAATCCTACGGCCTTTGCCGCCTCGATTGCGCGGTCAAGATTTGCGCTGATTTCCGAGCCACTGCCACGACTTGCAAGCGAGCGCATGTAGAGGTTATTGTTGGATAGTGAATTCATTCTGATTCTGTCACCAAGAAGCGCCCCTCCGGTTCGCTTTCGTGTTGGGTCGACACAGAGAAGACAGACTTTCTTGTCAGGATTATCACGAAGGATTCGCAGCATCAATTCATCCAAAAGACTGCTCTTTCCAGCACCACCTGTGCCAGTAAAACCGATTACAGGCACATCTGCATCACTCGAACGAACTTTACCTAGAGTGGACTTGAACTCTTCATCAGATGCTGATTCTGATAGAGTTAGCAACAAACCAACCTTTGCCATATCATCGGCGGTAATCGGGCCATCAAGACTTGCCAGTCTATCGTTAGAAATCAAATCGACTTCGCTTGCAGTACCCATCAAATCATGAATCATGCCCATAAGACCCATCTTTCGTCCATCATCTGGAGAATAGATTCTCGAGATTCCACTCTTGTGTAGGTCTCTAATCTCAGGAGGAGTGATAGTTCCGCCACCACCACCAAAGATGCGTACATGAGCGCACCCTGCCTCATCCAATAGTTGTCGAATGTAAGTGAAGTACTCCATATGGCCGCCTTGATAGGAAGTTAAAGCAACGGCATGAGCATCCTCTTGGACTGCACAATCGACCACATCTTTTGCAGATCTATCATGACCCAAGTGAATAACTTCTGCTCCACTGGATTGAATCAGTCTACGCATGACGTTGATTGCCGCATCATGACCATCGAATAGGCTTGCAGCAGTAATTACACGAACCGGACCGGTAGTAGTCTCAAACACCGGCGCCTCCTCGGACATGCTCCTACGGAGCATACATTCGTTCATCATGATACCGTTCAAATCAAAGGCCTAGAAGTATGAACCAACAACATGCGGCCACGCTGGATTATGACCCCAAACGAGGTTGCAATCTTGGATGCCAATGCACAATCTCTTGGAGCAAATATGGACCAACTGATGATTACCGCTGCAGAGCATCTTGCTAATGCATTGGAAGGAGCACCTAATCCCATCTGGATTCTATGTGGGCCAGGTAACAATGGAGGAGATGGTTTCAGACTGGCTCAGATGCTTGATGAGTGTTCAGTAATCGCAACGCATTCTGAGCAAAAGACAGCTCTATCTCAGCGAGCACGCGATGACTGGAAAGGTGAAATTCATTCGATAGAGTCCTTACCAAAAACGCCACCTGCTACGATAGTAGATTGTCTATTAGGCGCTGGTTCAGTGGGTCAACCTCGTGGAGAAATACTACGGCTAATGGAATCAATACCCGGAAGGCCGATGGTTTTGGCTTGTGATATGCCGACCGGTTGTGGTTCAGGCATTTCTTTCAACGCATTTCGAACAGTTACATTCGAAGCACCCAAAACAAACATGGTTTCTGCAAATGGCCAACTTCTACCGGAGGTCGGTGATGTATTCGTAGCACCGGTTGGATGGCCAGTCGGAACATTAGACCCTGGCCCCGGAGATCTGCTACGCTATCCTCAACCACAAGAAAATCAAGTCAAAGGAGATAGGGGAAGAGTGCTAATCATTGGCGGAGGGCCATATCATGGTGCTCCAATTCTTTCAGGTATGGCTGCTGCAAGAATGGGGGTGGATTTGGTTCATGTTGCTATGCCTATTCATGCTGCTGCGAGGGCAAAATGGCCAAGTGAATTGATTCAAGAAAAAATCACAGACAAAGAGATAATCAGAGATGTTTCTTCTTTGGTCAAACGTTGTATGACTGGGCGTGGTGTTCAAGCGATGGTCATTGGCCCAGGAATGGGTGATGACCCAGCATCATTAGAAGCTGTGAGGATGCTAATTCAAGCCACACCTAACATTCCAAAAGTAATCGATGCAGACGCAATTAAGGCTCTTGAGGGATGGCCAAAAGAATTAGTTGGAGTGGTAACCCCACACCAAAGAGAATTAGAAAACTGGATTGGAACAATTGACTCCGTACCAGATTTGTTATCCAACTCAGGCGAAAGTAGAGTCGTCATAAGAACAGGCGCTGAAGATTTAATCATTGGTTCCGCTGGGCGCGGAGGAATCGGTAAAGGCGGAAATCCGCGCATGTCAATGGGCGGTACTGGAGACCTATTGGCCGGGTGCATAGGCGGATTACTGGGGCTCGGATTATCTCCATGGGGAGCCGCTAGATTGGGCGTTCATATAATGCGGGTTGCAGGAGTGCTTGCAGGCGAGGAAGTTGGACCAGGCTTGGTTGCTGAAGATGTTCCGCCTTACCTTTCAAGAGCGCTGATTACTGGACCGGTTCTTCTCCATCCACCAAAGCAGGAAGACCCTTCTTCTTCCTGATATAGTCGGTGTAATTTCCGAAATACTTGGTAACGATTCCATCTTGTAATTCCCAGATTTGATTTACGACTTGATCTAAGAACCATCTATCGTGACTTACAGTGACAATAGCGCCTTCATAATCGACCAATGCTTCTTCCAGAGTTTCTTTGGCATCCATGTCTAAGTGATTGGTTGGTTCGTCCAATAGCAAGAGATTGTTCTCTTCTAGCAATATTTTGAGCAAAGCGATTCTTGCTCTTTCTCCACCGGATAATTTGCCAAGAGGAGTGGTTACCTGTTCTTTAGCAAATTGGAATCTACCAAGAGCCGCACGAATGTCTCCATACTGCATATCGGGGCGAAGTACCTCGACCTGCTCGACTGGATTTAACTTGAAATCAAGCGTTCGATGGTCTTGGTGATAGTAACCAATAATCGCACCAGGTGCCAAATCTCTAGTTCCTGAATCGATCTCTTCATCACCTGTAATCATTTTCAGAAGTGTGGTTTTTCCTTGACCATTTCCACCGACAATTCCAATTCTGTCACCCTTTGAGATTTCCATATCTTGGTTATCTAAAATCGGACGCTTGAGCCCATCGAATTTCTTTGATGCTCCTAAGAATTGTATGATGTCGTTACTAGATTTATCAGCTGCTTCTAGATTGAATCTCAAGCCCTTTCTCTGCTTAGGCTTACGAGCCTTTAGCGCCTTCAATTCCTGTTGCATCCTCTCAATCATCTTGTGCTTGGCTGAGATAGACTTGTCATACTTGTTAGCTGACTTCATGGAACGAAGTGCGCTTTGGGTATGTGAAATCTTCTTTTCAACATTCTTTATTCTATCATCAAGAGCAGCCAAGAAGTTTTCTTTTTGCTTTAGGAATTGAGAATAATTACCCTTGTAATTCCAATTGCGTAAATTATCAATTTCAACAATTCGAGTACAAACTTGGTCCAAGAAATATCTGTCGTGAGAAACGATTAGTTGAGCTCCTATGAACTCATTGATGAACTCTTCAAGCCATTCAGTTGTCTGAATGTCCAAGTGATTTGTCGGCTCGTCGAGGAAAATTACATCGACACCAGCAAGACCTACCAACTGACGTGCCAGAGCAAGTTTTGCTCTTTCTCCACCAGATAATGAACTTACTTTCATCTCCATAGGATGCTGGTCAAGACCGAGCCTCTCAAGAATAGCCTTAGCGATATTTGCAACATTACCTCCACCTGATGCACCAAGCATGGTTTGTAATTCGGAGTATCTATCCATGACCGGTTGCCAGTCGCCCTCATAGAAGGTAGGGTCAACCATCTGCGCTTCTATCGCAGCAATCTCTTCTTCCAATTCTTGGAATTGTCTTCCCTTTCGAGATAACTCTTCTTCGATAGTAGAATCCTCATCAATATCTCTTATCTGTGTGAGATAGGCGATTCTAATTCCAGAGGAAAATTCGATGTCTCCAACATCTTGCTTTTGTTCTGAAATAGTATTGAGAAGTGTTGTTTTCCCTGCACCGTTGTGGCCAACGATTCCAATACGATCTCCTTCATTGACCATGAGGTTGATGTCCTGAAGAACTGTGACAGGACCGAACGCACGGTCCACACCCTCGACACGGATGAGTTCACGGGACATAATGCGAGGCGGCTGACTCTCGCTTATGGACTCACCGTTTGCAAATGGTTGGCATTAACCCAAAAGGTAGCGAAAACGGCCTTTCGATTACACTTTGCAACCGAAGACAATATACCGTCATAGGTGCCGTGAGACCGGAGAGAGTAATCCCTCCGGTGGAACCTTATGGGAAGCAAACACGACATTCGTCGTGCCCCGGCCGTTCGCGACCGAGGCGTCGAAGCCGACCTGCAGGCTCGTCTTTTTGCAGGCAACCAAGTTTGGGTTGTTGGAGATATACATGGGCACTTAGCTACTCTTAGAGCGCTGATGCATCGCCTTAAACTCGGCAAGGAAGACAGAGTTGTACTGCTTGGAGATATGATAGACAGAGGCCCTGATTCAGCAGGCGTTATCGAATATATTCGAGAACATCCACAAATCATTGCCATCAAAGGCAACCATGAGCAAATGGCAATTCAATCACTACAAGCAACTAGTATCGAATTAAACTCGACATGGATGTCCAAAGGCGGAGCATCGACTTGGGGTTCGTATATCGTCGCTGCAAAAGGAGATTTGCACAGAGCGAAACTCACATTTGCAGAAGACTGTGCATGGTTAGCAGACCTTCCTAGCCATATTGTCCTAGACCATTGGCGGCTGGTACATGCCGGTTATCATCCACGGATAGATCTTGAAGAACAAGACGAGAAAACATTGCTATGGATTCGCAGGGCTTTCTTCAAGCATGATGAACCAATAGATCCCAAGCGAACAATTCTATTTGGCCACACTCCAACAACAAAGTTCGGTAAAGTGGGCAATGTCGCTAAATCAAACATGGTGATTCCAGATGGCAGACCATCATGGATTGCAATGGACACTTGTGCTTACAACCAAGAAAACCCCTGCATTGCGGCATTTGACCTTGGTACCGGACAAACAATCAGACAAAGAACGCTGAAGAGTGAACATTGGTGGCTGAAAACCGAAACTAGAGAATCTCCTGTCGCAGAACACTTCGGTTTGGCGGAGTTACGTCGGCGCGCAAGAAAGGTCGATGCCGCACGAGAAAAAGCTCGAAGGCGATTAGCGATGGCCGGAGTGTCTAGAAGGGTCAAAAGTCCAATTTCTTTCCGTGTTGTGAAGAGAAAATTCCCACTTGTGGAAACTACAATTCCGTCATCCGGAATCCATTCTCAGGATTCCGTAATTTATCACGCATGACCTCATTTGATGCATGGAGACAAAGGTACATAGGTGCAGTAGTATAACTGCACTACATGGCGAGCGAAACTGCTAACAAACGTCCATCTGCTGCTGAAAACCTAGTCAAAGCCACTATCACAGTGCTTGACAATTTGGAAATCCAGGCGCACATGGATAGAGCCTCATTTGAAACGGCAAAGGCATTAGGTGCTCATTCGATTACTTTACTTGGTTAAAGATACAGAAAGGTCATTGCCAAACCCATGTTGCGAGCAACGTGGACTTAACTGCAATCTCTGCTGCAGCCGCGATGTTCATTCTCGGAGCAACATCTCCAGGACCATCGCTAGCTGTTGTATTGCGTAACACCATGATAGGCGGAAGAGGGCGCGGTTTAGCATGTGCAGTGGGTCACGGTATCGGTTTCGGTTTCTATGCTATCACCGTAGTATTCGGTTTAGTAGTAATAATGGAAAATAATCCAGACATATTCACTGTGATGCAAGTATTCGGCGGGCTATTTCTGCTGTACCTTGGTATCGAAATGATGCGTAGTGAAGTGAAGGAAATCAAACATTCAGAAGGAAAACGAGAAGGATTCGTGGAAGGTTTCTTCATTGCATTCCTTAATCCAAAGATTGCTGTATTCATGCTTGCAGTTCTTTCAACAGTTCTTGAACCGACCATGTCTAATGATACAAAATGGATTATTGCAGGAATGGGTATGACAATCGATACGATATGGTATGTTTTGGTCGCACTGGTTCTATCAAATTCGAATATGTTGAAAAAGATCGAAAACAATCAACGCCTACTCAACATCATTACTGGGGTACTGATGATTGGTTTAGCAATATGGACTGGGTATCGATTAATCTTCCAGTGACACATCAATACTATTGAGGTGCAGTTTAGCCACCACCTCATGCCAGAACTACCCGAGGTAGAGACCGTTCGAACCGGTCTTGCTCGTTCATGGACTGGCAAACGTATCGATGGCGTGGAGTTGAGACGTGAAGGACTACGATTCCCATTCCCCGAAGATTTAGAAAAGCGCCTGACTGGAAGGACAATAATCAAAATTAGACGTAGAGCAAAATATCTTCTAATCGACCTTGACAATGACGACATATTGCTCTCTCATCTTGGAATGAGTGGCAAATGGACTCTCGATGCCAGTGAATGTGAGGGTAAACATGACCACATGGTATTGCATCTCGATGATGGGTCTATGTCCGTGTATAACGACCCTAGGCGGTTCGGAGTAATCGACATCTATCGAGGAGATTCACACAAACTGCTAGACCATTTGGGGCCGGAGCCCCTCGAAGAATGGACCGCTGCCGACCTGTATGAGAAACTTCAGAGACGAAAGAGCCCTATCAAAATCTGTATTCTCGACCAAAAAATCGTAGTCGGCGTAGGCAATATTTACGCATGTGAAGCTCTGAATCGAAGTAAGATCTCTCCCAAAAGATTGGGGAATAAAATCAAGAAAAAGGAATGTGAGGTTTTGGTAAATGAAATCAAGATTATACTCTCTGAAGCAATCCAAGCAGGTGGCTCTACATTGAGGGATTTCGCTGGAGTCGACGGCACACTTGGTTACTTCCCACATCAATTCAAGGTGTATGACAAGGAAGGAGGAGATTGTGAATGTGGAGGAGTTATCGAGAGATTAGTCCAAGGTGGACGCTCTACATTCTGGTGTCCTTCATGTCAAAAATAATCAGTAGTGCTCTAGCACTTTTCTGACATCTTCAACAAATAGATCGACGGGGAAGTCATAATCTGACCATACTACTCGACCTTTGAGTTTGGTATCAAGGATGTAAGTTGGTGACGGATGAGCAACAGAATAGCCTTCCTCTGAATCATCTCCTTCCTCGACAGGGAATACTCCATAATTTTCGTAGACTGGGTCAAGAGATTGCTTTGAACCTGTCAAATGTGGCCAATCATAACCTCTGTCTTCGGTCCAATTTCTCAATTCGGACGGTGAGTCATGCCTCCAATCTACCGTTACTGATACAATACTGATTTTTTCTAATTCATCTTCAGTCAGTGTGTCTTGAACCATTTTGACGTTTTGACTTGTCACTGGACAAGTATTGTCACAACGGGTGAACATGAATACAAGGATTACAACCTTGCCTTCTTGGTCACTTAGATTCCAAAGTGGACCTTGAGCATCTTCTAATGTGAACATGTAAGTATCGCTACCACCAAGGTCACGACCGTTGAAGGTAATCTCTTCTTCATCCTCAGAAAAGCATCCAGGAAGAAGTAAAATCATTGCCAAAACAAATGCTTGGATTCTCATGATGATGCCTCCCAAAGCAATAATGCATTAGCGATTCCCAACAAAATCATGGCTGAAGCTACTCGCCAATTTCTATTTTCATAGAATGTGAAAATACCCCCAATGATGAACAATAAACAAGCGAACAACATTAACCATTGAGAAATAGTCATTAAAATCACTCCATATCAATTACAGTACGCAAGTCTTCCAAGAACAAATCGATTGGCCAATCGTATTCACTCCATACGACTTGCCCTTTCAAATTGGTATCAAGAATGTAAACCGGTTGAAGGTGTATGTCCTGATAATCTTCCTCATCGTAAGGAACTACATCATATGCAGAATATGTTGTGTGGATTTGATCTGAATTCCAATCGGTAAGATGTGGCCAATCCAGCCCCATATCTTCCGACCAATTACGGAGGACTTCAGGTGAATCATGTCGCCAATCAATAGTCACGGAAACAAATTGCACCTTAGATAATTCATCCTCAGTTAACTGAGACTTAGCCACTTTCAGATTGTTTGCAATCAGTAAGCAGACATCATCACAACGTGTGTAGACAAATGCTAGAACAACCACCTTTCCTTCATCATCTTCTAAAGAGTAGGTTGATTGATTCTGGTCATTCAATGTAAATTTGAAAACATCCACCTCACCGAGGTCTTTACCATTAAAATCAGGTCTTTCCTCATCGGAAAAACAACCTGGAATTAGTAGAATTAAGCAAACGAGCAGGACTCGGAATTGCATAACTTATCACTCAGTATTCTCTCCAACCATTACCGCAATCCTTGCAGGTTAGCATTCTGGTTTCAGGTTCATCAGATGAACGGGTTTGTTCGAGATAAGAGAATACCTCTACACAATCACACTTAGGACACATGTAATCTCCTTTGGTTAATACACCCTTCAATTCATCGGAATCTTTGATGACTTCATACTGTCGAGTTTCGGCCTTACTTGAGGATTGAACATCTGACAAATCGATTTCTTTTCCTTGAACTTTCATTTTACCAACGGGTCCTTTGTAACCACATTTGTAATTGGTACAATCGATAATGCCACTAGGACTAGGGAAAGCCATTGTGCCGCATTCTGGGCAGAACATACGAAGAGGTGGAAGTTGATTTATATAGAGATTTGTAATAAATCTACAGCAATTGGTTCATCAAGTGGTAACTGTTGGATGGTCGTATGTGGCTATGGTATGATTGGAGGGCCGCCGCCGTTGCAGACGATGATGGTAACATCCTAGATGTCGAGCAGTGGGATGGCTGGAGAGATACTGATGCTGTTTGTTCAAGAATGGACATGATAGCTTACCAAGCGATTACTCCTGAGGCTGAGAGGCTATCGGAAAGATTCCCGGATGCAAAAATCAGAATCCATGGTGATGAAGAACTTCCTGATGCTGATTGGCCGACACCTTCTCCAGAAGCGCTTGAGTGTTTAGACAAAGCAGCAATTCTTCTTTCAAAGAGAGGAGTTGATGCTGCTGCAGGTGACCCTGACAGAAGATTAGAACACATCCTCAAGGCATCTGATGAATTACGTGCATCATTCATTACAATCGAAGGAAGATTGGTAGAATGGGTTGGATTATTCCTTCCTGAAGCAAGATTCGAAAGAGATCGAAGTGGACTTGCTAAGAAAGTGATTGAATCCTCATCTTTAGAAGAACTTGCTACTATGCTCGACATCGGCATGCCTCCAGAAGGGCCAACCGATGCTGAGTGGGCTAGTTTACACGATTGGGCTCTAAGCGTTCAAGAAATCAAAAAGCGTTTAGAAAAGATGGAAGATGTTGTTAGAGAATTAGCGACCGCGCACCTTCCGTCCCTATCAGGACTATTAGGTCCAATTTTGGCTGCAAGGCTTTGTGTAGAAGCCCATGGAAGAAGTAGACTGGCGAGGTTACCCGCTGGAACTATGCAAATTTTAGGGGCAGAGAAGGCTTTCTTCAACCACTTGAAGACAGGCGCTCCTTCACCAAAACATGGTCACATATTCATGCACCCATGGATATCTCGCTCACCTCGATGGGTAAGAGGAAAAATCGCTCGAACTGTTGCCGCAAAAGCAACCATTGCAGCTAGATGTGATGCTTATGGAGGAGAGGTTTGGGACCAAGACAGAATTGACTCTGTTGCTGCAAAGGTGGAGACTATTCGTAAAGAAAACTCGAGCCCCCCTCAAAGGTGATTAAATGGCAAAAAAGCGCCGTTTATCTTGGGCTGTAATGATTGATGGTAGAGCCATTTGGACATTGAATGCGGTTCCTAAAAAATCACAATACGGTGAATCTCTTCGCCGTTTCCGTGGTATTGAGTACCGAAGATGGGACCCTACCCGCTCAAAACTAGGCGCTGCAATTTCTAGAGCGAGAAATACGCAGTACGAATTACTTCCACAGGAAGGAGATACGTGTTTGTATTTGGGAGCCGGTCACGGAACTTCACTATCTCATCTTCATGACCAGGTATGTGGACAGAACAATGAGAAAGGTGGCCGGATAATTGCGGTTGATTTGTCACCTAGGTGCTTGAGAGATCTCGTTCATCTATCGACAATTCGCCCAGGATTGGTCCCTGTATTGGGAGATGCTAGAAAGCACGCTGCATGGGGAATAATGGTTGCCAACAAAGTAGATTGGCTACTTCAAGATGTTAGTCAAGCAGGGCAGGCTGAAATTTTCATCAGTGCTGTCAAGCGATTCCTGAAACCTGGTGGCAAGGGATTGTTATCATTGAAAGCCGCTTCTGAGAGATTCACAGAAGGCGGAGAGAGAGTTGTTTTCAATCAAGTTCGAGAACAATTAGAACAAGCGGGATTGAACATTGAAGAACAGATTGACCTTCATGGTCTTGAAGACAATCATTGTCTGTATTTTGTGACAAATTAGTCTCAAATATCGCCTTCGACTCTTGGAGCCAAGAAGTATTCAACGTGACCTGCACCATCTGCAAAGTCGAATGTAATCATCAGTGGGAAGTTTTCTCCGAACCTTAGATTTACATGCTCAATTCCTTGGAATACTTTAGCCAATGGAATCAGGTATGTCAGAGAGTATTGAGAACGTGCGGCAGAATCACAATCGATTGCATGTAATTCATCCTTGGAGAAGTTAGCATTCACTTCTCGGTTTGGTCCTTTGACATTGACTGAAAATTCAGATTCGGTTAGAGACATGTTAATCAAATCTCCAACTAGCTTGGATGCACGAATTGCTTGAGCCAGTTCAGCCCCTGCGATTGTGACTCCACATGGCAAGTCTAGGTTAGGAAGATTTGGAGGATTCAAGGTTGAGTTGTCAAGAGGGCGCATGTTCATGTCGATGCGGCCGATTTTGATGCTTGCTTGTCCAGTATTGTCGTCGTATGATAACTCGACCATATCAGTACCTTGGCCTTGGGACATGATTTCTTTGAGTGGTCTCATTTCAAGACCTAATTTTGTGTCATCTAATTCCCAAGTATCGAACGCTGCACTATCAACATCCATCTTGATCATGGCTACGTGAGAAGGGTCAACAACCCTAACCGAAAGTCCATCTTCTCCAAAGTCTAGTCTTGCCTCCTCAACTACGACCCCAAGTGTTTCTACTATGGTTCGCATGAGTTCTTGACGGGCTGTGACGTTCAACATGAGAGCACCCCTATACTTTGTTTGCTCATTGGGAGGCTTATGAACCTTCTAATCAATAATCACTCAAAACGCGCGCCTTTACAGTGTATTTTGACTGTCACATAATAGTGAGATGGTTTGATGAAGGGGTGTAATGTGGACCGTATATGGCAGAAGTTACGCCCCTGCTCAAAGAAGATGGCGAGCCATTCAAGGTGGCAGTTCTAATTCCTACTATCAACAATGCAGATGAGTTGGATATAGTTCTCGAAAGATTATCAAAACAAACCTACACAGATTTTGAAATTGTTATTTCAGATTCGAAGTCTAAAGACCACACAAAAGAAGTGTGTGAGAAGTATGGAGTAACATGGATTGATGACCCGTCCAGAAACCGAGCAAACGCTTGCAATTATGCTCTGGAGAGAATGGACCACGACCTCGTTCTATTCACCGACGATGACACAATTCCTCCTCTGGATTGGGTCGAGAAACTAGTTCGCTGGTTCGACAACCCTGAAGTTGGAGCTGTTGGAGGACCTAACTTCGCACCTGATGAAGACCCATTCGGCGCTAAGTGTGCCGATGTTGCATTCTGTACACGATTCATGACTGCTGGAACAAGATACGGCGCTCAGCCCAAGGGTAAATTAGTTCCAATCACTCACAATCCAGGAGTCAATTGTGCTCACAGAATGGCCAACTTGCGAGAAGTTGGATTCTTCGAAGATGGTTGTATCGGTGCAGAGGATGTTGTCCTTGATGCTAAGATTCAGCGTGCAGGACACAAGTTGTTCATCGACCCTGAGAACGTAATGCCTCATCGACGTCGTCGCCCATTCAGACCATACATGAAGCAGATGAGAAATTATGGATACACTCGAATGGTTGCTAACAAGCGATGGCCGGAGATTGCTGAGTGGTCTCATACAGCAATCGGCTTCTTCCCTTGGCTAGTTGTTGCAGCAACCATTTCAGTAATCTTTGGAGCTGCTACGGGAGGCGCTGCTGCAGACCTCTGGTTCACACTGGATGGCGAATGGGATTTGTCACGAGTCGCATTCCATATCCCGTTGGGATTGGCTGCAATTTACATCGGCATCTCTTGGTTAGGCGCTGCAATTGGAACTAGTCCACATCGTAGTATTGGGACTGTATTCTTTGCACCATTATTCGTATTCCTAGCACACTGGGCCTACGGAGCAGGAGTCAACAAGGCTTGGAAAGAGATTCGAAAGACTGGCGGAAGTGCTGGTGTAGGCGAACAGATAGACGATAGAATCCGAACTGCTTGACTAATTTTATTCATCAGTAGAAGTAGGACACCCTATGGCGCAGTCTTTCCAAGATAGGGTGGATTCGCCAGATGGTACGAATGATGCCAGAGAAATTTGGATGTTTATTCGAAGTTGGCTAACCATTATCAGAGTGGTTTTGGTAATTGCAATAATACTCGTTGCAGAAATATTTGAAGAAAGTAGTATGTTCAATCTTTCACTTTCCGTATGGGCGATAATAATTGGATTCCCGCTATTCCTATTGATATCCATAGGGATTATTCAGGGAGATAAGCGATTTGCACCAGACCTAGAAGAAAGGCGCAGAAAGCGTGTTGCTAAATCCGAAAGACGATGATCATCTTTCACCGGTTTGTATCTGCCATTGGCTAGCGTAGACACCGTTATTGGCAATCAATTCCTCATGAGTTCCACGCTCAACGATTCCTCCATCAACCATGGAAATAATCTCTTCAGCGTTGCGAATTGTAGACAGTCTGTGAGCAACTGCGATGGTGGTTCTATCTCCACCACTGGCAATCAAATTCTCTTGGATTCTCTTCTCTGTTTCAGCATCTAATGCACTGGATGCTTCATCTAGAACCAATAGACTTGGATTCTTTAGAAGTGCCCTTGCTAGAGAAACACGGGCTCTTTGTCCACCAGATAACATTGTTCCTCTGTCACCAACCATGGTATCCAAGCCGTCTTCAAATTCTTTGACGAATTCAGCAGCACCTGCTAATTCTAATGCTTTCATAATCTCTTCATCGTCAGCATCACGGTTGTAGGCTACATTTTGTTTGAGCGAACCAAAGAAAAGGAATGGCTCTTGACTCACGAATCCCATGCCTGCTCTTACTGAATCAAGTGTCAAATCTTGAACATCGATTCCGTTTACTAGAACTCTACCTTCCTGAGGCTCATAATAACGCATCAAGAGTTTCAGAATGGTGGTTTTTCCTGCACCTGTGTGACCCATTACTCCCAAAAATTGGCCCGCACTAACTTTGAATGAGATACCCGCTAGTACTTTGGTTGAAGTCCCTGGATATGTGAAATGAACATTTTCGAATTCCACAGAAGTGATTGAACCTTCTAATTCCTTAGCATCTGGTTTGTCGGTAATTGTTGGCTCTAAATCAACCAAAGCGAATACTCTGCGAGCACTAGCCTCGCCCTTTTGCAACTGATTTACCAGCATTCCAAAGATGAACATAGGCATGGTCATCCTTGTTGAAATTAGTAAGAAAGTAACCAATTGTCCAGTGGTTATGTCTCCAGATTTGGTAAGATATCCACCTACTGTAACCAGCAATCCGAATGCAATACCTGCAATTGCGTATAGTCCAGGAAGGAAACGGTTTCTATCACGGCTTGCGCCGATTGCTTGGTCTCTGTAAGAGGTAGACTCACTGTCAACTCTATTGGATTCCCATTCCTGAGCATTGTATGCTTGAACAACAGCAATACCCGAAATTACATTCTCTAAAACCGCAGTAATATCGCCAGTAGATTCCCTTTGTTGGCGATATTTCCTTTGAACTCTAGTTGAGAAGAGATATACTAACGGAATGATGAGAAGTAAAGGAGCAAACAATACAGCTGCTAATTTCCAACTCATTAGAACCAATATCAAGAACGCTGTTCCAAAGGTAACAACAATCCGAATTATCGATGTTGATGCATCGCTAATCACGTCCTCCAATTGATTGACATCAGCTGATAATACGCTCATCAATTGCCCTGTTTGGCGAAGATCGTAGTATGATGCCTCCATATCGATTAACGAGCGTGTAGCATCGAGACGTAAGTCGTGCTGAACTTTGTAACCCAGTGTCTGCCAACAGTATTCACTGATTCCTTGGAAGACTGCAAGGCTGGCGAAACCTAGGAAAATCAGAATTCCATAACCCACCGCCAAATTATCTGTTAGTAGGGGGAACAATGAATTATCCAAGAAATCTCTCATTCCGCCAAAGAATCCCTCGGTATCATTACCTGCGTAATAATCCACGGCAAATCCAATGAATACGAATGGAAGCAAATCGGCGAACCTTGCCATTCCATTAGCCGCAATACCGGTTAGTGCTCTCTTTTTGTAGCGTAATCCGTATGGAATAACTCTCCAAACTTGTTTGCCTAGAACCTCGATTTTGGAGTCGTTTAATTCCTCTGGAGAAAGGTGATTGTATTGTGCCGCGCGTGGATTACCTGCTCCCATAAACTGCCGTCTAGGGTTCAGATTATGAACCTGCGTAAGATGATAACATTCATCCCCTACTCAGTGTAACATAGATTCATGCGCGCAGTAGCACTGGTCGGGCTCTTGGTTTTGTCATCTTTCGTTTCGGTAGCAGCATGGCAACCACAAACGGGACACTCAGAGACTATTCATTTAGCAAATGGAGACGTTGAATCCATTCCAATTGAGCAAATTGCTAATACTCCACATTTCGGATTCTGGATGCTGACTCACGAATACCCTGTACCTTCAAATTGGGTACATGACTTAGCAGACGAAGGCATTGAATGTTGGTCGTTTTTGCCAACATCTGCTTTCCATTGTGAATTGACTGGACAAACATCATCAGAATTAGCCAAGTTAGAGGTTGATGGAATGGTGAAAATGCCCCCTACTGCAAAACTTCACCCTCACATTATGCCATCATTGAAGGGAGAGATGGAATCTTGGTTCATCACTGAAGGCATGGGAGTAATCAATCTAGTTCTTTCAGGAGATGAACTTCCTGATGGAATCGAAAATCGAGGAGACATAGAAGTTCTATCTCACAGTTGGAGATGGGCTACTGTCGAAGTTCGCACAAGTGGTGTTGAATGGCTAATCGAGCAACCTGAGATAGAGTGGGTCGAGCCAAGATTCGAGAAGATTCTCCTCAATGATGTTGCAGATGGAGTAATCGGTGCTACCGTTCTGCAAAGTGCAACTCAAATGGCAGGGATTAATTCCGCATGGAATGCATTAGATGGTACTGGAATAGTTGTCACCGTATCCGACACAGGACTGGATAATGGTGTCAATAATACCAACATGCATCCTGACTTCAGAGACCACATAGTAGGAATTCACTCCTATGGAATCCCTCCTGCTTCACAATCATACGTCAACGCACCTTACAACGATGGTGCTTCTGACCTAGATTCTGGTCACGGAACTCACGTTGCAGGTTCTGTTCTAGGAGATGGAACACAATCCTCAGGCTCGATTAAGGGTATAGCACCTGAAGCACACTTGTACATGCAAGCAACCGAAGTTTGGACCGATTGGACAACGACCGTAGAGAATAACTACGGTTACACTGATGATTACACATTGATGGGAATCCCTGATGATTTGTCTGACATGTTTGATGATGCCGCGGCTAATGGCTCTCACATTCACACCAACTCTTGGGGATCATCGGTTGCGGGCCAATATACCTCCAACTCAATGCAAGCTGATCACTCTGCTAGAAATCATAGCGGAATGCTGATTTTGTTCGCTGCTGCGAATGAAGGAACCGATGCAAATAGCGATGGAGAGATTGATTTGGATAGTATGGGAGCACCTGCTACCAGCAAGAATGTTCTAACTGTAGGCGCTTCTGAAAATGATAGAGGAACACAGATTTCGAGCGAATGGGGACAATGGTGGCCTGGAGATTACCCAACTGACCCAATCAACTCTGACAAGATTGCAAACAATACCGAAGGAATGGCTGCGTTTTCAAGCAGAGGACCTGTCGATGATGGTCGATTGAAACCCGATGTTTCAGCACCAGGCACATTCATTCTTTCTGCAAAGAGTCGCTCTACAACATCGACTGGGTGGGGAGCGCACTCCAATTCAGATTACACATACATGGGAGGAACAAGTATGGCCACTCCTATCACAGCAGGCGCATCTGCACTTCTCTATCAGCATTTGATAGACAACTTGGGGCACACCACACCTTCCAGCGCTTTGGTGAAGGGAATTATTACTGCTAGCGCTCATGACATGACTGGCCAATATGGTTCTTCATCCAATGGTGCGGGAGAAACTGCACCAAACAATCACGAAGGCTGGGGCCTTTTGGATTTAGATAGGGCAGTTAACACATCATGGGTTGATGATGAGTCGGTGAATACTGGAGATTCAAGGTCTTGGAAGTTCACAGTACCTTCTTCTGCGCCAGACCTCAAGGTGATGGTCTCATGGACCGACCCTGCAAGCACTCCGGCCGCATCTACAAACTTGGTTAATGACATTGATTTCGCTGTAAAAGACCCTAATGGAAACTGGGCAGAGTATGGAAATAACCTTGACAACCTCATTGGAACTACAATCTCTTCTCCGATGGCTGGACAATGGGAGATTCATGTAAATGGAACAAACATTCCTACTGGTCCACAGAAGTTCGCAATGGTTATCGATGCTGCTTACACGATGATCAACATGTCTGCCGATGCAGATGGTGACGGTTTCATCGATACCTTAGACGACTGCGTCAACACACCTGGAACCTCTACTCAAGACCAAACAGGATGCCCTGATGGCGATGGTGACGGATGGTCCAATGTTGGAGACGATTTCCCTAACGAAGGAACACAGTGGTCTGACACTGATAGTGATGGGTTTGGAGACAACCCAGGAGGAATCAATCCAGATTCATGCACATCGGTTGCAGGTACATCAAGCAGCGATAGGTACGGATGTCCAGATACAGATTCTGATTCTTGGTCTGACCCTGATGGAGGATGGGGAGCAATTCAGGGTGCAGATGCCTGTGAAACGGTTTGGGGTAATTCCTCGCTTGATAGGAATGGTTGTTTGGATGAAGATGGCGATGGCCAATCAGACCTAAATGACGCACTTACCAATGATTCTACTCAATGGCTTGACACGGATGGAGATGGATACTATGACAATGCAAATCCAGCTACAAACTGGGACGATTGCCCTAGCGTTTGGGGTGATTCAACAATCGACTTGCAGGGATGTGTAGATACTGATGGCGATGGCGTTTCCGATGTTGGAGACCAATGGCCTAACGACCCTACCAAATCTATTGATACAGACGGTGACGGATTTGCTGACAATGAAGACGACTGTCCAAACTTTGCAGGAAATTCAACTTGGATACTAGTTGGATGTCTCGATGCTGACGGTGATGGTAGAACCGTTGAATATGATGAATTCCCATCCGACCCAACTCAGTGGAATGACACAGATGGTGACGGATTTGGTGATAACCCAAGTGGAACATTAGCAGATGATTGCCCGAATACATTTGGTGATTCTTGGCAAAATGGAACCTTGGGTTGTCCAGATACAGACAGCGATGGTTGGGCCGACCAAGAGGATAGCTTCATCGATGACCCAACTCAATGGCACGATGTCGATGGTGATGGATATGGAGACAACATCGGCGGAACTAATCCTGACTCTTGTCCAACTGTCTGGGGTAATTCAACAGAAGGCGGAGCATTAGGATGCCCTGATTCTGATGGTGATGGCTGGTCCGACGCAATTGATGCTCTACCTAACGACGATACTCAATTTGCTGACCAAGATGGTGACGGGTATGGTGACAACCCTAACGGAAACAATGCCGACGACTGTCCTATCACATACGGTAACTCGACCATTGACAGACTAGGATGTGTAGATACTGATGGTGACGGATATTCAGATGTTAACGATGATTTTCCACTAGACCCAACACGTCACCTAGACTCTGATGGTGATGGATATGATGATGTTGAAGACGACTGTGTAAATGTTGCAGGTACTTCTACAAACGGCTCATTGGGTTGCTTTGATGCAGACCAGGATTCTTGGGGAGACGTTGACGATTCATTCCCATTGGATAACACTCAATGGAATGACACTGATAACGATGGATTTGGAGACAACGCTCAAGGAAACAATCCTGATGCTTGCCCATCGGTTTCGGGTAACAGTACATCATTAATCCTAGGTTGCCTAGATTCTGATGGCGATACCTGGGCAGATTCAATCGATGTTTTCCCTGATGATATTACAGAGTGGGCAGATAACGATTCTGATGGTTTTGGAAACAACATCGATTTCTGTCCAATAACTGCGGGAACTTCCACTAATGGATCGATTGGTTGTCTGGATGACGATGGCGATTCATGGTCAAATAATCATGACTTCATGCCAACAGATCCTTCACAGTGGCTAGATTCTGATGGCGACGGGTATGGTGACAATACTTCAGGAACTGATGGTGATTCTTGTCCGAATGAGGCAGGAAATGCAGCATTCGATCTAATCGGCTGTCCAGATAATGACCAAGATGGATGGTCTAACTCTGGTGATGCGTTCCCTGAACATCGTTCACAATACCAAGATTCTGACGCAGATGGATACGGAGACAACAATTCACCTGGTGCAGAGTTGGCAGACCATTGGCCTGATGACCCGACACGAAACACTGCAGAGGTATTGCTTGAATGTGGACCAGAAGAATTCGCACTAGATCTAGCCTTTGAATCGAGTGTTACATTCACTTGTACAATCACCAATATGATTCAAAATAACCTAACTGTCAAGGTAGAATGGAAATCGATGAATGCCATTGATACTGGAGTGAGAACACACATTCTGATTATTCCTGGTGAAGGACAACAAACTGTTGCGTTCTCTGGTCAAATCGTCGAAAAGGGCGACTTCAATTCTGTAATTGAAGCCACTGAACCTGGTGCGTTGTCTTCGATGGCATTTACATCACTAAGTATCGAAGCTATCAACTCAGATGATGGAGATACTTTCGATGACCTCCTCGAACAAGCAAAAGATGTGCCGCATATTCAAGAAATTGTGGCTGTGGCAGTAGCCATACTCTTGGCTCTGTTCCTTTCGCTCAACGCTATTCGTAATTCGAAGAAGAAGAAAGCAGAGAGAGAAGAGCGTCGAAATCAGCACATTGCTAATTCTTTTATCATGGATGAAAACCCAATGAGGAGTAGATTTCCTCCAATGAATTAGAACCGAATTGGCTAAGAAGTAAACGCCCTCGGACAGATTACTTCGCGGATATGGTGAAGTGGTTATCACCTGAGGTTTCCAACCTCATGTCGTGGGTTCGATTCCCGCTATCCGCACTCTGAATCTCATCGTATCCAACGTGCGATAGCTAGTCACAACTTGCTTAGCAAGTTGCTCCTCCCGCTATCCGCACTCCAAATCCTATGCCATTAACATTAATTGAGAAAAATCCGAGCAACCATATGTTGAAGTGGTTTGCAATATGCGCGTAGCGCATGAACCGTAGACTAACAGCATTTGTCTTGGCGACATTGTTCGTTGTTGCACCATTAGCTGGATGCTTTGGCGACGATGAAAAAGAATCGGTGGTAGCATCTGAATCATTCCAAATCGATTTCGTGAATCCAGAAGATGCGATACTTCGAACTGGAGAATTCCATGACTTCACATTGGAAGGAAAAGGAAATGCGATTTCAACCGAGGCTGATGTTCTAATCTTCATTAACGATACTTATGTCAAAAGTCACAGTGTAATGGTTGAAGATAACACTGTTTTTGGCCAGTTTATCACAACTCCATACACCACTGAAGTAAATATTACATTCATGAGTAATGATGGACAATCACAAGTGGTCAAAGTCCCAATTACTGAAGGCGTTCCAATAGTAAATGGAGAAGAATGGTTTGAGAAAATAGATTTCATCACAAGCGTCTGTACTGATACCACAAAATGTGGTGGATACGTGAACAGATGGATGGGAGCAGGAAATGCATTCTATGAGCGTGCTGCGGAATACTTCAAAGGACACTTCGAAGGTCTTGGATATGAGACTCATTTGCTAAGAGTTACCGATCACGGTAATCTAGCTCAACCTGAAAGCCTGAACGTTGTCGCTTGGAAACAAGGTCGTAACGATAGTTGCGTTCAAGGAATGGGCGGACACATGGACATCGCACCTCCTGGTGGCCCTCCTGGCGGTGGAACATACGAAGGAGCATACGACAATACCGCAGGAACAGTTGCAATGATGCTCTATGCTCGTGCATTTGCAGATTTGACCTTCGAATGTGATACATTCTTGGCACTATGGTCAAGCGAAGAAGAAGGTCTCAGAGGCTCTAACGCATTCGCTAACAATCAATGTGATTACTGCTTACCCCACGACAAGGAATTGAAGTTCTACATCAATATGGACATGATGGGAATGTCTTGGCCTGCCAAAAAGAACGGCAATGGAGACCCATTCCCTTACCACGCTTGGTCTGGTCCAGATTCTGACCCTGAGGTCCAAGATGTTGAGATTACCACGGTATTAGAACACGTACATTGGAATGTTCTCAAAGCACCGATGACGCTGAGAATTGATGGAACATATGGTGCTGGTTGTGACCAGCACTGGGATGAGCACGAAGACCTTGTTTTCGATGTTCACGAGGATACCTTTGGACGCTCAGACCACGTCACCTTCCGTAACTTAGGTGCTCAAACGATTTTCCACTTGGGTGCGTATGATGCAGACTACTCAGCATACCACTCACCATCAGATACACTGGACAATATGGTCGCAGAAGTTGGCGGGCAAGAAGAATTAGAGAAGAGTATGGAGTTCGTAATGTGGGCTGCTATGCTTGAGTTCATCATCGCAGACCAGACTCCAGAGATTAGAAATCTAAACGCTTAGGTGAAAATATGGTTGACCCTTTAGGTGAATTAATGCTTGGCATTGGAGATGCTATAGCAAAAGATAGTGATTTTCTTAACTCTGAAGAAAAAACCAAATCTAGAATAATTCACGCTTTGTACTACATAGTACCAATCTCAATATTAGTCGGGTTCTACGTTTGGACTGTATATTGACAACATCGCAAACTTTTGCAAGTTATGCAATGATAGATTTAGACAATGTTTTTTGTACTTTATCAAAAAAAAATTAGTTGTGCAGGAAGAAACTACTGCTGACGGTTTAGACCAAGAGCAACCGCACAAATTGTGGAAACTTGTCGCTAGTTCTTCCGTTATTGCATCAATGTGCTGTCTTCCATCAGTTGTATTGGTGATGTTTGGTATTGCATCGGTATCGACTGGTGCTGCATTATCTGACACATTGTACTGGGGCGAAGATGGATATTCATGGTTCAGACCGCTAATGCTAGCAATTGCTGCAATCACTGTATGTGTTGGGCTGGTATTCTACTTCAGAAGCCGAGGTATTTGCACCATAGACCAAGCTAAACGCGAGCGAAGGAAAATTATTAACACATCAATAATGATCATAATTATCTCTTACTTGAGTTACCTCTTACTGAATTATGTCATCTTGACAGAAATTGGAATTCTGCTTGGTCTACCTTGGGAATCTAGTAGAATTTGGAATAAGTGATTCAAACATTATTTCTGGTTGTTTTACATCCAACCGAAAAGTTAGGATTATCTTTCATTGCTTCTAAAGTAGCATCCAAGAGGTCGTCTTCAGCAGACCTTGGAGCATCTCCTGCCTCCCTCCATGAGACTGAAACCATCAGGTCATCATGAATGAAAGATTCAACATTATATTCGGTCAAATTGATGTCTCTTGGGTTTAGGTGCATTCCTAGTTTTTCGGCCTTTTGAACCGCCTCTTTTGCGGTCCATGTTTCAATTGCTATTTTTGAATTTTCAATTAGAAAATCTAACTCTTTACCTTTGGCCATCATGTCGAATGCATTGGTCTGAATCCCCCTATCTTTTGGCTCTGCATCAATACCTATCCAGTACCCAGGTTCGATGAGAGCACAAACCGCCCAATCTCCTGAATGTCCAATGCTAATTCCCGGCAATGGTTCATTTCTCCAAACCCCGTTTAACCAAGACAGGTAAGGTGCTCGATGTTGGGTTCGTAGAACTTCTAGCGAGCCGATAGGCAATTCCCAGTGCTCCAAACATTTCTCCAATAATAGGCGGCCCGAATTATGGTCTGCAAGACGTTTGGCTGTCGCACGAGGAATGTCTTCAGCTAGTACACTTCGACAATCGGAAATCGGCATTCTAGCAATTAGCATTCGTGGACCCGATGGAGGATCCATTAACTCCACAAAATCACCTCTCAAGACTGAATCTCTGATCTTCAGGCACTTGGCCCATCGCTTTGAGTCGTAGACCCTTGAGCGATAGAACAGGAGCATCATCTTCTCCAACGATTACCACATCGTGTACAGTTATTCCCGCATCCTCGGTAGCAACTTTGACTGAACGCATTCGCAAAGATTCGTTTGCATCGGGAACTCGCAACATTGTAGTCCACTCGATTCCAATAGGTAGACTCGAGAATCCATCGCTTTCCATGGCTGCCAATCCAGCATTTTGGAAACCTGCTTCGATTAGCATTGGTAGAGCATCCAACAGAACTTCTTCACCATCGCTTTCCAATGCAAATTGGTCGGTTGCAGGCAGTTGGTGGCGCATCAGTGCAATACCGTCTACGCCGTTTTCAACGCCACGTAGAACTCCGCCATGAGATTGGAACCTTGGGCCGTGGAAATATCTCAGATAGATGAAACTAGAGTGATGTAGTAAATCACCATGAGGTGGAGTTCCTATTGCTGGTAAGGAGTCAACTTCATTTTGTAAGAATGGGCGAAGGTCATCTGATGTTGCAACCAGTCGTACCATCGCTTCGTGATGTAATCTTGGTTCACCGAATACTTCACCCTTTGAATTAGTCAAATCTGAAACTAAGCGGCATTTTACCCAAGACAAGTCACCATCGGTTCTGGATAATGTTGCTTCAACTCTAACAGTCATATCGCCTTTCATTATCTTGACAGGTAAACCAAATGTGACTTCTTCGAAACCTGCTAAACAATGACTTGGCATCAGCAGTAGAGAGTTTTCTGCAAACATCTCCAACGCCATTACGCCTGGGTGGTAAGGAACTCCATCGATTGCATGATCTACCAAGAATGGATGTTCTTGCATTGAAAGAGTACACTGAGATACTAAGGATTCGCCTTCCTCAATAGACAAGAGTTTGTCGATAAGAGGGAATCTGCGAGGGTCTGCAATCGATGCAGCCATTTCTGCAGGTAATTTCAAAGGCGCTTCTCTAAATGAATCGAATAGGTCCATATTTCCTAATGAGCCGCAGCCTAGAACTCTTCTTTTGCCGCCTGCTAATGCTTCTTTGACGAATATCTCGACACCATCTTCAACAGACAATGTCTCAATTCCAGATGACTCAAACACCGCTTCTATCGAGCCGCGAGTTGCCATTCCAACATCTCTCCATCCTGTCCATCCAATAGCAACCGCTCTGCATTCAGAGTTAGCTGTCATGCGAGCCATTTCTGCGTCCAAAATTGAGTTGGCCGCTGCATAATCTGTTTGACCACGATTTCCAAATCTACCCGCTACGCTTGTGAACGCACAGGCAAACCGTAGAGAATCTCCTGCAGCAGAGGCTAATGCTTTCCATCCATCGACCTTGACTCTAACAATCAAGTCGAATGTGTTCCATGCTTTGTCTGCTACCAGTTTAGATTCTTCAAGACCTGCACCGTGAACGATACCGGTTACATCTCTTCCATTGACTGCGGACTTAATCGCTTCAGAATCGGTAACATCTGCTGAGTGGTACTCTGCATTGTTTCCACTTGCTTCGATATCGCTTATCGTTCGATAAATATCCATACTTCGAGTTAATTTAGTCCAAGCATTATTCCATTCCACCATTGTCACTTTTCCAGATTCAGATTCGGCGATCAATGATTCTCTAAGTTCCATCTTCCTCTGATTGAGTTGGTCATCGCTCCAATCCAACCATCCCGATGTTTCTTCAACGAGTTTGCTTCTACCAAGTAGTAGGAATGTCGCACCAGCGCCGTTACTAGCGCTTGATACACCGATTATTGATGCTGCTGTTACTCCAGAGCCACCACCACTGACCAACCACAAATCATCGGATTGTAATGGTTCAACATCTTCAACGACATCTTCTGCGAAACAGACCATCGTCCATCTTCGGCCATCTCTGTCGATTCCTATTTCGATTTCTCCGCCTGCGGTGAATAAATCGTTGTCGATTACTTCTGCTGCTGATGCTGCATCAATAATCAATTCAGGGTGTAAATCAAGTGCACGACATCTGAGGTTTTCCCTCTCAAAGGCATAGGACTTGGTCACTCCACTTGCTGCGCAAGCAAGTGAATTGAATCGCTCGCCCCTATTTCCATGTCTTCCATCCAAAGCGGTTACACTACCAACAATGCCTGAGGAGATTACTCCTAATTGTGAATCTAAGCCTTTCAGTAATCCAAACCAAGATTGTGCTGCAAGATTCACCTGATTTGATGGACCATCGGCTTCCCAAGAACTTCCGGTTAGGGAAAGTGGTGCTAAGTGGATGATTCCAGCAACACCTGAAATTCTAGAGCAAACCTCGGCGATTTGCTCTTCACTACCTGGGTCTGCTCTGAAGGTATGACCCGACAACTCCTCTTGTTCAGTAACTGATTTAGCACCGAATTCGAATCCAATCTTCGCTACAGATAGGCCCTTTTCGACTAGCCTATCTGCCAAAGCATCTGCTACGCCCCAGCTATCCTGTGTTAGCACGATTGTTCCTCCAATTGGAAGACCTTCGGCTACTGCAGGGCATGGTTCGACCTCTACCTGCCATCGTCTTGTGGTAGATTCGGCTATTGGCTTGGAATTGCTAACAGGTGTTGAAGGCACTGGCTGAGGTGCAACTGGTTGTGGAACTGGTTTCGCAACTGGCGCTGGCGCTGGTGCACCTCCTCCTTTCATCTTCTGAATGTAGGCTACGAAGTGGTTCAGAGTAGGGTGGTCGGATAGAACGAAGTCTTCATCCACTGGTAATGAGAAAATTTCTCTTACGTCACCCATGATTTCGGCTTGCTTGACCGTATCGATTCCTAGTTCGCCTTCTAGGTCTTGGTCCATTTCAATGAAGTCGTCTGGGTAGCCTGTATGCTTGACCACTACACCGATTAATTTCACTTGTATTTCTCCGCTATCTGCTGAAACCGTTGGAGTTGTTGGAGCTTCAACAGGTGTTGGAGCAACTGGACTTTTCACTTCAACCGGCGCTGGTGCTGGAGTAGATGCCGGAGTGCTTCCGCCTGTCATTCTCTGAATATAGGCTACGAAGTGATTCAGAGTAGGGTGATCGGATAGAACGAAGTCTTCATCCACTGGTAATGAGAAAATTTCTCTTACGTCACCCATGATTTCGGCTTGTTTAACCGTATCAATTCCTAATTCTCCTTCTAGGTCTTGGTCCATTTCGATGAAATCTTCAGGATAGCCTGTATGCTTGACCACTACACCGATTAATTTCGGCTGAATGTCTCCGCTATCTGCTGAAACCGTTGGAGTTGCTGGAACTTCAACAGGCGTTGGAGCGGCTGGACTTGTCGTCTCGACCGGTGCTGGAGTAGGCACTGGAGCGTTTCCGCCTGTCATCTTCTGAATGTAGGCTACGAAGTGGTTCAGAGTAGGGTGCTCGGATAGAACGAAGTCTTCATCGATAGGTAATGAGAAAATTTCTCTTACATCACCCATGATTTCGGCTTGCTTGACCGTATCGATTCCCAATTCTCCTTCAAGGTCTTGGTCCATTTCGATGAAATCTTCGGGATAGCCTGTGTGCTTGACCACTACTCCGATTAATTTCGGCTGAATATCTACTGCTGAAGATTGCTCGCTAGCAACTGGTGCTGGCGCAGGTGCTGGTTCTGCTTTTGGAACTGGTTCTGGAGTTGAAACTTCAGTTACTGTTTTTGGTGCAACAGGAGCAGGACTTCCTCCCTGCATCTTGTGGATGTAGGCGATCATATGATTCAGTGTTGGATAATCTGAAAGTACGAAGTCTTCATCGATAGGTAAACCGAATTTTTCTCTGATATCTGCCATTATTTCTGCTTGCTTGACAGTATCTATTCCAAGTTGACCTTCTAGGTCTTGGTCTAACTCTACAAAGTCAGCAGGATATCCTGTGTGCTTGACTACGACTTCGATTACGATAGAAGTCGTATCACCTGAAGGCGCCGACGCAACAGGAGTTGGTTCAGCAGGTGCTGGAGCCACAGGTTCTGGTTTTGGAGCAGGACTAGATTCGATTACTGGAGCCTCGATGCTATCTATTTCTCGTGGTACTGCGTATTCATCTCCTAGAATTCCGCCGTGTAAATTGTTGTCTGCATCAACATATGCAACCAGTTTGTTTTGTAATACTCTTAATTCTAAATTGGTAGTTCCTGCCTGAGATTGGTTCCAGGTCAGCAGTTTTTGTTTGTTGATTCTATCTCCTGTGAATTCACACTTTCGAACTAATGACAAACCGATTTGACTTCCAAACCCTGCTGCAAATCTCATTCCATACTTCAGATTGGAATAATCTCCCCCCTTGGATAATTTCAGATTTCCAAGTTCTGGATCTGTTTCTTTGTGATTGGCGATTGGCGGTATTCTGCCGGTCATTAAACCATAGAACATGGCAGCATCTTCAATTCCTACACCCATTGGATGTCCTGTGAAACCTTTGGTGTTTGCAATGACTATTGAATCCGTACTAGCACCAAATGTGTCTCTGAGGGCCTTGACTTCAGCCTGAGCTGAACCTCCACGAGCAGGAGTATATGTTTCATGGGAAAAGAACACGGTATCAGGAGCCATTTGGTGTCTGTCTAATCCCCATCTTTCTTCCATTTCAGAAACGAAATCATCAACGGTACTAGCGACATGCTCAACGTCCAATCGAGTTCCATGGAATGCGGAATTTGCAATTCTAGTTCCCAATAACTCAGCCATCGGCTGAACTCCTCTAGCGTCGGATTCTGATTTTCGTTCGACTACGAATGCTGCTGCACCCATTCCCAGAATCAAACCATTGCGCCTCTTGTCGAAAGGTAATGCGGTTTCTTCAACCGAGTTATTGGTTGCTGCAGCTCCGCTGGCAGCGAAACCTGAACCAATCCATTCCCATAGGTCGTCTCCCGTTACATCATCTGCAGAGATTATGACTACACGGTCACATCTATCGTTGGCAAGCCAATCTTCTGCGACGCCGAATGCTGCAGTTGCAGAAGCACATGCTAGGTTAATTGTGGTATTCGGACCTCTAATTCCAACATGCTGAGCGAATTGTGAATGGCCCATATTCAATATTTGGAAAAGATATCTTCTGTCGAATCTTCCCTCACCATCGTCTCCATTGACCTTAGCATGCCTTGCAGCCATTTGATGGCCTGCGAAGCAAGATGCGAATACTATTCCAGTTCTATCTCTGTAAGCGGATGGCATTTGCCAAGAACGAATCAATCTCAATCCACCTTTACCAACCTGTTCCACAGGAGTTAATGGAATACCTGCATCTTTCAATGCGATTAATCCAGCCGCACAAGATAACTGAGTTGCAATATCCCAAGCTGCTGCGACTTTGGCATCGATTCCGAACTCTTCTGTAGGATCGAAAGCGGATTTCACTCCAGCTAATTGAGGTATATCTCCAAATTCAGTAGCAGCATCCATTCCGACACTGCCGTCTCTTCCTTTTATTAGACGTACGATATTTTTGTCTAGAAGGCGTTGTTTGTATTCGTCGGTCACTTCGGTGATACAAGTTTCACCCCTCACCAATTTCTCGAAATTACCTTCATCAAACACTCTTTCTCCACCAGGAAGGCCCATTGAAATACCCGTGATTACGAACGGGTCGTCATCTCTATCATCGTGTTTCATCGACTTGGACTTGGAGCCAATTGCTGGTGCTGAAGTTATCCATCTAGTGATATCTCCAGGAGTTTTTGCTATCGTAATGTCCCAATCGGGGTCAGTACTACACCTTGCATGAACTGAAGATACTACGACTTGGATTTGCTCATCGCTCATACCAAGAACCGCTCTCATGTCGACATTACCTTGACAGAATTTTGCAGGATATCCAGTCTGTGCAGCGATTAACTCGCCCACTAATGCCTTCTTTGCTGCATCGGGATCAACGTATGTTTCACTCGATTGGATGACGGTTTGAGTAACTGTTTGGCCACCCTTTGATGGCAATGGCCTGCTTCTCTCCTTCAGAGGAGTTGCAGGCTGCTTGGCTCCGCCTGCTGCCTCGATAGGTCCTGCACGGAATGCTGGAGTTAAGTGAGCGCTGTTAGGGCCAGGCCATTCGGGAACTCTTCCAGCAAGAGCTAGCGTTCCTAAAGCGGTAAGGAACGTTGCAATTCCTCCGGCCTTAGGGTGATTTGTCATTATTGGAAGGGCTTGTTTGCCTTCAAGGATTTGTGATGCGAATACTGTGAGTGCACGCTTAGGTCCTACTTCTAGGAATAATCGTGCTCCTGCATCATACATCGAATTTATCTGCGAAGTCCATTCAACACTTGATGCCATTTGAGGTGCAAGTTTGGATAGTATTGCTGCCTTTGAATCGCCGCCATCATCCATTGGATACCACCCGCCGTCAACGTTGCTGGTGATCGGGATTTTTGGCCATCTAATGTCCAGCCCTTCTAAGAATCTGCGAAGTGGTTCGTTTGCAGGTGCAACGATTCGAGAATGGAATGCGTGGCTTGTTGCTAATGCAACACACTGGAAACCTTCAGCCTCAAAGCGTGACATTGCTTGCTTTACGGGTTCGGTTTCTCCAGCGATTACCGTCATCTTCGGTGAGTTTTTATTTGCTGCAATGACATAACCGTCCACTTCTTCGATAATCTCTGCGATTCTATCGTAAGGTGCGGTTACACTAGCCATCAAGCCTTTGTCATCAATTTCGACACTACCCATTTCAGTACCACGAGCTGCTGCCGCTCTCAATGCACCATCCATGTCAAGAATACCTGCACTCATTAGTGCTGCATATTCTCCTAAACTGTGCCCAGCCACCATATCTGGCTTATGTCCGTGAGCATTCAGTGCCGCTTCAATTGCTAAATCTGCTGTCAACATTGCGGGTTGAGTATATTCAGTCTGCTTGAGTTTGTGCTCAGCCTCTTTCATTTCTTCAGCGGTTAATCCATCACGAAGTACGAAAGAAGACAATGTCTCTCCATCCAAAACATCGACCATGGTAACATCAGCCTTGTCCCAAACATCGCCTACGCCACTGAAACGAGAATGTAAGTCGTTGGTCATACCAACATATTGGCTTCCTTGACCAGGATACATGTGTGCGACTTTTGCTTGTTTAGGCAGTGCAGGAGTATCGCTAATCATGATGCCTTGACTCATCAAAAAGCCCCATTTCTCCTTGTCATCCATAGCCTTGATTGCCAAGTCCTTACGTTTGTTAAACTCAGCCCAACTGGTGGCTGACAAAGCCATTCTGACTGTGTCTTTAACATCGAAAGACCAGTGAGAGTCTAGAGTAAATGATAGACGCATGCCTCGTGGATCATCGTCAAAGTTTGGACCAGAGAATGTAAGTGCACTCAATTTTGACTTGAGAGAATCTATCGAGTCACCAGACAATAGTAGTAATCCGCCTTCAACAGCCTTCAACTCCTCGTGCGTCATAGTTGGTTTGGCTTCAGATGAAGAAGATTCGATTCCTGCATATGCTTCCCATCTCCCATTCCAGTGTTCTACTAATTTGGAGTGATATTCGAGGTCATAGCCCTCAACTGCTACGTGGAAATTTGTTCCACCGAAGCCGAATGCTGAGATTCCTGCCCTACGTGGGTGAGATTCTGGCTCTGGCCAGTCTCTAGCTTCTGTTGGTACGAAAAATGGTATCTCGTCCCATTCAACCGTTGGGTTTGGAGTTTGGAACCCTGCACTAGGAGGTATTGTCTTGTGATATACTGAATTACATGCTTTCATGATTCCAGCAATTCCTGCAGCCGCTTTCAGATGCCCAATTTGACTCTTGACTGAACCCACTGCGATGTGGTCTCCCCCATCCAAGCCTGTCCACAATAGAGACAATGTCGACAATTCCGTTGCATCACCAACCTTGGTTGAAGTACCATGCGCTTCGACTAACTCTACTGTTGAAGGCTCGTAACCCGCTTGTGAATATGCTCGACTTACCGCTTGGACTTGCCCTCTTTGACTAGGAGCGGTTATCCCTTTCCCTCTACCATCCGAAGAACCACCTACTCCGCGAATTACTGCTTTGATGTCGTCACCGGCATCGATTGCATCAGACAATCTCTTGAGAAGAAGAACACCTGCTCCTTCACCCATAACGAATCCATTAGCACGGGCATCGAAAGGAGTAGAGTGGCTTGGAGAAAGTGCGCCGATTGCGCTAAACTTAGCGTAGGTCGGAGCTTCCATGCAACGGTCTGTTGCACCTGCTAGCATTGTGTCTACCTGGCGTGTTTGTAGAAGTCTACATGCGTCTAGAAGTGCAGCCATAGACGAAGCACAAGCCGCATCTGTGGAATAATTTGGACCTTGCAGATCTAGAAGATTTGCAACTCTCCCACTGACTACATTAGCCAATTCTCCTGGCATTGTATCTTCATCGATACGAGGTTTGCCCTCGCACATTTTCTCTACCATCGCATCTGCTTGTTCTGGAGTTGCTCCGTTATCTAGAGCAATCTTCCTCATTTCAGAACTAAAAATTCTGATGTTTGATTCTGAGCGATTTTCCCCCCCTAAAGCATTAGCGAAAATGACTCCAGTCCTTGCTCTGTCCAGTGTTTTCCCACCTTCTCCGTATCCTGCATCATCGATTGCATCTGCTGATACGGTTACCGCCCAAAGTTGACATGGGTCGATTTGTGGAAGAGTACCTGGAGGTTGCCTCCACCTTCGCCAATCGAACTCATAGTCTTCTACGAATCCTCCGATTTTAGAATATGTCTTGCCTTCGGTAACGTTGCCTGGAGCCCCATTCTCCCAATAGATATCTGGGTCCCATCTATCTTTGGATACCTCTTTGATAGAGACATGCGCATCGATAATATTCTGCCAAAACTCTTCCATTGAAGTGGCATCTGGCATCAATGCAGCCATTCCAATAACCGCAACAGGCTCGAAAGGAGCCTGATTTAGGCCATCGACTTGCTTACCGTTTGTCGTAGTGATTGTCATTTTTTCACTCACCCATAATGCTTGGAGGAACCATAGTGATCGAATATCCAGCATCGACGTGTATACATTGTCCAGTCACACCAGATGACAGAGGGCTTGCCAACCATGTTGTGCATCCTGCAACATCTGTTTGTGTAACATTTCGACGCAGTGGCGAATTGGCAGCAACATGGTCAAGGATGTTGTCAAACCCAGGAATACCGCTAGCAGCAATCGTTCTAATCGGCCCACTAGATATCGCATTGACTCGGTGTCCTTCAGGCCCAAGATGACAAGCTAATTCTCTAGTCCAGCATTCTAGTGCTGCTTTTGCCATACTCATGATTCCATAGGAAGGGACGTGCCTTGTAGAAGCCGCATAGGTTAGAGTGATTGTTGATGAGCCAGGATTTAGATAAGGTAATGCGAATTTTAGGCAACGTTGCAATGAGTTTGCAGAAATTGTGTATGCAGTATTGATACTTTCATCATCAACGAATAATATCGGCCTATCAAAACATTCTCGTGGTGCAAAACCGATAGCATGAATCAAGATGTCAGCTTTCATGCCGGGATTCTCTTTGCCGAATGCATCGAAGAATTCTTTGGTGTCCGCATCGTTTGCAACATCCAATGGATAGAATCCCGCAATGGCTGGCAGTTTGTCTTTCAATTGGAATACACGAGACATGAATCTCTTCTGATATCCCAGATACAGAGTGACTCCTGCATCGGCTAAACTTTTGCAAATAGCCCATGCAATTGAGTCTTCACTGGCCACGCCAAAAACGAATGCAACTTTACCTTGTAAACCAAGCATGATTAGCACCTACCCTTAGGGTAGGTGTTTCCTTAGCCACTACGCCTATGACTGTTACCATGAATGAAAGGCCTGTGAAACACATTAGAAGGGTGGAAAAATTTAGCCGCCGATTTAAGAAATCGTCAAAGGTCGTCGAAATCGAAGTCGTCATCGAGGTCGTCAAGGTCGTCGAGATCTCCTAAATCCAAATCATCGTCGAAATCATCATCGAATTCTTCTTCTGCAACATCGGCTTTCTTTGAAGCACGTCCCGCTTTGCGCTCAGCCTTAGCCGCTTTCTTTGCTTCCTTTGCAGCAATTTTCTGCTTACCTGCTTTCTTGGTCAGCCTTGAGATGATGACCAATAGGATGATGACACCGAATAGGCCACCAGCGGCCATTCCAATCATTGCCATACTGTCTCCATCAAGTGTTTCAAAGTCATCAAGGCCGATTGAGCCCCCGCCTCCGCTAGATGCTGCAACCACTACACGAATTGAAACTTCACTGGCTTCAGCATTGGTATCAAGTTTAGAATATGCTAGAAGTTCGACCTGTATTGAAATCTCACTGGAAGCATCACTAGGTGCTTCAAGAATAATATTGCCTTGGTCAGAAGATGCTCCTGGATTCACAGTAGCACGGAAGAACGGGTCTGAAACGAATTTGAAACCAGCATCTTCAATTTCTTGCTGATTTACAATCACGACCTCAAGATTGTCTATTCGATTTCCATCATTGAAAATCGTGAATTGAATGGTTGCTTCTTCAGAAACTTCGATGTTCCTTGTAGAAGGGTTTGAGACTTCCAAATCCATTCTAGAATATGGCAAAGAGTTGACTGTTCCTCCAACCTCTGAGGTCGAATTGAATTGACCCCAAGGAATCATTATTGGCTCAGTACCCCAACTGGTAATTCTTGCAGTAATTGTAAAATCTTCAGACAAGACCTCGATTCTTGGTGATGCAGAAAACGTTGCGATGAAGGGTTCTTCACCACCTGCCTCTACTTGCTCAAATGTGTCTTCAGATAGAACCAGAGAGAAATCGTTACCATCTAATTCACTCTCAATATCGATATTTTGAGAAACTGAACCTGTATTCTTGACCGTGCAAGAAACTGAGACCGGCTCATTCTGTTCAGGGTGTACATTGATATTGATGGTAGACTGGTCACATTCGACTTCTACACCGATCGGAGGAAATTGTGCTTGTGCATTCATAGGAACAAGCAAACATAACATGAGGATTGAGATAAGTAACACTCTCTTCATGTTTCCACCAAACCGTGCGAATATATCCAAGGTCATGAACTCTTTGGGGGGCTGGTTTACATTTCCCCATAAATCCTGTTTGGTAAATCTCTGTGACAGAGATACAGAACCTCTTCGTCTAAACCTGCGGCCAGTAATTGTCTGGTCCGTTTAGGAACTGTCTTTGGCCCCAAAACTGCACCTGGCCTCCTGGGGTCGTCCATGTAGTCGGTTTCAAGCATGAAACCATGTGATGATGATTCAAATGTCGCCATTAATTGGTCTATTGAACCACTACCTGCCAGAACACTTGGAGTTAGCCCATGAGTATAGGATTCATCTACTCTAGGTGGTGCATAATGCCTAACCAGTTTCTCTCTTGCTAGACCTGCCTTGTCTGCCATTACAGCAAGATCACCATAGGTTTCATCCGATTCGCCTTCAACGTGCAATTGCAGAGGTATTCCTTCCTTAGCCGCCAGTTGCATAGTCTCTAACAATAGAGTGTTTGAGCGACTCCAAATCTCATCGGTAACCTTCCAGTGGGGCCTTCCTACTTCACCAATACCGTGTGCTTTACCTTCGTGAACAAACTCCAATGCCGTCTCAATACTATCCCAGTAATTTTCTTCAGCTCTATCTCCAAGTGTTTCGAATTGGTGAGCAAACGCTGCCGGATGAGGGCCCAAAATGACTCGTACACCTAGGCCTAATTCTCTAACTTGTTCAGCCATGGCAATCGTATCTGCATAGGCATCCTTGTGCCCTTGCCTTGTGACTGGAGGTGAAGCGAAATCGGGACAGTGAACCAGTACTAAATCCGTACCGCCTACTCGTAAAAAATCTCTAGCAGCATCCAAGAATCTACCGTTACGGTTTAGATGGAAATGGTCATCGAGGATTGGTCCATTCCAATCCATTTGACTCACGCCTTGAGAGATTTCTTATCAGCGAATTTCGACTTCCAATGAACTGCAGACATTGCCACCATGTTAGGGTGTCGAGCATTCAGAGCTACACAGCGACCATTTGGCCAAATCAATAATTCCAGATCATGTCGAGAGTCTTCTATTCTAAGGCAGCCAAGTCTTTCATCAACAGAGGAAGTGCCGCTTCCTAAATTTGAACGAATATTGTGAATTGGTACAGTTTCGCCAAAATCAAATGAGGCTACGATTGGTCCTAATTCGGTAACCAGTCCTGAATCATCTCTTCCCATTCGCAGTAGCATTTCCTTTGCTGCTGCTCTGGCTGCTTCGATACGATGTGTTCCATGGACAATAATTCGACCTTCAGCATCGATAATCAAAGTCGCTCTAGGAGCATCTAACATCTTGATAATGACGTCGCCATTGACTACTCCACCAAGTCTCTCAACCGCTTCTTCAAGGTCTACAGCAGGTGTTGGGGTGAATCTCACCAGAAGGTTATCGACACGAACATCGATTTTATTTGAACCGCTCATAATCACTCCTCCTCTCCATCCGAGGAGGAGGCAAGTGAAGAACTCTCCTCTGGTTCTGGAAGTTTTTCTAATGCGGCTAGCATAGATTTTCTACCAGCCTGTTGTATTGGCACTAAGAGTAATGCATCATCTTTGAAATCCTCTCTCAATTTCGCCAATCCTCCTCTTAGGCGTCCTGCGAATCTCAAGTCTTTTTCCTCATTCAAATCCTGTTCCGAGTTTTCTCTGTTTAGAGTCCACCAGGTGGCTGCAAGAGCACTAGCTGCTTGTAATCCATCTGGCTCTCGGACCGGTTGTTCGATTACGTGCTTACGCATTTTCTTGATGCACTTTCTCCAACGTCTTGAAACAAATATCATTTTCAATAATTTACGAGGACGAGTCATTGCTTTCGCTTCTTTCTCGAGATAGGTTGCCCAGGATTCATCATCCATATCCGGTTCTGCAAAGAAAACTGGACGGTCATGATTGACTGCTGCCTTATGCAATCTGCGCGGTTCTGGGTCTGGGAATCTTCCCACTTGTAATCCTTCGACCCAAGTGAGCATTTCCAAATACAGACTGTCTAGCCCTCCATTCAGGATTGCACTATCGAGATTTATTCCAGAATCTTTCAATTCTGCCTTTTCCTCTTCAGTCCAAACTTCAATCTCTTCACTCGAGCCCATTATGCCTAAACCATGCCAATTAAATCTGGGCCTCATGCCATTAGGCAGAACTACTGTTGGAAGAATCCCATGCAGCACAATTGTGCCACCATCTGGGTCTTTCCAATGTATGTCTTCCCAATCAAGATTCATGATGAATCACTGATTGCTGTTAACCCAATCACGTAGGCTGTCTATATCCCAGCCCTGATCGAAGTATCCTTGGATAGTAGCCTCATCCCATTGTGGGAATTCAGCTAATGCTGCTGCCATCAATGGGTCCACGGACGTAGGAGGAGGCCCCGCAGATGGAGGTCCTGAAGATGGTGGCCCTGCTGCAGTTCCGGCTGACGGAATATCAGCGTATGACTTGTCTTCCTCATCATACTCATACTCGTATTCGTAAGTACCATCACCAGAATCTCTTCGTGCCAAGATTACAACTGCGACCAATAGAATTAGAATCAGAGTTGCTAATCCAATGACTATCAACATTCCAGAACCTGACAAAAATCCTTCATCATCGCTTGCTTCAGCGACATTGAATGACTTAGAGTTCTCTGAACCATTCCAAAGTACTTCATTGGTTTCTGCATCTACAATTAGGAAATACATTCCACTTGTAGGGTTTGCGAATATCTCTAAGTCTGTAACGAATACGTTAGCCATTGTTCCTTGAGCAATTTCATCTGTAGTCCAGGTGATTTCTGTTGTAGGGAATCCGCCTTCTTTGACAGATTGCACCTCAAGTGTAATGTTTCCATCCTTGGTTCCAATGTTCTGAAGTGAAATTTCTAGTTCAGGAACATCCCCTACTTCTGGACTCTTCGGCGTCATTCTGACATCGATTACACTGAACTTGGCTTGTTCGTGAACGAGCCTGTATTGCGAGTTATGAACTGGGTCTGATGACCAGATAGAACTGATTCCACCTGCGCTGTTAGGGCCGCCACCATCGATAGTCCATCCTGCTGAGTCTCGTCCTTCAATCCACATGACAACATCGACTGTAGTAATTTGTGCCTGAGTTGGATCTTGTGGGTCTGGCCAAAGGTCAACACAATCAGCACTGAGCAAGTAGTCGCCACCTTGAATCTTCAAGTCCATTGGATGAGATTGTGCATCTGCACCAAATCTCTGTCCGTAAACTGGCCATGTTAGATTAGAATCTGCATCAGAGTAGAATGACCACATTAAATCGACTTCTCCGGCCAATAATGCTGCATTCTCTTCAACTATTGCTTGTACATCCACACAATGCATGGTAGAAGAAGGTAGAGTGATTCCAAGAACTTCTTGGTTAATTCCCGAACTTACAGACCAGGAATCTTTCTCAACTTCTGGCTTCTGTCCATCTACCTTAATCTTGAATGATGCGCATCCAAATGCATTGTTACCATCACAGATGGTTGCAGTAGTGTCAGTAGCACCATCTGGTAGATTGACCAGTTTGAAAGTGTATACATATTCATTTGATAGTGGAGGTGCTGTAATGTTGATGTTGAATGCTCCACCATCGATGGTATGCAATGTTGGGCCATCGGTTCTAGAACCATCTGCACCACCTGCTGGATAAGCAAGGTAACCCTTGTTTCCATCCATCATTGCTGCTTCTCTGGTCACTTCAAGAGTAAATTCACCTTCAGGCAGAACGTATACTCCATTGTTGATTCCATCCAAGTACGCATACTTGCCTTCCATGGAGATTGTGTCACCAGGGAATACGAACGCTAACTCAACATTCTGTGAGTAAGGCTCAGACATATCTGTGAAGGTTGGACTGATTCCATTTCTGTAATCCAACTGGATACCGTCACTGTAGACCCAGCGTTGCTTGTGCCTTCCACCAGATTCACTCATCAAAGAAGGATCTCTATCCATATCCTTGATTCTCAATTGAGGAACATAGGTAGTGGACTCGATTCCGATAATATCCCAATTCATCCTAATAGGTAAATCAAGATAGAATTCATCCTCGAACGGATCGATTAGTCGTCCTCCATCCATTCTGACAACCTTAGGTCCGTCGCTATCATTACCGGCTGGAACAATCTGAATGTCGTCAGAATCTGACCATGCTGTTTCATTGCGAGGAGAATAGTAGACAACCATATTTTCAGGACCTAGATCGATTTCGAAGTAGTTGATATCTCTCCAACCATTTTCGTCTGTAGCTTCAACAATCAGGTGATATTGATTGCCAGCGTACATTGTCATATTCCAAGGCCCCTGATAGAATGGAGCACCTTCGTTTGGATTGTGCAGACGGTTTCCATCAGAGTCTTCGATGAAGAAATTCCTGATGTTCGGTGTCTTTGCATCCATTGAAACATAGGTTACCAAATCGTCTTCAAATCCAGGCATACCGCCATCGATTGGGTTTCCTCCTAGGTCAGTACCTTCGATGTAGATACTAACTTTTCCAGGAGGGTCTTGCCCCTTGTTGGCATCATCACTGAATGTTCCAGAATAGTTTGCTGTTGGAGCATTACCGTCACTGTTCAGAATAAGCAATGCGTATTCATCAGGGTCAGCGATGCCATCCTGGTCTTGATCATGGTCGTATTCAACCCAGTAATACATATCCAGTGTTGTTGGAGGCGAAGGAATATCTTGTGCTAGAACTCTAACCTTTTGTTGAGCGTTAGGAAGCACCCATGTGTCATCTACCAAGCCTCTCCAGTTAGTCCAGATTGTCGGGTCATAATTGGATGCTTTCAGAACAGAAATGTTCACCAATGTTGGAGAATATGTATCGATTGAAAGATTGAATGGAATCGCACAATCAGAATCAGATATGATTGGAGATGGTGGGCAAAGTGTGTCTCCGCCTTCATATCCGTCGATCATGAATCTGTAAGTTGCTTGACCCGCTGCTGTTAATCCAAGGTTAACAGCCCAATTGAAATCACCACCGATGATTCCAGTACTGTTGGATACTTCGATCCACTCAGATACAACGCTTCCATTGATTGTTTGAACGTCCCATCTTTGCAAAGATAGATTGTAAGAAGTTGGGTCTGGTGCAACATCTAGACCTTCTAGTCTAATGCTTCCAACCAAATTGATGTTCTGGTTCGAACTTGCTGATTCTAAGTTCTGTGTTACTCCCGCATCATTTTGCAATTCGAAAGAAGCGATCATAGCGTCATTTTCAATTGCATTACCATTACTAGGTGCTAGAACAACCGCTCCAGGCATTCCATTAACGCCATTTGCTGCGATCAAACTGGCATACAATCTCAATTCAGCAGTATCCTCCCAAGCGGTGTTAATTCTGAATCTCCATGTGACATGCATTTCATCTCCAACCTCGGTATAGGAGGATGATTCCATTGTAACTAGGTTATCTGGGTCATATGCTTCTGTGAACAGAGATAGTTCGGAGAATGCTAATTCAACAACTCCACTGGAAGATTCCATGCGTAGTCTTGATTCAGCAAACGAAGTTCCAGTTGATGAATCTACGCTGTGAATAGACACAGCTTCTACGATGTCACCATTTGGATACAATCCCTCTGGGCTACCGGTTAGAGTAAGTGATGAATCATACCCTGTAGATGTTGTGACCGATAGGTCAGAGAACATAACTGCGCCTCCACTACCTGCCGATAGTGAAAGTGGAACCTCAACAGTGGAACCGCTTCCAAGAGCAATACCTTGGTTCAATTCACGGTCGAAATTGCTTGAACCACCGATTGTGGTGTCCCATTCGTAAACGATATCCAAGTGTCCAAACACAACCTGTGTTCCACTTGGAGCGTTCTCGTTTGCTACATCGAAGTGGAATGTAGCCCATTCATTTCCATAATTGTCAATGTGAGACGCTTGAAGTAATGGGTTGGTTAGCAGTGAATTGATTGCATCGTTAAATGCAAACATTGGGAACACCGTTTCATAGGATATCAAAGATTGATTAGCCATTGTTCCAAGAGATACTTCTTGGCCACTAGACCTTAATGTCAAATCGAAATCTCCTGCTGTGTTATCTGATAGAATAATGTCAGCAATCGAAACATCAGCGCCCATAGGTAGCATGAAACTACCACCTGTTGCTTCACCGAATGTGTTCAGTGTGAGCGTTGATTCGTGCATAGCATGATTGACGCCTTCAGCGTAACCTGCCCAGAATACTGTTTGACGGCCGAACGAGCCGAATGCCGGCTCATTCATTGCCCATTCAATATCTCCATCGTTTGCGATATCAAGTTCAACCGCTTCCGCACTGTGTCCGAATTCTAGGTCAAACCAAAGTTCTGACAATCCACAAGGGTTAGCATAAGAAACAACTGAAGAGAAACCGAAGATTGGATCATCTGGAATCCACTTCTGTCCAACGGTCAAATTGTGAATTGAATTGTCTCTTAAGTTCAATTCGACACCAGGAGATTCAGTACAATCGTCAACCACAACAGGTGTTACACCGACAATTGGTTGTGAAAATTTAGTACTGTAAAGCGTTGGAGTGAACGTATTATCAGTTAATGTTGGAGTGTAGAATAATGGCTGACCTCCGCCAGAGGTTTGCCAAACTCCGTCCTGGATCATTGGACTTAGCACGACATTTGTGTCGTTCATTCCCGTACCCACACGAGTCCCTACATTGATGCCGTGAAGAACTGCAGTCGATAACCGATATTGTCCTGTATCAAAGTCGAATCTCAAATCGATAACAGGGTAGTCTGCAGAATCAATATCCCACAATTCAACGATAGGACCTTCAAGACCTGTCATCAATTCTCCAAACTTGTCGACTACGATATCAGTAGTTCCTCCACGAAGTGCAGTAACTGTTAGAGAGTTGGTAGGAGTTGTTTCTTGCTCCATTGTTAGAACACCGTATCCGTCTGGGAAACCAGGGTTAGGTGATTGCTGAGGAGTGAAACCTTTCACAGTCATTGAACCAGATTGTGGAAGAGGGTCACCGATTCTGAAGTCATCGATGAACCAACCAGGCATTGTGGTATTTTCAGGTGTACCTGCGCCATTGTTGTGGCTCATAACGAATTTCAGTTGTACATACTTGTGGATGTGCTCGTTCAGATTTACAGCTAGTGTTGCCCAACCGGACGGGTTGGTAGTTGGATGAGTAGATTCTCCCCCAATTGCGTAATCAGTACCTGTTAATCCATCACAATTCTGAATCTTTCCATTTCCAGAACCAATTGGATATAGTCCATTTGCATAACTGATTCCTGTGGAATTTGTTGCATCGAATGGAATGTAACTCCAACCCATATCAGGTGGAGGGAAGTTTGGTGATGATGAGTTTCTTACCATCACATATCCACAATCATAGTAGGTATTGGTTGGATTTGAACCTGGATTGGTTTGTGTCCAGTGCATACCGTGCCAGCTGGAGAAGCGAGCAATGTGGGAACTTGGGTCGACTTCCATCTCTGGAGTAATCAGACTGTATGAGAATCCACCGCCATTATCGTCGTTGGTGTAATCGTTGTCCCAGTCGTACATGTTTGTACCCCAACAATCGTTACCAGTGTTACAATTGTCATTGATGACTGTTGCTTCTGAAAGGGTTCCATGTTGCCAACCTGTGCCATCATAGACAGGCGGCACTGTGTGGTCAAAGAATGAAGATTCTGACCTTTCGAAGTCGGTTGAGAAACCACCGCTTACCAGTTGAACAGTATCTTCATGATATGTGAAATCAGTAAGCGTGGAATACTCGGTTTGTTGGTTGTTGTATACAGGATCCCAAACATATTGAGCAGTCTCAGAATTGATGGATGTAAAAGTTTCATGAGTGGCCATATCGGTTGATATCTTCATCGAAGCACTGGTAACTGTGTCCCCAGATGGTAATGAAATTGTTCCATCTTCGTAATTTGTGTATTCTGCACTGTCTCGAACTTCAACAGTAACATCACTTCCTCCGTTGCTAAATGTTGTGACATCTGCTGCTCCTGCAAGCGGAGTAATCAACATCAAGCATGTCAGTACCAAAGCGGTTATTCCATTCTTATTTTCATTCATAGGGGCCACCCTCTCCCCTCCCCACTCAAGTCGGGCATAAAATACCGACGGAGATGTGTACCAACGGGTTCCCCCCTAAAGGGGGAAACCCGCAAAGCCTAGAGATTTACAATTCTAAGTTGAGAAAAATTACTAGAAGCGAGGTGCTGCAAGCCACCTACTCTTTCCTCAGAACTTTCAAGCCACTCCTTATTGGCGACTGTGGTAGGTTTGCTAGGACCCAATGCATCACAAACTTCAGGGCCTTCACTAATTTCAAGAGTACCTAATTTTCGAGCCATTGTCATTATCGTTACTTTATCCATAGCAAGTAATGGCCTTAATGGCAAAAGAGGAGTTGCTATCTCAACCCCTCCTAGATTTCCAAGTGTCTGACTTGACACCTGACCTAAATTCTCACCGCTTAGCACATGTGTTGCATCGATCTGCTCGCCTCGCAGTGTTGCAATTGCGTTGAATAATCTCTTCATATGAATGAAATATTCGGAATGATTCCACTTTTCTGTAAACAAAGCCAAAGATTCTGCAACTGGAACAACGATTAACTCGCGAGAAAGATTTTCTCTAGCTGCATCTCCTACCGGGCCTTCCATATTCAACAAATGACGAAGTAAAGCAACTGTTTTCTCTTCTGCTGCGGGACCGGTAACAGGCTCTTGAGATGCGTGTAAAGGATAGATTTTCCATCCTGCCATTAACATTCGAGCAACGGCGACGGGCGAATCTATTCCTCCGCTCACAAGGCCGACACAAATGCCCGACATGGTACACTGGCGTGACCTATACCTCATCAAATCTCACATTGTTGGCATGATTCGTACATGGATTGAAGGAGGAGATACTCTTCCCTAATACCAATGGAGCCATACAGTACCGAACCTGTAACCTTGATTGAGGAAGTGTTTCCTCAAGACACAAATTCATACAACACCTTGTTTGGTGGCCGATTACTATCGCTAATGGACAAGGCTGCTGGTATCGTTTGTGCTAAATTTGCACACAGAGAATTCGTAACCATTTCTATTGATACTTTGGAGTTTAAGGCACCTGCAAGACAGGGTGACCTAATCGAAGTAACCGGCAAGGTGGTATTCACATCTAACAGAACTGCATGTGCCAAGGTTACTGCATGGGCAATGAATAAGTCAGACTGGAGCAAAACCGAAATTTGTCAAGGTTACTTCTTCATGATAGCGATCGATTCGATGATGCGCCCGATTCCTGTACCACAATTTAATCCTGAAACTGATGAAGAAAAGGCAGATTGGGAAATCGCCAAGGCCATCAGAACACACATGTTGTCTCAAAAGAACCGATAATCATTCATCGATTCTTGGAATTGATTCAACATCTTCAGAGCCTTTGGATTTTGAACTTACAAGTTCATTGAAAGTTGTTGGAATTACCGGTTGTGAAGGGATGTGCGATAGCATCTGATTCACCTCTTCGTCACTAACTTCTCCACCCTTACTCTTAGCTAGGTTTTGAATGGATTCTGCAGCCTGTGATTGAAGATTATATTCGGCTTGAAGGCGTAATGATTCGCCGGTTCTTCTGCCTCTAGGCCAGATTCTCCTAGAGAGCTTAGATGCCTTGCCAAGTGCTGGAGTTACTAACTCCGATAATACTGAACGAGGAGTAATTCGTCCTGTCCTACCTTTGCGAACTACTAGACGAGTCGTGGTTGGTTGGGACTTTAATGCGCGCATCTTTGGATATTTTTGTTTAGGTGGCTCGACATCTTTTGGAATCAATTCCGCATCCAGAGGAATATCATCTCGGCGTGCAGAAGCAACCAATGACTGAACATCTTCTTCAGTCTCTTGGGCTTGAGGCAGAGGGGAATCAGGAACCGAGAATTGTTCCGCACTAGTGTTTGGAATGTGAGCTCCGTTTGCCCCTACGAAAGATGGCAAAAAGTCGTTTGGAATTGGAGTAGGTTGGGGATTTTGTACAGGCCTATGGATATGAGATTCCATTCCCTGTTGAGGAATCATCCCATATGAGGGAATATTATCTGGTTGAGATCTGTGAATTTGGTCGTATGGATGTTGTTGCTGAGGAGGTTGCCATCCGTTTTGAACAACTTGATTTCTCTGGGTGAACAAATTTGCTCGAGATCTGTCCATCAATCCAGCAGGCATCTGTTGCTCGATTACCGGCGGTTCGGGTTCTTCTTCCCACATAGGTAAATCCAGGTCGTCAATCGCAATTGCTGGACTAACGATTTCTATTTCAGGGTCGACTTCTCCGTCGTTTTCCATAGCATCGATGAAGTGACTAAGCACTGGAGAGGGGAATAATTCAACCGGCTCAGGGATTAACTCCATTTCATCAGTATTCATTGAGCGAGGATATTCTGAATCGCTAACCATATTGTCAACACTCAACTTCGCATCCTCTAAACTCATCCCATTCTGAATTCGTTGGATTAGAGCGCATAAGCGCATCATTGCGATATCTGAACCAAACACCGTATGACAATCTTCGGCCTTTGTATCGATTGTAAGAGTAGGTCTACGTGTGGCGTAGTGAGATGCTGAAAGAACGATTCCTGCTGAACCAAGAAGTGCTTGCAATTTACCAGTAACGCCTCTCCATGCCACCCATACCAAAATTAACCCAACTACTGCAAGCCATCCTGGAACCAGAGTTGTATGGTGGTGATGGACCCTTTGAATTGCATTCAAACGAATGTCTAATGCATGACCATTTCGTGACTCAAATGAGATTTGGTTCTCGTTTAAGGTCGCCCTGACCTTACCGCGAACTCCACCCAGTGACAAGGAGCGGAATTTAATCCCCCCTCCATTGACACCGAGCCCCTCTGGCCTCGTGTCCATAAGCATCCCGAACCGCTGAAGTCGAACCCGAGGTTATGAACCCACCGTTTTCCCCCCCTATGGGGGGGCCGTTCTTTGCAGTGGATTATGAAAGCCGAGATAATTTTGCACTGCCCATAATTCTAGGCTTTGAATCAAGTTGAGCAATGATCACTGTAGGCGGGTTTTCTTTACGGATAAACAAAGGAGACTCCCAAGCCACTTCAAGCCCGGAGTCTAAGGATTCGACGCGTCCTACAACGAATTGCAAATCAACGCTGGCATGAACTACATCCCCTACTGCCAAAATCCTCTTTTGGAAAGGTGAAACTGTTAATTCAACTGAACTTTTCTCATGTTTCTCCAAACAAAGAGGTATCGAGACCCCCTTATTTTTGTCTTCAATCGCAGGATGGATGACCAATGAACCACCTGTCAAGTGTTCCTCTTTCGTATTCCTGAGTGCGATCCCAACTCGATCGCCTGCTACTGCCTCTGAAACATCATCATCCATAACCTGCAAACTCTTGACCGTACCAGGTCCTTCTGCTGGCAATAGATGTAATTCATCATGTACTGAAACTGAGCCCGATTGAACATATCCTATGGCGACTAATCCTATTCCCTTGACATTGAAATATTGATCGATTGGAACAACCAGCGGCTCCTTTTTAGCAGACTCTAAATCGCTAGAAATTTCATCCATCAAATCGTACAATGCTGTGCGTAATTCAATACCGTCTGTACCACATTGTTTCCATGTGGATAGACCCGCTTGATTGAGGAAACCTTTGACTTGGTCTTCGTCTATCCACTCGCCCTCTGGAGGATTGATTACAAACAGACCTTTGCTCAATCCAGCCGAAGCAAAGCCAACCAGTACTTCACCAAATGCTGCATCGATTCCTGAGATTTCTATCAGACCAACTCTAGCTGCACAAAGTGAATTGAAAAATGGACGAATCCTTTCCGGCATTTTAGCCGGTCTAATTATGGAAAGAATCCTAGGACCATCTGCTCCTGATTCTTTGTGAACATAGGTATGAACGTCGCGCTGGTCTGTAGCCTTTGCAATCGATTTGGCAAGGTCATCACTGCCAATCATTGCAATATTTAGTACGGTCATAACACTGCGAGTTACGACCTGTTCTTGAGCATACTGCATTCAAGAAGTTCTAGAGATTAATCTATACTCTTTCAATCGATTTTCATATTCCTCAACAGATAGATTGCGTAGTCGTTCAGTGCCGAAACTTTCTATGGTAAACGAGGCAGTTACTGTGGCATGAACCAATGCTTCTGCTAATTCTTCATGGCTAACATTTCCACTCCCTAGAGAGAGAAATTGAGCCATTGCTCCAGCGAAAGAATCACCACACCCCGTAGGGTCTGTCAAATTTAATGTTGGATAAGATGGTATAGAAATCATCCCATCTGGATGCAATGCTAAAACGCCATTTTCACCTTTTTTAATCACCAAAATTCCGCCTCCCTTCATCGATAAAACCGTTTGAGAGGCTCGGATCAAATTATCATCAGATGCCAACATGCGCACCTCTCCATCGTTCAGAACAACGATGTCGACCTTTTTCATTACATCCAACAAATCATCATGTGCGATATCTATCCAAAGATTCATCGAGTCGAGTAGAGAGACTCTACCTACATTGGTCTGAGATATTACTGAAGATTGTAGACTAGGATGTAAATTTGCACACATCAATATCTTTGGATTCGCCATGCTATTGGGGACTTTAGGTTGAAAATGTTCAAACACATTCAGATGTGTTTCATGAGTTACAGCTTCAGACATGTTTCCATGATACGACCCTTTCCAGCGAAATGTATTACCTTGCATCGACTCGATTCCGCCGATATCCAAACCCGATTCTTTGTACCAAGTAAGATGCTTTTGTTCGAAATCTTCTCCTATTACACCAACTAATCCTACACCTTTACCGTTGGTTTTTCGATTATGAAATGCTGCAGAAAAGCCTCCATAGGATGCTGAACCACCTAATTCATCTTCGATTGAACCAACCGGAGTTTCTAATGAATCGTAGGCCAAACTGCCAACGATTAACACATCCATGATTATCAACCCAATAGGTCTTGATGTTCGTCGATGTAAGCGATTGTAATATCGCCTGCTAAGAAGTCCTTTTCGTCCATAATTCGACGGTGAAGAGGTATTAGATGCTCAACTCCTGTGATGATTGTTTCATCAAGAGCAGTTCTCATTCTCCTAATTGCAGAATCACGGTCTGGTCCCCATGCCAATAATTTAGCTAGCAAACTATCGAAGCAACCTGGCATTTCATATCCTGGATGTGCATGAGTATCGCAACGTATACCAAAACCAGATGGGAAATGGCATTCCCAAAGTCGCCCAGGAGAAGGTACGAAATTGGTCGTATCTTCAGCATTCAAGCGGCATTGAATTGCATGACCTCTAATCACTACATCGTCTTGGGTAAGCGGTAAGCTTTCACCCTGAGCAACTCTAATTCCTAATTCTACCAAATTATATCCTGTGATCAATTCAGTAACCGTATGTTCAACTTGGACTCTTGGATTGACCTCAAGGAAGTAGAAATCACCGTTCTTATCTCTGAGGAATTCGAAAGTTGCTAGACCTTTGTAACCAACTGACTCTGCACCAGCACAAACCAATGCGCCAACTTCAGCTCTTTTTTCATCGGTCAGCCATGGTCCTTCTTCAATCAATTTTTGATGGCGTCTCTGAATTGAACAAAACCTTTCACCAAAGTGAATGGCTTTTTCTCCATCAGCAAGAACTTGGAACTCGACGTGTTGAGCGCCTTCGATATATTTCTCTACGAAAACTCTGTCATCGCCAAATGCTGATTTTGCACGGCCCTGACATAGTTTGAGAGCGCCTTCGAACTCATTTGACGCATGGACGATTTGCATACCAATTCCACCGCCACCTGCTGCTGCTTTAATGATCACAGGATAGCCAATTTCATTAGCCAATTCGCTCGCTACATCTGCAGAAGAAATTGGCTCGCTACTTCCTTTTGCTGTAGGTAAACCAGCAGCCTCCATCGCTGCTCTTGCTTCGATTTTATCTCCAAGAAGTGTGATTACACCCGATGCTGGACCGATGAAAGTAATTCCTTCTTCCTCTAATCTCTTTACGAAGTGAGCGTTTTCCGCAAGGAATCCATATCCTGGATGGACTGCATCACAATTCAAATCTTTAGCTGCCTGAACAACTGCTTCGATGTCAAGGTATGAATCTAGAGGATTGGAGCGCATGATTGGATAAGCCACATCTGCTAATCTTACAGGAAGCGATAATCTATCTTCTCGACCATGAATAATTGCTGCTTCAATACCCATATCTCTCAAGGTTCTGAGAATTCTCAATGCAATTTCTCCGCGGTTAGCAATTAGTACGCGTTTGAATCCCATGTTACTCGCCAATAGCAACTATTCTATGATGAAAGCGGTCGAAAACGTCTTCGAAAGTACGGTTTCTCTCCCCGAAAAGCGGAAAGTAGAGGAGGGTTTGTGTATTTTTATGGAAAATAAATCAGATTTACTTATAGGTTACCTCAACAATCGTCAGTTATGTCCGACGATATCAACACCGGAGCCGCCACGGTCGAAAAATTGGCTGGAAGAGACCTTAATCAAGATGGAAAGGTCATCAATTTGGTAATTTGTGGAAATTCTAGATTTTACAATTATGAATGGATTGAAGAACAATTAGAGCAGTGGATAAAATGGAACTCACATCCGGATTTAATTATCATTGGAGGAGCGAGTGGAGTAGATTACCTGGTAGAAAGGTGGGCAAATAATAACGCCATACCGATGGCGATTTTTACTGAAGCATGGAATGAACCTCGACGAGGTCTTGAGGATTCAGGAAGGCCAGAAGCATCTCCAACATTGGGTGACAAGATGTTGGAACATGCAACTCATGTCATAGCTTTCCCTGGTCCAAAATCAAAGTGGACAACGATTATGATTAATCGAGCAAGGGAGAAAGGAATACCTGCAGTAACTGTACCAACTCCGCCTGAAGGCGAAGCATGATCAGTATACATCTCTAAGGTATCTCTTCTCTTCACGCATCATCGTCTTTTCAATGAAGTGTGTAGCATCAGCTTCTGACATTCCACCATGATCAATAGCAATATCGATTAGTGCTCTATGGACGTCTTTTGCCATGTATTGCTTGTCACCACAAATGTAGAAGTATGCGCCTCTTTCGAACCATTCCCACACTTCAGCACCGTGTTCTTTCAATCTGTGTTGAACATAGATCTTCTCTTCTTGGTCCCTGGACCAAGCGGTGGTGAATCTGTATAGATGACCTTCATCTAACCAGTTTTCAATAGAGTCCTTGTAGTAAAATTCAGTCTTTGAAGATTGGTCGCCAAAGAATAGCCAGTTCTTACCGTCGCCGCCATCGTGTACTCTTTGTTCCATGAACGCACGGAATGGCGCAATTCCTGTTCCAGGTCCAACCATGATGATGTCGGTTGACTTATCTTCAGGAAGAACGAATGATTTAGTTGGAGACATAAAGACTCCTACATCGGTCTTGTTGACTTCAACTTCATCTGCCATGTAGACTGTGCACAAACCGCCTCGATCTCTACCATGATGCGAATAGCGTACAATACCTACTGTCAATTCAACAAATCCAGGGTGGACATCATGACTGCTGGCTATTGAGTACAATCGAGGCTTCAGTTTGTCAGCTAACTCAAGGAATTCTTCTGGAGCGTATGATACCTCAAAATCGTTCATTACATCAATATAGTCTCTTGACCAAATGTAATCCTCCATCGCATCTGCATCAGATGCAAGGTTCTCGACTCTGCCCACGGGGTCATCTCCCGGAATTGAAGGAAGCAATCCATTGGATAAATCTGAATCGGCACTCATCCAACCTGAACCTTGACCTGCCACGGATTCACGATAACTCTCAATCAATTTGACAGAGATTCTCATTCCGTTTGAACTGACTTTCTCAGTTAGTGATTTTACGAACTTCTTGTTAACACGATGAATTTCGAAATCTTTCTTCAATGCTTCTTTGAGTGTTCTCTCACCGTTGTGAGTAGTTACCATGTGGTCAGCATCCCAACCTGCAGTTTCAATCAATAAATCCACAGTGTTTTCAGGATTTTCAGATAGAACTCCTAAAGCATCTCCGACTTTGTAATCAAGTCCTGAGTCTCCCAAATCGAAAACGACGTGGCGAGTTTCTTTTCTAGAACCTTCACCGTTCAATACATAGCACTCTGTAATCTTAGACATGTACGGATTTTTTGCACTCCAGTTAGACACATTGACCACCAATTGGTCCGGCCACCTGAAACGGATAGATGAATGTTAGGTGACGATGATGTCATATTCTCGATACGATTGGGAGGTTTGATGGCACTGGTGGAGTTACTAGGAAGTGGGAATGCATTCCTACCTTCGGGAAGGCTCCATTCATTCTTGGCAATCGATAGACACATCATCGTTGATTGCCCACCTACTGCATTAGCAAGCCTAAGAATTGCAGGCATTAGTCCGGCAGATATTGACGTATTACTAGTCACGCATGTTCATGGAGATCATGTATTTGGCTTCCCAAATTTCCTTCTTGAGAGAAAATACATTTCAGATAGAGAAGGACAAAAAAAATTGATTGTGGCAGGCTCTGAAATTGTACGTGAAAGATTGACTACACTCTGTAAGCTCGCATACCCTGGCTCTCTTGATGATATGCTTCAAACTATTGAATGGGTAGACGATTTAGAAACATCGGATTGGAAATTTGAAAGATTTGAGGTTTTACATGACCCTGAAGTTGAACCTCACGGATGGATGATGGACCACAAAGAAGGATGGTCGATGCTACACTCAGGAGATTCTGGTCCTTGTGAAGAATTGTGGAATCGTGTTGAAAAGTGCAAATTTGCGATTGTAGAAATGGGTGTTCCAGAATGGGTTGCTACCGAACATCATCACAAGCCAAGTCACATTACAGATTTGGCAAAAAAATGTTCACAAACCAAAATAATACTCACTCACACATACATAGATTCGGATTATGAAATTTTGACCAAAGAAATCCCTGAATTTCCACCAAATGTCATTCATGGAGAAGATGGTATGAAATTCAATTTAAATTCGAATGGCATCATTTTGTAAGAATAAAATATACTAAAAATAACATTTTTTATTGTTATTATTTATTCTGCGGTTTTTTCAACGTCTTCAATATCAAAAATTTATAAAAAAATTCGATCGAGAAATTATTCAAACTTAAATTGGAGTAAACTCCCTCAAATTTTGTTCCGATAAAAATGGATTTTATGTTCGGCGGAGAATTTTTTATCACCCGCAAAGCTTGAAATTTTTAGGACCACAGTTGTCTTTTTTTATAAGTGAAAACAAAAATACCCCCTTCCCTTTTTATACCCCCAATTGAAATTCAGTTTATGGACAAAACCGCTTGCAAATATCCTTGCACGGGATTATCCTTATATGGTGGACTCGGACTCCCCGTAGGCATCACGCATGGTATGGACCGGGCTCAAACGACTAAGATAAAAATCAGAGGTGTTATTTTTTGAAGAGAAATATTTTCGATGGAATTCTCAATCAAAAAACTCTGTTTATTCAGAAAGAAGTACTGCGCCACACTTACCAACCAGAGACACTACCTCATCGTGACTACGAGAGAGACCAGCTTTCATTTAATCTAGTTGAAGCCCTAAAGGGACATATTCCATCTAACATGATTTTGTACGGCGTAACCGGTGCAGGAAAAACAGCAGTTACTAGATACGTTTGTGACCAACTGCAAAGGAAGGGAGAGTCGATTGGAAGAATCGTCCATCCAGTAATGGTTAACTGTCGACAAATCGACACACAGTACAGAGTACTTTCACATCTTGGAAATGCATTATTAGAAGATCATGAAAGAGAAGAGATTCCATTCACTGGATGGCCTACCGACAGAGTTTTCTCAGAATTGGTCAAAAGAATGAATTCTCGAGGAGGAGTTTATGTTCTGGTTCTTGATGAAATCGACCATCTAGTAAAGAAAGCAGGCGATGACCTTCTCTACAACCTAACAAACTTGAATGCTGAATTGAAGAATGCAAGGGCTTGTGTTATCGGGATTTCTAATGACCTCAAATTCACAGATTTCTTAGATCCAAGAGTTAGAAGTCGACTTGGACAACAAGATATTGTTTTCAATCCATACAATGCTGAGCAACTTCAGGACATTTTGCGCTCTCGAGCAAGTCTTGGTATTAGTACTGAGGCGATTGGTCCAGGAGTGATCGAGTTATGTGCGGCCCTTGCTGCACAAGAACATGGAGATGCTCGATGTGCTCTAGACTTGTTGCGAGTCTCAACAGAAAAAGCAGAACAAGAAGGCGTTGAAGTGGTTGAACAAAATCATGTCAGAATTGCTCAGGCTCAAATTGAGTCCGACCAAGTAACTCCTGTTATCAGAACCCTTCCAACTCAGCAAAAATTGGTATTATCCTCAGTTTTAATCAACGAAAAGAATGGTTTGAGGAATATACAAACTGGTGAAGTTTACCATATTTACAAGCAAGCTTGTTCTCACATCGGACAGCAATTCCTTACAGCCAGGAGAATCTCTGGAATCATTTCAAACTTGGACATGTTAGGATTAATCACCGCTAAAACCATTTCACGTGGACGATATGGACGCAGTAAAGAAATCAATTCTTGTATTCCTACCAACATAGACCCTTGTGATGTAATGTCAAAGGCTGAACCTGCTTTGACCGATGTTTTCTCAGCAAAATATCGACACCAAACTCAACTTTGAGTTGTAATCCGGCCTTATTTTGGCTATGCCAAGACTCTTAAACGCGTCCAAGGTCGACGGACGCATGAGCAACGAAGGTGAGAATGCAGAGAACGGTATGTTCGATATGCTGACAAACCCATCAAAGACTCTTGCTAACTGGTATTTTTGGCTAGGAATCCTTGGTTTAATGCTAGCAATTCTCAACATTATGGGAATTATTCATCCAAGTTATCGAGTATCTTGGGGTGGAGTATTCACTTTTGAATATACTAACGCAGCATTTGATAACAAGGATACTGCATCTGCATTTGTTGCAGGAGACGCTGTTTTCATGGTACTTTGTGGTGTTTTGACCTTCCTCGGATCTCGCTCATTAATCGGCGATGGTAGTGCATCCGATTGGATTCAGTCAATGGTAAAAAGCGAGTGGTACAACGACTTGATCGAGCCAGGAAATGGTGGATGGTCATTGGTCCTAGGAACTTGGTCCATGCTTGCAAGTGTTGTATTCTACTTCTATTGGGGAATCATGTACACATCATGGATTGACCCTGGAGTTTATTCTATCGCAATTGCATTGATGGCAACAGGTTTAGTCCTGAGAATGCTTTCAACTGTAGAAGATGATGAGTGATTAGTGGCCATTACGCCTCAATAACGCATCTAAATAGCCTAGCAAGATTCCTTGCCACAGGTATATCGACCATGTGAAAAGTACAATTAGTGCTTTCAGACTTCTTTTTGGCAAATGGCTTCTAATGATTGAGACCAGCCAAAATAGTGGTAAAAACATAATCAGCAAAACTTCTCTTGTTAGAGAATAGTACAGCGATTCTAAATCAATCGAAGAATAATTTGTGAGATTTAATGAATACAGATATGCGCCATATGAGCCTAAAGCCATCAATGGTATCATCCACAAAACCATCCAAGATGAACCTATGAAGTCGTGCCTAACTCCTTTGTATCTTCTGTGGATTCTGACGTGGGCTCTAGCGTCTCTTCTTCTCTTATGCAAAAATCGGGAAAGCCCAGTTTCTGGAACGTGATTAACAACGGCTTCAGGAGTGTAAACAATCGTCCCTCCATTTTCGACCAGTTTGAGAGAAACTTCCATGTCTTCAGCATGATACCAAGAAGGATCAAATCCGCCAATTTCCAATAACTGCTCTCTATCAAACATTGAACACGGACCGTTAGCTAACTTGGTCCGACGGGGACGAGAACGATACTTGGATTCAATTTCTAACGACCTAATGCGAGAAATGACATCATCCGATCTGCCAAAGACTGTCCGTCCCGTCACCGCTACTACATTTTCACCATCTCGAGATTCTGAAGACTCCAACATCCTCTGAATCCAATCCGCTTCGGGTCTAACATCAATATCAGTAATCGCAAACCATTCGCCTTTTGCTTCACTAAGTGCTGCCATTCTTCCTGCAGAAAGTCCAAGCGGTTTTTGCAGGATTGTTGAAACTAATTCATGTTCAGACCATTGTTTCACTTTATCCTGGCTCCCATCGGTTGAACCATCATCCACCAATATGATTTCAAGTGGTGAATGGGTTTGATTGACCAAGGATTCTAGACACCCGTCTATCCAATCTAATCCATTTCTAACGCATACTGCAATAGAAACCAATGTCAATTTCTCACCTCGAATCTTGATAGCAAGCCTCGACATTGTTCTTTTGCTGCAAGGTCGGTAATGCGTAATACGACTCCTTTGGATGGTTGCCCATAAACAACATTAGTGCCTATAGGTGCCAATAGGTGTACAATAATTGGAGCTAAATCCTCTTCCCCATCGACTTCGATGCAAGTTGTTTGGTCACTATGGAGTGCAGCATCGATTGATTGGATGAGAGAGGGAGTGATTTGACCGGCAGGATTGACTGCTGAGATTAGCAAATCAAATTGCGAGAGTTCTACTTTCTCGATTAACTCTGTACGCTTAGTCATCCCATCCACTAGTGCAATATCTGGAATTACACCCATGTCAAGCAATGTCGCCACGCTTACATCTCCAACCGCTACAATGCCGCCTGGAGCAATATTCTCCATCGCTGCAGACATTGCAATCTCTGGAGATTCTTCTGGACCTGGAAATAATTCACCAGATGGTTTCTTGAGTTCTGAATCCAAACCAGAATGAAAATGATATGTGTTTAGTCGGTTGGTCTCATTTAGCCAAACTTTCCCTTCTTTGTCAATCAATCCAGCTCTGATTCTAGAACTAGAAATTATTCCGCCATTCTCATCAAGTGTGTGAGGAACTTCTATGATTTCTAAAGGAATCAAACCATTTCGTAATCTCATTTCATTGATTTTTTGACAGTTGTTCAAAGTCTCAGGAGTGCAAATGATACTGTCGCAATCTTTTCGGATTGGAGCAGGACCAAGACTATCTTCTAATTCATGAGTAGTGATTCTTTCATCGGCCCAGACCAGAATTGCTTCCCTTCTATCTTCAAAAGATTCGAGTACAGGAGATTTAGAGGCCGACATTTCATCGTTTGTGATCCAAACTTCGACTAACTCTGCGACATCTAATGCCATTTCGAGCAAAGCCTTGTGGCCATCATGAAATCTGTCGAAAGTGCCACCGACTAAGCAGCGCTCCAACTTCCCCATACTATCCACTGGGTTTGGATGGCTATTCAATGAATCGCAAAGAAATCTGTGCCCCGACCCGTAACAGCCCCTGTCACTGTCTCCTCGGAGGCTTGACCCAGGGTCAGGGCTTATCTGTGCAGCCGGTTGGTTGTCTCACTCTCATTCTCTCGTCCAGCGAGGACCCATTACCGACCACATTGTCCATCGGTTTGCATCAGAGGTCATTCTCCTAAGAGTCACCCTGGTCTTCGTCGATGGCACGCGACCGCATACATTGGTATCGCAGTTCACTGAGCGGACGCTCTCCGTGCGATGTTGCATGTGCGGTCGAGTTAGTGTCGGTGGCTCTCATTGTTCAAAGCGTCGGTGCAAAGCGATATGAATATCCAAATCATATTCAGTATCTAATTCAGGCTGAGGAACCAATTCCTGGAATAACCATCCTGCCAATGGATGTGTTCTTCCTTGGCTTGGTGGACGATTATTCTCCCTAGCCTCTAACCCTTCCATCACATCTTTCAGTGAATCTGTTCCTATTCCATCTGGCATGTGGTGAATCAAGACTAAATCACCTGAATCTAGATTTTGTTCGTATACGATAGCAGGCCAAGGTAAATCTAGCATAGACAAGGCATTTCTGCCAATAGTAGAGCCCAAACAAATGGATAACCATTCAACAGAATGTTCTTTCCACAACGAATAATGCACATCTTCCATTATCGCAAGAATTTGAATTCTATCGTGAATTTTGGAATTATTGAATAGAACACTGTGATGTTGACAGGCATCTACCAATCTCCCGATTTCTGATTTGCCCCAATTCCTTCTAAGGACATCTGATACACGTAGAGGATTGGTTAGCCAACAATCTATGACATCTGCGTCGATATCAATCCATTCTGTGCTAAGCAAAATTGCGGTTGCAATAGCAGGATTTGTCACGGTTTTCGATAATATTCGCAAAGGATTATTCCTAATTCTAGCTATCAATATCGAAAGTGCCTTGTCATCAACTAACGCTAGGTCTGCTAAATCATCATCATCAAAAATTGTCATATCGGCCAAGCCAGCCCAAACCGGATCGATTTGATTTCCAATTCTCCTCCATCTTGCCACCTGGTTTTCTTTACTGGTTGCAATCCATGAGGCTAGAGGATATTCTTTCTCGTGTCTATCTGCCCAGACATCGTTACCAGATTGTAGCATGCACGCTTTCCACATAGCATCTAACTCATTATCTGCATTTGAAATTGTATTCGAATTACCTCGAACTAATTCTGATGGAGATTTTGGAGCCTTCCAATCCTCAGGTACAGATTCGTCTTGTTTGATACTAATTGGGAGGTATAGTCTGCCAGGAATTTCTAATTTGAATTTACCAGTTTCATTTGTCGAAGTCAGGATGAATGGCAAATTGGTTTGAGACGATTCTGAAATCAATAATTTACAACGAGTATCACTTGAAAACCTGTTCAACAATTCCACATTTTCATTCCATCTCCAATCCAAGACAATGGAATCTTCACTAACCTCAATAGCGTATCTTAACGCTGCCTCTCCACCTCTTTGTGAAAGAGAGCGAGTGTCTATGAATTTGGTCTTCTGATTCTTCCAAACCCTTCCTGGGAAATCATTGAGTAACTTTCTGGTTAATGCATTGGATGATGAAGAATCTATGTCTTTAGATAACCTCTCGAATCTCTCATTGATTGAATGTTGATTGAGACGTGGATGGATAATCTTCAGCCAATGCTTGAGCAAACCCTTGGGTAAAGCAGATTCTGGACGTGCCAAAAGGTCGCCATCTGCAACCGTAAATGATTCTTCAACGAAACTATTGATCAATAATGAACGATCTGTTCTCCTTCCTATTCTAGCATGCATCCCGCCTCTAGGGCTAACCAATGGACCGGAATTACCTGCACGACCAATTGCTGCATCACCATCGCGTAATACCTGTGGTAATTCAGGCCAGTAACCAGTTGGTAAAGTTTTGAACCAACTTCCAACTCCTAAGGGCCAAGGATTTGTTTCATCCAATATTCTTGCTCGAACAATACCCATTACTTTTGGACGTTCCATCCAAGCAGCTAATGTTAGAGAACTCGGTTCTTCTGGTGGTTGTGCCCTCCTCGAGGAATCTAAATCCCACCATACTGGACCATCTCCTCTTTGTACAGCCCAAATCCATGTGTCAGACTCCCCTTGATTTCCAGTGGAATCTTCCATCACTCCACTTTCCTCATTCATTGGCCTTTCAGGTAGTCCAAGCAGAGGTCCAGCTGGCATTGAGGCGTAACCAAGTAGTAGCATAGGCCCTTCTCTAGCCAAAACTATCCCTGCCGCACCTGGTGGCGGAGGCCACCTTACCAACTCATTCAATCTAGACAAACCATCTGATTCTAAACGGGTCAATCCTTGAGAAGATAAGCGATATCTAGAGCCGCGTTGACTAACATGATCTCTGGCGACGTCGCCCGATTCTCTGAGTTTTTTCAGGGCTGCAGAAGCGTGAGGGATTCTGATCCCCAGCGCCTGAGAAACTTCAGTTACAGTTCCTCCTCCATCTGCAAGCCAATCTAGGATTCTTCTTTGGTATGTAGATCTAATACGATTACTACGCACCATTGTCACCAATTTGTTCCAATAATACTTGATATATCAGGATTTTTACTTACTTTACACTATTTTGTTACATTTTGTTACATATTTCCACTGGAGAACTCCCTTTATTAAACTCGGTTTAACAATAAAACCACTTTTATGTCAAAAATCGAGTTAGTTAATGTAACTTTGAACTCGATGTAGTAGCAACGGTTATATGGGCTGCTTCGCTCCTTGGATTCAACGGCCCATCCAAGACACAGGAAACAGCCAAATGACAAGGAGGAGATGACTAATGAAGACAGTAAGAATACGAGAGAAAATCAAGAAGTTCCTAGGTGACAAACCGCGAAATACCGCAGAGATCCTAGAGCACATCAACAGCACCATGAGGCATGGAACAACTAGTCAACAACTCGGAAACGTCCTTTCAAAGGACAAGGACATTGTCAAAGTAGGATACATCAAGCGTTCAGGAATACTATCTGGCGGATACGACATCTGCGAATGGGCTACACGAACATGGGTTTCAGATAACTGCCCAGGATGGGAAGAAGGCCAGCCAATTATCATCGGCCCTGATGGCAACGTTCAAACCAGCGACCTAATCAGGCGAAACTGAATGATTCGCATTCTCGAGATTACTGATGCAGGAGTCTGCATGTTCTGTGGCGGCCTAGTCGTAGGTAGCCTCTGTACATCTTGTGGAATGGTACAATGATTACTGTCCATTGTAAATTGCTAGAGCTTCTTCAAGTCCAGCACCATCACAAATTACCGCTTTACATGCTGCGGTCATTCTGACTGCTTCTTCGGTTGTTTTCTGGTGAATATTTCTGCCAGTTGCAGCACCTCTACAACCTGAAACTTGCATCTGGTCAACCAAACGTCCTAGGAATTCTTCAGGCGGAAGTGTTCCTCCTCCTGAACAGATTATTCCACAGCGGCCTGCTGCTTCAGCAGCGATACCAAGACTTTCTGGTTGTGTCATGCCTTCGAATGCACGAGGATAATTCACTTTAGCAAAATCTGCACCAATACATGCTGCAACACCAGCAGCCCCAGAAATAAGTTGAGGGTCTTTTTCATCGGTCACTGCTTTCCCACGAGGGTACATCCAAACAACCGCTATCATTCCCATCTCATGCGCCTGGCGGATGAAAGTAGCTGCTTCAGTTAACATCTCATGTTCGTATTCGGAGCCGATGTATACGGTATATCCAATCCCTACAACATTTATTCCGTTGTGGAGAAGAGATGCAACATCATCGATATCCCACATTGCTTGAGATACTGGATCTCTCTGTGAAGTTTTGACCATGTGAGATTTAGAATTAAGTTTTACAAGATAAGGAATATCTGGATAATCTCTTGCATATTGAGCAATCAATCCCAGTTGTCCAGCCAATACTCCGATGGTACCTTCTTCATGTGCCCTCGCTCCAATTTCAAACAAATGGGCTGGGTCGTTAGAAGATAATGGAATCTTATTTCCGCCATCATAGAAATCATCGTTCAGGTGCTCAATTTTTTGGTCACAAGCGAATAGATTCATCTTTCCGGTTCCACATGTTGCTGCATCCATATTATCGATAAAGGTCTCAATAAGTTCGTCAGGAACATCAGCAGGAACTGAGTACTTGGTTGCCATGACCCAGCCGAACCAACTCAAGGACTTGAAAACATCGTTAGATGTTTGAAGATGATAAGGCAGTAAAAAATCATATTTTTCGATTAATAATTGATTTAATATACAACACATAATCAATCTTTCACCAATGCAGAGTCCTTGTTCTCAATGTGGCTCAAATCTACACCTCACTGAAAATTGTCCGAAAGCTGCAAGTAAAAAATCAGCAATTAGAAGAAGAAGAGAAATTAGAGTATGTTCACTATGCGGAGAACGTGGACATAACATGCGAACTTGTGTCCAAAATGATCCCGACAAAGCTGAGGCTAGGAAAGCAAGAGGATTCAGAGAAAATGTACGCACATGCTCCCACTGTCTAAGGAAGGGTCACAACAAGAGAACTTGCCCTTTACTATATCCTGAGAAGGTTACACAAAACACAGGCGACAGACGAAGAAAATGCTCATACTGTAGTAAACCCGGGCACAATTCTCGCTCATGTCCTGTACTTAATCCAGACAGACCTGTTGTGGTTAGGAAAAATATCCGTCGTAGTTGTTCGCATTGCGATAGGCCAGGTCATAATTCTAGAACTTGTCCAACATTATATCCTGATCAAGCTAAGGCTAGGAAATTACGAGAAAGAGGTCTACGTTTATGCAAGCATTGTTTTCAACCAGGACACAACAAACGTACTTGTCCTGAGTTAAATCCTGAAGCAGCAATTAGAAGGCAAAGCCAAAAATCCAGAAAAATGGCGCTTCGCAGATGTAGTATCTGCAATAGTATGGAGCACAATGCTCGAACTTGCCCTAACTAGAGAATCATTGACCTTCGAAAGAAGGAACTCTCTTTTCGACGTATGCTGCGATACCTTCCTTAGCATCGCTGCTACCGAATAGAGCAGCCTGAAGTTCACGCTCAAGTGCCAAGTGGTACTCGAATGGAATCTCAGGTCCTGTCTGGCAAGATCTCTTGATGTTTCCAACAGCCTTTGTTGCCTTGTTAGGTAGAGTGAATTGGCTAGCCCAATCCAGTACATCTCGGCGGAAATCGTCTGCGTCTCCTTCCCAAATATGGTTGATTAGATTGCAATCCTTTGCATCTTCAAAAGACATTAATTCACCAGTAACCATCATTTCCAGAGCCTTTGCTTTACCGATTAGACGGGTTAAGCGAGCTGTTCCTCCAGTTCCTGCAAGAACACCAAGGTTGATTTCAGGAAGTCCAACTTTACCTGCATTCTTTCTAGCGATTCTAATATCCGCTGCCATAGCGATTTCTAAACCGCCACCAACTGCGTGACCGTTCATTGCACAGATAACCAACTTTGTTGTCTGCTCGAATCGAGAAAGTGTCTCGTTTGCATGAAGACAGAAATTGTACTTGAATCCAGGTGTTACGCTGTTAAGCATCTGGATAGATGCACCTGCTGAGAAGAATTTGGAACCGTTTCCAGTAATGACAATCACGGTAACATCATCATCGAAACGTGCTTTGATAATTGCAGTATCAATATCACGCATCATCTCGTGAGTATAGGTGTTAGGACCCATTGCATCTCCTTCTAAAGGAGCACCAGCTGAGTCAGATGCAAGTTCAATAACTGCGATACCGTTGTCGGTTGTACCGTAGTTAACTAGACGATTAGGCATTGGTTCAAGTTTGAGTCCGTATAGGTCGCTCATGTCATCTGCCAAAAGGGTCCGCTTAATGAGTCAATCGCTATTCTCGCTAAACGAAGTTCTTCCGCCAGAGCGTCTAACTTGGTCCCATCTTTCGCCTATTTTTACCGCAGATTCAGACTGTTCCCACAAATCTCTTTTCTTTGCTTTTCTAAATGGTAAACGACGCACTCCTCGGCCCATTGCCTTAGGATCTTTCTTTAACATAAACGGACTGACTGCAACATACAATAGCGATTTGTACCAAGTTGGCCTGAATAATTTACCAATCCAAATCAGACCATCCCCTTTCTTAGCTTGATTCTTCATCCAAGATTTACACATTCTTTTGAAGGTACGATCCCCAACTCTATTCATCAAGAAACGATTGCTGACTGAAGTCTTGACATACGGCATCAATTGTTTACGAACTTCTGTCTCATAGTTACAATTTCCAAGAATGTCTTGGGCTGCTAGGTGGCCAGACCATACCGCCATTCTCATTCCAAAGCCCCACATGAAATCCTGCAATCCTCCAGATTCACCAACATAAAAACGGCCATCTTGGAAATAATTCTTGTTGATTGTGAAATCTCCTTTACCACCAACTCTCTTTATCGGCTCCATATCAATATCAGGATAATGTTCCTGATACCATGCAATCGTCTCATTGAGGAATCTTTCTGTTCCTTTCTGCTTGCGCCATAAACAGGTGCAAATCAATCCTACACCATCTATGATGATTAGGTATGAATAAGCCCCAGGTGCTAATTTATCATTCAGTTGGAATGCGATATGGTTAGGATGCTTGGTTCGGAAAATTTCGCCGTATGCTACTGCACTGGTACCTTTAGGACCACATGCAATAATTTGACAATCTTCTTCCTTTACTCTACTCTTGTAATGCAGGTTAGCACCAGCGGCAATTGCCATTCGCTTGAATCCTTGATCGATTGTATGTTCTGAAGTTCCTCTTTCAACTATACGATAAGCCACCTTTGGTGAATGTGTCTTAGATATCTCATCATCGGGATGAATCAAATCTACCACATTAAATTCTGTAGCTTTGAATTCCTTAGGGTCGTATCCCCATTCAAGTAACTGGTCAAAAAAATCGGCATTCATAGACCAATTTTCAAGGGCTTGAAAATCACCATCAAAACGTTGCCCTGAATCCTCTCTAACATCATGGACGTGCACTTCAACACCTGCTTTTGCGAGTGTTGTAGCGGCAGCAAGGCCTGACAAGCCTGCACCCATTATGTGAATAGGACCCGCTTCGGCCATGATTACCCATGTGTGAGGATGGTTTCAAGGATGCGGCTCGCTTGGGCTAATCATGCAGGGGCACATTTTCATTCAAGAAGCGCCTGATTCATTGGATGTAGACAAATTACGCTCTCACCTCAATACAGAAGGATGTGGTGCAATCGTATCATTTATCGGAATTACCAGAGAGGTTGACGACGGTGAAGAAGTACTTCGATTGGAATTTGATGCATGGCAAGATAAATTGTCTGAGACTTTGCAATCTATCGCAGAATTAGCAATTGAGAAATTTTCTCTTTATTCAATAGCGATGGCTCATAGAACAGGAACAGTTGGGCCTCAGGAAAATATTGTAGCAATACACGTTGCTAGTCCTCACAGAAAAGAGGCGTTTGAAGGATGTTCATGGCTAATCGATGAACTAAAACGGCAAGCCCCTCTGTGGAAAAAAGAAGTCAAGCCTAGCGGGGAGACTTGGAAAGCAGGTTTAGGGTGATTTGATGAAGAAGAGTATCCAAGGAGTTGTAGATATCGGTGCCAAAGCAATAGTGCACAGAAAGGCTGTTGCTACCGGTTTAGTACACCTTTCAATCGATTCAAAAAATGCAATCGAAAATGATGAGGTCAAGAAAGGAAATGTTCTGGAAGCATCGACAATCGCTGCCATACAAGCTGTCAAAGAAACCCCACGCATAATTCCACATTGCCACCCAATCCCATTGGAAGGATGTAAGGTATCTTGGGATTGGGAAGATTGTGCATTACGATGTACAGTAGAAGTCAGTGCTCACTACAAAACAGGTATCGAAATGGAGGCCTTAACCGGAGTGGCTGCTGGCCTGTTATGCGCACTTGATATGGTGAAATCATTTGAGAAAGATAGCGAGGGGCAGTACCCTGAAACTAAGATTTCAGATATTGTAATCTTAGAAAAACACAAGGCGGAATGACCCGCTTGATTGATGGAGGGGTTGCTTATCGCAGATAACATGCCGAGAACCGCAGACCTGGCGCATCATTTCCTTGAAGCAGTAGACCAAGCCGCTATTGCTAGTGCTGCATGGCGTGGTTTAGGCGACAAAAATGCTGCTGATGCGGCTGCTGTTGAAGCAATGCGCAAAACCTTCGACAAAGTACCGTTTGATGGTAGAGTTGCTATTGGTGAAGGTGAGCGTGACGAGGCCCCAATGTTGTTCATTGGAGAAGAACTTGGAAACCAAGTTGGAGTTGAAGGAGCGCTACAAATCGATATTGCAGTCGATCCTTTAGAATGTACAAATAACTGTGCAGATAACTCTCCTAACTCTATTGCAGTTCTTGCTGCAGCACCACGTGGAACACTTCTTCACGCTCCAGATTGTTACATGGATAAAATCGCAGCAGGGCCTGAACTAGCAGGACATGTCAGCTTGGATGGAGGAGTGGCTTACAATCTAGAACAGGCAGCGCACGTGCTGGATAAACCAATTTCAGAAGTAAAGGTAGTATCTCTAGATAGAGAGCGTCACGCTAAGTTATTCAAAGAGGTTAGAGAAGCTGGCGCCCAACTGCATTTGATGGGAGATGGTGATGTCTCAGCCGCAATTTGGGCTGCTAGGCCAGATGGCCCTTACGATATGCTACTCGGCATTGGTGCTGCACCTGAAGGCGTGATTACTGCAACTGCACTGAGAGGTATTGGCGGTGTTTTCGAAGGAAGGCTAGTATTCCGCTCCGATGAAGAAGAAAAGAGAGCGGAGAAAATGGTTGATGATGATTTGACCAGACTATGGGACGCTAAGGACCTCTGCAAATCTGATGATGCGATATTCGCAGCGTCTGGAGTCTGTGATGGATACTTACCTGGAGTCATTGTCGGCGAGAATAGCATTCAGACCTTTGCTGAATTAATCGATGTGAGGACAGGAGATGTCACTCGCCACGATAGAACACATCCATTGTGATAATATGGTCAACCAATTAAGAATCGAAGTCAGGTTGCCTGAAGGGCATTGGTCTGGCGATGTTTCTCGTTCAAGGCCTGAAGCGATCATTCGTATTGAAGAAACAATGCCTTTAGGAAGAGGGAGAGGTACTGCAAAAATTTCATCCTCAACTGATTTGAGTCAAGAATTGAATTCACATTCGGGTGTTGACGAAGTTCGACATCTAGGAAACAACAGGTTCGAAGTTGACATTGCACCAGGCGGCGGAGGATATATCAAACCGGTTCGTGAAGCAGGAGTTATTCCTCAGTCACCATTCGAGATTAGAGATGGATGGGTAGATTGGACCATTGAATGTTCAGCAGACAAAAGTAGAGAATTGGTACAAATGTTGCGAGAAGAAGAAATCCCCTATCGGGTTGTTTCAACTCGTTCAACTGGCAGTAGGATGCTCACTTCGAGACAAAGAGCCGTTTTTGATTCCGCAATGAATGAAGGCTATTGGGAATCTCCAAGAAGAATCACTCTAAGTGCACTTGCCGAATTATTGGGAGTTAGCAAATCTACTCTATCTGTTCAACTTCACAAAATCGAGGGTGTGGTGCTAAATTCGTTTGCAGACGAGGTGCGTCGCAACTCCCCCTGAACATGTTCGCACGAACATGTTCGCAAATTAATGAATAGGAGAACCCCCTTAGGAGTTCCATGGCAGAACTACCAAAGACATGGGACGACTGGGTAAACAACTTCAGCGATTGGCAAGACAGAGTTGGTTTCAACCGAGAATGGTTAGGCGATTTCGACCTATCTATTCTGTTTGATTGGGACCGTGCTGGCGACGTTATTGAATTCGGAGATTATTCCGGTCGTGCAAAGTGGGAAAGAGCGTTACAAGTACCTCACCAAAACATCCGTGATGCATTGGTCTCAATGATCACCGTGCAAGGAGACACTGAATTCGCATCCGTAGAACAACAGAAGCACTTACTCGAAACCGCACCATCTGATTACGACAGATATGCAGCTGCTAGAATCATGGCTGAAGAACAGAGACATGGATGGCAAATGGCGTATCTATTGATGACATATTTTGGACAGCAGGGACGACGTGAGGCTCAGAAGTTACTAGAGCGAAATGCTCAGGATGGAGATCGTCTTCTTGGCGCATTCAACAGGCCTATGCCACATTGGTTAGACTTCTTCTGCTACACCATGTTCGTAGACCGTGACGGTAAATTCCAGTTAGGAATGCTTTCCACATCTGCATTCAAGCCATTGGCTGCATCTATGGGCCCTATGCTCAAGGAGGAATCTTTCCACCTTGGAACCGGTTCAAACGGATTGCGCAGAATCATCAAAGCAGGAGTTATTCCACTTGATATGCTACAACGATACATGAACAAGTGGGTTGCTACAGCACACGATTTGTTTGGTACTGATTCCTCTACCTCTGCTCACTGGGCATATGTCTGGGGAGTAAAGGGACGTTGGGATGAAAGAAAGAAGCTAGATGCTGATATCGAAGTCAACAAAGAAGTTCTGAATGAAGAAAGTCGTGGACATTACCACGATGAAATCGTCAAAGAGGTTGAGAAGTTGAACGGATACCTTCCAGAAGGATGTGGTGTCGAACTATTTGTTCCTCACGAAAACTTCCACCGAGATATCGGTGCTTTCGGAGGCAAGAACTGTTACACCGACGGGTCACTATTCGAAGGGACTGATGAAGAATATTCAGAATATCTGAAGACTGTTCTTCCAACACCTGAAGACGAAGAGGCACTGAAAGAAATATTCAAGCAGCAGTGGATTGAAGATAAGCCATTGACTCCTCGTCAACTTGCTACCGGTATTGGCGCAACTGCATGAGGTGAGAAATTGATCCCCGTCTCCCTATACGGGGCCGATGAAGCCGAATTAGAGCGCTTCTACTCGGTCTTACCAGGATTGGTCAGCGATACCTACGAAGACCGTCCTTACCAAGAAACACTGTACGCCATTACTGGTGATAATGTAGTTGAGCACATTGCAATTGCTGATTCCTGGGCCAATCATACGCCATTCGCTTGGCCTGAAGATGTGGTGATGGAAGTAGACATGGCGATTCAAACCGTGAAATATCCTGATGTTGGATTACTGGAGCATCTACTGACGCTAGAAAATGTGGACTGTGGAAGGATTTCAATCTGGATGCACTTCGAGACAAATGTCTATCCAATATACACCAAAGAAGCGTGTGAAGGTTTAGAAAAACTCGGACTGCCAACTCCATATTTGCCCGATGATATCGCATCGTACGGGTTATTCGTTCAACGACTTGAAGGACTCAAAGTTCACGCACCAGCCGAAGGAATGCCGGAAATCGGGCTACCTAGAGCCCGAATTCTGCAACTTGGCTTGGAGCGATTCTGATGAAAAATGCAGCGACACATGGCAAATTGTTAGTCGTTGCAATGATTTGGGGCTTAGGTTGGGTCGCTGGTAGAGTTGCTGCTAGTGAGATACCTCCTTTTGCGGCAGGATGGGCAAGATATGTTCTTGCAGTAAGTTGTTTTCTGATATTTCTAAAGATTACAAAACAATGGATCGTTCCAAGTAAAGAGCAATGGAAAATCATCGTTGCAATCGGATTCTTATCCACTTTCTTGTATCAAGCATTTTTCATGTATGGAATGAAATGGACTGCTGCTGGCGATGCATCGTTGATGATTACCTTCAATCCATTATTCACGGCAATTCTCGCAGTTCCATTCTTGGGGGAAAAGTTCGACAAAAGACTTGGTGCAGGATTGATTCTCGCTGTGAGTGGAGTAGGCGTATTAGCCTGGTATTCACCAAATGTTGACATCCCAGTGAATGAAAGGTTGCTGGGTGATGCATTGATTGGACTATCTGCATTATCTTGGGCATGTACTACCATCTTGATGAAAAAAGCGATGACTGGCGAGCAGGCTATGTCTCCCTTACACCTCACAGTCTGGTCTAGTGTAGCAGGATTGCTAATCCAAACCCCAGCTGCCATTTGGGAGTATGGCCAAGTTGGACTCCCTAGTGATGTATCTGCTGAAGCGTGGCTATGGTTGGCATTCCTAGCATTATTTTCAACGGTGCTGAGTTACGTATGGTTCGCAGATGGAATCAAGATTATAGGAGCCGCAAAATCGGCTTTCTATGTATATCTCGTACCTATATTTGGAATATTCAGTGGCTGGTTACTGCTTGATGAAAAACTGGGATTTTCGCTCGTCGTCTCATTCATGCTCATAGTGAGTGGAGTTTATCTCGCTCAATCCAAGGAATCGTCATGAACCTAAGTCCCGTGGGCTCTACACATGGGAATTGATACTGTTGCAGTTATTGGTGCGGGCACAATGGGTGCAGGCATAGCACAGGTTTGTGCTCAAGCAGGATGGAAGACCAACCTTTTCGATGCATTTCCTGAAGGACTTGAACGTGGAATGAATGCTATCGATGCATTCTGGGACAAAGGCATTGCAAGAGGAAAAACCACCCCTGAACAAAAGGCTGAATGGAGTTCAAATCTACACGCAGTGTCTCAAATGGATGAGGCTGTCGCTGATGCTGATCTTGTAATTGAAGCAGTACCTGAAATCCCTGATTTGAAGCACAAAATTTTCGCAGAACTTGGAACTATGACCAAAGATGATTGTATTCTAGGAACAAATACCTCTTCCCTATCGATTGCAGATATCGCTGCTGCATCAGGTAAGCCGGAAATGGTAATTGGTATGCATTTCTTTAATCCGGTCCCGATTATGAAACTCTTGGAATTGGTAAAACATGATTCTTGTTCTGAAGAAACTATAGCGGCCGCACAATCTGCAGGTGAGGCTATGGGTAAAACAACAATCCTAGTCAAGGATGTGCCTGGTTTTGCAACCTCTCGACTCGGGGTAGTACTTGGAAACGAAGCAATACGTATGCTTGCAGATGGCGTTGCTAGTGCCAAGGATATCGACACTGCGATGGTATTGGGATACAAGCATCCAATGGGTCCACTCGCTCTAACCGACCTAGTAGGTCTAGATGTACGTCGAGATATTCTTCTAAATCTAAAGAAATCATTCAATGATGATGCTTACACACCTCACCCACTTCTTGAGAAACTGGTTGCCGAAGGTAGGCTAGGTAAGAAATCCGGCAAGGGAATCTACGATTGGTCATCTGGTTCTGCTGAAGAAACAGATTTACCTTAATCTGAATAGTCGCTAGCATCTTTGTGAAAAATGATTAGATGTTCTACTTCTCCTTGATATTTCTTTAACTGCCTTTTCAGTTGCTTCAAACTCCCATCTCCATGAACGATAGTAGCAACTACTGAACTCTTTGCTAAATCTAAAAGTTTCAATGTCAGATTTGAAGTTGAATTCTTGCCCGACCATTTCAGTTTGGTGATTAACGGCCTATTCCACTTGGGTTGCAAGTCTACAGCTTTGTATTGAAGCCAACACCAATTAGACAAACAATCACTCATCAATTTCTCTCTAAGAATTAAGCTGGCATCTTCAACATATAACCAGTCAAGGTGATCCCTAATATCACCGTGAACCAATGTTACTTTGATGCCCAAATCAAGCGTTCTTTCTTTTCTTGGAATCGGCCTCAGTACTTCCGGCCTATCAATCAATGACTGGACCCAAGTGGTGTATTCCTTGTATGACCAGGAATTATTGTATGGACAAGGCAAGTATGGTTCACCGGACTCTGGTCTATCCAAGTATTCCATGTATCTCTCCATCCATGAATCCTTATCGGGATGACCGGGCCACCTTAGAGGTAATTTGTTTCTTGTTTTCAATAATTCATTAGGCTTCAATCTCCTTTCATGCATCAAAGAGGCGAGAAAATCGTCCATGTTCTTTTTTTCTTGATTCAAGTTTTTTACAACGAAGATTTCAGCCTCCACATCTCTAACATTCTCCAAATCAACATATGGAATCAACCATTCTCCTCTACCAATATGCTCAATGCAGACATCCTTTTTTGTGCTAAGAATGATTTGTGAATAAGTGAACCATTCTGGAATTGTTTCTGCATGTTTTCTGTCCAGTATAATCAATCCGCCATCCCTTACGTGTGTAGCGAGTTTAGGAATAATATCAGAATAAGAATTCCTACCTCTCTTTTCGATGAAGGGCTCAAGCCAATCGACATATAGGATATCGAGCAAAGGTAAATCCTCAATTCCCAAATTTGCATCTTTCTGCCTTTGAACCAACATGTTCTGATAACCAAGTTCTGGGTGCCTGTATGCCCTACCACCAATTAATGGATTAGCAATTCTAGCAAAATATTCCATCCTCAAGCTAGTTTCCAAGAATGGTAAATCATCGGGATATCTAGGCCCCATATCATCGCAAAATAGGATGAATGGTTGATCGTTTTCAACCATTATTGACCATGAATTAACATAATTCATATCCGGCGCTGGATGATATACTAGTAGTGGTCTATCCTCTACCTTAGGAAAAGGTACTGAAGGAAATAGGTCTCCATTTTTCCACATCATAAAATCACCTAAACTCTCCTAGGGTGACCAAAAGGCACCACTCTGAATATCCTCTTTGTCTGCCTAGATAGTCTGGGATAATCCTCAGCAATACTTACTCCAAAACTACCACTTTTTGCAGTATCAATGATTTTGTCTCTGTGCAAAGTTACAATATGCGCAGTACATAACTTGCCATTTATGTCAGAGTCTGAAGGAGGGTCGACCGAATAGAAACACAACAGAAACAAATCATCATGCTCTACCAACTCATCAATATAATACTCCAATCTTCTCAAATCTTGGTTACAGTAAGCAAGTTGTAACCCGTATTGATGTAATGAGTTAGACCATGTGTGTGGTGATTGAGAGTTGATTATTCCTTTGAAATCATCAGGACCTACATCAGCACCAGTACTCCTTGCAAGCATTGCCAATGTGGTTGGGACGCAAGAAGGTCCAATCTGCTTGATGTGTTTAATGTCAAGTTCTTGGAAAAATGGACCTCTGGGTTCAGAATTTGATTCTTCATCCCACAATGGTGCATTTGCATTTGGCTTCCAATTAGAAATCAATTCCATTCCTCCCTGAAGCCATCGCAATAGTCTGGAGATTCCTCTTCACAAAATTGAACAGTGTAGTCCACGCATATTGGGCAGTCACATTCTTTCTCATTCCATTCTTTGTATTCCTCAATTCTGAAATGGTTATACTGATTTTGAAGTTTGAAAAAATCCGTAATCAATTTTATCAAATTCTCAGCTTCTCTTGTTTTCTTATTTTCTTCTTTACTCATTCTTTTCACCTCACAAATACATCCAATCATCTGGCCTTCCATTGGGCCATTTCTTATTCCATTCATCATTCGCTTTTCTTCTCTTAACCTCTTGTTCATGCAGAATTTCCCAAATCTGATAATCTGTAATCAACAAATCAATCAGAACGGTCAGATTTTCAGGAAATGTTGTATTAGAAGGATAAAAAAATGTTGACCATCCTTCATACTGCTTGAGATCTAAACCTTTGACGTGTGGTGGGAAATCGCAAAATCCTAACCCGTCATCGGTCGTTCCAGTATCTATCTTCCAAGTTGCCTGAGATGCTTCTAGGTACTCCATATGTACGCCAAGATTGCTCTTTCTTCTGGCACCGTTTCTAATGGCTCTAAGTGAAGGGCCATATCTTTCCAGAGTGTTTGGTGGAAGCCAAATCGAAAATTCCATACTCGCATCGAAAGAGAACTTAGAGCCGTATTTTCCATCAATTGTAAATGTATTCTCCTTCAGAGATATCGACTCATTTTCATAGACGAATTGGGCAAAATCAATCCATTTCTGCTTCAAATCTGATTCCTCTTTTTCAGTCAGTGGAGACTCTTTATCCCATTTTGAGGGTTGATATCCCAGCGGCAGAAGCATAAGACCAATCATGTCTTTAGGCCACTCTGTCCATCTTTTCCCAACATCCGGATTAGATTTGTTGTGAGATTTTATTGCCATTAAATCGAATTCTAATGTATCAATCTCAATGTTCCAATCCATGTTTTCCCAACCATCAAACTCCTTATTCATTGGAAAACCCTCCTTCTGGATTCGCTTCTGTTTGGATGACAAATCCTACATGTTGTGTTGATACATGGCCAGGAGTAATCATTGGCGATTGAATCAATGAATCCTTGCTGTTGCATTTTTTGCCAGAAAGGTCTTGTGCAATTCCAGGTATCTACCCAAATATGAGATTCTGGAAATGCTTTCCTAATATCAGAAATCATAGCTGAGCCATGTCCTAATTTCCTGATTGCCGGATTGTACACTATCACGTTGTGAATCTCAACTTTGTTGCCGTTGATGAATATCCAACAATTTGAAGTTGGCATTCTGCCGTTGTATATCCAGCAATTTTCTTTTCTAGGGTGTTCACAAAATGGACCAATTCCGTTTATCGAGACGGTCTCTTCGTCTATTTTGCACGCTTGTTTTTTGTTTTGTATTTCTATTTTCATTTTCATATTATCACCTTGTTGAATTGGCCAGGGTACTGGGATTCGAACCCAGGTGGACAACTTCGCAGTCTGTCCTGATATCCTCTACAATATACCCTGATTGAATATCAAACCAGCGAGGGTACTCGGATTCGAACCGAGGTCAAGTGGTTCGTAGCCACTTATGCTATCCACTACACCATACCCCCATTGGTTTGATTGTCTAGCGACAAGTAGTCGCTTTGACTATAACATCTCGAATTGAGATGGCAATTTGTAAAGTTGCAGGGGCAATAGTTAGTGTGCATAAGATCGAACTCGACTGCGATGTCGACCCAACCTAGTGAAAATTCCTATTTGCATGGTACCACCATTTCTCCGCTGCATGATACCTGAGGGTGCCATCACGTAAAAAGATTTCGGTGTTTTCTATCATTTTTGGACTTGAATTCCTCTAGTAAGTCATTTTTAGAGTCGGACATCCCCTACATGTTTGTTATTTTAATTTCATAATAAATTACAAATATTCGGTTTTTTGTTACTTTTTCACTATTTTACAGTTAATTTTATACAATAAAAAAGCAAAATTTGCAGTTTGTTAAAATTTTGTCCCGATTTTTGTTTTATCTGTATCATTTGAAACAATGTTATCCCATTTTACACCATGATTATGAGCCTGAGGGTTATCGTCAAACTGTGAAATCGCGAATATGTTTAATCATTGCAACATTGATTCTAGCATCACTATCTGGATGCATAGGTGATGACGATTCAGATAACAGTAGTTCGAACTCGCCATGTGCTGGAGGTACTGTAGATCAAGATTTGATTGGAACATGGACCAAGTATACGGACCCCGACCTGACACCTAACCAAATACACATTCATGCTAACTTAGAAAAAACTGGTTCCTATCAAGATGTTCAGATCTCAGGTTATTGTTGGACTGCAGAAAACTCAGAACTTATTGAGCACGTGAATTATCCTCAATGGTCTGTCATGCACTATATTTACTCAAATTACCACATAGTTGGAGACTTGTTGTTCCTTGGGGAAGTTTATGAAGAATGGATAGATGAAAATGGAACTAGTGCAGGTATATCGTACGACGATAAACCTACTGAATGCCATGTATACCACAGACTAGGAGCGTTTTCAGATAATGAAACAATTAACTCTACTCTCCTTTCAATCGAGTACCCAGATTTCTGTACTTGGGTATTCGCAGACCCAAGCGGAGCACACCCTGGCGATGCTTGGAATGCAACATATCTAGCTCAAGACCATTCGGATAGTGTTTCTGCATCTGTAACTGACAACCTCATGACTATTGAAATCGATGAGTTCCACGGAGAAATCGACTGGTATGTTTCAGAGGGATACTTTGGCTTCTGGGTAGAATTGACTGTGAATAATCAGACACACCAGTGCGACACTGGGGGGGAATCTGACTGTATGATTACCTTCTCTGGCGTGGATGTATATTATGCCGTTTGGGAAGAAGGGGAAATTGCAACACTAACAGAAAACGGTGTTGACATCTGCTCTGTATCCTGTGAAATCGAGATAACAAGATTTGGCGTAAGAGAGGAAGATACTCTGGCAGGTAACACAGAAGTCACAATTCAATAAAATAGCACAAGAAAATAACAACCCATTAAGAAGTGAATCGGCGACAGGTTATCATGGAAGTAAGCCGTGAAATGATTAGGATATTCACATTCATCGCAGGACCTTTAGTCTTGGTAAGTTATGCTTTGGCATTATCCAAAATGGATGATAAGACAGCATTGTGGGGCGGAATACCCGGTTCTTGGATCACCTACATTGTACCATTCATGTTCTTAGCAGCAATTGGATTTTTGATGTATTGGTGGGTTGCATTATTCCAAATTGAAATCTCCGTACTTGAATCACTAAGATGGCCATGGGGAGAATCTGATGGCAACGGTGCTCGAAGGCTTCTTTTTGCCTATGCAATGTTCTTGATTCCATCCATGTTCTGGATTGATAGCACTAGAATGCATATCAACAATGACTATGCTTGGACTCCTTTCTTAGTAATTGGAATTCTAGCTTTAGCATCGATAGGCAACATCATGTTTGGACTCCTTGCATATGGAGCTTGGCAAGATGGAGTAGACGGGGCAGGACTGATGCTTCTTGGCTCTATTTTCCTTGGAATCCAAGTTATACTCAATGACCTGATTATGTGGTCTGCTAAGTTCCCTTGGTAATCATAAAGACAAGTAGTCCAACAAAAGTATCAAAATTATCGATATTGATAGTAATAGTATGAAGACTCCAGTTCCTAAAACGAACAGTATAGCATCACGATTCTTGCGATACCATTCTTGCTCAGTCATTTCTTCATCCAATTCCTTGAGTTCTTCCGTGATTTTGCCAATACCTTGCTGAATACGTTCATCGGTTTTGAGATTGTAAAATCCTTGGGCAGCAATTTGTTTAGGATTTGGAATAGAAGGTAAATCATCTCCTATTTTACGAAGGGCTTCGGTCAAATCATCTCCTGTTGGGTCGGTTTCTCTCCAATTAGGTCTGAATTTTGCATAAATTCGAATCAAACCCGACCTAGTGGCCAATGAAATGAACATTATGATTATGAAACCTTGAGGCATTATTGAAAGTGGGAATAGGATGAAGACCCAAGTAATCAGAAGGAAAATCCAAATTAATTCGACAACCAAAGGGCCGTTGTTTGAGGCTTTTTTTGGTTGTGGACAAGACCTTCGGTCATGCCCTTCCTGTCTACAAATGCCGCATTTCCTTGCTATGTAGATCACCTATCGTTTGAAAAATCAGGCTTGCGTTTGTTCAGGAATGCATCCACTCCTTCAGCAAAAGCAGCAGTTGTTCCTGCCGCTTCAATCAGCGTTTGTTCGTGTTTCAAATGAGTTTCAAAGTCATTCACATTTTGTGCCAATAATAGATGCTTAGTCGCCTCTTTAGTATGACTTCCCCACCGTGACCAGTTGTTCGCAATTTCGATAGCCCTGTCGATTAGAGATTCTTCACTGACTACTTCGTCTATTGCTCCAAGTTTGCACGCTTCATCTGCACTCCATATTTGATTTTCAAAGAAAAATTTCCTTGCAACTTGTTCACCAACAAGTCTTGGCAACAGCCAGGTTGTGCCTCCATCTGGAGAAAGACCAATCCCTGAATATGAAGCTGCCATTCTGCCTTGCGAACTGGCAACCCGTGCATCACATGCAAGTGCTAATCCAAGACCGCCCCCTGCTGAAGCACCATTTAGGGCTGCAACTATGATGGTTTTCGAAGTTCTCATCTTGATTAGTAACGGATGAAGAATATCTGTTAACTCTCTAATCAATTCTACACTATCTCCATCATCTATCGATTTTTGAAATGCTGAGATATCTGCGCCTGCTGAGAAAAACTTGCCTTCCCCGGTAAGCACCATCGCTTTGACTTCAGAATCAGATAAACCCGAATTTATAGCTTTAGCAATCTCCGGCAAGAATGCTCTTGAGAACGACTGGGTAGCCGATTGGCCTGAAAAACGAACCAAACGTACTCCATGACCCATGTCACTGAATGAAACACTCATCTATCCACCTCAAAGCTTGACGTTGACATTCTTGACTTTAGTGTAGAAGTTTAGAGCATCTTTCGATTGTTCTATACCGATTCCCGAGTGCTTCCAACCTGTGAAAGCGGTTTGGGGGAAAGTGATTGGGTATTCATTGATACTAACCATTCCTGATTCTACATCTCTAGCAAATCTGTGAGCGCGAGAAAGATTGTTGGTCCAAACACCATTCAACAACCCGAATGGAGTATCGTTTGCAAGTGCTAATGCTTCTGAATCCTCACTGAATTTGGTGACTGCAAGAACAGGGCCAAACAATTCCTCTTGGAATAGTAGATTATCACTGGTAACGCCGGTTACTACTGTTGCTTCCATAAATGCGCCATCACGGTCTAAGGCGTTTCCACCACATACCACTTCTCCGCCTTGCTCCAATCCCTTAGCAAGCATTGCCAGAACATCGTCGCGATGTGTTGTGTGAACCATACTGCCCATCCTTACGCCTTCTTCCATACCAGGACCTACAGGCCACTTAGAAATCTCGGCAACTACTGCTTCAACCAATTCGTCATGGACGTCTTCATGAACAATCAATCTCGAACCAGCCCAGCACATTTGTCCAGCATTCATGAAAATACCAAAGCAAATCGCCTTTGCACAATGGCGTAAATTAGCATCTGCGAATACGATATTAGCACCCTTACCTCCCAACTCAAGAGTTACTGGAGTCAGGTTTTCACTTGCCTTGGCCATTACCGCCTGTCCTGTTGGAACTCCGCCAGTCAATACGATTCCATCAACGCCTGAATGACCGGCTAAAGCATCTCCAATTAATCCACCAGAACCTGTGATTACTTGCAAAACGTCTGCCGGCAAGCCTACCTCTGCTTCTTGCATAGCCTTAGCCCATGCAATCAATGAAAGAGGAGTCCAAGATGCTGGCTTGGCTATGACAGTACATCCTGCAGCCAGTGCAGGAGCGATTGAACGAATAGCCAGTTGAAGTGGGAAATTCCAAGGAACAATATGTGCGGTTACTCCAAGAGGTTGTCTAAGTGTGTAATTTAGACGATTGCCTGGGACAGGTATTGTGCTACCTTCTATTTTGTCAGATAAGCCAGCGAAATATTCCAGAGTCCATGCTCCATAACGGATCTCACTCAATGCTTCTCTGAATGTCTTGCCGTTATTTGATGATTCCAATGCAGCCAAACTCTTGGCGTTAGCATAGGTCGCTGCGGCCATTTTCTGCAAGATGCGTCCGCGTTGTGCTGGGTCCATTGCAGCCCAGTCTTTGGAGTTCAATGCCTCTCTTGATGCAGATACGCATCTCTCAACATCATTGATGGTCGCCTTTGGAGTTGTTGCAATTACTTCTCCAGTAGCTGGATTCAATACGTCTGCCGTAGCCCCATCTTCAGCATCACACCATTCACCTGCAATCAACATCTGTTCGCTCGCCATGACCTAGGCGAGTAGGAACTGCCTCAAAGCCTCTCCCGTTGGGGGTTGTCTTCTTTAGCAAGCAAGCATAGCCGGCTCTGATGGCGAAGCGGATTGGTATCGCTGATGCAACGACAACAAAGGTCACAGGGCGCCCGCCTATTCTAATTCTGATAGCAGGGGCAACCGGAGTTGGAAAATCAACTACTGCGGTGAAAATTGCTAATGAGCACTCTTTTGCAAGACTTCTTTCAACCGATGCCATTAGAGAAATAATGCGAGTTGTAGATACTACTGAAAATCATGCATTACACCGCTCATCATTCTCAAAGGGAGAATCTGGAGATGCGGTATTGGACTGGCAAGATACCTGTAAGGCGGTAGAGTCAGGAGTCTTGGCTACGATTGAAAGAGCCCAAAGAGAAGGAATTGATTTGATTCTAGAAGGAGTTCACCTCGAACCTAGTTCTCGTCTTTTACGAGCATGGAGGAACTCAGGAGGCATTGCTATCGGTATTGTAATGCATGTAGAAGATAAGGAAAAACACACAAGTTTCCTCAAACAAAGGGAGAGTCATTCTTTCAGGAATGCGGATAGATACATCTCTGCACTTCCAAGAATACGCTCAATTCAAGATTCATTGAAGGATAAAGCAAGAATTGCAGACTGGAATACATTAGACCCTACATTGACAAAGGATAGTTTAGCAAAGGTAAACCATTGGCTAGACCTTGCTTGGAATGAGTGGAGAAAGACTCACTGATCAACTATCCAAATCGATTTCGAATGAGATTATTCGAGTGAGCATCGAATTTCTATCCGCAGCTCCTAATTCGGTACTGACTGTGATGATACCGTCAGAATCTGATACTGTAATATTGAGTAATTTCAATTCGACACCTCGTATTTCTCCATGGTGAAGGACATCATCATGCAAAGACTCTATCGATTTCTCAACACTTTCAATCTCGCTAAGTCCGGCATCATACCAGATTTGTGCCCTTGATTCTGTGAGTGCTGGTAGGTTTGCAGCCAAATCGGATGAGGCTTGTATTGTATCATCTCCTGCTGTGTCATATGGCATTGAAATACCGGCCATTTTGACACCAAAGATTGCCATGGATAGTAGAGACATCATCAAAACTACACCGGTGGCAAGAAGCATTTGACCACGCTCATCTTTTTGGCTGGTCTTCATTATGAACCACGCTCCCAAAGATCTAGAGTAATGGTCCAAAGATGTCCGTCTACTGCAACCATTCCATGTGCAGCAATAGTGCTTGAACCTGGAGTTGCAACTTCGCCATGTGGTTGTAAAGTGCCCGAGTCTTTGGCTAACCAACAATTTGCTTCAATGCCGTTAGCAAGATAATTTTGTACCATTTCACATGCTTCATCGGTTTGCCCGCTAGCCAACATTTCTGCTAATCTCGAATCATAATCGCTACTTTGAGCAGGTGTGGCTAATCCCAAATTGATTGCATCTTCACCTGCAAATTTCATCTCGGCATCGACTGAAATACTCATTTCATCAGGAACGTGAACCGTGATTAGAAACGCAGCTGTCATGAAAAAAAGCCAAAACAAAGTCAACATTTCAAGAATGTGAATTTGTGCGTTTTCGTCATTTTGCACGTTTTCCACCTCAAGGTGAGAATGTTCCTGCTGCCGGTTTGAGGGCAGGTAATGTTGTAATTCCAATCAAATCAGGAGAGAATACAATGATGTTGAAACAAAGAATTGCCATTAGAATCATCAATCCAGAGTGCTTCATTCCACTTGTAAAGCGACCCGTTGCCATAAGACCTGCCATCGAACCGTTTCCTAATGCTTGCATTGTTACTCCATAGTAGAAAATAGTCAAGAAGAACAGGGGCTCAATGTTACGAATAACCATGTTACCCAATTGTTGGCCTCCTCCTGCATCACCATCATCTCCTGGTTCGGAGTTTGAACCTGCAATAGCAGGAATGAAGACCTTAGCTAGAACTACAATAACACCTAGGAAAACCCCATATGAAGTCCAAATAACCGAAATATAAGACGAAATCGAACGTTTACGTTCACCTTCTAGGAACTTGATTTCACGGCTATCGTTTGCCGCAGTAACAAGAATGTCCGAAATTTTACCTCCAGCTCTATTCGCTTCAGATATCAATGAAATTGCACGTTGAACTAGAGGCGTACCGACTCTTGCTGCGAACATTTCGATAACATCACCGAATGCTACACCCCAAGATAATTGGTCACTCATTTTCTTAACTTCGTGATTCAGCGCACCGTATTCACTCGTCGCCAAGGTTTGAACCGCCACTGTCATGGACAAACCTCCTTTCCAATATTCTGCAAGGTCCCTTAGGAAATCAGGGAATTTTTCTTCCATACGGTTTGTCTTCTCTTTCACCTTGTCCCAGTAAAATGAAGCTGGCCAGAAAGTTATGAAGAAACCAATTCCGAAGAAGTTCAAGAAAATGGTTGGTCTAAGAGATAGCCCACCAAGATTTACTTCAGGACCAATCCATTGAGATTTGTTATTCATATTTTCAGGAACACCATCGTAATAATCCATTTCCAAACGATAAGTAGCATCTTGAACCTCTTCTTCTGAAATGATCACTAATTGGTAGAGATTGCCTTTTTCCATATTATCAACGAACAGTTCACATTTGTCGCCATTGGCATATGTATTACCGCTATATCTAGCGATTTCTTTACCTTCAGGGTCATACAATATGAATGAATAATCAGATGGAACTGCTGTCTCAACATCACATGTTCCAACCAAAGGCTGTGGAGGTCTTACATCTGAAATGTTCTCATCCATTCCTGGAACATCAAACATCTGACCTAGTCGTAAAAACTCCATCCAATTATCTTCAGGCTCCATGACCAAAATATCAGGTTCGTCTTTGAGAATAGGACATGACTCATTGTCTACGAAGGTAGGAATGTAATTTGGGTCATATTTGCAAACCGTGTTGACGAACAATGGTTGACCGTTCGGAGCGGTCGTAAAGTGAGAATTGGTAACCCAAAATGTGAATGATGCGAGACCTAAGAAAATGCTGACTGCAAGAATAGCGTACAATTTGGTCAGAGTTGAATCGTCTTTAGGAAGGTCGAGTTTGACGATTATTTTCTCCTTCTTTTTACGCGCCATATTCTCACCTCCTCATCACATTTTTTGCTCTTCACTAGACGACCATACTATGAATGCGAACATTGCGTGAATCATTGGAAGTACCAACAATACAACTGCATACAGAGTGCTCTCTTCCATTTGAGCACCAGCACCGCTAACCCAGAACATAATGACCAGCATAACGATCAGGAACAGAGGCATAGCAACCGCTACCACAACATATGATTCCGCAAGCATAGCAAGAGATTCAAGGAATTCATGTAAGCGTGTTCTATTTTCACGCATGTAGTGTTCAGCACGATTTAGGAAGTACAGTTTCAATGAACCTCCAGCAGTCAATGTTCCAACCATTCCCTGGAAGAATTCTGTCATCCATGGAGATGCCGCTCTATCTACTGCCATTTTCATGGCGGTTAGAAGATCGAATCCCAGTAATGATACATCCCGATATATCATCGAAGAATCATAAGCGATTTCACCATAGATGTCGCCGTTCAATGCTAGAGACTTGAAAATCTTGTGAGGTGTTGCGTTTGCAGCCGCCATTGCAGCGGTGTAAGATGCTGCATATGGTAGGTATTTTTCAAGAGCGACTCCACGCAACTTGGCAGCTCTTGCTGCGGAACCTTTGAGGTATTTGTAAGTCCCAAATGGTGCGACAAAGCCTAGAATAAATGGTATCAGAATCTTAGCAAAGAATGGGAACTCCATGTATTGGAAATATGGGCAACCTCGACTTTCTAATGTCTCATCTACAAGATCCGCATTCCAATACTCCCATTCGAAACAAGCCAAAGCATAAGCGCTATCCGGCCTAGATTCATACCAAGCAATCAATCCAATATCTGGCAAAAATACCGCTGTTAGCAGCATACCACAAATTATCGAAACTGCGACTGTGGTAACGAATACTTGGGCAAGGTAAACCTCTGGCATGATAGGCATGTTTCCTTTAACCAAATCATCGGATAATTTCTGGTCATTACGAGCTTTTTTCTTGAAAGCACGACCTAGAATACGATGACATATCTTCTGCCATGCGGTTAACTCCATCAGTATGCCTCCTAGCCGTAATCAACGTAGACCATCTACACGAGCCAAAATCTCATGAGGTCTTACGTAATACTCAGTGATAATTTGACTCACTTGGTCTGCTTTTCTAATATCGTTCAAAACCATCCATTCCAAGATACGCTTACGGGTTCTCAATTCCCTTCTCATCTCATCTTGACTGTAGTTGATTTTGACCATGATCTTCTCAAGAACGTAAGATTTTCCAGAGAATATGAAATCATCATTTGCAACATTCCATCGGAATACCTCATTGGTGATTACTTCCAAAGAGTTTGGATCGATTCCAACAATCTCGACAATTTGCTTGCTTCTTCTAACACGTCGTCCATTGATACGAGTCTGAATTTGAATTACACATGCTTCCAGAGCAGGTAGCAATACACGAGGAATATCGATCGGTTTGTTCTCCAATCTGTGTACTAGTGAAGGTACAGAGTCAGCGTGCACAGTTGAATATGCACAGTGGCCAGTAGCCATTGCCTGGAACAGAACATACGCTTCAGCACCACGAATTTCACCCACAATGATGTATTCAGGTCGCTCACGAAGAGCCGCTTTGAGTAACTCGAATTCTCCAATCTCTCCTTCGTTGGATTCACCACCGAATCCCTGTCTAGTTAGACCTGGGACCCAGTTTGGCTGAGGGATGTTTACTTCACGGGTAGATTCGATACTTACAATCTTCATCTGCCAAGGAATGAAAATACACATTGCGTTCAGAGTGGTTGTCTTTCCTGAAGCAGTACCACCTACGAATAGCATTGGAACTTCATTCTGGAACGCAACCCAAAGGTATGCACCCATCAATGAGGAAAGGGTTCGGAAAGCGATGATGTCACAAGGCGAGAACGGGTCGTCCTTGAATCTTCGAATACAAAATGCTGAACCTCTGGTCGAAACTTCACGACCAAGTTTCATGACAATTCTTGAACCATCCATCAGCGTAGCATCCAGTAGTGGGTCAGCTACGGAAATGTGCTTACCACAACGCTGTGCGAGTTTAATAACATACGATTCTAATTCCTCATCTGTTTCCCAGACGCAGGTTGTTTCAACAGATTCGAACTTTCTGTGATATGCGAAAATTGGGACATTGGTACCGTCTAAAGATACGTCTTCCACGTTCGCATCATTCATCAGAACATCCATCTTACCATATCCTACCAAGTCTCTTCGCAGATAGTAGAATAATTTGGACTTGGATTTCTTGTTGATTTTCATACCATAAGCCTTGATGACTTTATCCATAGCAGTACGTAGGTAAGCGGTTGGATCTGCATCAATCTCTTCGATATTAGCGGTTAGGGAACGAATGAAAATATCTAGCAATTCATCTCTCCATTCCTGTTCCTTCTTATTCAAAGGAGGCTCAATAATCTGGTAAATGATATTCAGTGTCCTCTTATCACGAACAATTCTTGCGAATGCATGTGGAGGCATGACTGGATATTTGTCGAGTTCATCATACATTGCACGTTGTTGGTTACGCTGTCTTTTCTGACTACTACCACCCTTTCTTGCCATATGTAGAACCCCCTGACACCCAAGACACAGTTAGCCTCGGTTATGACCTTTCGCCATTGTGAGGGGCCCTACGGGCCCTCTCACAGGTTATCCAGCCAAGCCGAAACTTCCTTCTTCAAATCCTCTAGATTTGATTCATTCGAGAATGAAAAATTAGCCTCTTGAATTATCACGTCTAATCCCCAGCCTGTTTCCCGTAAATCTCTGGCCTCTAAATCCGACAAATCTCCATCCTCGGAGCGTGCACGGGATTGGACTCTTTCAAATCTCAATTGTTTGGAAGCAGTGATGGCGACGATGACGAAATTATCACCCCAATGTGAACAGAATACTTCTCTTTCCGCAGTACCTCTCAGGCCTTCGATTAAGACGATTGAATTGTCTTTTAGCAATTCATCAACAGCGTCTGTCAATCGATGAGCAAGAACATCATCACCATGCTCTTTTCTCAACAAGGTAGCTACTTCTCCAAAAATATGTGGTGCTTCCTCAAGCCCTCTTGCTTTGACTTCGGCTCTGACCATGTCTCCCATTGAGCGAACAGGAATGCCATTTTCTGCAAGTATTGCGGCAAATTCTCCCTTGCCAGCAGCAGGTAGTCCACTAACCGCGATTACCATGCCCATGAGCCCATCCGGAGGGTTTCAATTGTTGAACTCTGCCCTTCCCCATTTACGGTCAAGTAGTTTCATCAACAAAATTGCTGCAGCCACTAAACCTACACTTACCCAAAGGATTCCTTTGAATCCGGCTGCCATTTGTGCATTGTCAAATTCTACCGCTTCGGCCTGAAGCCCTTTGTCTCCAACTTGGTCGGCCCAATTCTCGTAGAATGAAACATCGCCTTGAGTGAACGAAAGTAGGAATAATGCAAGGAGAGGTATTACGGTTCCAATCCAAAACCAAGTCATTATTTTAGCATCGAAAATCGCTTTGTTGGGAGCAAGCCCCATCAGGAATGCGGTTAGACAAACGATGTAGATACTGTTTGCGATCATGACTACCAGACCGACTGGCAATACAGCCCATTCATCTAATCTCCATGCCATCAGACACAAGAAAATCACAGATATCCAGGTAGTTGCTAGGAAGTAAACTGTGACCTTGGCTCTAATCAATTGCGGAACGCTGAGAGGTAACCCATTCATGTGTTCAGGTGAGTCTAAAGCTGTTAACCATGAGTAAAAATTGAACCCGAAGAATCCAAGAAACGGTGCATATGAAAGAAGGTTAATCGGGATTGGAGCTTCGGCAAAGTCCACTAACCAAGCCATCATTAGTAGTACAATCAATGGCACTGAGTATGATACAATCATTTTCTTTAACGAACCAGAACGAACGAGGTCTACCGCTTCCTTTGCTACCAACAAGCGAAGTGGACCTTTGCCCAAAAATCCTAAGCGATTGTATGCTGGAATTAGAATCTCCTTCTTTGAAATAACCTTGACTTCAAAGTCATCTTGAACGAATTGAGATGCGACCCATGCCAACAAAATCGAGGCGAATATTGCAGGGATAGCAACCAATAATCCATCTGGTTGCTGCGTGGCTAATCCCCACAGGAAATATTCTCTAGGCAATAGCCCAAGACCGATTGAAGTCCCTAAAATTACAACCAAAACCGGTGTTATTCGACTAACCCATCCTCCAAGAAGCCAAAGGGATGAGGCGATGAAAGAAAATGCAAGACCTTGAGCCAATGTTACAACCATCGCAATCCAAGTTCTAGGCAGACTGCTAAACTCAAGAGGTGTATTCACTGAAGTGAAACTTTCCAGTGTTATGCCAATTGCCATTCCAGAAATTACCGGCGTTAGAATCAGCATTACGTAGTATGAAAGATCTTTCACATAGTAAGCAAAGTGTGCCGTAGGATTTGTCAATGGCTGCAATGCTGGAGATGCTAGAAGGTAGTTTTTTGTCCCAGTTCGAGAGAGTACTTTCTCCCTTCCAAGAAAGGCAAATGAACCCATTCCTAAACTGAAAAATAGCAACGGAAGATGTAGTGCAAAGCGTAATTCTCCCCATGAAAATGCTTTGGAATCAGAGATTGAATCCGTTCCTTGAGCAGCCCCCTCTCCAACCAAAAATTGTAATCCAATAGTAGCGACCATAGTTACCAATGCTACCAGTAAAGGGAATAGAAGAATGCGTCTTTTCTTTGCGAAATCAAGATTCTCTCTGAACTCTTCGATGAACATCACTTTGAAGGTTGCAGAAAATGCCTGCCAACCGACTAAAGGAGTGTGTAATTTCATGCCACCATCAACTGAACCTAGAGCTTTAGAGGTTGACCTTTCCGAGAGTTCGGACCAATCCCTGCTAGATATTGAAGCGGACAGATTCATTCCTCCTCATCAATTCCTTCATCGCTTAATCTTTCAGCCTCTTCAATCGAATGACCTACGAGTCGAATGAAAACATCTTCCAATGTTTCTTCATCGCTTTCTTTCAATCCTTTGACAGTACCTGCTGCCAATACTTTCCCATTATTGATAATCGCCATTCTGTTACACATTCTCTCAGCCATTTCAAGCACGTGAGAGCATAGGAATATGGTGCCTCCATTCGCTACCATATCCAATAGCCATTGTCTGCATTTTCTCTGATAGATTGGGTCTAAATTTGCGAATGGTTCATCCAAGAATAACAATTTAGGTTCATGAATAAAAGCAGAGGCTAACATCACTTTTTGCCTTTGACCTTTGGAAAGGTCTTTGCACATAGTATCCCTTTTTTCTTGTAGACCAAACCAATCCATCCAATGTTCGACTTTAGAATCTAAATCCCCGACACCACGCAATTTTCCTACAAATTGCAAAAATTCTCCAGGGGTAAGATAGGAAGGAGGAGATTCTGATTCTGGAACAATTCCGATATTGGCCTTGAGTTTTTGAGGCTGTAAGGCCGCATTGATACCCAGTACCTCAACGCCTCCAATACTAGGTTTTAGTTGACCTGTTAGGAGTTTAATGAAAGTCGATTTACCAGCACCATTTGGTCCAAAAACACCAAAGAATTCTCCAGAGCTAACTTTGACATCAAGAGGATGTAGAGCGATAAAGTCACCATACCTCTTGCCCAAATCTTTAGCGACAACCAATGATTCTTCGTTGGCGGACATAAATCAACGATGGGGCTTAATGACTTCAATGTGTGCTTACAAATTGATTTGCTATGACTTTCTCGGACCGGTTATGAGCGAAGTTGTGATCATTGAAGAGATACCCTGTGAAAATGGTGATGGGGTTATTGCTAAAGTGACTATCAATCGTCCAGACAAATTAAATTCCTTGAATCAAGATGTAGTAAATGCTCTCAAAGAAATGTGTTCTTGGGCTGAGCAAAATGATTCTGTAAGATGTGTTGTTATCTGTGGAGCAAGTCCAAATCCACCACTTGAAGGCAAGAGATCTAAGCCTCATGCTTTCGTTGCTGGAGCAGATATCACTGAGTTCGTTGGCAAAGGGTCCGATGAAATTAGGGAACTATTCACCGATAATGCAATTGAGGCAATATGGAATCTGAGTAAGCCAACTATTGCAATGGTCGATGGATTTGCACTTGGAGGAGGCTGTGAAGTTGCTTGTTCTTGTGACATCAGAATTGCAAGTTCTAGAGCTATTTTTGGAACCCCTGAGATTAAACTCGGCCTTATTCCAGGATATGGTGGAACCCAACGCCTAGTCAAGTTGGTTGGATATGGCAGAGCGATGGAAATGATGATGACTGGCAACAACGTTTCTGCTGAGGAAGCATATCGATGTGGAATTGCTAATCATTTATGCGAGCCTGAAGATTTAGAGGCTAAAACTATGGAGATTGCTCAAACTATTGCTTCGAAATCTATGCACACTCTACGTGTTGCAAAAACTACAATCAGAGCAGCATTAGATCATGGAATTACTGAAGGGGTTGCCATCGAGGCAGAAGCATTTGCTAACTTGTTTGATACTGAAGACAAAGAAATTGGCGTACAGGCATTCCTAAACAGAACCAATCCTGAATGGAAGCATCGTTAGTCTTCAGCCATCTCATCTCTTAGAGCAGCTAAAGCTCCTGATGCGCCAGGAGGTGGAGGGAGGTCTGGAAGCCCCAATTCAGATGGAGAGGGGACGCCTGGTGGCAATACTGGCAAGTCATTGCTAGCGACCTTATTCTCATCGACCGCTACATATCCTGAATCAAGAGGAACGCGTAATTTGAGAATTGTAGATTCATCGATTCGTACTAGAGTTGCCCCATATACGTGTCCTGCTTCTGCTGTAGCAGGTTCAATCAACACATTGTGACCATGACCCTCGGATTGAATTAGTCCAACTAAATCCTCACCAGAACTGTGTTCTTCCCACATTTTTGCAGTAGATGCTCTAATTTCTGCCATCTGGTCACGGCGCCTCTCTTCAATTCGTGCACGAATTCTAGAGTGAGTTTCACGCTTTGATTGAATGTGTGCAGCAATGTTTGCATCCTCAATTGATTGAGGCGAGACTTCGACAACATATTCTCCAGCGACGTGAACCTCTTCGACCGAGAGTGTGATTTCTTCCAAATCGTCATCGGGTTCAACAGTAATTTCGCTTTCCTGATTCTCTTGATTACTAGCTGCTACTTTGGCTAATTTTCGCTCCCTAAGAGTAGCGCCATCCATTTCATCTTCTTTGATTACATCTGGAATATCGACTTCAACATCTGAACTTGTTTCAGGTTTTTTAGCAGTTTGAACTTGTCTTCGTGCTACTTTCTGAGGTTCTGGAGTATCGCCCAAGAATACCCAAATTATTGCCAAAATAAGCGCACTGCCCACTAATGCCCATCGACCATTTTCATCGAATTGACTCTGCATCATGAAGAAAACGAAAATGTCTCCAATCAAGAGGAGCATAACAACAAGTCTCGACATCTTCATGCTGCTCAACCTACGCCAATACGCTCACACTCAAAATATCACCCCAGAATATCGAAGTGCTCAAGAAGGCTTGAAAGAGCTCTTCGACGATGAGAGAACAATTGTTTTTCTTCCAATGAAATTCCTCCGAATGGTGTGCCATGAGTGCTTTTTACTCCTATTTCTCCAACTGGAAGAGCATTTCCTAATTCGTCTAAATCAGAAGGAATGAAAATTGGGTCAAATCCAAACCCTTCTCCTTCTGTAGGTTTGTGAGCGATACGACCAGGACAGACACCCTCCGCCACAATTGTTTGGCCATCTTTGTAGAGTACGGCTACCGCTCTAAACTCTGCTTTTCTCAAATTTCCGTCACGTATTGGGTCTTCACTGTGGAGATGTTCCATCAATTTCAAAATTCCATGGGTTCCCAATGTCTCTAAAACATAGGATGAATAAACTCCAGGGAAATCATTCAGTGCACTGACGAATAAGCCTGCATCTTCTACTAGCAACATGTCTTTCTCATTTGGAAGATGAGGTAATGCTTGTTCAATTTTTGAAAGTGCAACGATTTCGAGATCTTTGGATTGAGGTTCCGATGCCTCGAATTCAAATTGCCTTACAGGAATACCAAATTTCGAAAAGTGTTCTCTTGCTTCGTCAACCTTGCCCTGATTAGTCGTCATGAACCAGATGGTCATGATAACCGCCTACAGGGCTAAGCACTTGAGGATGATTGATAGAGTAAGGTCGACGAGAGGCATTTGTGAATTCATACATAGCGGTGGCGATTGGAGGGGCCTTAGGTGCAATTCTACGTTTTGCAATTAGTGAATGGGTAGGCACCCCGCAGGGAACACTGATAGTGAACGCTGTGGGTTCATTGCTGCTAGGAATATGTATGGCTGCACTGGCTAACGAAATTATCTCTAAGGAATTGACATTGTTTATCGGAACTGGAATCCTTGGGGCATTCACCACTATGTCTGCATTCTCTGTTGAAACGATTGAACTGTGGTCAGATGACCAGACCAAGGCAATCGGTTATGTGCTGATAACGATGGTTCTGTGCCCATTATTGGCACTTATTGGATGGAAGGCCGTTGAGCTCACTTCTTGATTGAAAGCATTCTCTCAAGAGCAATCTTTGCTCCTTTTTGAACCGATTTTTCAACTATCACTTGGTTAGGAATCTCACCTTCAGACAGCCTTTCGAGTACATCGAGGAGATAAGCTGGATGAATCATGTACATTGTCGAACAAGGACAAACCGTTGGCTCTAAACATTGAATGTTCAAGTTTTCATGTTGGGAATCCAATCTTGCAACCATATTGATTTCAGTACCTACTGCAATGTTGGTGCCTGGTTTCTGTTGAGCCACGAATTTACGAATGAATTCTGTGCTCCCGTTAGCATCTGCTGCTTGCACGACTTCCATAGGACATTCAGGATGAACCACAACAACTCCATCAGGGAACTCTTGTCTGAATGAATCTATTTGGGCGACGGTGAATCTCTTGTGGACAGAACAAAATCCGTGCCACAATACAATCTTTACATCGCTTGGTAAATCGTTTTCTTGACCTGGAGTCCACACGGCCATTTGTTCAAGAGGAATCCCCATTGAAATACCGGTATTACGGCCAAGGTGCTGGTCTGGGAAAAACAGAACTGCACCGTTTGGTCCTGCTCTATCATAGGCCCACTGCAAAATCCCTGCCGCATTGGATGAAGTGCAAACTATTCCGCCATGACGGCCGCAGAAATCTTTCAATTCGGCTGCACTATTCATGTAAGTTACAGGGATTAAACAAGAGTCTCCTTCTTTTGCAGTTGCAGGATCTTTCAACCCTGTTTCCTGCAAAATTTGGTCCCATGCGATTTCAACCTCATTTAGAGCAGCCATATCTGCCATAGAACACCCTGCTCTCATATTTGGAAGAATCACTCTTTGAGAATCAGAGGTTAGAATATCTGCAGACTCTGCCATGAAGTGGACGCCACAAAAAATGATATTCTTAGCATCGGATTTTGCTGCTAATTCTGATAGCAGGAAGGAATCTCCTAACAAATCTGCATGCATCACAATTTGGTCTCTTTGGTAATGGTGGCCTAAGATGAGTAGGTCGTCACCCATCTCTTCTTTCAATTCGGCAATCCTCTGAGCGATTGCCGCTTCTTCCGGCCCCATCTCATCATTTGAGAAATCGATTGCGCACATGGGCAATGACATAGTCACGGATATCCCTCAACCCTCCGTGCAGGCACTCCTTTTTCAAGCATACACTACTACGATTAAACAATGGGAGCATGGATTGGTGGTGAAAGAATACACCTCGGCGCTGAAGCTGAAGTCATTTCTGGCTCTTGGCATGGACGTGATGCTGTACTCAAAAAGCGTCGACCAAGAGGATGGAGGCACCCTGATTTAGACAAAACCCTCACCATGAGGCGAATGACAAACGAAGTCAAATTGACCATTTGGTTAGCAAGAATGGGTGCACCGGTCCCTGCGATATGGGATGTAGACATTCAAGAGGCTACAATAATCATGGAAAGAATAGAAGGAAAGCCATTGATTGATATTTTGAAAGATAAGGAATATGATGAAGAACTGCTCATTAAAGTGGGTAAATCTATTCGTGAACTACATCGAAATGCCGTAAATCATGGAGACTTATCCACAAATAATATTCTAATTACTAAGGACAATGATGCTATGTTGATCGACCTTGGATTGGCAACTAGAGAATACGAATTGGAAGGTTTTGGAATAGACTTACACGTACTTCATGAAATTTTTAGAGCGAGTCATCCCGAAGTAAAAGGAGCTATGGATTTAGTCCTCAAAGGATATGTTGCATTAGATGAAGAACTTGGAGAACCTAAAGCAGCACCAGGAGGAATGCCGCCAAATGCGGATGATGTGGTTAAACGCCTGGGTCAAATCATGAAACGAGTTCGCTATCATGGCGGCTAGTTTTGTTAGATTCTTTTTGCTTCTGAACTACGTTGATGAAAACTAGAGTTATTGCTAAAATTACTCCGATTTTCAAAACGTTCGAAGCATAAGGTTGCAGTTTAGGTTCTTTAGGTTGAACTTCAACACTGATTACTCCGTCTTCATCGAGTTGCTGATAGACATAGTGGTCTTCTAAGACCATTGGGGCCCATTGATCCAATTCATCCGCAGTAAGTGGTTTTGTCAAATTGGCCGACAGGTCGTGAATGTAAATCTCTCTGTCTGAATATTTCTCGGATGCGTTAACTGGGTCCAGATTTTGGAATGCTGAAAACATCAATACACCATATCCTAAATCCGGGTCAAATGCTGCGTATTTGGGGTCGGATACCAACTGACTTTCACCAGTAATCGTATTCACAAGAAGCAATCTACTAGTTGCGTTGACATCAACAGTTATCGCAACATTATCTAAAGAGAGAGACATGTCTGTTATCGTTGCATTTTGAATATCTACATTAAATCCAGAATCTATCAGGATTTCGTCTTCGCCAGGTGCTGCTGTAACATTCACTTGAATTGTAATCAAACCTTGAGCATCAACAATTCCTAACTGTATAGCATCAGGGTTACTTGCAAAAACCAGTGCTATCTGTCCCATATGAGGCTCAAACAATAGTACACTATCTCCCTGTGGTGCATCAGGTCCTTGTTTCTCTAAACCATCTAATGACCAATAACTCATTTTCCCATCTTCAAGAATGGCAAACCGATCATCTGAAACGAAATCGACCTTGGATGGAGAATTAACATCTAATGAAGTAATTACGTTACTAGGATTTTCTAAATCAACAACGAATAGTTTACTCTGATTAGCCATAATCAACATGTTGCCTTGAATCGCATAAGTTGAATTCAAATCCATTATTGGTTGCATCACCTCGATTTCTGAATCTAAATCTGAAAGATCATGAACAATCAATAGAGCTCCTGCATCTCTTTCATCTAAGGTGATTAACCATCCATCAGCAGCAGCAACTCCCACCGGAGCATCAACTCCTCCTGCCGGAATTGATTGGTGAGTCAAATCCCAAGTGATTACACTTGCAATGATTATCATTACAACTGCCAACATTACGCCAGTTTCCTTACTACTCGGTTTAGAGTAGCGGGACAAGCTCTCTTTTGCTCCCGAATATACTACTCTAAATGCTCTTTTGGGATTGGTCAGAACCGTGACTAATCTGGCGTTAATTGTTCTTTCATCGAATATACGCCACCAAGGATTTGCCATCTTATTGGCAATACTGACTGCAACTGCCGCAACTACCATTCCACCGATGATATCAACAAACCAATGAATTCCGAGATACAGAATACAAAATGCGGTAAGAAGAACATAAGCGAATATTATTCGACGGTATACAACCCATCGGCTATCTGTATCGAATCTTAGTAAGCACAGCCAAACTGCAAATGGGAATCCAATATGTAAACTCGGCATTCCGTTGGTCAATGGGTCGATCCGGTGGAACCAATCATTGATTTCAGGAGTGTGATTGTAAGCTAAAGTCTCCATTCCAGGAATATAATTGCCAGTAACCTGAACGTTGAAGAACAGATAAAATGGAATTGCTAAAACATAAACCCAGAATATTGTCAAACTCATCCTATCTGCGATATATCTGTCATCGAAATATGCAAAGTAAAAGATTGAAACATAGCATATGACCATGAATCCTACAACATAGAAATGGGTCATGAAAGCGGTTAGCCAATCCGCCATAAACGTCTCTTGCACCCAAAGCGACATATCTCCTTCAATCGCATAAATCCAAGGAGTCATGTTCAACATACCATCGGTGTTAGCCATCAAAATACGATCTACTTCGTCCAAGAAATCTTTAGCGTTGTAAATCACCAAAACAATACCAATGTGTAACCAATAACGGCGTAAGAAATCGATAAAGCCATGCAAAGTGACCTTTGCCCATGGTGGTTTTACTATCGGCATTAATAGCACACCAATAGCCAATGCAGAGATTAGCCAAGTGAGATATACGCCGTCCATGGATTAACCTCCTATTCTTGTCGGGGTCGAACTGAATACAAGTGAGTTGCTGCTACAAAACTAGTGTAAACGGTGATTACCAAGCACCATGAACGTAGGCCTTACCGTTGTCAGGGTCTTGTTTTTCACCTAGACGCCATATCCTTTCGAATCTGTGAATCCCTGAGGAACAACCGTTAGTCCACTCAAATGCTAGTGCGTAGTTTCCAACCGGCCTGACCGTGGGTTTCTCTCTGGACAACTTCTCAACTGTTCTTCTTAGAACCATTGAAGATTGGTCATCATTCCTTTGTGGAGCACACTTAGCACAAGGACATGCATGACGAAGGTCATCATAGGTAATTTCGTGTTCGGTTCCATCTGACCAAGTCAGATGCATATCGAAATCTCTCCTTTCTAGGCGCTTCAATTCTGGAATATCCATTTACACACCTCAGATTATTTCCAAGCCGCCATCGGTTGATCCAGATTCAACTCTACTCTGAATTTGGGCGACAACTTCTGAAAATGCAATTGATGACTGTCCTTCAGGCTCTGAAACAATTCGATGAACACCATCATCTCCGCCTCGAACAAATCCAGGGTCGAAGGGAAGCTTACCCAAGAATGGAACTCCAAATTCTTCAGCGGTCTTCTCGCCGCCTCCCGCCTTGAAGATATCAAGAGTGCCTGCCCAGTTGCCTTCATCGTCTGAAGTGACTTTGATGGTCTTACCACCTGGTGCTGCCAATTCTATTTCGGTTCCAGCAGGTGCTTTACCTCTAACTGTGTAACCACTCATATTTTCGATTACCCCAATCACATCAACTTTCAGTGAATTTGCAAAGGTTATCGATTTGCGTGAATCCAGTAATGCAACATCTTGCGGTGTGGTAACGATAACCATGCCATCAATGTCAGGCAAATTCTGAGCAACGGTCAATGGTTCATCAGAGGTACCAGGAGGGAAATCAATGATTAGATAATCCAACTGTCCCCAATCTACATCTCCAATGAATTGTTGAATTGCACCCAACTTGATTGGGCCACGCCAAACCACAGGAGTGTCTTCATCTTCCAATAGGAATGCCATAGAAATGACCTTCACGCCCAAGTGGCCTTGTGCTGGATGAATACGTCCTGCTTCAACATTCAATCTCCTTCCATCAAGACCCATCATCTTTGGAACATTTGGGCCTGTGATATCTATATCCAGTAATCCTACCTTCAATCCTTGTTGAGCAAGTGAAAGAGCAAGTCCTGT
>QQSK01000013.1:0-81275 GCA_003602415.1 Candidatus Poseidoniales archaeon | reverse complement strand
ATAGCCATCTTCCGCTTCATTTGATTGTATGCTGCTTCCATCTTCTTCTGCTCTTCAGGAGAAGCGGCCGCAGGTGCGTCGCTAGGGTTGTTGACCTTTACCGGTGAGTCAGCCATCAATTCACTGGGCGAGTGTGTTGTACTTCAACCCTTTTTCAGTTAGGATTTGCAAGATTCCCGCAACTATCATCCAAATTGCAATGCTCCAAGCAAACGACATGCCTGCATATGCCCATCCAAGCCCAGCGCTCAGGGCGACTAGTGGGAACCGTGCATGTTTCACATCACCGCCCAAAAAATGCAAACATAGACCTGCGAGCATAGTTTGTAACGTAATTAAACCTGCAACAAGTCTGAACAACATGTCAAAATCGTTTGCTGCGGCGATGATATGGGTGACAAATAATGCCACGAAAATACCGGTATACACCAATATTGGCCGCCACATCTATTGAGGCTACATGCCATTGGTTCATATGTCTCTTCTATTCACAACCATTCATGCGCCTATTATTCGTATGTGTTGGAAACTCCTGTCGTTCACAGATGGCAGAAGGTATTGCTAGACATTTGGGTCATGATGCTGCAAGTGCAGGAACACACCCTGCCAGCAGTGTCAGTAAGAATGCCCTCGTGGTCTTAGAATCTAGAGGGATTAGTACTGAAGGACTCTACCCTAAACTGGTCGACGACATCGATTGTGAATCGTTCGATATGGTCATCTCTATGGGTTGTGGGGTTAGTTGTCCAATGATTAGAATTGACCAAGATTGGCAACTCGATGACCCTGTGGGTCAGCCCCTGATTGTCTTTGAAGAATGTGCAAACACAATCGAAGAGAACATCAAAAAATTGCAATCCTGAGCAACGCCACCTACAATAACAGTAGCATAAATAGACACACTTACTCATTTTCCACAATCGAGAGTAATTCTGCACCTTGTTGGACCTGATCTCCAGTATTGAAATGGATTGATTCCACAACACCATCGCAATTAGCGATTATCTTGTGTTCCATCTTCATAGCTTCCATAACCATCAATGCATCTCCTTGTGAAACTGATTGTCCTTGGGATACAAGCACGTCGAGAATTTTTCCAGGCATTGGCGCAGTTAATCCGTTATCTTCATTTGAACCGGTTGCACCTGCCTCGATGATTTCGTACTGCAGCGTATGTCCCAAAACATGGACCCACCAAACATCTCCAACTTTTGTTGCAGTAGCCTTATGTTTGCGCCCATCTATTTCTAACCAGATTTCACCACCTGCATGAACGATTATTCCATCATGTACGAATGATGAACCATCTCGATTTGGTTCAATTTCATAACGGCTATCCGATGTCTTGAACTCCATCAAGGAAACCTCCTGCTAATCGTTTCAAAGGTTGAAGGTCGCAAACTTTCATTTCCAGATGATGCTAAAATTCTGCCATGATTGGTCGATTCGCAAGCTGCCGCTATCAACAAACCTGCATTATTCACTATCGATGGCATGTCTGGTGACCAGCCATCCGGCCACAATCTCTCAATCATATCTGTAGTCGTCCATCCATCGATAACATCGGGGTGGTCACATAATTCTCTAAGGAAACGAATGTTTGTGGTACAACCAAGAACTACGAACTCGTCTAAGGCTCTACTCATACGTTGTAATGCCTCTATTCTAGAGGGGGCCCAGACAATTAATTTTGCAAGCATGGGGTCGTAATCCGGAGTGACAGAATCGCCCTCTCTAACTCCAGTATCCAATCGAACACCTGGCCCTGTTGGAGCAATAAAACGCTTGAGGGGGCCTATTGAAGGCAAGAAATTATTTGCAGGATCTTCTGCATATAATCTGACTTCTATTGCATGACCTCGCATATTTAGGTCGCCGCAACTCATCGGCTTGCCACCAGCAATTCTCAACTGTTCTCTAACCAAATCTACACCGGTGACCATCTCGGTTACTGGGTGTTCGACTTGGATTCTAGTATTCATTTCTAAAAAGAAGAATTCCCCTTTAGGAGTTACAAGAAATTCTACTGTCCCTGCTCCAACATAATCTACCGCCCTTGCAGCATCACAGGCAGCCTTGCCCATAGCATTACGTAATTCAGAATCTAATGCAACACTAGGAGATTCCTCGAACACTTTCTGATGACGACGTTGGACACTGCACTCACGTTCACCTAGGTGTATTGTTCGACCATGATTATCTGCCAGAACCTGAATTTCGATATGTCGACTACCGGTTAGCAATCGCTCGATGTAAATCCTATCATCACCAAAGGCATTGAGAGCCTCGCGCATTGCTCCTTTTGCTTCACTCTCTAAATCCTCTTCGCGATGAACCGCACGCATTCCTTTACCGCCGCCACCAGCAGTGGCTTTCAGAAGTAGAGGATAGCCAACCGATGGTGCAATTGCTAGAACCTCTTCTAGGCCACCATCTATTTCTTCACCTGGAATAACTGGCACTCCTGCTTCTTTCATCGTGATTCTTGCAGTCATCTTGTCTCCCATTTTGGTGATTGCATCTGGAGATGGACCAATCCAAATTAATCCTGCATCCATCACAGCTTGTGCGAAATCCGCCCGCTCGGAGAGAAATCCGAAACCTGGATGAATAGAGTCACAACCGTTTTCGATTGCTATATCCAATATCTGCTTTTGATTGAGATATGTTTCTGCAAGACCTTCACCTTCGAGTTGGATAGCAATATCTGCTAATTCAGTGAACATAGTACCCGAATCATTCTCTGCATGGATTGCTACACCTTCGATCCCAGCTTCGCTACATGCTCGCAAGATGCGGCATGCAATCTCACCGCGATTTGCGACGAGAGTACGTTTGAGCATGATATCACTCCTCGGGTTTCCAGTTGGCGCTTCTTTTCTCCAAGAATGAACTGAGTCCTTCTTGACCTTCATCGCTACCACGCATTCTACTAGTGAAATCTAATGTCCACAATCTCAAAGATTCGTCATCACCATTCCATCTATCGAAACCAAGTGTCAATTCCTTGGCTGATGTAACTGCACAGGGCCCTGTTGAAAGGACCTCGTCAACTACTTTAGTCGAGTCTAAGGAATCATCAATTGCATCAATCATTCCAATCCTTAGTGCCTCAGAAGTACCCATTCTACCGGCAAGCATTGCATGTCTACGAAAATTTGCACTTCCCATTCTTCTGTAGACATAAGGCCCGATTACTGCAGGAAGGATTCCTAATTTGCCTTCGGACAAAGCGATCTTAACGCCTGATTCACAAATTACATGATCTAAGCATGCAATCAGTCCTGCTCCACCGCCAAGTGCAACTCCCTGAATTTTCCCGATTGTAAAACAAGGGTGAGACCAAAGTCCGTTGAATAATGAATCTAACCTTTCTGAATCTCTTCGGTTTTCTTCTGGAGTATTTGCGCCAGCATCTCTCATCATATTGATGTCTGCACCTGCACAGAAATGTTTGCCTTCACCAGACAAAATTAACACTCGCAAATATGGAGTTCCATCTTCAGAATGAAGAATACCTTTGACTCCAACAGAGCGTTCAGCCGTCCACGAAAACACCTCGATTAACTCTGAAATCATCTGAACATTCAGAGCATTGTATTTCTCTGAACGTGAAAGGGTAACATGCGCAATCGGACCATCAATTTCCAATTGAATAAGTGAAGTTTCAGGTTTGTTTTTCATATCTAATTCTCCAATTGCAAAAATTAATTTCTCAATTACATTCTAAAGACGCCAAATCGGTCGTTTGGCAACTCAGCATTTTGGCTGGCCGCAATGCACAATCCCAACACATCTCTGGTGTCCCTTGGGTCGATAATTCCGTCATCCCAAAGTCGAGCCGTTGAATAATAAGGGCTTCCTTCAGTTTCGTATTTCTCTAAGATTGGTGCTCTGAAAGATTCGAGTTCCTCGCCCTCCATAGGAGGCAATCCTTCCCTTACCCTCTGGTCTTGTTTAACAGTGGTCAAAACATCCGCAGCTTGTGGACCGCCCATAACCGAGATGCGGCTATTTGGCCACATGAATAAGAATCTTGGATCATATGCTCTGCCACACATACCATAATTTCCAGCGCCATGTGAGCCTCCAATAATTACTGTGAACTTTGGAACATTGACACAAGAAACCGCGGTAACCAATTTGGCACCGTCTTTTGCTATGCCGCCTGCTTCATACGCTTTACCGACCATGAAACCAGTAATGTTCTGAAGGAATACTAGAGGTATTCCTCTTTGGCCACACAATTCCACAAAGTGAGCACCCTTAACCGATGATTCAGAGAAAAGGATTCCATTGTTTGCAACAATTCCTACCTTGTAACCATGAATATGTGCGAATCCACAAATTAGGGTTTGACCGTAACGTGCTTTGAATTCATGAAATCTACTACCATCTACGATTCTTGCTATGATTTCCTTAACATCGACCGGTGTTCGGTTGTCAGATGGAATCAATCCGAGTAATTCTTCAGTGTCGTAAAATGGTTCTTCAGCATCTTTTCTATCGAATGGGGCTAATTCTCTTGAACCTAGATTTTCAACAACATTCCTTACCATTCGCAATGCTTCATTTTCATCTTCTGCGAAGTGATCTGCCACACCGCTTTGAGAAGTGTGAACATCTGCGCCACCTAATTCTTCAGCAGTAACTTCCTCTCCGGTTGCAGCCTTGACCAATGGAGGCCCTGCTAGAAATATCGTACCATTTCCTTTGACGATGATAGATTCGTCACTCATAGCGGGAACATAAGCACCTCCTGCGGTACAACTCCCCAAAACAGCTGCCACTTGAGGAATACCATCGCCTGACATTCGAGCTTGGTTACGGAAAATTCTTCCAAAGTGACCAATATCTGGGAACACTTCATCTTGCATAGGAAGGAACGCTCCTCCTGAATCTACAAGATAGATACATGGAAGATTATTCTCATGAGCAACTGTTTGAGCACGAATGTGCTTCTTGACAGTCATTGGATAGTAAGAGCCGCCTTTGACAGTAGCATCGTTTGCTACGAACAAACATTCGCGACCATGAACAAGGCCCACACCAGTTACGATTCCGGCACTGTTTGCCCTACCATCATACAATTCGTATGCTGCCAATGGGGACAACTCAAGAAAGGCAGTTCCAGGATCGATGATTTTCTCAATCCTTTCACGAGCCAACATTTTACCTCGACTACGGTGCCTTTCGACATATTTTCCACCGCCACCATTGCTGACCAAGTCCAATCTTTCGCGTAAGGTTTCAATCAATTGTTGATTGTGTGTGCGCCGATTTTGATAATCTGGGTCTGCACGATTGACACGGGTAGGTAGTCTGTCCATGTCTGCCCCTCATTACCACCGAACAGTGGATTCGACTTGAATCAACCGCTTAGACACCGAGAATTAACCGCCCAATGTCTCGTAAGCCTGGAGCCATTCCTACGATCATTACAGCAAGTACAATCAAAACTCGCAAATGTTGTTGACGACCCTCAACTCTCATTTGTGAAAACATCCAGACAATCAGAGTGACCAAAGCCGCTTTTACAAGGAAAAATAGCCATGCGCCTTCACCTAATACATCCAAACTTCCACCAAATTGTATTACCGCATCTGAAAGAGGGTGCTTTTCGGAATAACCAAACCAGTCAATTCCGACCATTGTTGCCAGACCATCACAGAGTTGGCCAAACAACATACCAGCAACCATTGGGGTTGCTAAAATACCCCTATTAGACAAAAGTTCAACCGGATGACTTGAACGATCTTCGCTCTCCCATTCATCCAATGTCATCCCATCTGGAATAACACCGACTTCATGACCTGTTAGCCGAAGTTGAGCAAGGTCCTCCTCTCCCTTCTTCCACACAGCCCAAGTAATCACTAGAGGAATCACCACAACCACTAGAACAGGCCATAGAATTTCATTATCTCGAGGCATTAACCCACTATCTTGGACCCAGGGGGTTCTTGCCAATTGCATCCAATGTCCAAGACCCATAGTTATGAGTCCAATGGCGAAAGCAAGCATAGACCTAGGTATTGCGTCCCAATCCCATGTATTGTGCAATACTACAGCTATCATGACAGCACCGAGTATCGAGCCGCCAAGTATCCAAAAGTGACCGGTGTCATGGACGTGAACATTCGGTAAGACCAACATTCCTGTGAAGGCAAGATATGCCACTAACAACATCGATAACATCGAAATATGATTTTTGCGACTTATGTGTCCAATGAAAGCTGAAATCACTAGCCAGACTGCTAGATGAATATGTATCAGGGGAGAGATAAACAAAACATCGATTCCTTCCTTGAAGTAATCTGCGTCTTCCATCACTCTAAGAATCGGAGCTAAAGCAACCCAGCCAATCAATGCCCAGACCATACGGTCGTCAACTGGAAGTTGCCACTTACGGAAGATTGCTTGTAGAACGATTACCGCAGCAACCATTGTCAGGATATACACGATTGTGTTGACTTGAGAATAACCAGCATCGCCACTAGCACCTGCATCTTTGACTATAGGGTCCCAAATGTAGATTTTAACAAAACCATCCCAGAATGTTTCTGGAGCGAACACTAAACCTGCAAATACTGTTAGCGAAATTAATCCAAAGACCGTCAAAAGAAGACGCTCTCCTTTCGAGAAGTCTGTGTCTTCCATAATTCGCTCACGCCAATTCGGGTCATGAGTGTTACTGGGTAAGTTCACTCTTCTTCTTCAGCTGCAACTCTTGGTTCGTGTACTTCTACAAACGAAACCTTTCCAGCTTCTACTGAATCTCTTAGAACTGTGACTAAACGGAATTTCTGCATAGCAGCGTTAGGGTCGAAAAGCATAGTCTGTGGCACTACGATAGAGATGTCATCACCGTCGAAAGTGACTTCGAATCCTTCCTGTCCAGTGTTTGCTTCAAGTAGAGCAGCGACTTTCTCTTCCTTTCCTTCAATAACCTTGACAATCTTGTAGTCGTACTTCAGAGTACGCCCTGCCATTGGGTGATTGTAATCAATTCTTGCACGGCCTGCTGCAAGGTATGATAGAATTCCTTGACGGCCTTCAATTGATACAGGTCCGCCAATGTAAAGCGACTTAGGGTCACGAACGTGACGTAGTAATTTGTCGATTGAAATTGTCTCGATTTGGTCAGGGTCTTTCTCACCATATGCATCAGCAGGTGCAATTTCTAGGGAAATATCCTTGTCAGCTTTAGCTTCCAAAAGGCTTGCTTCAAATCCTGAAATTAAGTTTCCAGCACCTACAACACAAACCAAAGGAGTGTAACTGCGACCCTCTTGGTGCATATCATGCTCCTTTGCGACGTCTTCTCTAGTAGTTTCAATCAAATCGCCTGAATCTGCGTTATACAAATCATATTCGACATGGACAATTGTTCCTTCTTCCATGGTATTTCACCTATCGCCCCCTACGGGGGCAATTCGGCGACCAACCGTCCCTATTTCAATCAGTTGGGTCTCCACGGTTAATCCAAATTGACAAACTAGACAATAACATGAGAGTCCAACCACCCCACACTAGATGTATTCCTGGCAAATCGTAAACCATGATTCTAACCAAATCACTACCCTCCATCAAAGAGCGGGCTTGAGTGCCATCCATAATCAAAACCAAATCTCCATGCCACATACTGACTCTGTCGACTTCTGAGCGTGAACGAGTATCGAACCTAATCACACCTGGTTCAACGGTTTCGATTAACTCACCATCTTCATACACATTGATTACGGCACCAAGATAGCCATCACCGACTTCCAGATCATCTGTTTCGGTCACTACTTCAACAAATTCAAATTCATAACCTTCCCATTCGACCTTCTCATCTTTAATCAGAGTTACACTGTGAGAAAATGTCCCTCTGTCGATGATTGTCGTACTCATGACATGCCCGATAATCATCAATACCAACCCTAAGTGTATCAGGTGAGCCAACATCGAAATCTGATTCTTTCCTGTATTTTCTTTCACCAAAGAAATCGTTGCAGGTAAAGCCAATAGGGCTGGAATTAAAACTACCATGCCTATTTGTCCTCGGCTCAATGAAGCACCCAGAATATCTGTCGAATCATATCCTAATGAATTACCAAAGAGCCAAGCAAATATCAGAATAAGTGGCAAAGACAACATCAGGTAGAATACCCTAGTTGGGTTCTTACGCATGCTCCACATGACTAAACCAAACATCATCGCTGCTAGGAATGGGGCGCCATACAATTCATGCGCTGCAAATTGAATTGAATCTATACTTGACATTAAGATTACAAGAGTCAGAATTAGATACAATCCGACAGCTACAACCGGAGTCCATAGAGCAATTCTTTGCTGAAACTTTCTCTCTTTGAATGAAAATTTGCTATCTTCTGATTCTTCGACAAAGAACCACGGAGAGATGAAAGCTAACATGCCGATTGCGCATATCCAAATATCTAACATTCCAGACCAAGATGCTGCAAGGAACAATGTAATTCCTGCTGTAGCCCAACCCCATGCTTTGAATCTGTCTTCTTCGAAAATTAATCCAAAGGCGAAGAGCAAAGATAGCAATTCAAACAATACCATACCGTGTATAAATCTGAGAGCAACCATTACTGCAGGAATAGCAAACCAAATCCAATCATGACCCTCGGGCAATGACTTGATCCCCGATTCTACAAATGGACCTAAAGCGATAACCACCAACAAGGTTGGAGGGATACCATCCAAGACATCTCCTCCTCCAATAACCCCTAATACTGCAGTTATTGGAAGTAAAAATAACCAATATTTTGAGAACTCAAAACCAAGTCTGGATGCAAGGAAAATTCCGATTAGTTGAATAATTCCGAGCAGATAAACCATCACTTCTATCCCGCTGATATCTGAAAGTATGACCATCATCCTCCCAAATACATCATTTGGAGGTGTTCCTGCTGAATTTACTACGAATGTATGGACGCTAACCGCCCATACACCACCTGCTCTAGTAACCATCGTGGCGAATAATGCAAGGGCACCGCATGCCATTGCAACTCCAGCCCACATATGGTCTGAGGTTTTGCCAGGCCTAGTTCGGAGATGTAGTAACATCACTAAGCAGATCCATGGTAGCAGTGAGCCGGTTTCAACTGGGTCCCAAGCCCAATATCCCCCCCAATCCAGTATCAAATACGCCCATAGACCACCTAATCCGATACCTAATGTTGAGAAGAAGAATGCAGGTCTTGCGACTTGTATCAAACGTTTCTTGATTCCATCAAAATTTGTGAAAATTGAAGAAATTGCAATAAAAGTCAGAGTCAGACAAAGTGAGTATGCAAGGAAAATTAGGGGAGGATGAATGACCATCAAGTCGGTCTGTAATAACTCATTGAGCCCAGGACCTCTACCTTCTGCTGCTTTGAAGGGCTGCAATATCCAAGCTACTAACAGCAAGGTTAGTGCAAACCCGTTCATCAGTCTTAATCTGAATAAATGAGCATCTGGAGATTCTTCTTGCAGTGGTTTTCTCCAAATAATTGACAACAATGCCATCCATGCTACCCAGAGTAAAATTGGACCTTCTCTTGCTGCCCAAGTTGCTGCAAACCTGTATCTTAGAGGTAATTCTTCTCCTCCATACCAAGCAACCAAATGAATCGAATCATAATTCATTGTAAACATCATTGCAAGAACTAAGAATGGTAATGCTAGAATCCATGTGAATCTAGCATCCGGACGGAATGTGACCCATGCTGCAACAAAAACAGCCAATGGCATCAACAAAGATTCCATTAATTCACCAACCGAAATGCTTAGCCCTTGAGTAACCGAATGAAAGTAGTACACTAATCACGCCTTTGGTGTAGAGGAATGGATGTTTAACCAAAATTTTCAGGCCAATCCAAATCTTATCGAGCACAGACATGGAGCCTAGCTCTTCTGGAAGACAATGTGCCATGTTTGACAACTCCTGATCGCTCAAATCATAAAGCGATGTTTTGCCCTTCAGTATTTTGTGGTAAGGAGGGAATCGTTTCTTCCAGGCTTTGACATAACTTTGCATTCTAGAATCGGATAAGTCGCCTTCTTCGATTGCAGCAGCAATTGTCAATGCGGCTTGTCTTCCAGACCACAATGCCAGATGAGAGCCTCCTTCGAATAATGGAGAAGTAAAGCCAGCAGCGTCACCAACAAGAATTAGTCCATCTCCCGTTGTGATTTCACGAGGCCCTGAAATTGGAATAGTCCCTCCAAATGGTCTTGGTTTGACTCCAGGCTTTCGCCATTCTGGGTTCTGGATTCCCTTGCCTTTCAGGTAAGTATCTTCAACAAATTTGTCGAGATATTTTATCGCTCCTTTTTTGTCGGTTGTCACCAAACCAACATTCGCTCTTTCACCTTTCTTAGGTATCATCCATACATATCCATGAGGTGAATATTCTGGCCACAAATAAAAGTCCAGATAACCGTCATTTTCAACATCCGTCATTTCATATTGGAACCCTGCAATCACTTCTACTTCAGTACCCATATCGAGTAATTTTGTGGCTGCTCCTGTGACTCCAGAAGCGTCAATAACCGCTTTACATTCAATTGGAAATTCATTTCCTTTACCGTCTATTTTCCAATTGACAAATTGATTTTCGCTATTGTAAATTCTTTCCATAGAAGTAACCTTGTGTGATAAGTGCAAACTTGCACCTTGATTTACAGCTTCATCACACAACCATTGTTCGAACTTATGCTTCTCCAAAACATATCCTTTCTCCGTCAATAGTTTTGCAGTACCGTCAGGGAAAATTACCCGTATACCCTTGCAATCAAGGGCTACAACGTGCTCGGGTAAATCTAGATCCAGATTATCGATAGCCATCTGTGACAAACATTCGCCACAATGAACCGGCACCCCTACCTCCGGGTCTGCTTCAACTATCATTGTACTGAGGCCAGACCTTGCTGAATGAAGGGCGGCTGAACCTCCCCCGGGCCCAGCCCCGATAACCAGAACATCGCAACTCGCCATGCCTCCCCGTAGGGGAGGCGGGACTTGAATGAGTCGGCAGAGAACAAGTATTCATGAAGCAGATATCACAGGAATAGGCATGGCCTGGGTAAATCTGACGCGCTGGCTCGCACATTTGGAGAAGAATGGCGAGTTACTACGCATCGAAGAACCCGTAGACGTAGAACTTGAGGCCGGAGCCATTGCGGACAAGTTAGTGAAAACTGGCGGACCGGCCGTAATTTTTGAAAAACCACGCCTTCCAAACGGTGACATCAGTGAAATACCTCTTGCAATGAATCTGTTTGGATCTCATGATCGAACTCTGCGTGCACTTGGAGCATCTCATTCAACAGAAGTCGGTGATAGATTGGTTGCATTGATGAAACCTGATATCGGAGGAATTGTGAAGAGGCCTTGGACTGGATTGCCACTACTCAGAGACGCCATTTCTATGCCTCCTAAAAGGGTCAGGAAAGGTTCATGCCAACGTGTAAAAATGGAAACTGACGTCACAAAATTACCAATCCCCAAAACCTGGCCAATGGACGGTGGCAGATATATCACCTTACCATTAGTTGTGACCAAAGACCCAAAATCAGGAGAACACAACTTGGGCATGTATCGTAGTCAAATTTACGGTCCCAAAGAAGTGGGCCTTCATTGGCAAATTCACAAACATGGAGCAGACCATGCTGCCGCCTGGCCTGATGGAAAAATGCCCGTTGCCATTTGTATTGGAGGCCCTCCAGAACTCATCTTCTCTGCAATCGCGCCACTGCCAGATAATTTAGAGGAATACATGTTTGCCGGATTCTTAGGTAAAAGAAGACTAAGGATTACAAAAGCGCTAACTCAAGATTTGTTGGTACCTGCAGATGCAGATATTGTAATTGAAGGATGGGTCGATGCAACCCAAACTAGAACTGAAGGTCCTTTTGGAGACCATTTTGGATTCTATTCTCTTACCGGCCAATACCCAGTACTGAATGTCACTGCGATAACCAGAAGGAAAAACGCTGTTCTTCCCGCAACCATCGTAGGTCAACCTCCTATGGAAGATGGATATTTGGGAGAGGCTATTGGTAAGCAATTCAGACCGATTCTGTCATTCCAACACAGAGACGTTCTTGACTTGCATTTACCACTTGAGACCGGCTTCCACAATTTAGCCATCGTCAAAAGTAAGCAGCGATATCCAAGACAAGCTCGCAAAACCTGTTTGGGACTTCTAGGCGCTGGTCAAATGATGTTCTTGAAGATCTTAATCGCTACCGATGATAAGCCTGGAGATTTAGAAGCATTACTTGATGCTCTCAATGATAGAGTAGATCCCAATAGTGACATCACAATAATCGATGGAATGGTTAGTGATTCACTTGAACCCGCATCTACATTTGAAAATGTACATTCGAAGTTAATCATCGATGCCACCAAATTGGTGCCGGCGGATCCTCGTAGCGGAACGCCATTGGAAGGCTCTTCTATCGATGAGTGTCCTCCCTGGAGAAAGGGAGAAGCTGAGGTCCCCGGAATTAGTGATTCACTACTCTCGGAAATATCAAAACTTGAAGATGTTGAAGATTGTTTATTGCTTCGAAAATCAATGCTCGTTGTAACTACAGACATACAAGGAAGACCAGAACCAAGAACTGGTGCACAATGGCCAAATGAGGAAGATGCAAAGGCCCAAAGAGAGAAAATAAACCAATTGAGAAATTCAATTTGGCAATTGGACTCCAAAAATGAATTACGATGGTTATTTGTTACCGATAATGACCTTGATTTACACGGCGAGGGAGCCAATCGCAGACTGCTTTGGCAACTCACTTCAAGGTTCGCTGTTGAGAGAGATTTCATCGTCGAAGATGGTAGAATTTTCTGGGATGCAACAACACCAATCCCATCTAATGATGGACCAACTCCTGTAAGACGTTGGCCAGCAATTACTATGCACGACCCAGAGACTTTGCAATCAATCGAGAGATTTGATTTGCCGCCTTGGCCGAATAATTTGGTGATGTAATGGACTTGAAACAAGTAGCATCATTCGTCAAGATTGAGCATACTTTATTCAGCCTACCATTTGTATTCATTGGCGCGTACATGGCAGGAGATCCAACTATTCTCCAATTGACCTGGATAATGATTGCTGCTGTTGGAGCTAGGGGGTTGGCTATGGGATTGAATCGTATTATCGATAGAGATATCGATGCTGCAAACCCAAGGACTGCTGGAAGACATCTTGCATCCGGCACTATGTCTCTTCAAACCGCTTGGAGTCTTTGTGCTATTTTCTTAATTATGTTAGTTGGAGGAGCATGGATGCTAAATCCTCTCTGCTTGTACTTGTCACCGATTCCTGTCGCAGCATTTGTGATTTATCCGTACCTCAAAAGATTCACTTGGCTTTGTCATTGGTGGCTAGGTGGTTGTCTTGCTTTAGCGCCTGCAGGTGCATGGGTAGCAATCACCGGAGAGATTTCATCAAATTCCTGGTATCCAGATTTAATGCTCGTATCTCTAGGAGTTTTGGTATGGATCGCTGCATTCGATTTGGGTTATGCACAAATGGACATAGATAGCGATAGGGAAAACGGAGTAAATTCATTCCCTGCTAGATTCCAACCACCTGTCACAATGACTGTGATGTTGCTTTCGATTCCGGTATGGGCTTTTGCATTCTCAACCATTTCCGTGATCGGTACAGTCGCCTCACTGGCCTTGGTTGTTGGCGTTTTGGTAGCATCCGGTTCTCAGTTCCAGAATTGGTGGTTCCGTTCACACGCTGCCACCGGATGGATTCTCCTAATGGCAATGCAACTTTCATAGAGCGGCGAGCACCCCCTTACACTATGAATCCAATAGTGAAGTCATTGCTAGAATTCAATCAAGCCTTCGAAATCCCTCGTCTAGAAAGCCCAGGATTAGGACCGGATGAGTTGATTGAATTGAGAATTAAATTGCTAACTGAAGAAGTTCAAGAGTATGCTGAAGCGGCTAGGGCCGGAGATTTAGTCGAAGTTTTGGACGCATTAGCAGACATAGGATACATCCTTGCTGGAACGATAATCAATCATGGAATGCAAGACATCTATGACGATGCTTTCAATGAAGTCCATAGGTCCAACATGGCCAAACTTGTCGATGGAAAAGTCATTCGAAGAGATGATGGAAAGGTTCTGAAGCCAGAAGGATGGCAACCTCCTCAACTTGCACAATTCCTCCAGTGAGTTATTGAGAGATGCCTTCGTACGGAGTACATGCGCACCGCAATTGTGACCGGAGGGGGCCGCGGCATTGGAGCTGCGATTTCCAAGCGCTTAGCAAAAGATGGATACAGAATCCTACTCACATATTGCAATTCATCCAAACCTGCAGAAATGGTAGTTGATGAGATAAGAGATTCAGGAGTTGATGCTGTAGCTGCTAACTGCGATGTGACGGATGCTAGAGAAGTCGCATTGTTAGCCACTCACCCATGGGTTAGTGAAGGAGTGGATGTTTTGGTCTTGAATCATGGACGCTATGATAGAATAGATGCTAAATCACTCGATTTTGAACATCTGCGTAGAACCATGGCAACTAATTTCGAAGGAGCCTTTCTTGTGTGGGAGTCAGTAAAATCCAGCCTTAGAGATAATGCAAGGATTTGCGTAATTGGCAGCCAGTTAGGAACCAGAGGCTCGGCGCATGGTGCAGATTACTCAGCATCAAAAGCTGCTCTAGCACTTTGGGCTCGCTCATTAGCACAGGCACTTGGACCTGAAGGAAAGCGAGTAAATATTGTAGCACCAGGATTTGTGGACACTGATATTTTGGCAGGAGATAGTCCTGAAAAGAGAGCGAGTAGAATACAGGAAGTTCCTTTGAAAAGAATTGGAACGCCCGAAGATATTGCAGGAACTGTTTCGTTCTTAGTTAGTGAAAAATCGAACTACATCACCGGCTCGGTTATCCATGTCAACGGTGGATTATACTTACCTTAGGATTTGAGAATATGAGCGATCCCTTCGACATCTCGAAGGCCCTAGAAGGGGCGGTCAAGGACCAGCTATCTCCTAGTGTTTCAAAGTTCAAAATTCACTCAGAACATCAGCCTGCAGGTGACCAAGAAAAAGCAATTGGAAAATTGATTTCTCAATTGGAAAATTCACAAGAAAGATGTGTGCTTTTAGGCGTCACTGGGTCGGGTAAAACATTCGCAATGGCGCACCTAATTGAGAGACTAAATATTCCAACTTTGATCATGAGTCACAACAAAACATTGGCTAGACAATTGTATCAAGAAATGGCAGGATTGTTTCCTGAGAATGGCGTTGAATATTTTGTCTCCCACTACGACTATTATCAACCAGAGGCATACCTCCCTAAACGAGATTTGTATATTGACAAAGAGTTGTCAATCAATGAAAGAATTGAACAAGAAAGATTTGCAACTGTGGCTAGCTTGGTTAGCAGACCCGATTGTATTGTTGTTTCTTCTGTATCTTGTATCTACGGACTTAACGCGCCAGAAACCTTCCTTTCTTACCATTGTAGAATACACGTAGGACAATCGATAGAACCCATCGACCTAATTCGAGAGTTGGTAGGGCTCCAATATGGGCGAACCTCAACTGATTTAGAGAGAGGACAGGTGAGATTACGAGGAGAAAATCTAGACGTATGGATGCCGAGTCGTGACGACCCTTTGAGAGTAAGGTTTGGTTTTGATGGAGTCGAGCATATCCAAATTTGTGACCCTGTGACATGGGAAGTATTGGACGAATTAGATGAAGCATGGATCCATCCCAAAGAATTCTTCATGGTCAGTCCAGAGAGATTTGAGAATGCACTTGAAAGCATAGAGGATGAACTTGATGGCAGAGTTGCTGAACTGAAAAGTGAAGGGAAGGAACTCGAGGCGCATCGCTTAGAACAACGTACTCAATATGACCTCGAAATGCTACGAGAAATAGGGCATTGCACTGCTGTAGAAAATTATTCTATGCACTTCGACGGCAGACAACCTGGTGAAAGACCGTACTGCTTACTAGACTTCTTTGCTGCTGCAGCTAAACAATTCCACGGTGACCCTGAAAAGTTCCTTGTGATAATGGACGAGTCTCACGTCACTTTACCTCAAGTTGGAGGGATGTATGGAGGGGACCGCAGTAGAAAATTGAATCTCATTGAACATGGATTTAGATTACCTTCTGCCGCTGATAATCGGCCATTAAAAATTAGAGAGTTTCAGAGTTTAGTCCCACAGATGGTTTATGTTAGCGCAACTCCAGGTGAAAGAGAATTACTCCACTTGTGTGAAACGACAGGACAAGATGCACCATTAGGACTTCGACATGCTGCCGGAGGCGGCGGTGTTGAAGAGCCAGAATATAGCAAAAAACATCCAGATGCTGAAAGCATGTACGATATGCTTCAGATGATTGAAGACATTCCAAGAATGGAGATTAGACCTACTGGACTTTTGGACCCTACAATTGAAGTTCGAGGCACTGAAGGACAAGTAGCAGACCTTCTCTCTGAAATAAATGCTAGAATTGCTAAAGGTGAAAGAGCCTTAGTCACTGTATTAACCATTAAATTTGCAGAAGAAGTCTCTCAATATCTAAACAAAATGGGAATCAAAGCCCACTACCTACATTCTGAAATCGATACCATTGAGAGAACCGAAATTATCAATGCTCTAAGAATTGGCCACATAGATGCCATTGTAGGAATCAATCTGTTACGAGAAGGATTGGATATACCTGAAGTTAGTTTAGTTGCAATTTTCGATGCTGATCGACAAGGTTTCCTTAGAAATGAAAGAAGTCTGCTTCAGACGATTGGAAGAGCGGCTAGAAATTCTAATGGAACTGTAATTTTGTATGCTGATTCAATGAGTCCACCAATGACCGCTTCGATAAGACAAACTCTCGAAAGGCGACAGAGACAAATGGCTCACAATCAAAAACACGACATCACACCAGTTACCATTCAGAAGGCTCTACCCAAGATGGGTAGCGATGTTGATGAACTCATTGCAGGAACATCTGGTGGCAAAAGATTGGTGGCATCTAAAGGCGGCCGGAAGGATGGAGATTGGGCTAGTAATTTGAAGGTAGGCGCAGGTAAATGGACCGCATCAGAATCGGTTACAAGCAACATTTCTCAACCAATTGAAGAAATTAATTATTCAATTGAAGAATTAAAGGCCATGATGCAACAAGCAGCACTAGAATTAGACTTCGAAAGGGCCGCAATTTTGAGAGATAAAATCCTCGAGATGGAATCCTCATGACATAGTCATGGGTTTCATATGCGAAAGCCTCACGGCTAGACACATGACAATCGACCCAGAGTCTTTCGACGAGCCGGTCAAGGACTACAACTTCCAAGAGTTGAGCGATCCAAAATCGCTAATCGATCAAATGGCAACCGCAGGCGGTTTCACTGCAACCAAACTAGCTTATGCTAGAGATATTCTCAAAGACATGAAATCTGAAATCGATGAAGTCGATGCTGATGCTAGCAAGGTAACAAACTGGTTATCTTTCCCTGCATGCCTGTGTGCAACTGGTACCAGAGGTTTTTTCGTTGAATCGATAAAGAGGAAAATGTTCAATGTTGTTTCAACAACATGTGGAATGCTTGACCATGATATCGCTAGAGCTTACAAGCACTATTACCATGGCGCATTTGAATTGGATGATATCGAACTTGGAGAGCATCAACTAATGCGTTTAGGAAACGTAATTGTTCCCAACTCTAGTTATGGGGAAATTATCGAGGCCGTCGTAATGCCGGTGCTCGAAGATATTCGAAATGACAGAATAAAAGAGACTGGAAAAGAAGGTGCAGATGCCTGGATCGGTTTCGGCTCAATTCACCTAGTTTGGGAGCTGGGTAAGAGAATAGGAACTCCAGATTCGCTAATTTACTGGGCCTACAAGAACAAAATCCCAGTCTGTATCCCTGGAATCACAGACGGCAGTATTGGAGCGCAGTTGTTCATGTTTAGACAGAAATATCGTGATTTCCATATCGACACACTTGCCGATGAGCAGGTAATGAGCGACCTTACATGGGATGTTGAAAAGTCAAATGCACTAATGGTGGGAGGAGGTATTTCCAAACACCACGTCATTTGGTGGAATCAATACCGTGGAGGCTTAGATTCTGCAATTTACATTACAACGGCCCCAGAACACGACGGTAGTCTGTCAGGTGCTCGTCTAAGAGAAGCTATCAGTTGGGGCAAAATGCGTCCTGAAGCACCAAATGTTTGTGTTGAAGGTGATGCCTCCGTTCTTCTTCCATTATTGGGTGCTGATTTGTTCAGAGGTGATTGATTGCGCCCTATATTCCTCACATTGCTAATGCTCAGCGCTTCATTTGCTGGATGCTTTGGAGAGGAAGAAAGTGAAGTTGTTGTAGAAGCATCCCCTGTTTGGGATTTTGAAAGACCCGAATTAACATGGTATCACTTCCCTGATGCAGTAGATGCATGGGGCAATGAGGAATTCGGTTTCGATGGGCGTAATATGCCGTTTGAAGCAATGGGCACATACTACGGTATTGGAATATCAACTTTTGAGCCAACGATGGGAATAACACAAAGTGACATGATGATGATGAGTTCCTACGGCAATGGACCTGCAGGCTCCACAGCAATCATTTCTTGTGACCTAATTGGAATGCATGACGTATTGGATTACAGTTGCGAAAATATCTACGACCCTGATTATCCACCGATTGCTAACTCTAACGACCCCTACATCTATGTCGATCTATGGACAAGCAGAATCATGAAATTCGATATGCATGCCTTGCTTGGAATGACTGTAGAATGGTCGGATGATGAAGGAGCAAGTTGGAATGGTCCTAGTGTGGCCACACAAATTTACTCCGTCCAAGACCATCAAACGATTGCTAGTAGCAACATGCCTGCCCTATTCCATCCAACAACCTGGATGTTCTGTATCAACGGAAATGCGCCACATCCACTCTGTTCATCTAGCCAAGATGGAGGAGCAACATGGGGTCCTGAAACATCAGGCGCTCCTATATCTTGCAACTCTGGTGGCCTTTCAGCACACTTAGTTGGAAGTATAGACGGAAATTTCTACCGTGGCAACAAGGGATGCACTGGCGATGGATACTCTGTATTCCGAACAACAAACGCAGGAATTAGTTGGACTGAACATGTTTTACCTACTACTGAAACTGGAATTGCAGACACATGGAATGCTGAAGAAGCCCAAGTGGAAGTGGATAGTGAAGGTAATGTTCACGCTATGTGGATGGGATTAGACAACATGCCATACTGGTCCTATTCGGTGGACCAAGGAGACACTTGGTCCAATGCAACAATGATCGCCCCGCCTATCAACCTCTCAGGCACTGGATTCCCAGTAGTTGTAGCAGGAGATGCTGGAACTGTTGCATTCGGTTACGTTGGTGAGACCGAAGGTGAAGACGAGACTTGGAATGCTTACCTGACCTATGCTACTGATGCTTTCAATGAAACGCCATTACTGACAACTGTTCAACTAAATGGAGATGATGACCCACTCGATATCGAAGTGGATTGTGGATACAATCGATGCGGAGGATTAGGAGACTTCTTGGATATTCGAGTTGATGCATACGGTAGAACTTGGTTCTCCCTATCTCATAACATAGCAGACATTGGAATCTTTGGAACTTTCAGTACAGGACCAAGCCTACGTGGAGAAAGTATCTCAATGCTGACTCCAATGCCAATTGGTGGACAACAAACATTGTGAATTTATCTTTCTTTAACTGAAATCCGATTCAGTTCATAGCGCCTAAGTTGGGACCTAGCGTTAGATTATTTGCAACAACTATTCAGTGGATTCTTTCCAATTGCCGTGGAAGTTTTCTGCGTTGTCGACTCTGACGAATAGGTCAAGGGCTGCCCACACAAGACTGTTGAACCCACTGGCCATTCCATCTGGGCCACCTGCTTTGGCCGTCATGAATTCGAAGGTATCTGAAGGTGAATGCCATTCTTGCCAGAATGAAATGTCTCCTCCTGGGCTAAAGAAATTGAAAGTTGGATAACCTGCTTGGAAGAAAGAGCAATGGTCAGAAGCACAAGACTCTGCTATCTGCCAGTAAATCGGATTTCCTTCTGTTGGCTCGTATGCCAAATCTTCTTCGATAGTCGTACCAACCCAATCATGCATTCTTTCCATATTTTCCTGGCTTGCTCCAGCGACACTGATAGACCAATCATACTTTGTTGGCTCGAAAATTTCTCCTGCTGGACCTATTACTGGTTCGGTGAGTGGAGTGATTGGATAATTTAACGCTACCATATCGAAGTTCATGTATGCTCGGACCGAGACATTCTCTGGTAGATTGGCTACGTATGCTCTGGTTCCCAACAGGCCTTCTTCCTCACATGCCCACAGTCCAGCAACAACTGTGTGGTCAAACTCCATTTGTGCTAATGCTTGAGCCATCTCCAAGGATACTGTAGAACCAGAAGTGTCATCATTTGCACCTTCATTAGTCCCTCCTCCTGGTGGAGTGAACATGTATGCAATATCGAAATGCCCGCCAATTACAATGTATTCATCAGGGTTTACTCTTCCCCAATTGTAGCCTACAATATTCAATTGGTCTGGATCATCTGGGTATCGAGTTATTTCTACGTGATCAAAACCCATATCCCACATCTTATCTTCCATAGCTTCGGCTGCATTCTCATATGCTGCACCACCTTCGTGTATGGATGCTGATGCACACCAACGATTGTTGTATTGTGAGGTCAACATATCTGCGGTTTCGTATGCCCTGCGACCATCTACTAACATCATTTCTGAACTATCTTCCAACATCAGAGTTACATTCCATATTTCCTCACCCGCTGTAAATTCCAGCTGAATGTCATCTCTTTCAGAATCCATGACAAGGAAATTAAGTGTTTCTTGAGATGCCGGGAATGTCATCACGTCTGCATCTCTCAATACACCAAACTCATCCATAAGGAATAGACCTGGTGAACGGTTTACGGTCCAATCTACAGTTGAGTCTACTGCAATAGACATGTATTGCCCTCGTATTGCACTAGAAACATCATCAACTGTGATTTTAGGAATTACTGATTCTTCTTCTAAGTCTTCACCAAAACATCCACTGAATGATGCGAGGAAGAATGTCAAAATTATGAAGACCGCACTACGCATTTCATCACCACCTACTTGGTTCGAGATGGGTTTTACCTCCCATCAATGAAACTAGACATTCGGGAATCTTGACTCTGCCATCTTCCTGTTGGTTCTGTTCCATAATTGCAACCAATGCACGGCTTGTAGCAACTGCTGTAGAATTTAGTGTGTGGACTGCCTCATTGCCCTCGCTAGTGCGATAACGCATTCTCAATCGATTCGCTTGATAGTCTGTGCAATTTGAACATGATACAATCTCCTTGAATGCTTTAGCACCAGGTAGCCAAGCTTCTAGGTCGTACTTTCTAGCAGCCACTGTACCCATATCTCCTGTACAAATGTTGACAACTTCATAATGCAAACCTAATGCATCCCAAAGGTCGACACAGTTCTGTAATAAATCCTCATGATGATCCCAAGAATCATCTGGATGAGTGATGACAATTTGCTCGATCTTGGTGAACTGGTGAACACGCCAAATACCTCTGTCTGAAAGACCGTGTGCGCCTACTTCTCTGCGGAAACAAGGGCTAACTCCAACCATCTTGATTGGAAGTAAACTTGGCTCCAATACCTCGTCCATGTACATTGAAGTCAGTGGGTGTTCGCTGGTAGCAATCATGTATAGAGGGTCTGGAGTAATACCGTACATCACAGTCTCGAAATCTGATAAATCAGTAACTCCTTCGTAAGCCGCTCTATTCATCATAACCGGTGGCTGCACAAAGGTGAAACCGCGGTTTATCAAGAAATCAACCGCATAGGATTGAAGGGCTAATTCAAGACGTGCTAAATCACCTTTCAAAAAGAAGAAACGGCTGCCTGCTATCTTTGCAGCTCTTTCTAAATCGACCCATTTGTTCATCTCTATCAATTCATTATGAGTTCTAGGCTCAAAAGTGAATTCTGGCTTTTCACCATGTAAGGAATGCTGAGTATTTCCTGATTCATCATCGCCAACTGGGACGGCTTGATGCAGAAGGTTTGGGATTCGCATTCTAATGCTATCTCTCTGTTCAAGCAAACTGTTTGCTTTCTCATCAAGAGCAGAAATCCTATCTCCCAAATCTTTGACTTGTGCCATGATTCTATCCGCTTCTTCCTTGTTACCGCTCTTTTTTGCTTCAGCGATTCCTTTGGCCGCTTGATTTCTCTCTCTACGACCATCTTCCATGTCCTTGAGAGCATTTCGCCATTGCTGATCTAAATCGATTACCTGATCGATTCTATCGTGCGGCAAACCACGTTTATCATGGTCAGCACGAATCTTATCGGATTCATTGCGAAATAAATCAATGCTCAACATTTCATTTCACCTACAAAGAAATACCAAACGAAAAGGCCGCACTACCAACGAAGAGTAAGCCTCCGATGATGTAACCAAGTATCGCACCGCCGTTCAAGAGAGGTAGTCCGGCTTGTGGTCTACCCGATGCTACATATCCCATCAATACTAGATATCCTACGAGACCTCCAATCAAGGCTGAAATTCCAATAGCCAAGCCATCGGTCGCAATGAAATTTACACAAGAAATTACCAGCATACCAGGGAATATAACGTCGCCCAATCCCATGAACATCGCTTCCTTTGGCTTCTTTCGCTTGACCATGGTTTTCTTGACAGGAGCATCTGTTTTCTCGCTTACAATAACGGTATCTTCAGATGGCCTGATGCTCTCATTGTTATCTAGCATCGAATATCCAGACTCTTGAGGAGCAACCAATAAGATTGGAAGATTTAGTCCAATCATTGTATCTGCAAGGTCGAGCATGTGCTTGGAACGGTAGACCGCCCATGCGTCATAAATCGCTGCTAGTACCATGAAGATTACAATCAAAGTAGGAACAAATGTTACTCCTAGCATTACGATTACACCTGCACCAACAAGAACGCCGACCGTATTCACCACATACCATTCTGGCCTAATGATCAAAGCCACCATTAGTAACACTGCTAAACCGATTCCAAGGAAGAATGCAGTATTATCCCACTCAATTCCGTATGAGTTGTACATTGTATCTGGGTCGAATACTCCGCTTGAAACTTCCATTGAGAACAATGGGTTTCCTTGAGAGTCGTTATATTCACCATAACTGATTGTCTGAACATCAAAGCCATTTACTGAAATCGAATCATTTACTTCAAGTTCAGCATCGATGGTAACATATTCGATGAGTGAGGAATAGAACAAACCGTGAATTCCATCTCCGTCTGCAATCCAAAGTTCATCCCCAAATTCTCCGTCTAAGTCGGCACCTACAATATCGATGATTGGGCCAGTAAATGCATCATCTCCACGAAACCGTTCTTCTTCTTCGAAGAACTCATCGATATCATCATCGATAATCCATGCACTAATCTCTCCTTGCAGTTGGCCAACCATTGCTAGGTTTTGTTCATCATCCCATGGGCTAGTAACAACTTCAAATGCAGTTATTGGATTAGAATCAGCAGTGTAAATCCATTCTAGACTGCATTGATCGACCCAACCGCTTGGCGCAGGCCCAGGGCCTGGGAATATAGCTGCAGATTGTTCTAATTCAATCATAGCAACCCCAACTGGAGTTGCTAGTAACAAACTGTCTTCATCATATTGACGGTTTTCAATAATTTTGTCGTTTAATTGCAATTGAGGGAATGACCACTGTGCTTCAAAGCGGTGAATGCCAGCGTCATCTACGAATTCGTTATCCACAAAAGAGTCGGCAAATGTTGCTGTCCTAACTATTGTGTTTGCAGCGGTAGTGATGTACAGTGCACCTTTGGCCTGCCCTACATCAGCATCAGGATCTTCGATAACTTCGAGAGCCGTGACACAAGCCCCAATCGATGGGTCCTCAGTAGCATTTACGAATGTTCCATTCCAGTTTTCTAACTCAAAGCACGCATATTTGCTGAGAACTGTGCCTGTTGATTTGTCAAGTGTCCAAATCCAAGCATTATTGTTGACAGTAAATCCATACTCGCCTTCAGTGATTGCGAATTGATTTGGAACGCCGGGGAAGGCATTCAATTCTATGGTCCAATTGAGAGATGAATCAATCCCCCTCTTCGAAACTTGTAGGCTATGGTTGGATGCATTTTCAGCATAGATGGCCTTGTGAGTAATTGTAGAACCATCAGAAATTACTGCAATCAACTCTTCTTCGATTTCATTTTCTTCAGAGAAAACGAAGGCTTCGGTTTCGATTTCAGGAACTAGCAAGATATGTGCTCCTGGCACAGTTGTATAGCAAAGTGCTAGGAATAAAACGAATAACAAACCATACTTAATCAAATGCTGAAGATGGTTTTTTGCAAGCCACAGGATTAGGAAAGTGAAGGCAAAAATTGCTACCAATTCAAGAGCAATCCACCGAACTTGTGTTGAACCGGATTCACCAAAGGCTTGTAACCCTGCAGAATTGAACCAAGGTTGTAACCAAATGCCCAACAATATGGTGACGATGAACATTCCAGCCATGCCTAACATGCCCGGAGCCTGCTCAATCATTTTCGATAGAAGACTCTCTTCTTTAGCCAATTCACGTTCTACGCGCTTGACATGGTCCTGTGATGCAGACTCTCCCATGCTTTACACCGAGAGTGAGGGTGGTTTTCTAATCATTGGATGGTCTGGCCCCTACGGGGCCAAACACTATGCAGGAAGTTAGAGAGTGGTTATTCTCTTCAAAATCCAAGGGTATGTCGCTTGGATTAGAAAGAGTAAACGATGCACTCGAAGCCCTTGGCCGCCCAGATAAGAGCATGGATTGCATCCATGTTGCTGGGTCGAATGGCAAAGGAAGTGCTTGTGCTCAACTGGTTGCGGGATTGGTTAGAGCCGGATATAGGGTAGGACTGTTTTCTTCGCCTCATTTAATCAAAATTGAAGAAAGAGTTCGAATGAATGGAAAATCGATTTCCAGTGAGGAATTTGACAAGGCTCTAGAAACGGTTAGAGCTTTAGAAATGGAATTGACTTTCTTCGAGATTACCTATCTTGTTTCATTGCTTTCATGCAGAGATGCCGGAGCATCGATAATGGTACTTGAAACAGGATTAGGTGGCAGATTAGATGCCACAAGAAGTGCAGAGGTCGTAGGTTGCTTGGTCACTTCTGTTAGTTTAGAGCATAGCGACATATTGGGCGATACTATCGAAAAAGTCGCTCGAGAAAAAGCGGCGATATGGAGAAGTGGTGTCCCTATGCTCATCAGAGACCCTGGTTCTCCCAGAGTGAGAAATGCGATGAGAGAAGAGGCGATTAGTGCAAGATTTTACTCTCCTCAATCAACTACTTTCATGGAAGAAGCCGGCGATTTAGCTGAAAGGCTCTGTGCGATGATTGGGTATTCATTTGTTAGGAGACCCATACAATGGCCGGCTAGAATGCAATTTGTTCCTGGGAATCCGAACTATCTACTAGAAGCCGCACATAATCCAAGTGGTATGCTAAGAGCGATTCCTGAAATTGCCAAGGTTTTGCCAGAAAGATGGTCGTTATTGTTTGGAACATCCCCTCAGCAAGATATGAATTCATTTCTAAATCCTCTATTTCGGCTGATGATTGAACATCCTCCTGTCGAAGTGATTACTACTGAACCTCAGGAAGGCAGATACCCTGGAGTTATAGCACCAATAGAGGGTGCTAAACATATTGAAAAACCTAGCACTGCAATAGAATCATTTACCGCAGAATGTGATTTGATTCTAGTAACTGGCTCACTTTACTTATGTGGAAATATCCTATCTCACCTTGGATTAGATGCCGACATAATTTGATGAAGTGAATCGGTTTGGGTCAACCGATGAAGGACAAGCATCTTGCTATTCGTATCGAACAATGTCTTGCCCTAGCAAAGGCTAGTAACTGTCCTCGACGAAAATTTGGAGCTCTTTTGGTAGATCCAAAAAGAAACGTAGTTCTGATGGATGGATACAATGGTGGCCCTCGAGGCGGAGGAGAACTTTGTGGAGGCGATGAGTGTCTACGAGATACTATGCAAGTCGAATCTGGCACTAGAGTCGAAATAGGATGCCACCATGCCGAAATGAATCTTATCTGCAACGCAGCCGCTAATGGAGTTCCTACCAATAACGCATGGTTGTTGGTTACTGGAGAACCTTGTATGATGTGTGCTAAACTAATTCATCACGCAGGAATAGGACAAGTCATAATCGTCGATGGCGGTTTTGGTGGAGTCAATGGGGTGGACTATCTGATTGAGCATGGAGTTGCTATTAGACGCACAGATGGGCCTAAAGACCCACGATTTTAGACGGTGGTTTCAAATCCAATACCGTGGCCATGTGTACTATGGACACATTCAAGGTTCTGGTAGCGATAAGTTTGCTACTTCTACCTGGATGTACTTATCTTGACGATTTGAATAGTGAAGATGATTCGCAAAACGAAGAAATCGTTGAGGCTGAAATCATACGAGGTTGTACGGACTCCGATGCTGAAAATTACAATCCGGAGGCAGAGGAAGATGATGGTTCGTGCGAATATGAGGAGCCTGAACCCGAACCTGTTCTAGGATGCACAGATTCTGAAGCAGAAAATTATGATTCAAACGCTACCCAAGACGATGGTACCTGTCAATATCTAGAGACCATCCCGTGTAACGGTTTGGTTATTCTTTGTCACAGAACATACGACCAAGTGACTTTCCCTGAAACTCATAATTCCTTCTCGACACATGAGGATAATATCTACTACCCTGCAAGCAATCATCGAACTGGCTTCCAAGCACAATGGAATGCTGGAATGAGAGCATTCATGCTCGATACACATTATCTAACAACTGCAGACCAAAGCGTGTCTCAAGTTCGATTCTGTCATGGAGATTCAGATAGAGGATTTAGCCCCTGTACATATGGCGCTGTCGACCCTTGGAACTGGTTGAACAAATTAGAATCTGAAATGAGTAGCGAAGACCGTGACATCGTGACTTTACTTATTGAGAATCACGTAGAAGGAGACCACCTGAAGGAAATTTTTGATGACGTGGGACTTACGGATCAAATGTATATACATGAGATGAATGCAGAATGGCCTACATTGATTGAAATGATAAACATGGACAAGCGATTGGTTGTATTCTGGGAACAACCTGGTGATTCAGCACACCCATATTTCCATGATTTCTTGACTCACAGTTGGACTACCAATTATGCGGATGATGACACTGCGTCTATGGATTGTGAACCATTGAGAGGAGATTCTAATCAACCAGCATTTCACATGAATAATTGGTTGAAGAATCAAGCTGGACTATCTGACCCTACCCGTGCTGGTGAGGCGAATGATGTTGATTTCATGGTCGATAGGGCCATCGAATGTATTGACACCCATGGCAAGAGGCCTACATTCATCGCTGTGGACTGGTGGGAAGAAGGAGATGTTGTCGAGGCTGCCAAGAGAGTTAACTTGTTGGAACTAGATTCTGATTAACCCCAGAACCTACGAGTTCTGGCATATTCTATTTCTGCAATGTGAATCGCTTCTAACAAACCATCCTTGTCACCACGCTGAACCTTTCGCATCAATCTTTGACAAGTTGCCTCCCCTATTCCACGACCCATGAGTGCAAGGATTGCATCCATGCCTCTATTTGCGACTGATTGGGCATTTTTCATCATACGGTCTCGGACTTTTTCATCGTCTGATTTAACCCAATCAATCAATTGTTTCTCCAACCCCTCTCTCGCACAAGCCAACATTTGGCCTCCACATTTCAAACACTTCTTTGAATCGTTGATTTCAGGATATCTAGCTACTCTAAACCTACGGATTGAGGTACATCTGAGACAACAAAGAACAGCTCTCTCGTTCATCAAACGCCCTTCTAATCTTGCTTTGACCTGTTGATTGTTGAAATTGGGCAACAACAAATCTTTTTCTGACCTACTGGAGATTCCTAAAGGTCCAGTAGCGGTTACCTCTAGGCCAATCAATCCGGATTGAATCGCCCTCATTACATCTGTAGCACCGACGATGTCCATCCTTTCATGGAACAGTTTGGATAATACCTCCTGCATTACAGGCGTGCCGCGATATTTTTTCAACAATGCTTGAATGTTGATTTTTCGAGGATCCACGCCGTGGCGTAAAATACCAAAGATTTTGGCGATTTGAGCAAACCTCCATCTTACTTCTCTGGAATTAGGTAGTGTTACAGAAAGTACGCCTTCCAATGCTTCAGGAGGAGTTTCGCATAGCCATTCTATCAATTCAGCAGGCCTTACTCCCCCAACTTGCAAAGAGATTCTGCATGGTTCTACTATCAAACGGCCCCACTTACCCGACCTAGTACTAGCCATAGCTAGGAGATAGTGGCCAAGAGCTTCATTGATTCTGTTACCTTGACATGAATTGATTACTAAAGCCTCGTCTCGATCTTCGATTGTAATCAGACGTTCGCTTGGAATCATTTTTGCTGAATTAAAATGAGTTGTAATCACATCTGCTAGAATACCTTTAGCCTCTCCATTCAGCGGATAGTCATCCAATTCTGAATGACCTTTGAGGAGTTCAGCAGGGTCAAGTTCTTCGATTTCTTCATCACTGATGAGACCTAAATCGATTGCAAACAATCTGCGTAATCGCCCTGCTTCTCGAGCAACATCTGCTGGCGTAGGGGGTAATTCTCCAACCCATTGTGGAGCATGTCCCTGGTCTGATACTGGCGCAACAAGTAACTCGTTTTGTTCTGGGTCTGCGTCTACTACTATCCAAGTACGTCCTGCCATAACAAACCTGCGCTGACTGCCATCTTGGTCTTCCCCTCCATCATTTAGAGAAAGAACGAACGCTTCATCCACATTGCCCAAACTCTGTCGTGTCACAGCATCTCGAACCCTGTAAGATTGCTTGTCAGGAATCATCGATAAATGATGTGAAACCCACTGACGAGTCTTACCAGACCTGCTAACCCAACCCTTGGCAAACTTAGCTGGAACTTCGAATGTCAGCCTTGCTAATTCTTCACTTGGTTCTTCATCGAAGGCAAGTTTAGGCTGCTCTGGTAATGCTTTTTTTGAGACTCTGACCAATTCTTGCCAAACATCGTGAGGCCATCTATACCAAGGAACTGTGGAAGTGTCTTCAACACACCTGATGACCCAACGGTCAGCCAATACGTTACCAATAGCAATTGTATCGCTTCTATTCCAATTCTCAAATTGCAATGCACCGGAGATAGATTCTGTTACCAAATCAATAGGTAGTGCTCCATGGCTATGTACCATCATTACAATTTGATTTGCTGCGACTGAAAGCGGCATATCTCTCCATTCAACCGGTTCGATTTCACCCGATACTGCTTTACGAGCAATAACCGCTGATTCGAATATATCATCGCATTCCCAACTCAACAAATGCCCGCTTCCAATACCTCCTAATCGATGGTCTGCACGACCAACTCTCTGAAGCATACGATCTACAGAGCGCGGTGAGCGAATCTGAACGATGTGATTCACACTTCCTACATCGATTCCTAATTCTAGACTTGAAGTACAAACCAATCCTTGTAAGGATCCGTTTCTGAGATCATCTTCCATCTTGGTTCGCGTTTCTTTGGCTAAAGAGCCATGATGAACTCCGATTGACAAATCTGGGGCAATAGCCTGCAAACGCTGTGAAACTGTTTCCGCACTATTTCTTGAATTTACGAAAATTAAGCAAGGGGATTTTTTTGCAACAATATCGGCTAGACCTCTTAATGTTGCATGGGCACGAGGTGAAATCGCTAATTCAAGAGAGCCGATTTCATCTTCAGGTGACTGGATAATTGCATCCACTGACAATTCCGTGGTACGTGGAGCAACTGCATCTATTGGTTTGGCTTCTTTGGACAACCATCTAGAAACTTGTACGGGGTTTCCTACCGTAGCAGATAGGCCAATTTTTTGGACCTTTGAGCCTTTGAAAATCTCTAGTCTAGAAAGGCCAACCGACAGTTGCCAACCCCTCTCACCATCAGCCATCTCATGCACTTCATCGATTACTACCGCTTCTACGGTTCGAAGTAATTCTCTCAATTTAGAACCTGTGAACATTAGTTGGAATGTTTCAGGAGTGGTAATCATCACATTGGGAGGGTTCCTCACGTGTTTGGTTCGTTCTGATTGAGGAGTATCTCCATGTCTAAGGCCTAACCGTAGTCCTACTGCACTAGTAATCTCCTCCAATCTTCTATCCACGTCTCTGTTGAGTGCGCGAAGTGGTGTGATATACAGAATGGACATACCAGTCCATTTTTCTCGAAGACATCTGTCCAATAATGGTAGAACCGCTGCCATTGTTTTACCCGAGCCAGTCGGTGCAACAACTAGTCTATCTAAACCTGCAGCAATGTCATCTTGCGTCGCTTGCTGAACAGGAGTAGGTGACCAATTTCTCTCTTCAAGAGCCTTCTGCAAACTCTGCTCGAGCTTAGAGAAGACACCTTCGGCCATGGGCATAGGGCGAAGCCACTGGTTCAAGAGGGCAACGATTCGAGGACTCAATAGTCCTCATCGTAATCGTCGTCATCCTCTTCGTCGTCTTCGTCCCATTCTTCTTCTTCGTCTTCCCATTCTTCATCATAGATCGAATCGTCACCATGATTGATCGCTGTACGATTTGCAGTGATTCCAATTCCAACAAGAACGATAATTGAAAGTATGGAGAATAACCAAATCAATGGTTGCTCACGAATAGAATCGAACCATCCCATGTATGAGACATAGACAATTTCGACTTTGTGTTCGGCTGAATTATCATCGTCATTGACCTCTACAATCACATCATCAGGGTCAACTACTACTCGAATTCTATCGACTCCTTCCTCTGCATTCCATGTTACTGAAACTGGAATTACTTGGTCAGAACCAATCTTGTTCAAAGTTGATGAATCGAATGGCACGATTGCATCTCCTGCATAGAATGACACCTTGAATTGCGAGTTGGTTGCTCCACCAACGTTTCTAACATCGGCAGTTATCTGAATCTCTTGGCCTGGTGCAACGTGGTCATCGGATAGAGTAATCGAATCGATCTTCAATTGAGGACCTATTGCACCCAACCTTACCCACTGACGTTCGAAATCTGTATCATCTGCTGCTATCTCTGCAATTGGGCTAGCTTCTGAATTAGAAACAACTGGGAATTCATTACCTGCAGAATCGTAACCTGTTAGGTAGAATCCAACCCAATCACCTTCACGCAATGTGATTCTTCCATTGTCGGTTAGGTCAACTGTTCCAGTCCAAATCACACTCTGACCATCCTGTTGCATTCCTAATTTAGACTGGCCTGCACCCATAGTCAGAGTACGGCTTGAGTCTCTCATGACCCAATGTACAACCTGTTCAGAACCTGTCATGTCAGCATCTTCTGTGCCATGGAATTCTACTGGGACTTTGGTCAAGTCAGTAGTTTCAGAAATATCGATTACATTCATTGGGGCTGTTCGACTAACAACTCTAGGAGCTGTGTCGTCTACAACCACTCTAAGAGTAGTAGATACTGTTTGGCCAGTCATATCTTCTCCTTTGCCAGGGATCCCGCCAATAGAAATCAAACAGGTCCTAGTTGGTGAGGATTGAAGGGTTTCTGCGTGTGATAGTGGAACTTCCACTGAATAACTACCATCTTCGCCAATTGAGCCATCCGACCAGATGCTTTCTCCATCGAATACCTCGATTACTATCGACGCATCATTTGGAGCAGGGACATTACTTCCTTCGTAAACAACCCTTCCTGTAAATTCAAGTCGGTCATCATTTCTGACTCTACTACCATCAGCAACAATTCCCGTTCTTGGCTCACTGATATCTTCAACCAAGAATGATGATGCTTCGAGAACTAAATCATTCTCTACAGTGAAAGTATGCTCAGCAATAATATGGCGTGTTGGTGAATCTTCACCTCTCTCTTTGTATTCTAAAGCAAGGTCAGATATCTCTTCATCAGGCCAATCCCAACCAATTGTGAAGTCGAAATCGATTAAGATTAGAGGCATTCCAGATTCATTTGTTGTTTGGACCATTGATGAACTGGATGCAAGATTGATGAATTCAGAATTGCTAGCAAACGAGTCTGTAATTCCATAATACGAGATTCTTTGCTGGTCCACATTGCTATCTGGGCCTTCGAAGTCGAATACCAAATCAATATACTCGAAATCGATTGCAGTATTAGCATCGATTAATCCAAGAGAAATTTTCTGCTCGGTTCCTGCAAAGATTGGAGCTCCATCATTGTGTCCAGCCCAATCTAATCCGGTGAAAATTGCAGATGAGTCCTTCCGACTTCTAAACGTAGCATCATCGCTATCGAACCCAGGTCCGCTTTCCCAATCATACACTTGGTCATCGATAATGGTAGAGTAGTGTAGAGGATTACCTGCTCTGTCTCCACCGTCCCAGTAGTAGGACACTCGACCCATATTCGGATTTCTTGAGTGATCGATTGTTGTGGAGAATGTCTTGAAGTCTGCTTCGGTTTGATTGACGACAATCTTCTCAGCATATTCACTTGGGTCTGCTTCACCATTGCGGTTCAAGTCGTGGTCCGCTTCAACCCAATAGAATAGGCTTAATTCAGTAGGGTCGCCAACGTTATCAGAAATACTAATACTGATTTTCTGGTCAGTATCTGCTGCTTCATATGCATCATTTTCAGGGTATGTGTCCAATGCTTCAGGTGCTGTTGCATCTACCTTGTAGGTCCTGAACCAATCTGAATTGGAATCCAAAACCATGGTTGAATCTCTTTCATTATAAGTCTGAACTTCATATGAAAGTCCACTCTCTACATCGATATCTGGCATCTGAATTGAGATAAAGAATGAACCATTAACATTGGAAGTATCTCTCCAGGCAGCGTCGACATATCCATTCTGGGAAATCCTGACGTCGAATGCATTATCCTTTGGAGCATCGGTTGAATCTGCAAACCACATTGCACCTTGGAAGTGCAAAGTTTCTCCTGCAGCAACCCAACTGCCATCCTCAACATCGTTTGATGTAACTTCTCCATCATTATCTCGAATATTCATCCAACCAAGTCCGAAGGAATTGTTGACACGTAATCCAGTATCGCTAGACAATGGAGAAGGCGAGTAGCCGTTACTTCCAGATGTGTCCAAACAGTTGGTTGAGAAACGAACATTTTGCTGGTCTGGGAAATTAGAGGTCACATAGAATAACCAATGGATTTCTAAAATTCCATTATTCAAAACTGACCAAGAGGATTGATCAATGTCGACCCAATCATCAGGATCGTTAGGGGATGGGAATATATCTCCATCTTGCCATTCTAATGTAGGTGCACTAGATGCTGGTGAGGCGAGGAAAGAGAGAGTTGCTGACTGAATGTAATTATTGGCTCCATCTCCAACAATATGTCGAGTTACGACCTCATATGGCTCATTTCTTTCATGCAAAATTTCACCATCAGGAATTGAAATATCAAGGTTTACGGTGTTAATCTTGTAAGTGACACTGAAACGTTCTAGAACAACAATACCCGATGTTTGAGAAGTCAAGTTAACTGGAATAGATACACTGCCACTGCCCTCATCAGGAATTTGTGAATTGAATGCATTAACGAACTGAATGCCTCCACGAGTTGTAGTTCCAAGCAAGACACCTTGGCTAGTCCATCCGTTAACTCCTCCAATGTCAATTCCAACCTGTTCTGGAGCATCAGAATGCAATGCTATGTTCAAATCATCCAGAACTGGAGTATCAGAACCTGTTGAGGTATATCTTACGTAAATGTAGATGTAACCACTGGTCATAGTTACTGTCTTTGAATCGCCACTGTATTGGAAAGTTTTAGTCGAACTGTCTTGGAACTCAACTTGCAGACCTGTGCCTGCAGGGGTTGTTGCATTCCACCATGCTGTTATCGCTACAGGTGCGTTACCTGAATAATAGTTCGAGCGCAATTGGAAATATCCACTTGTGGTATAACTCGTTGAATATGTTAGAACTACAAAGTCTAGAACAGGAGTTTCTGAGCTTGTTCCATTGAGGTAAGCTTTCCATAACACGTTAGAGCCGGCTGTTGAGAAAATTAATTTCTGATTGAACAGACCGCTCATCCAAGTTGTTCCTCCATCATTTGAAACTTCAAGTTCAATACTAGTATTGTCAGGAATGAAACCTACAATCCCAGACACGGTAATTTCAGTGATTTGGCGCGTAAGAGAGGTTGTAGTGCTGGTAACAACTGAAGATGTTGAGGTTGGTGTGCGATAATCGTAAATCGCACCTGTGCCTTCTCTGAGAATCTTGTTCCTATTCGCAGTAGAACAATAAGCGTTGTAATGACATTGGGAGCCAATTGTGTTATCTCCCAATTGATCCATTCCATAATGGCCGCCCTCGCTGAGTTGTAATTTACCCATTTTCTCAACGAAAATTCCATTCATTGTGAAATAATTGTGGTATCCATAGGAACTGTAGTATTCATTGGTCATAATTCTAGGAAGATCTACTACAAGACCGGTTGCTGTAGTACTAGTTGTTCCCATTTGTTCTCTTGAACCTAATAGCCAACTTCCATTAATCGATGAAGGAGAACTAGGGTTAACCTCGTACAGATATCTGTTGTAATTTGGATATGATGATTGATACATCAACAAGAACAGACGACCTGAATCTTCGTCCACATCAACTCCTACGGGGTAGTAACTGCTAGAGTATGTGTAACTGCCAAGGCAAGTCCATGCTCCAGTCGTTGGTGAAACAGACCACTTGAACAAAACTCTGTAACTGTAGGAAACAGTCCAGACATTACCCTCTCCATCACTGGTTGCATCATAAGTTGAGTACAATGGTGTTGAATAAGAACATGAGCCGGATGAAATACTTGCTGAACCTATGAATGCTCCAGTCGTTGAATTGTATCTTTTCACTACAGGAGTACTGTACATAGATGAGCCCGAGTATGATGCTGAATGATATTCATCTCCATGTGCAATAATGAATCCTCGGTAATTTGAGGTGGATGAAGTTAGAGAGAAAGATGTCTGCTTACTAGTCGCTCCAATGAATCCTTGATCGCCATTTGAGGCAAATCCTCCGGTATTGTTAATTGTTTCAGTTGAGGTTGCTTCTGCTGACCTATCGATTCCATTCAAGTTGTTGGTAGGGTTACCACGTAACTTGACTTGGTCGTTACCTACTTCCAAATTTGATCTGCTTCCAGAAGCGAAACCAGGAGGTGTTCCAACCCATGTTCCGCTACCTGCGCCACCAAAATCAGAATTGGTTGAAAGATTACCCCATGTGGTAGAAGAAGGATGTCCTGTAACCTCGAAGGATGCTGCTGTAACTTCGGCTCCGTAAGGGAATGTTAGGTTACCCGCAAAGCCGCTACCTGTGCCTGAAAAGGAGTGAGTGTATGACGTTGAACCACCTTGGAATTGGGTCTCAGTAACCTCCGCCATTGCTATTGGCGAAAGAACAGATAGGACGAAAACTGTGACTAAGAATACTGATTTTTTCACTTTTGCATCACCTTTGCACCTGATGGGCCTTCGGCCCACGTAGGTTCATCACATTTCAATAATACCCAGTCAAGTCAGTTTTGCAAAAAGCAAAAATCGAATAATAAGACTGCTATACGCTAAGCAGGTGAGAGTATGGGTTGGTGGGATAATCAGCACGGAAAACAACTGAAAATTTCAGGTACTGCGACATTTGCATTTTCGCTTCTGACAACTATGTCGGCTCTTCAGTTAATGTTTTTACAAGATAATGCAGACTTCCAAGAATACACTGGAGCATCGATCGTATTGATTGTAGTGGGAATTATTGGACTTGCATTATCTGCGCCTGCCTTCATCAATCTGAATGCTAGAGCGAAAACATTAGATTTAATCATGTCAACTAAATCAACATCTGAACTTCGTAAACAGAAAGGCAATGGTGATGAAGCAGCACGTATCCTAGGTGGAGGTCATTTAGAAGCGTGGAATGCATTCCTTCAAGAGAAGGGATTGAAGAAGCGTTGACTACTGGGATGTAACAATGGGAGAATCTGACCCTGTCCGAACACTCCTTCGTGAGATTGTATTGGCAATTGGTATGATTTCGATATTGGTTATGGCATTGTGGGCTCATACCGGTTCAATGCCCCCACTGGTCGTTGTCGAATCAAACTCTATGCAGCATGATTCCAATGGTGAAATTGGAACGATAGATGCAGGAGACTTGGTTTTAGTTCACTCCCCAGATAGTAAAAAAATAATCACTTTTGCTGAAGCTACAAATCCTGATTCTCCGGATTATGGATACGAATCATTAGGAATGGAAGGTGACGTCATAATCTATGAAAGAAATGGGGAAACGACTAGTACACCCATCATTCATCGAGCATTGTTCAACATAATTGTAGCTGAAAATGTAGATGCGGTAGATGGAGAATGTGAATCAGGCACTCTATGGGGCGATATTTGCGTACTGACTTGGAGCGTCCCCGGGACCAATCAAGTTAGCGTTGAAAAAATTAATTTCACATTCGACGGCGATGATGCTGGAAAATACAGTTGCGGAGGAGTTGCTGCACAACATGGTTCTTCATGGTTCAGTGTTGAAAATTATACTCCAGCAAATCCAGGATATATCACTCTTGGAGACAATAATGATTGTAACGATGACCAAGGTGTTTTTGAATTCGCACAAGGGCTTTCTTCGCTTCACAGCGGAATGATTCGTCCTGTTCAAAATGAATGGGTAATCGGAATATCCGGTGCTGAGATACCATGGCTTGGAACCGTCAAATTGATGGTTAGCGGAGGGGATTCTCCTGGAGTAAGTCAAGTACCTGGGCCTTCATTTGTATTCTTGATCGCTTTCATTGGAGTGATTCTTGTTACTCCAATGTTAATCGAACCATTATTCAACAGAATTTTACGAAACTCTCCTGAAATGATTGAAGCAGAAAGGGAGAATGCAATCGCCAAAATTTATTCCTCGGAAGAAGAATAGTTGGGCTTCTTACCAGAAAGGCGATTGTCTGCAGTGTTCAATCTGTGTTCAATGAAATTAATCTCATCGCGAATTACCGACAAATTCGCTTGATCGAGCATTTTGCTAACAGTATCTCGCATTCGCTTAATCCCAGAAATTCGTTGCACTCTACTCTTTGGAATAGCATTTTGACCTCGCATTTCAGTCAACCAATCTTCAAGCAAACCTGCAGCCCACTCATCAGATTTCACCTCTGGCGCTAAGAAAATTTCATTATTTCGGTGTCTGAATCTAACAAACCCATCTGGCATTCTCCTAGTCTGTATCGACTTCGGGTGCCAGTTAGTCAACCTAACAACAAGTGAAGCTTCTTCCAATATTTGCCCATCTTGCCAAGAGAGGTCTGAAATTACTACTTTATCCGATAGTCGAAAGAATAACTGTACCATGTCATCATCTTCAGACCAGATTGATACAGCATCAGGTTCTTCGCCAAACGCTTCTAAAATCCAGTTGTCAACTTCGGGGCTAGTCGCGTCCATGTCAGTGCCAGGTGCCGGTCATTGAAGAACTAAACGACACGGAGTTGAAGTGTAATCAGTTGTTGGCGGGTTCATGGGAAGCAATTTTCTCGCGGTCGATTTCGGTTGGCCGGAATTTTTGATTCTCGTATTTGGTTGGTATCTCCTATTACGTCATTGGGAGAATAGCGGAAAATTAGACGAATGGGACGCTTCAAGGGTTTTCTTTGGAATGGTGTTGATGATTAGAACCTCCAAGGGCAAAAAAAGCCTTGAGAAAATTTCCAGTCCAAGGAAATTCTGGAGGATTTATGGTGAGATTTCGCTATGGGTTTGCTGGGGTGCAATGTTCATCGTAGCAATTGGAATTATTCTTGCTATAATCTCTGCAATAATCATGGGCAATACCGCTGAGCCTAGGCCTGTCTCTGAATTAGTAGCCATACCTGGTCTTAGTCCAATTATTCCTCTTGGATGGGGAGTCATCGCATTCGTAATTTGTTTAGTGATCCATGAATTTGGCCACGGAATCCAAGCTCGGGCGCATGGCATGCGCGTACGAAATTTCGGACTATTGATGGCCGGACCATTGCCTCTAGGTGCATTTGCAGAACCAGAATATAACGAGATTGTAAATTCTCCTCGAAGAGAGCGCCAGCGAATGTTTGCGGCAGGCCCTGCAACCAATATTTTTGCAGCATTCATTCTCATTGTTATCCTAGGTCAAGTGGCAGGACAATTCTCTCCAGCAAACCCTGGCGTACACTCTAGCCAAATCGTTATTGATTCTGGAGCAGATGATGCTGGTCTAGAAGCGTGGGATGTCATTACGACAATCAACGGAACTGGCATTGAAGATGCAAACGATTTTGCTACAGTAATGGATGGATTATCTGCCAATCAAACCGTGCCTATGGAAGTTATTCGCCACAGTGACGGTAGTACGGAAATTCTGATGGTTAACCTCAGCGACAAGTACGACCATTATCTCGAATTGGGCTGGGATGAAGAATTGATTGAAGACATGGGCATCGAAAAGGGAGATGCATTCCTTGGGGTTCAAAATCTAGCTGGAGGCACCGCCGGTGTAGACAGACTAGCAGGTTGGGCTCATCCTGATTTTGAAAGTAATGCATTGGGATATGTGATTAGTGTACCAATCAACACAATGCAAATCCTGTTTACGCCGTTTGAATATCAGGGGGTTGCCATTCATCCTGCACAAGAAGAAATGCTCGATTCTGGAGATGGATGGCTTGCTTCAACGATTGGATTAGATGGATTATTGATTTTAGTTAATCTCTTGTTCTGGTTAATTTGGGTTAACATTCTTCTTGGATTTACCAATCTATTCCCAATGATTCCATTCGATGGAGGACATTTGTTCAAGGACATCGTTCACGGTACGATGTCAGGAATCAGGAATATCGGAAAGAAAACCGGCCTGTACAAAATTCATCCACTTTGGGTTGAGCATGTTACACGTAAAGCCTCAACACTATCCTCATTGCTATTGTTGATGGTTATGGTTATCCTTATTGGAGCCCCATATCTGTGATTCTTAGTTGTGAATGTTCTTTCTTTTCCTCTTTAGAAAAGTCAACTGTTTTGATCCTTTTATCCAAGGATTCCAATGTTGGACTTGCTTCTTTCCTACAAACTAGAGACAAGAATTTGTGCAGAGGCATGCCTTGCTCCCAATCAAGGAAAGGCTTACCATTCCTTGTTTTTGGAAGAGGAGGGATTCTGCGAGTTAGTATTCCGAGCCGGCCGCTTAATTTTCCAACCTCGACACGAAATATTCTCCATGAGTCGCCCCTCACACCTTTCAGACGGTAGGCATACAAAGGCATCAATTGACAACGTTTACCCTCGTATATCATCGCTTGGTATTGGTCCCAAGTTCTTCCGGAAAGATACAATTTGGATTTTTTAGAAGATTTGACTTCTATTGGGAAACATAAGTCTCCTCTAAGTGCCAATAAGTCACCACTTCCCTCCATTCCAGAGCCTGCTGCCCTTACCACTAGGAATGGCCTTTCAATGACTTGCATAGCACGAGCTTTGGCTATTGCGTCACAAGATCTTGTTACCGCTTCAACTCCTTTTGGAATCCCTGCGAGAACTGCACGGAGTTCTCTCTCGTATTGGCTTGCCACGATTGAGAATCGTTGTCAAGTGCTTTTGATGATATCGCTGATTACGCGTCATATTGAAGCGTGATTGATGCTAGGAGAGACTGTGCGCCGGATAGCGGTTAGAACCGACGATTTTCGTCTTTCGTTCCATTTGATGCGAGAACTAAAGCGGAGAAATTGTGATTTTGTGATGTTATCATCTGGAGATTCATGGGATGGCGTATTGCTAACTTCTCCCGAAGAAGTCACAGATGGCGGCATACCGGCAATGGAAGAAAATATCGAAATCGCGGTTGAAAGAGCGATACAAGCATCTCGTGGATTAGATTCTGCGATTACATTAGTTTTCGGAATTGACCCTGGCCCAAGACCTGGACTAGCATGGTTAGCAGACGGCATAGTTGTAGGTAGTGCTCAATTAGAGAGCATTGACAATGTGGTTGAACATGTTGTTGGATTGTCTTCAGCTGTTGAGCATCAAAGGTTGTATGTCAAAGTTGGAGATGGAGCGCCATTAATTCGTGACAGAATTATCAATCAATTGCTTGATAGAGAAATTGAAACTCTTCAAGTTAGTGAATATAGAACTAGTTCTGGTTCTCGTTCAAAAGCGCATATTCACGCTGCAACACGCATAGCACTGATGGGAGGAGCAAAGGTGTATGTAAAGCGAGAATTGAATCCCACAGACGGCGACCTAAAAGAAATTCAAAGGCAGTCTAGGATTCAGAGTTTGGGTGGCCTAACTATCTCTACCGAGTTGGCTAGAATGGTAGCCTGTGGAGAGATATCAATGCTTGAAGCGATCAGGAGAGCCTGACGCGATATCTTTCTTTGCCATTGGAATACAAGGTAATAACTCCACTAGATGAAACACAGATTGCGATAGCTTCTGCTAATTGGCTAATCGCTCTTGCTGCAAGATGGCGACCCCCTTCTCCTGGTTTAGGATTGATTCCTGATGGAACTTGCACATATCTACCTGCATCGCTTGCAATACCTTTGGAGTTGAATAAAATCGCCCCATCTAACCAAGCAAATTCGGCCAAAGTTTCGTGATTGTTTAGCGAGGTTACACTTTTCTTCGAATCTGAGTGCCCTTTGAAAGGATTCAGGACTAGTGCTGTAGAGTAGCGTCGTAATTTTGGAACCGAGCCTATTGCAAACAATGCACCAACAGCATGTCCTTCTCTTCCCCTTCCCCCGATATGTCGTGCTAATTCCATCATGCGGGCCAAAACCTCAATGTCGATATCGTGCTCATTTGCCATGATTGCTAATCGATTGGAGGTCAAGGAACTGGCTTCGATTACAATAATTCCATTCATTGGTTCAGCTAAAATTGCAATAATTCGATCGTTGGATTTGAAGCTCCCCTCACCCAAACCTTGCAAGATAATGTCGTGAAGATTAGTAAGGACTGACAATCCTTGAGAAGAAAGTGAATCCTCCAACAGTTTAGTTTCGATTCCTGAATCTTTCAATGCATCAGACACCTTTGTAGATGATGTCAAAGTTACCATTCTAAGTTTGGAAGGAAGAATTTCTCTGATCTTTTTAGCGGTTCTAGAATTGTTTGATAACAACACTGCTACGGAAAAGCCTGAGCGTTCATTGTCTATTGCCGAAGCCACCATATTTGGCAGATCGACCATTCAAACACCTCAAACCATTGTTGTATCAGTACCTGGAAGTTGGTCTTCAGATTCTCTGTAAACCGTTCTCATATTTTTGATGAAATTTCTTTCTTTTACAACAATGTTGTATTCCTTAATTCCAGGATCTTCTTCACCATCCATAATTCCAAGTAATGTTTCAAGAGTCAGTCTAGCCCCTTCTCTGTGTGGATAAGCGAATACTCCCATTGAGAGAGGAGGAGCCATAACTACGCTCACATCTTTCATATCCTTGAGTGTTGCAAATAGGTTGAAGTATGCTTCAGGTAGCAATTGTCTTCTGGATTCATCCTGATTTGGTCTTCTACAATCTGGGCTGACAACGTGAATGATGTGCTTGAATTTGTTCTCAAGGTTGTATGGTTTGGAAACCACGTTAGTGGTAACTGGACATGGAGGGAGGTTGGATTTTCGTTGCTCTACGCTAACATCTCGACAAAACTGCCTCAGTTCTTCACCAGCCGCTTTGTGAATTTGAGCGTCTATTCCTTCTCGCCCAGATAGGCGATTATTAGCAGGGGTAATCACGACATCGGCTTCTTGCAAATGCAAGTCCCCACCAATGACTCGGAGTATACCCCAGCGACAAGTTCGCGCCATATACAACTCGACCATGTTTCGGCAGGGGGGGCCGTCCTTCATATACACATTGACGAAAATTGCCAAAAATGCATATTTTTCAATAGATTTTCTAATCGAAGTGACTTTGTGTAATAATGTCTCCCAAGACATATGTCCTCCCAACGGAAGGCGCTAATTCTGGTCGCGCTTTTCCTGTTTGGAAGCGTTCAGATTCCAAACTCTGATGTTGAGGAAGTTAGCCTTGAGGACTCATTGTTTGAGGGATTCAGCATAGATACTGACATCTGGAATGAGACTCCCTTGCAAACTGTAGCAGTACCTGGTGGTTTCAACCTATCAACGGCAGTGGATTACAGCGATGTCGCCGTTCTAATCAATAACCAATCAGAGGCGAGTAGAACGATTGGTTGGGCCTTCGTAACAGCAAGGAACATTAGTGCTGAACGTGTTTTCATCTTCAATAATTCTTCTAATCCTACTGGAGAAACAATAAACAGAAATCAATTCGATACATATTTTTTGGAGCCATTTAGAGCAATGTTGTCCTCTTACAATGGTACAGACATCAACTATCTAGTGACTACAAAAGGCATACCACTGCGAGTAAATGGGGGTAATGATAAGGCATCATTCGATCAAGAAATATCATTGGCAGGAGGTAGTTATGATGCCGATATTGGCGGTAATTGGTGGAGCAATCATGATTATGGGCCATTGGCGGGTAAACAGATGAAGGAATTTACTCGGGAAGAATATGGATTCTTCCTTGTCACTAGATTGACAGGATATACTGTAGATACCGCTTTGGAGTTAATCGAGAAGGCCAACAATTCATACGGTTCAAGAGGGACTCATGTTCTAGATTTAGCAACAAATCGAAATGGCTCTGGTTACAAATTCTGGAATGATGACTTGTACGTGGCTAATTCTACGCTTAATGGTTCAATGAATCTGCCAGTTTATTTCGATGAAGAGACCGAATTCATAACCAATATCTCCAATGTGATTGGATATGCATCATGGGGAAGTAATGACGGTAATTGGAACAAGAATTACCTTTCAAATGGAGGTTTTGATACACTCGATTCTGCATGGTCAAGCGGTTCTAGATATTGGAACATATCTTCACCGACTGTATCACCAGGTGACATATTCAATTGGTCATACCAAACTCAGACCAAACAAGGCGGTAATGGGGCTTTCGAAGCTGAGATTTCATCTGAGTGTAGCCAAGAAACCGGTTATTTGTTATCTGGTATTTATGCTGAGTATTTCGACAATGAAGGAATTAGTTTCAATTCTGCATCAATGCCAGATTTGATTGATAGAGAACCTGACCATACCAGAATAGAAAACACTCTGGCTTATTCCTCTTCAAACAATCCATACCCCGGATTAGATGATCGTTTCAAGCACAATTGGGGAGCTCGATTTAGTGGCCTGGTAGACATACCAGAAAGTGGAAATTGGACATTTTATCTCAACACAGATGATGGATCCGAGTTATGGATTAACGGGGTAAGCGCAATTCAGAATTACGGAATGCATGGAATGAGAGAGTATTCTGTTACTTTGAACCTAACCGAAGGGCATCATGATTTCAGAATCGAATTTTTCCAAGGAGGAGGGCCTCATGGATTACGCTTTTCTTGGCAAGGCCCCAATACTTCCAAAGTAACAATACCTGCATCAGCCTTCTATGTTCATGGAGATTATGTTCCTCAATCTGAAAGCCTGATTCATCAGTGGGATTTTGAAGAAGGGGTTGGTTCTCAAACCAATGATAGTGTTGCTAACGGTTCAAATTTCACTCTTTATGGAATGAACTCGAGCAACTGGCAAACCTGTATTGATGGAAATTGTCTTTGGTTTGATGGTTCTAATGATTATGCGAAAGTGAATGTCGACGACTGGCTTGGTAACTTCTCAATCAGTCAATGGGTATGGGCAAATACCACCAATCAATCCACCTATGCTTCGACATTTGCAATAGACGATAATGCAGGGTCAAACAATTCATTCCAGCACATGATTTCGGGTGGTGAATGGAAATTACACAATAATCAGACCAAATCATTTGGTGACGTAATAAACCAAAAATGGAGTCACTTAGTCACTGTATTCGATAATGGTCAAACAAGACAATACATGGATGGAGTACTTGTCAATACCAACACTTATCCAAACGGTTCAGTAAACAATTTTGATTTGTACAAATTGGGAGTAAATAGAGCTGGCAACTCATTTTTCGAAGGTAAAATCGACAATGTAATGATTTGGGATACTGCACTGAACAATAGTTCAGTCACTGTCTTGAACAGAAATATAGTCAATAATTGCACTGCATATTCTGGTAATGGTCAAGGTGTTGCTTATCTAGAAACAATTCACAGTATCGATGAAAACTTCACCGACCATGCTTGGGTGGTTTACACATATGGTAAAAGAGCTGGAGACGTGTTTGGAGAATACAATATCCAAGTTACATCTCTTGATTCAAATGGTTCCACTCTGTTTACTAACACATCCTCAAATCAAGATTTCACTGCTGCATGGAACTCAGAAACCATGAGATTTAGACCACATGAAAATGCAACATCGATGAAGATTAGAGTTTCATTAGATATCGTTCCTACTTCAACAGGAGGTTCATTATTTGTTGATTCAACTGTACTTAGAGTGATTAGGCCACACATGGAGTGGGTCAATGGATCAATTGTTGAAACTGCGGTTAGCACAGGGGCTCGTTCTTTCAATTGGGGCACAACATACGGTCAATCATTAGTAGCGGATATCTTGGAAGATGGGGCCAGCGGAATCAAGGGCTATGTGTATGAACCATACCTGACCGCAGTATCATCTCCAAGCGTATTGCTTTCTTCATATTCCAGTGGATTCAATCTCGCTGAATCCTATGCTGCTGCAAATACGTACACCAGTTGGATGGGAGTAGTGGTGGGTGATCCAAAAATGAGTCCTTATGCTGACATTGTTCATGATGTGGAAATTATTGATGTCAGAATTTTGGATAATGTTTCAATTGACCAAGATTTCCAAATGGAAATTGCATTACAAAACATTGGGCCTGGCGATGCTGTTGGTCAATTGAAAGTGCTGGATAAATTGGGCAGTGTAGTGTTGGTAAATCAATCGTTAACTTTGCCTGACGGTTCACAAAATGGCAGTCGGCAAATCATTACCGTACAACTTAATTCATCACGAGAAGGATGGAACAACCTAGTGATCAAATGGGAAGCTAGTTCACTATTAAATCCTGAAAGAAATATCGATAACAATGTGCTTGACATTACCCTGTGGGTAAACATTGCACCAACAATAAATGACATCTTCTGTGATTCTAGCCAGTATAGTAGAGGTGATAGATTCGTTTGTAGCATCGATGCTTCTGATGATAGTGGTGTGGTTTCGGCTACTATTGCATGGAGAATTACTCAAGGCAATAATAGTACAGAGTGGACATGGCAGAATACCGGTAGTCAAGATGGCATGATTTGGTGGACGACAATCGACTTACCTTCAGATATACCGCTTGGAGTATTGGATTTGAGAGTTAATGTAACAGATGAATCCAATCTATCTACTATTCAAGAATCTCTAGCAATAGCTGCGATTCGAGATGCGCCAGCATTCTGGTTTGGAACTCACATCTCAGGAGTAGATGCAAACGACTGGGGCGGTGCATCGGTTCTTACCTCATCACCGGTTAAAGGAGTAATTCGAGGACATATCTTGACACTCAAAGCCTGTGTGCTTGACCCTGATCATGACCTAGCGACACAGATGCCACAATTCAGTGCATCGCGTGGCATGATTGATGGATTGACTTACATTACAGGAAGTAGTTCAGACCAACATTGTTACATTGCGTCATTCAACTTACCTCCCGGCTCAAGTTTGGATTCTTTTGATATTGAATTAAGAGATTCTGAAGGTAATTTCCTGACTAGAAGAACTATTCAAGTTGCAGACCAGGCTCCTATTGTAAACCTGTCAATAGTTGATGCTTCGATGAATCCTGTTCAGAATATTCTTGCTGGCGGGGATGAAAATCTCAGAATTGAGGTCATCGATAATGACGATTCTATTGAAGGTACATATGGAGACCTAACCATAAAGTGGCCAGGACAGAGTGAATATTCCCTACCAATAGAACTCGAAAATGGAATTGCAGTTATTCCATTATTCTCCTCTCAAAGCATAGACAGCGGAGATTTGGTAATCCAAGTGGCTGTTACAGGCGCCAATGGTGCAAGTAATTCTTCTCAACTTCAAGCACCAATTTTACTCAGCCCTCCAGAGATCCTTTCAATCGATTTGTGTCAAAACGGCAATACAATTGATGAACTAATGTTTGGACAAACTGCAGACGCAGTTGTAAGAATTCGTTCTTCTAGACCAATTCTAGAGACTACTGCGAGTTTAGAGCAATTAGGCTGGATTGTTACAGCTCCAATCCAATCCCCGACAGAATGTGGAAATGATGTTGCTGGACAAACTGATTCTTTCTACTTTAGAATACAATTAGATTCTTCATTCGTTCCTGGAGAAGGAAGTCTACAGTTGAGAGTTGTGGATATTGATGAAATAATGTCAATTTCGAACTTGGATTTCGAATTTATGCATTCTCCTCCTGAAATTGAAGTCACACACTCTAGTAACATATCCCATGAAGGGCTGTTGGAAATAATGGTTGAAATGGAGGATGCAGATGGCATCGATGCTACTTGTCAACTCAACTTAATCAGTGGTAATACTTCGGTTTTCAGTACAACTAATAGTGAAGTTCTCGACCTTGATGGCACTGGCATTTGGAGTGCTTCATGGTTGCTTCCTACCAGCCTTGAAGGCAATATTTCAGCGATTGTTGAATGTGAGGATTGGAGTGGTAACCAAGTGAACTACACCGGATTAATTATTGTTGAAGGAGTTGAAGAATGCTCAACTGATTGTGACATAGTTCAAGATGAAGTGAAGGAATCTTCAGAATCGATGTCACTTCCTTTGATGATATTTGGTATAATATTAGTTGTAGTGATTATTTCCTCAACATTATACTTTAGAAATCGAGGCGATGATGAAGTCGTTGAAACTTGGGAAACCGAAGATGAGACTCCACAAAAGGATGAACGAATACCAGAAGGTTGGACTCTCCAAGAATTCCTAGACTGGCTTGATGGACCCATGCCTGAAGAATGGGAAGAAGAACAATGGGAGACTTACAGAGAAAGTTTGCAAGACCTTAGGTGACGCAGACTTCTTGTGGGTTGAGGTGTTGGGATAATTATGGCAGTTGGTTATGTCCTCGTAAATGTCTCACCAGGCAAAGAGTATGATGCGTTTCAAACGATCAAAGATATTGACAATGTCGTGGATGCCACTCTTTTGTTTGGTGATTATGACATTATAGTGAAACTTGAAGCTGAAGCATTGGGAATCATTGCAAAAACTGTTGTTGATATTATTCGCCAAGTTCCAGGAGTTACAGGTTCCAAAACTCTTGCAGGTGCTGAATTTTAGGTCGTTTGTAAAACGCCATACTGCTCTAAAGTGGCTTCTGAAAAGCACCACTGCGTCCAATATGTACTGCAGTATAGCGGTTTGGCGGAGGAAACATTATAACCTTTAGAAAACCGTAGGCGGCACGAGGTATAACCTATGGGTGAAAAGAAGTACTTCGTTCTCATGGAGAACGGAAAAGACACAAGCCAAGTTTTTGCAAGCCGACAACCACGTGGAGCAGCTCTAAAAGCAGCTACACGCGGACACACAGACATCCGTCTGCGTGAGCGTGGAACCAAGAGAGTCCACGTCTTCACCGGACGTATCGACGTTGTAGACAAGCCTGCAAACGGCCCAGCGTGGCTTCCTGACAAGATCAAGAAGGCTAACGTAAAGAAGCAAGGAATCGAGCACCTTTGAATTAAGGTTGCATTGATGCAATGCTGATACGCCCTCGCGGGACTTTGCCCCTCACAGAACTTCGGCTCTGTGGGGGGCTTTTTTTATTTCAATAACCAAACTTCGTTGTTGGTTGATTACATCCTTTTTTGAATGAAGTTAATTTCGAGGAGTTGTGGAAGTCAAAATCACTTTACGCGATTTCACTGCCTTCGTGCTTGGAATCGCATTCATCAATGTGGGCATTGACCATTTCATCAATCCATCATGGTATGAACCAATAGTTCCTGAGACTCTTCCAGACCCCACTTTCTGGGTACATCTAAGCGGGCTTTTCGAAATCGCATTTGGTTTATTGTTAATCATTCCACTAACAAGAACATGGGCCTCTGTAGGAGCCGCTTGGATGCTTATCGTTCTGTATTGGGCTAATTTCAATATGTGGTACAACGATATTCCGCTAGATGGAGTCCATTACGGAGACGGTTGGCATATTGTAAGATTGCTTATCCAAGTAATTCTAATTCTAGTAATAGCATGGATCGGGGAAATAACGCCTTTCAAAGGTAAAGAAAAGGGCATAGATATGATGGATGTTTTCAAAGGAAGAATTACTTCTAGTGGATTTCAAAGTGGTGATAGAATAGTTGTTGGTTCATGGAATGAGTCAATCTTTGGACAATTCACAGACATTATGTGGGCCAAACCTGATGGCCACAGAACACTAATTGCACCCAATCAGAAGATTGCAGATTATGTTGATTCGATGTATACGTTTGATGAAATCATAATCCAAGAAATACAAGTTTCACAAGATGAAAGAAGAATGAATGTTACCTGCGATGCGATGGAGCTAGAGTTTGGTTGGAACAAGGGTTGGAAAATACCCTTCAAAAGATCTCTTTTCTTCATCGCAACAATCGAATTAATCTTTGCAAAGTTATTCTTCTCAACTCGTACTCATGGAATGACCAAGAACAATAGAAAAGAATGGTATGCAATCGATAGGGTTTCAAAAATCACCGATGCTAAGGCACTGATTGATGGCAAAAATGTTGGAGATTTTTCCAACATTTCCGAACCTTGTAAATTTGGCTTCAGCGAGGCCCCAAAAAAGCCATCATCATGCGAGGTTAGAACTCACATTCTCTAGTCATCATATGTTATGTAGAAAATTCACTCTTCTTCGAAGGGCTGGTTAGTTTTCTTGAATCGAGGTATTACAATCCACATAACACCTACAAATCCAGTATAGAACAACGCGTATTCAAGTGCAGGATATTCATCTAAGAATGGGTCAGTGCATTCTGAAATGCCTCTCCACCATGGGTCATCAGGTATCTCCTTTCCAATAATGAAACTGCTTCCAAGAAGCGGGGTTGCCACAGATACATTCCTCTCTGCGCCAAGTGTAGAGACCAATTCCATCGGCTCATACCAGTGGTGTAACGCTAATTCATACTTCGAAATATGAATTGGCAGGATTAATGATGCATTCAAATCTATTCCTGCTTGAACGACCTCATCAGGAAGCATGTGGACTTGTTGCCATGCTAAATTATACTGCCCTGAATCTAAGAATGCAATATCGAATGGACCGAATGCTTCACTGATATTTGTAAACTCATCAGTATAACCAGTATCTCCACTGAAGTATATACTCGTTTCATGGAAATTGAATACCCAAGAACCCCACAGTGTAGAATGACTATCGGAAATCCCCCTTCCACTAAAATGACGTGCTGGAGTTAAAGCTGCATGTAAATCTTGAGAAATGTCAACTTCATCATACCAATCTAATTCCTGAATTTTTTCTTCTTCGATATCCCATTCTAAAAGATGGTTTTTGATTCCTAATGGGACAAAGAACAACGAATCCTCGAGTTCCTTGACCGTGTTCATATCCAAATGGTCGTAATGGTCGTGTGAAATGAATACATAATCGATTTCTGGTAAATCATCTAAACTGTATGAATGCTCAAAAGGAAATGGACTAGGCCCTAATGATAAGGGTCCTGCTCCGGAATCTCCGAACACAGGATCAGTGATTATAGTGACATTATTCGAGCGTAGTAAAATGGTTGAATGGCCAAACCAAGTAACACTAATCTCACCATCCTCCAAATCAATTAATTTGAATTCCTCTGAAGGTAATTCTTCATTGGGAGACCTACAATCATCGCTGACTAGGTAGTCGCCTAACAAATCCCAAGTTGATACTTCATCAGATTGCATGATGGTAGATTCTGTATTCTCAAATGTTCCATCATTAAAATTAGGAGAATCATGAGAAGATGGTTCACCTCCAAAGTCATCTACAAAGTTGAGGGCAAAAGTGGTAGACAAAACCAAAAATGCAACCAATATGACTAGAATAAATGACAATAATTTCAATTTTCTTTTGATGCTAGGTTTCTCGAAATTGGTTTCTTTTTTGGAAAATAATTTGGTCTTTGCCAATAGCTTGACCACAAGCCAAAACACAGCAATGATCACCAGTAATATGTTCAATGAACGCAGATTATTTCCTTCAAACCATAGAATCAATGAAGTTAGAATCAATACATACCCAAGCAAATTATTTCCTGGCTTGAATAAATCACTAAACATAGAATCATCATCGAACGACTCTACTTCCTCGGACATTAAAATCACCAATAGTGGTTGATTCACATTCTTGGCTTCTTTCCAGTTATTGCTCTCCAGATTCTCTGAAGTGGGTCGTAGTATCTGTCTACTACTCTTTCTTTCAATTGAATAATCGCATCGTCAGTAATTTGAATTCCCGCAGGACATACTTCGGTACAGCAGCGAGTGATGTTACAGTATTCAACTCCGAACTCCTTCTTAATTTCTGGAAGTCTGTCTTCCTCATCAAGAGGGTGCATTTCGTATTGTGCAAGTCTAACCAAGTTACGTGGTCCTGCGAAATCGTCGAATAATTGGTGGTCTCTCAATACGTGACATGTATTTACGCAAAGGAAACATTCGATACATTCTCTGAATTGTTGAACACGATGTGCTTCGTGCTGATTGAATTCCCAGTTTGGTTCGTCAGGCCCCTTGATAGGCTTAATCTTCTGAGCGACATCATAGTTCCATGATACGTCAGTAACCAAGTCTTTGATGTGAGGGAAGGTTTTCATCGGTCTAACTTCAATAGGTTGGCCTTCTGGTGTTTCAGCAACAACATCTGACATTCTAGTCATACACATCAAACGAGGTCTTCCGTTAATTTCTGCGCTACACGAACCGCACTTACCTGCTTTACAATTCCAACGAACCGCCAAATCAGGCTCTTGTTCGTACTGAATCCTATGCATGCAATCTAGAACGACCATTCCTTCGTCCAATTCTAGATCGTACTCTTCGAGTTTAGCATCTTCCCCTTCGCCACGAAGGACCTTGAACTTCTGATTCTTACCTTTGAGTGACATCAGTTGCCACCTCCTTGTTGTGCAGCCCTTTCAGCAATCATTGTCTTTACTTCTTTGATCGCATCTTGTAGGTCGTCTCGCATCTCTTCGATTTCTTCTTGACGGATTTTTATCTCTCCATCTTCCATCCAACAAATGTTGAGATTCTTACCCCAGAATTCTTCTTCGTGGCCAGGGAAATCATCACGAGTGTGCCCTCCACGACTCTCTTCTCGAGCTAGAGCCGCCATTGTGGCAACTCTGGAAATGTCGACCATGTTCTTCAAATCAAGAGCTTGGTGCCATCCTGAGTTGTATTTTCGGCTTGTACCAGGGAAACAGTTCTGTTCTCTGTTTGAAAAGTCGTTCAAATCCTCAAGTGCTGATTCAAGTTCTCCTTTGACACGAATGATGCCTACCTTTTCTTGCATCATATCTCGCATTTCATCATAGATTAATCCTGGATTCTCTCCATCTCCTCTCTCTAGAGGAGCAAGCATTTCCTTGATTGCTGCCTGAACTTGACCATCGTCAATACTAGGTTGAGCAAGGTCTGTAGCGCGCTTAGATGCGTGCTCTCCGGCTCTCTTTCCGAATACAATTAGGTCTGAAAGTGAGTTACCACCAAGTCTGTTTGCACCGTGCAAACCACTTGCGACTTCACCGCAAGCATACAAGCCTGGCACGGTAGTTTCTTGGGTTTCAGCATCTACTCTAACCCCGCCCATCACATAGTGAGCAGTAGGGCCAACTTCCATTGGCTCCTTGGCGATATCAACGCCCGCTAATTCCTTGAATTGGTGATGCATTGAAGGTAATTTAGCCAAAATTGCGGCTTCTCCTCTGTGAGATATATCTAGGAATGCGCCACCATGAGGGCTACCTCTACCAGCTTTGACTTCACTGTTGATTGCCTTGGCAACAACGTCACGAGTAAGCAATTCGGGAGGTCTGCGAACTGTGGCTAATTTGCCAGAGACTACTTCTTCGACCCATTGATCCGATTCCTCTTCTGTCTCGGCATGGTCGCCTTGGAACATTTCAGGAACATAATCAAACATGAATCTGTTACCTTCAGAATTAGTCAATCGTCCTCCTTCACCACGTACACCTTCAGTAACCAGAATTCCTCTTACAGAAGGTGGCCAAACCATCCCAGTAGGATGGAATTGCACGAATTCCATATCTCTGAGTTCAGCTCCTGCCCAAAGTGCTAGAGCATGGCCGTCGCCGGTATATTCCCAAGAACCTGAACAAACAGACCAACATCGAGTAATTCCGCCGGTTGCTAGAACTACGGATTTTGCTGAGAATGCATGGAAATCTCCGTCCACTCTAGTATATGCTACACATCCGGTTACACGGTCGCCTTCCTTTAACAAACTGCGAACTGTGTATTCTGTGAACATATCTATTCCTTCATGGATTCCTCTTTCCTGAAGTGTTCTGATAATTTCTAGACCTGTAGCGTCTCCAACGTGAGCAAGTCTAGGGAATGTGTGACCTCCAAAATTTCTTTGATTGATTACATTCTTAGGAGTTCTATCGAATACAGCACCCCATTGTTCTAATTCACGGACACGGTCTGGTGCTTCCTTTGCATGGAATTCTGCCATTCTCCAGTTAGCAAGCCATTTGCTTCCTTTCATTGTGTCATGGAAATGAACTTTCCAACCATCACGAGGGTCTGCGTTTTGGAGTGCTGCTGCACAACCACCTTCTGCCATTACAGTATGTGCTTTACCAAGTAGAGACTTGGTGATGATTGCAGTTTTTGCACCACTACGAGCAGCCTCGATAGCAGCCCTAAGTCCAGCGCCTCCAGCACCGATAACCACAACATCGTATTCGTAAGAAGTATAATTCTCAGACATTTCAGACACCTCCGATTAAGACTAAGCTGAAGTCATTGATTATTCCTTTAGAACATGCGATGGTCCAAGCATCTCCTACGAAAACAAGCGTAAGTGAAATCCAGAACCAAAAACCATGGTCTTTGTTGATGATACTAATCTTAGAGAATAATGCCCCTCTAACCTTTGAAATCCCGCTTGCCCATCTATCCAACATACCGCCAGCTAAATGTCTCAAAGCGTGACACGAAGTCACATAGAATGTTAGACAAACCGCTTCTAGTGTCAAGATGATTGTTCCTCCAGATATGCCATATCCGTCGTTGGAGAATGACATTGTGTGAGTGATATCCCACCATTTGATGAGTAGAATTGGAATCACCATGTACAGGAAGTATCGGTGAAGATTGTTAACGATGAATAATCGCTTTTCGCCTTTGTATCCAATCTTCTTGTTAATCTCTGGCTCATCGACCCAACAAGCCACCGGGCTAGCGAAGAAAGTTCGATAGTAGACTCGGCGCATGTAATAGCATGTACCCCTGAACGAAAATGGAATCCACAGTATCAGAACTGCCGCATTAACCCAGGATGGATGATCCCATCCAGAGAACATATCCCACTCCAACACGTTTGGAGAAAACATAGGAGATATCACATGTGCTCCATTGACATTGTAATCGATATGGTCAGAGAAGAATACAACTCTCCAAACGGTCCACAGGATGGCTAAAAATAATCCAAGAGCCATTACTGCTGGTTGAGCCCACCACTTGTCTATTCTATCAGTACGGCCCATTCCGTTAAGCATTGGAAGTTTGAGTCCTTGGCCCATTAAGTACACCAACCGCGCCCCCTATGGGGGCGGATAAACTGGCCCAGTGACCAAGGGGTCTTTGACCTGTTCGGCTCTTGTTCAGGCCAATGAGGAGTAGTCTACTTCTGCTTCAACCATCTCAATTTCATCGACATCCATCTGAGCGAGTTGTAATTTGCCAGATAATTCATCGTTTACAGCATGCCAATAGGAGTATGCTTCAATAACCCAAATTCCAGATTCGCGGGTTCCATTTCCGCTACCCTTGACACCACCAAATGGAAGGTGTGCTTCCGCTCCAGTTGTAGAGTTGTTAATGCCGGTCATTCCCGCTTTAATTCCTGTCTTGAAGCGGTATGCTTCAAGGCGGTCATTTGTGTAAATTGCACTGGATAGACCGTAAGGAGATGCATTGGCTAGATGAAGTGCGTGATCGAAATCCTTTGCCTTAACAATGGTAATTGCAGGACCAAATACTTCCTCATGGAAGCAATTCATGTCTTCAGTTACTCCAGAATAAACGTGTGGCCACATGAATACTCCTTCTTCTGGAGTTCCCATGAAATTCTCAGGAGTATTTCCTGAAGTGATTCGGCCATTACCCCATTCCTTGGTTGCACCATCCGCCTCAATCATTTCAATACCCTTCAGGAAATCTTTTGCATACTTTTCAGAAAGCATAGAGCCATACAGGACATTCTCGTTGTGTAGAGAGTCGCCGATTCTGGTAGACTTGACTCTAATCATGAACTTCTCCATGAATTCATCATAGATCTCCTCGTGAAGAATCAAATTACCCAAGCTGGTACAGCGTTGACCTGCTGTTCCAAAGCCACCCCAATATGCACCTTCAACCGCGTTATCGATGTTTGCGGATGGCATTACTACAAGTGGATTCTTTCCGCCTAGTTCCAAACTGCATGAAACCAAGTTTCTTCCACAGACTTCTCCAATTGCTTTGCCGACTTCTGTACTGCCTGTGAATGAAATTTTGTTGATCAAACCTTCATCGACAGCATCTACAATATATTGTCCCGCTCCGCTTCCTTTACCGTGAACTAAATTGATAACACCATTAGGCAATCCTGCTTGATGCATAATTCTAGCCAAAGCAAATGATAGAAGGGGAGAATCTTGAGGTGATTTCCAGACACAGGTATTACCACAAATAATTGCAGGGATCATTTTCCAGAAAGGAACAGCTGATGGGAAATTACAGGCGTTGATAATTCCACACACACCAAGAGGTCTACGGTAAGTGAACAATTCCTTGTCCGGTAATTCTGAATTAACGGTCTGGCCGTACAATCTGCGACCTTCTGATTGGAAAAAGAGACATGTGTCGATCGCTTCTTGGATTTCTCCTCCACATTCTTTCACAGTCTTACCAATCTCACGGGCCTGTAGGCGCACAAGTTCATCCTTGTGCTCCATCAGCAGTCTTCCCATGTTCCCAATTATCTGACCGCGAGTAGGAGCAGGAGTAGAAGCCCACCCAGACAAAGCCATTCTTGCTGCAGCGATTGCTTCGTGAACATCTTCCCTGGTTGACATAGGGAATTCACCGATTTCATCTGAAAGAATTGCTGGGTTGATACTAACCAGTGTAGAACCATCCGATGAGGACTTGAGTTGTCCATTGATGATATTGTAACCCTTTACCTTAGGAAGGGAATGGGGATTATTGCTTTCCATAAACTCTAGGCCGACCTCTAAAACGTGCGTCATGACCTTCCGTCTAGGATAAAGAACATGAATGCTTTCCTTGAATAGTAACTCTCTGTTAATCTGAGTTCTGTACTTGCAAAAATACCATGGATTAAAGAATGGCTGCTGTCAAGTAAAATTACCGGAGGGGGCAACCCATGTCTGATGATGATACTGAATCAATCTCTTTGAAAGTCTCAAAGGCTATACCAAGTGACGTAGGTCACGGCAGAGCTCGCATTAGTGGAGAAAATGGATTGGAGCTAAAGCCAGGCGACATTATCGAAATCAAAGGCGACAAGCGCTCAACAGCCGCCATCTATTGGAGAAGTCGCCCAGAAGATGCAAAGATGGACATCATTCGTGTTGATGGTATCATTAGAAAGAATGCTGGTGTGAGCCTAGGTGACAAAGTTACTGTCTCCAAAGTTGATGCGAAAATTTGTACAAAATTGGTGCTTTCACCCGTAATGGCAAACAAGCAGAAAGTAAAATTCGGGCCAGGAATCGAAGGATTTGCTCGACGTGGATTAAACAAAAGGCCGGTAGTAGCCGGAGACAGAATTTTCATTCCAGGAATGACCTTGTTCGCTGAAGCATTGCCGTTCGCTGTTTTACAAACAACTCCAAAAGGAATCGTTCAAGTTAATTCAGACACAGACATTGTGATCAAAGATGAAGCGATCGATGATGATGATGTGGGCCAATCTCAAGGCATAACCTACGAAGATATCGGAGGAATCGGTAGTCAATTATTGAAGGTTCGAGAGATGATTGAGTTACCATTGAAGCATCCTGAGTTATTCAGGCGACTAGGAATTGACCCGCCAAAGGGAGTTTTACTTCACGGACCCCCTGGTACTGGTAAAACGATGATTGCTAAAGCGGTGGCAACTGAAACCAACGCACATTTTACCTCAATTAACGGTCCTGAAATCATTTCCAAATATTATGGAGAATCTGAGAAGCAGCTAAGAGAAATCTTCGATGAAGCCGCAAATAATGCTCCTGCAATCGTCTTCGTAGACGAGATTGACTCTATCTGTCCAAAGAGAGAGGATGTAAGTGGCGAAGTTGAAAGAAGAGTCGTAGCACAGATGCTTACACTAATGGATGGAATGCAAGGCAGAGACAACGTCATTGTCATTGGAGCCACTAACAGAAGGGATGCCATGGACCCTGCTTTGAGAAGACCGGGTAGATTCGATAGAGAAATCGAAATCGGAGTTCCTGACAGAGAAGGGCGCAAAGAAATCTTAGATGTTCATACTAGGCAGATGCCTATTGCTGATGATTTCGATGTAGATTGGGTGCTGGAGAATTCATACGGATTCGTAGGTGCTGATCTTGCTGCATTGGTTAGAGAGTCTGCAATGAAGGCTCTACGCAGATACCTGCCTGAAATTGACTTGGAAGAAGATACAATTCCTCCTGAAGTTCTAGAAAAGATGGAAGTCCGTATGGAAGACTTCCGTCTTGCAATTAGAGAAATAGAACCTAGTGCCCTTAGAGAGATTTACGTCGAAATCCCCGATGTTTCATGGGAAAGTGTTGGTGGATTAAGCGAGATAAAGGACAGGCTGAAGGAAAGTGTTGAATGGCCGTTAACCAAACCAGAATTGTTTGACCACTTTGGAATTAAACCACCACGAGGAATTGTTCTATTCGGAGCACCTGGTACTGGAAAAACTCTGCTTGCAAAAGCAATTGCCAATGAAGCAAAGGCCAATTTCATCTCAATCAAGGGACCGGAGTTAATCTCGAAATGGGTTGGAGAATCTGAAAAAGCGATTAGGGAGATTTTCAAGAAGGCCAAGCAATCTTCACCTTCAATCATCTTCCTTGATGAATTCGAATCTATCGCAGGAATGCGTTCATCTAACTCTCAAAGCGGAGGTTCGGATGTTGCTAACAGAGTTGTCAATCAATTATTAGCAAGTATGGATGGTGTGGAAAGCTTGGACGGAGTAATTATTGTGGCAGCCACAAATCGCCCAGAAATGATTGACCCTGCTCTATTGAGAAGTGGTAGATTCGAAAGGGTTCTACACGTTCCGCCTCCAGACCGTCCAGCAAGAGAAGCGATTATGGAAATCCATTCGGCTGGCATGCCATTATCCACTTTCTCAATGAAAGATATCCTCACAGGCATGGAAGGTTTCACTGGCGCAGATATTGAAGCGGTGTGCAGAGAAGCCGCACTGATTGCAATGAGAGCCGGAAAGAAGAAGGTCACAAAAGGACACTTTGAAGATGCGATTACCAGAGTTCGCCCAACTGTAACTCCTGATATGTTGGAGTATTACTCAAAGATGGAAGAGAGACTAACTTCTGGTCTATCAAATATCAAACGGACCAGAGATACTGGTTACGGAATGGAATCGATGTGATCTGACAGTAGCCGGTTAATTGAAGTGAAACAAGAAGTTGCATTAAATGACAGGAGGAGCCAAACATGTCGAGTTTCAGCGGTGAGTTCCTCAAGCGTGATGTTGTTGACAACAATGGCGAATTATTCGGTCATCTGATGGACATAGTCATTGACACAAGAAGTGGTGAAATTACTGAAATCTTGGTTGATGTTGTATCCGAGATCGACATCAGCAAACTTCCATGGCCCACTGAGGACGGTTTTTGTCATGTCCCAGCCCAAGAAATTTCAAAAATTGGCTCGAAAATAGTGTTAAGGCGTTGAGCAATTTCTTATCATATGCCCACAACCTTCTAAACCCAATTGATAACGTGGGTTGTCTGTATCTTGTACTAGGGGTGTTCAATTGGACGACAAACCGCGCTTTAACAAACGAAGACTAGGTCTTCAAATTGCGTTTTGGTTTGTTCTTTTGATGCTACTTTCTACAGTGGTATCACAGGTCATCAATATTGGAAACAAGGACGGACAATCGGCTTATGGGAGCGATTGGGATGATATGTCTGCTTTCCGTGAAGATATCAACGACATGGGAATTGAAACTAAATCACTGGTTTCTTCGCCACTACTACTAGCTGATATCGAGGACCCTGCGAATACTACATTCATCATTGCAGGTGTGGAAAGAGATACCATTTCTATTCCTCAATTCTCATCCGATGGTTTCCTAACATTTGCTTCTGAAGATGGTTATTCTCCTGCTGAAGTCGAGGCCATCAAAGAATTCGTATTTGCTGGAGGGGACGTTTTGGTCATGGACGACTTTGGATATTCGTCTTCAATCGCTGAGGCTTTTGGAGTTCGATTCAAAGGAGTTCAATTGTTTGATACTGTTTACGTAACTGAATTGGATTACAATTTCGTGTGGATGTGTGTTCAAGAATCTCCTTGTGGCATGGATGGCACAAGCATTGATACAAGCACAGTTGAAACCCATAGTCGCTGGGATATACAAGACAATGGCGCTCACATTTGCAAATTGTATGATGGAAGAACTGTCTCAAAATCCAATTCAGGTGTATGTGAACAACATTGGAAAGATGGAGAGATCCAGTATAACGCTTCATACCAAGTTCTTCTGAACAACATTACTGGAATTGATGTCATTCAAAATGCAAAAACTGGAATGGGTGCAACTCAGATTCGAGCCGTTACTTCAGCAGAAGCAACGATTGACGTAAACGGTGATGGGGAAATATGGGTTGGTTCAGAACAAAATTCCGAAACTCCAGACCTTTGGGGTCAATTCAACCTTTCAATCGAGGTATGTATCACCCAAGATTGTAACTTCGTCAATGGTGGAAGGATTACCTTCATCGCAGATGGTTCTGCATTAACCAATGCCCTCTATGACTATGAAGCATACAACGATGGCAAATATGGCAAAGCAGACAAGCCAATTCCTAGAAACGACAACAGGAAATGGGCCATGGACTACATTGCTGATTCCTTGGTGAATCCTGAAGCAAATGGTGAATCTGTTGATGTTCCCGGTGTTGCACCTAATGCAATGGTTATCTTTGATGAAAGTCGCCATATCCAACCTAGCATCGCTTCAGAATCCTACAATACCGTTTACTTCCTGTTGGTTTACTTCACTGGTGAAGGATTGGCAATGCTACTATTATTCCTGATTCTGTTCATCGCATTTGAAGGTGTATTACTCAAGAAGAAAGACCCTGAGCCATGGAGGCACGTTTTCAGTATCATTTACTATGGATTTGGAGATGCTAATAGATACACGTATTATGCAAAATCAAACAAGATCAAACAGGTTTTCCTCTCTAAGGTTAGAAACCAAAATGGATTGACTAGAGAAGAGTTTGACTCTTTACCGGCTAGAGAATTGCAAGGCATGATCAATGACCCAGTACTAGTCAAGTTCGTATTTGAAAATAAGAATTATTCTTTAGAACAGACTGTAGCTATCGTGAAACGAATAAAAGTCTGGGGACGTACATGAGGTGAATTAGATGTGGACACGTAAAGCAGCATTTACATTCACTGGAGGAATTGCTCTAATCCTCATAGGTATGATGATTTCAAACCATCAGATGATGATTCTAGGTCTGGCATTTATCGCATTCATTGTAGTAAACTCATGGGTCAGTGGGCATGGTGATGTCGAAGTACAGAGGACTCTATCTGCAGATAACCTGTACAAGGGAGATGACCTCTACGTTGAATTGTTAGTTACCAATAGAAGTAGAAGGAAAACTCAGCAATTGGAAGTTTATGACAACGTTCCTCACGAAATGAAGTTGAGGAGTGGTCTCAACCAAATGAGGCTCAATCTCAAGCCAGGAGAAAGTGCTAGAATCCGCTATGTCTTACGCTGTCCTCTAAGAGGTCATTACTCGATAGGGCCTGTTTCTCTTAGGTATAGGAATACATTCAATCTCTCTGTTGATGAAATGTATGTTGACCATCATTCCGACATCATCATTTTCCCGCAGATTCGTGACGTTGAAGAAGCGTTCATCCGTTCTAGAACTGCTAAGATGTACACTGGTGCGACCACATTGAGAACACCTGGACCTGGAACAGAATTCTATTCGCTAAGAGAATATGTGCCAGGAGACCCGTTCAAGAACATCAATTGGAAGGCATTTGCTAGAACTGGGGACTTGATGATTAACGAGAAGTGTAGAGATGCTGTAACTGATTTGTACATCATTCTAGATAGTCGAGATATTGCAAGAATTGGTACAGTTCTCAAGAACCCGTTAGAGATGGGTACTGTGGCTGCAGCGAGTCTCGCGTCTTTCTTCATCAAGCGGCGTGATTCGGTCTCTCTAACAATTTATGATGAAAAATTGTCATTCTTACCGCCTGATACTGGAGATAAGCAGTATTTCAAGATCTTATCTTCTCTTGCAGGGGTTGCTCCAAGAGGAACTATGCCTTTACAAGCTGTAACCAACAGTTTAGCCGCAAGGTTCAGTCGTGGAAGCCCTGTATTCGTCATCTCATCGTGTGAAGGAGATGGAACTGTTCCTTCAGCGATTAGGGATTTAGTTGGAAGAGGTCACGAAGTTACTGTACTGTCTCCATCATCTATTGACTTCGAGAGACTGGTCAGTAGAATCCCAAGAATGTCTTACGAGGTTTTGAAACTTGAAAGACAAAACAGACTGACATCCCTAGCAGGATTTGGAAGTCAAGTCATCGATTGGATGCCAGACATGGACCTATCACAGGCCCTGCTACAGGTGAGAGGATATTGAGGTGATTTCATGGCAGGAGAAGTAACACCTCAAGGAGAAGGAGCACGCTCGCTCCACTTGCGCCAATTGCGTGTTCAATGGCAAATTGTCACATTACAGGTACTTGCCACCCTAGCATTGGTTTGGATGTATTTAGAAGTGGTTTCAACATATGTTGTCGGCAGTATAGACCACACTCAATTATTCGACACCCTCGAATCCGGACTTGGAACAGAGTTGCCTCTTGGCGATTGGTTAACTGGAGGGGGAAGCGAAGGTCTTGCTCGATTCTATGTTCCTATGGCATTGGGATTGGGGCTTGGTGGTTCAATGGCATTATTGGCCTTCCAGACCCCAAAGGTACAGCAAAGAGTCAAACTTGGATTCATCATTACCTTGATTCTAATTCTAGCTGGAAGATTTGTTTTCGGATACGCATGGCAACTAATCAGTGATGGATGGAGTGCTCCAGGTGATGATGTCCTTCGACTACTAGAGTGGCCATTGTTGATGATGCTCTCATTCATCATTCTAACATTCTACCTACTACCAATTATCACCGGAACCAAGGGTATCTGGGGACTATCTCGAAGAGGTGTAGCATGGTCTATCGGATTTACACTACTATTCTTGGGTGTTCACGCAATTTTGACATTCCCTCTTATCCGTTCACAATTGGGAAGTTATGGAAGTCAATTAACAACTCTTGAGATCATTGTTTCAGAACCTACCGTTTTCGGTTTGGTTACCGCAGAACAAATTTCTCTAATTCTAATCGCATGTTTGATGATGGTTTTCCAGGAGTCTGCATTTGGAGTTATTCGCCAGTTGGAGTATGCATACAGATTACCTGAGTCTTGCAAGAAGGACCCTGAATACGTCGCACAAATGGATAACATTCTCAATGGACACCTAAGACATACTGCGATTTTCCTATCACTGACTGTAGTAACCACGACTATCGCTTTAGGGTTCCATTCGGTTTTACTGGATTGGGTAAGTGGAATTACGGGCTCACAATGGGCTGCTCAAGTAGGAGAATCAATCGAATTGACTCTGACCTACGGATTAGTGATTTCCGCTCTATTATTCCTTGGAATAATGGCACTGCTAAGATTTGTAGTACCGTGGCAAAGATTCTGGGGTCTTATCGAATCCTCTTTCACTACTCGTGAATGATTATCTTGTGTTGATTTTTTGGACTATGCGTCCAATTCCTTCAGTAGTGACTAGAACTACCAAAGGCAATCCACATACCCATGACAACCAAAGCATTGCTCCTGTGAGATGATTTTGCAATTCGATACCAGCGTATACTGATGATGCTACCAAAACTAAGAAAATCATCTTTTCAATCCACAAAGGATAGACTGAACTCATATATTCACCTCAGAGATCTATCCCATCTAGAGAATCTTCAAGTTCGTCAAGAGTTGAATCTGAAAGTTCTGTTATTTCTTCAGGGTCGGTTCGACGTTCCCAACGAGCATCCAATCTAGCTAATTCTTCTTCTAGAGATGCTCTTTCATCACTATGAGAGATCGATACATCCTCAGATACTGATTCACTATCATCCTGGTCCACTGGTGTCGACAATTCTTCCCATTCCTCAGTAATTTCACTAACTTCAACTGCAACAGCAACTTCCTCGTCGATTAATTCGCCTTTCATTTGCTCTATTGCAGCATCATTGACCGGTTCTCTTTCTCCAGCAGGAACAGAGTCACGCTCGAAAGGTAGAATCCCTTCTCGCTTGAAATCCCAAAGCGCACCACGAACTTCACCCTTGACAAAGCCACTTGCATCTAATTGGGTAAGAAGTTCTTCGAGGGCGCTGGTTGTCGCTTCTAATTTGACTGCAGAGCCTGCATCTCTCATGTCTGCTTCTAGGTGGATGTCATCCAGAGCCTTCTGAATCAGAGTACGAGTCTCGCGAGCAAGAACCGGCAAAGACTCAGGTCTTCTTGTATTGTTCATCAAAGCCTGAACCTGTTCAGGAGGAGCGCCGAGTTTCTCTAATTGCTCGAGAACATTTCTGATTCTTCTAAGCATAGTAATCGATCTGTCGTAATCTTCGAGAAGATTTTCTAAATCTAGAACCAGATTAGTTACTGTTTCACCCAATTGATGTTCGAGTCTTTGTTGAACCGACCATCTTGCTAATCCACGAACTGCTCCTGCAGTTTGTGGGACCTGTCTCTCCAATAACGACATTACTTCTGTCGATAATAGGTGTCTAGGCGTTGTTGCAACGTGGTCAACGCATCCTTGAATGACCTGTAATGCTCTTTCTACCGCACGGTCAAGCAATGACACCGAGTATCCTAGTGTTCTAGCATGTTCTAAGCGTTCTAATACTGGCCCTAGTCCATCAAATTGAGCACCATCTTCTAACAATGCTTGAGCAAGGGGTTCTTCAGATAATTTTGCGCGAAGTAATTCTGCCTCTTTGATGTCGGATAGCGCTTCTTCATGAGCGAATGCTAATGCTTCTGCTTGGTCTAGTAAGTTCGACAATTCAGCTTCAGCTTGTCCTCTTCTAGCACCTAAATCACCTAGTTCTTTCAGAACTTGCCTTCTTTCATCCATTAATTCACGCATCTCGGATTGGATGTTAGCAGCACGGTTTTCTTGTTCGTTCAGCCTAATTCGGTCTTCTTGAGTTCGCTCTCGAGCAACTCTTGATTCCGCTTCAATTTGCTTTAGACGCAATTGAGAGTCATTGATCTTGGATTCCAATTCTGATAATTCTCCTTGAGCACGACGATGTTTGTCTCTAGCAGCTTCTACCTGTTCTTCTATCATTCTCTGACGGCGTTGATCATCATCTATCCTTGAACGAATACTCGACAAGGTCGCAGAATGTGAATCGATATCACTGGATAATGCTGCTTCCTTGGATGCCATTTCTTCTATCTTGGAAGACAATTCATTACTCGCTTTACTATCTCCAAGAATTCTAGCCAATTCAACCGCTCTTTCACTGAGTTGGTGCTCTAACTCGTTCACTCTCTTTGACAACCTATCACTACGAGCCTCTGCATTCTCGGAACTGGATTGTGCTGCGGATAAATCGAGTTGTAACTGGTCGATTGTTTTGTTATACGCTGCAATTTTATCTTGAATATCTGAAGTATGCCTATTGGCTTCGTTAGCATTGACTTTAGCTGCAGTTTCTGCTTTCTGTGCTGAATCAAGGGCAACACGAAGTGAAGCAATCTCTTGATTCGCATCTGAGAGTTGAATTTCAGATTTCTCTAATTTTCTTCTTAATCCATCATCAATTCCTGTGGATGTATCCACGGTAGTCAAACCTGTTGAAGGAGTTGCTACTGAAATTGCGAATTCGAACCTAGTACGCTCTTTCTTGAGTTTTTGTAGACCTATTTCAAAACCATATATCTGATTCATAGTTTGTCTGATTAGAGTTTGGCGGGATTCAGAACGAGTTCTTGTTGTAGATAATTCCTCACAGAAGGTTTCTAAATTGAAATCGGGAACATTACCTGATTCTGTTCCAAGAATTGTTCCAACAGGCAGTCTATGCAATGATAGAACGCGTCGAGATTCACAAAGTGAGTTTACCGCCTCGACAATCTTTGTTTTTCCAGGCGCTTGCATGGCCACAGGTACACCCTTAACCAGTGCAACACGAATTGCTTTGGAGGATTTGCCGGCCGTCAAATGGCCGGTCAATCCTTCTTCTACAGCGGTGGTTAGCATGGAAATGATTGCATCGGTTCCGCCTCTTCCTTCTCTAACTACATGGCCATCGGTAAGTGCTTCACCTCTAGACCCCATTGCATCGATTTGTCCGTCCATCATAGCAGCGATTTGGCTAATCAGTCGACCGTGGTCGACATCTGATTCTGTCCAAATTGCTAGTGCGACATCGCCGGCTTCCGCCAACAATAATGCTCCATTGTCTGTGTGTAGTGTCCAGTGGCCTGCACCGGATAATCCTAAGTCGCTAGCCATCGCTTTTCTTCCAGCCAAGGTTTCTCCAACCTGTGCCGCTAAGGATTCTGCACTAGAGGGTAGGTCTCCTGCATCGTCGATTAACATTCCAGAATCAACCGCAATCCCTCCACGTACCTCCGGCCTAACAACCAGATTCGCCAAGACAGCAGATAGATCTCGAGAAAGTAAACGCTCCAATGAATCGCCAGAACCAATCAGTCCTCGCAAGTCTGCAGCGTGCTCAAATGCTTCAGGAATAATCTCAGCAACGGAGCCTAATGACGATTGAGTCCATGCTCTAGCAGTTAAGCGATGTGAATCAGATTCTAATTCCTCGAGTCTTTGCTTAGCAGCTAGACCACAAAGCAAAACTTTGCCTTTAGCAGGTTCAGCAACCCAACCTACGACTCTGCCCGCTCTGACGATTCTATGTCCGCTCGCAGTAGACCTACGTCCAAGATACGTAGATATTGAACCGTGTTCAAATGGCATGATTGAGCCATCACTGACATCAATTTCGTTATCAATTAGCATTCCATATGGTAGATCGAACATGTCCGTCACCTCATCAACGAGTTTAGCATTTCAACATCGCATTCTACGGCGTGTCGCCACCTGGCTATCCTGCCACCCTTCTTACCAGAAACTATCAGGCTTGCATCTTCGCTCAATCGAGTTACTAGAAGCATTCCCTCTCCTTCTGTCCAAAACTCCAACCCTCTTCCAACGGCTTTGTTTTGTCCAAGTCTTTCCATCGCTTGGATTATTTGGGTGGCATGTTCAACCATCGGTGCACGACCTCTCTTTCCAACTGAAGCAACCAAGCCATCTCTACGAGAAATGATGTATGCTTGGTCAGCTCCTGGTAGGGCTGAGAATCCGGCCAGAATGCGTTGCATCATGCGCGCTCAAATTGCTTCAGGTTGAAACCGGCTTCAAGAAGTTTGGCTTTCTACAACGCCCGTAGGGCGATTTGTGGAGTGTTTTGATTTTGCCAACTAAATTTTTGATGGACGGGGATTATCATGCTCGTATTCCAATTGAAAAATCAATTTTTCAATTGCTTTTTTCAACCGTTCACATCAAGGCTAGAACCTCTTGGACCAAACATGGCCGACCTGTTTGATATCCCAAGTTGTGACAAATGTCGCAATCCGGCGATTCATCACCAGGTTTATTCAGGCCGTATGATGTGTGGAGCACATCTTGCTGAGAGTGTTAGAAAGAAAGTTTCCAAGGCTTTGCGGGAACAATTAGTGCTCCGCAAAGGAGAGAATACAACCATTCTTGTGGCTATTTCTGGAGGTAAAGATTCTGCCGTACTCCTAGAAAGAATTCATGAAAATCTAGGAAAGCGAAGAGATGTAACAATCATTGGAGGTTGTGTAGATGAAGGCATTGAAGGATATCGTCCACCATCGCTAGAATGTGCGAGAGAGTTGTGTGAAAGTCTTGGTGTTCAATTCGAAACTGTTTCTTACCCAGATTTGGGTTTCAAAGAAATGGATGAAGTGGTAGAGAAAATTATCGAGACAGGAGATAAGAAAGCGCCCTGCTCCTATTGTGGAGTTTTTAGACGACAAGGCATCAATCATCTTGCAGCGCGTGTAGGTGCTGATGTTATCGCACTAGGCCACAACCTTGACGATATGGCTCAAACCATAATGATGAATATGCAAAATGGTGATCTCGAAAGAACACTGAGATTAGCCCCTCACACAAATACTCCGTTGGAAGGCATGGCGCCAAGGATTGTTCCACTTCGATGGGTCCCTGAACAAGAGATTCACCTTTACGCATTACACAAAGGATTACCCATCCACCATGAAGAGTGCCCTCACGGCGAAGGAGCTCTAAGGTTCAGGCATAGAGAAACCATTGCCATGATGGAAGCAGATGTCCCAGGGACAAGGCATGGGCTTCTGCGAATGGCAGACGATGTCAAAAGATTACAACAGATGGCTGGAAGTAGTTTGAATTCCATCAAACCAATCAATTGTCCACAGTGTGGACAGATGTGTAGCGGAAGTGTCTGTAAGGCTTGTGAAATGAAAGAGCGAATGATGTAATCATACTCTTCGCCTTAGTTTCTCCATGAAACCATCTGCTAAGCCAAGAGATTCGAGAGATTCATCGATTCTTCCTGCCTTATGCGATTCACTAGCCAATGCTATTGCTTCTTCAGTGGAACGTCTATCTTCATCATCAACTTTAATTCCGCTAGCATCACATTGATTTCTGAGAATATCCCATTCCTCTAAGACATAATCTAGTAATTCATTTGCTTCATCACTAGCCTTACCTTCAGCATCCAAATCAGTTGTTAATCGCTCGAGTAATGTTGCTGCATGAGTCCATTCCAAGGAATCCGCCGATTCTTCGATCTCTAATAATCTGGCATTCCAATCCGAAACATCGTCCCTCTCTGCCCAACGTGAAACCAAATGCACTTTCTGTCTTAGAGCCCGTCTAACATCGTCCATAGCTTCTCTTTCAGCGAGAATCTCTCTAACGATTCCATCAGAAAGCCCCTTTGCTTGGGCTGAATTTCCTTTTTCTAATGCCTCCTCAGCATGTTCGAGTCTTTCTTCTAGCAATTCTTTGTTTATGCCATCAGCTGATTTTAATTGTCTAGCAGCTTCTTTGACTGCTGATTCTGCAATAACCAGAGCATCGTCAGAAGCAGATAGTTGCTCTGGAATAACCATTGCAAACTCGTAAGCTTTCTTTGGCTTTTCAGCAGATAATTTCTTTCGAGCATCTGCCAAAATTTCCTCTAGATTACTTTGGGCATGAGGAGATTTTGCTAACAAAGCGGCACCTTCTCTGATGGCTTCTTCCGCTAGTTGCCACCACTGAATAACTTCATTTGCACGCTTTTTGGCTTGTCTGAAAAGCGCTTCACCTTCTCTAAGGCTCCCAAGTTCAACTTCTCTCTGACCCATGTCCCACGCCTTTCTAGGGCGCTTGGCTACTGGAGCAATGGACTCTGCTTTCTCTACAGATTCCAAAGAGTCCTTCTTGATGTCTTCAACATCTCCTGCCAGAGATAGTGAACGCTCAATATCTTCATCGGCTTCATCGAGTAGACGCATCCCCCATTCAGGGTCTCTATGACCTTCTTCTCTAGCAGTCATAACCAGGCTAGCTGCTTGATCGACTGCTGAGCCTTGGCTCTTCAAAATTAAAAGACGACTTTCCAAGGAGTTTAATCTTCCATCGAACTCTTTTCTCAATGGCCTCATATCATCACTACCAAACCAATCGATTAGAATCAATAAGGCACCTATGGCACAAAAGCCGACCTGAATATATGATGAATTGTCATCAATAGTAGTGGTTGTAAGTAGAGAAATCGATAGAATTAGACCCAAGCCTCCCATTAAGCCTCGATATTTCATCACTGATACATCGCCTTGCAGAATCGACCTGCTAGTTGCGAAAAGCGATGAAGATACGCCTAACAAAATCAGCATACCAATGATTTGAGAAACATTTCCTTCAAGATAATCAACAGATATAATGACAATTGGTAACCAAGAAATCGTAGCCACTGTACCTATTCTTGACCTTGCTTTTTTGTCCATTACTCCAAGATCTTGAACAAAAACTCCCCATGCAATGATGACCATTGCATACTTCAAATCAGAAGTCATAGAACCACCGCTAATCGCTGATTCTAAAGACGGCCAAGCAAGCCAAGTTGCTGCAGACAGCATAATCAATGCAGATAGCCCTGCCAACTTCTCGATACGATCTACACGACTTTTGGCCTCGGCTTTGATTGCGCCATCTAGATCTACAAAGCCATCCATATCATCGCCACCATATATCGGACATATCAGAATCTCGGTTCATTTCTTGAACGTAACCATATTATTGCCAGTACTGAAATAGTAACGAAGATGAACAATTCCAGTCCACCTAAACCGACTCCAGCATCATATTCACTTGTGGAATGTTTTACCACTGTTTGATTGGAATCATCAAGATAAGATAATTCTACAGAGAATGTTTCAAACCAATCCAAATCTACTTTCATAGAAACTATCGATGTTGTAGTCTGAGCGTAACTGGAAGGACCTACCACTGATTCGACACAATCGTTGCCGCTACACAAAATAAATTCGGTCGTGCTAGCACCGTTATTTTGAACTGTGACCCAGAAGTGGTTTTCTCCCGGCTCAATCTCTGTTGAGGATGATTGGATATCGATGATTTCCAAATCTCTAGTAATTGGAGGAGCTACCGCTACTCCAAATGTATTACCTGCCACATTACCTTGTTCGTCATATCCAATCACATTGATTTGATGATAGCCAACCGGCAATTCGGGTAGTTCCCAATACTGAACTTCAGACCATGATAAATCACTATATTCTTTATCCAATAAACTAATTGAAAAATTAATTTTGTCAATTGAAGAATGGTCGTCAAAGGATTCGGTTAAATTCAGTCGTAATATATCTCCTGGCCTCGAGACTAATGCCGCTTCACCCCACCCTTCATCTACGTCATAATCTTCAACCGATGCAAGAATAACTGGCCCTGAAACATCGGTCAATTGGATTGTCCAATTTCCAAAAACTGTGTGGCCAACATCATCGGAGACTTCAGCCGATAACCAATATTGCACAGGGTTTCTTTGCTTGTGTCTTTCACTAATGTTATCATTGATTGAATTCAAATTTGAATCAGGATTGAAGACGATATCAAGGACATCTCCGGTATACCACCAATCATCTGATTTGTTGCTGGTCCAATACACCCTGAGGTTTTGATCATGGTCATCGCCAACCATCAAATCCCAGTAGAACATTCCAGGAGGGATAATCTGAATCTCATCACTAGCATTTATCCATGGAGATTCGTCATCCAAAACAAAACTACCATTCCAAGTTCCATTCAAACCACCCTCGTCAACACAAATTACTGAAATTGGCAGGATTGAATCAGGAGGATATGCTGACAAATTAACACCGAGGTTGTTATTACTTCCAGATATGTTCCATTCACAATTATGCTGAGATAGAGGTGCATCGTCGATTATTACGTTGAAATCGTATGACGTATTATCCCAAGGTAGAGCATAATCTTCCTGCATGGACAAAACAGGGGCACTGTTAGGTCCTAGTGTGATAGTGTAAAACCCTGAAATTGAAGATTCGTCACGTTGTAAAGTGAATTCTGAAGTTGTACCTTCGATCCATTCATTCAATGGACTGGACAAGTATTGCCATCCGCCATCGGTTGTGATTGTAAGTGGCGTAGATTGGCGTAAGTCGTTTTGGAAAGGAACTTCCAGCCTCATTAAATCAATATGTGAACGAGATGCTGATACGGTGCCAGATTCATTCCATCCCCAAGACTCGGAAGAAAAATCGATTTCAGCATCGATACTAAATGTCTCAAAAATAACCGCAGAATCATCAATGACACAACAAACAGCTTCTCGGCCATTTAGATAAATCATTGATTCTAGCAAACTTTCCAACTGATTTACATCTCCATCAAGGAATCTATCAACCTGACTCGCGATGCCTGCTTGTACACCTGGAATGAAAGGTAGGCCCAGTCCATTATTGAAGACATGATTTGCAGTCCATGTGCCAGTTATGTTCTCATTTGGAGTTAGACTTGAAGTGAATACGAGATTTGAGGATCCTTTTGTTTCTGATTTATTCAATTGTTCTTCGACCCAAGAAATAGAAGGAGGCCATGTAGATTCGCCGATTGACATTCCATCGAGAATTACTCGAGCTACCCATCCTCCACCGAACTCCCCTACTGTCAGATTCTGTTCCACCCATTCTACGGACTGTCCAGAACCGGTGTGGAAAGCAACAACTACGACATCTTGAGAATAATTTGCTTGCAAATCATACGTAGTTGTAGCATTCGGAATTGAAACAACACTCTCACCATTTCGGACAAAACTACCGCCTTCTCCAATCAGAACCACGGGGATTCCGTTCGGAGCATCAACCAATCCATCCTCAACCGGTGTTTGCCAGGCACTGCCTAATACTTGCATAGTGTGAACTCCTTGAACTGAGAATAAATCCTCAATCAACGGATAGGCATCTAACACCACTGTGGTTTGTGATGATGGCACTGGAGGGTGCCACATCACGACATAGCCCTCACATGTTGCGCTTGGCTGATACATTCCGCCATTTGGTTCATTGAGTAATCCGCCTGTCCATGGTTCGGTCAACACGATTTCACAATCGTTGATCGGATTTCCTAACGGGTCTTCGACCTCAACAACCCAAGACGGCGTTTCTTCTGCCAATCCTGATGGAATAAGAAGTAGCAAAACGAGCAACAAAACCCTGCGCATGACCTTTTGCACAAGTTCATACCTCATCAAGCAAGCGGATTATCGCGCCCATATGTTCAAGGTCGGCTTAGGCACAACTCGATTAGAAGGGGGAGCGAAATGCCCGGACTCATTACCATGGACGACCTGACAAACGAGGAGATTATCTCAATCCTTGACGATGCTGAAAAACTACTTCCTGTAGCTCGTGGTGAGTTGTATTTGCCACTATTACAAGGACGAATATTAGGTAACCTTTTCTTCGAACCTTCGACTAGAACTCGAATGTCTTTCGAGACCGCAATGAAGCGTTTAGGTGGAAATGTTGTCAATTTGGGAGACGTCAAAACATCCTCTGTAGTAAAGGGTGAGACGCTATTTGACACCATCCAAATGGTTGATGGTTACACAGACATTATTGCAATGCGTCACCCAAGACAAGGTGCTGCTCAATATGCATGTGATAGTGCTAAAGTTCCAATCATGAATGGAGGGGATGGCGCTGGACACCATCCAACGCAAACAATGCTCGATTTATTCACTATTCGACAAGCTCATGGAACTCTAGAAGGTTTGAATGTAGTATTGGCTGGAGATTTAAGATACGGTAGAACTGTTCATTCACTTTCTCATGCCCTAACTCGATTTGGATGCAATGTAACCTTTGCATCACCTGAAAGTTTGAGAATGCCTGAAGAAATAGTTGCTGACCTAAAGGCACACGGTGCTGAAGTTGTTGAAACTGATGACCTGCTAGGCCAAATTAACTCTGCAGATGTAATCTACATGACTCGTATTCAGAAAGAAAGGTTCCCTGATGAGGATGAATACGCCAAAGTTGCTGGCGCTTACAAATTGCATGCAAGAGACCTCGATGGAGCTAAAGCCGAGATGATTATCATGCATCCTTTACCTAGAGTCGATGAAATTCATCCATCTGTGGATAAGACAAGACACGCATGCTATTTCGAACAGGCCTTCAATGGAGTTGTTGCTAGAATGGCATTGATGTGTTGGCTACTGGGCGTTACGGTTCCTGAAGATGTTAACCAAGCAGGAGGGGTTCTATGAGTCAAGAAGGAAATATGCGAAGAGTTACTGCGATTAAGAATGGTACAGTCATTGATCACGTGCCCGCAGGTAAGGCTCTCTCAGTATTGAAAATGCTTGGAATTGAAGGGGATATGTCTAACCCTGTCTCACTTGTCATGAATGTTCCATCTAAGAAAATGGGTGGAAAGGATATCATCAAGGTCGAAGATAGAGAATTGAATCAAAGTGAATTGGATAAATTGGCTCTAGTTGCTCCTGACGCCTCTGTTGCTATTATCAGAGCTTATTCCGTGGCAGAAAAAATGGAGATTAACCTAACCGAAGAAGTGGTTAACGTTGCAAGATGCACTTTCTCAAATTGTATTACAGTCAATCCTAGAGAGCCTCTGCCTCACAGACTTGTAGTGACCAGCAGAGACCCACTTGAGTTACGCTGTAGATATTGTGGAAAGACACAAGATATCGATGGATTAATCGACAATCTTCTTTGATTATAATTCGAATAATCCGGCTTTTTCACAGGCCTTGAAGTTAATCCACCCAGGCAGACCTAAGTCGATAGGGACGCCGCCTACTGTTGTGATCAGTCCAGTCAGAATCAAGTGATTAGCAATAGGGGAGTTACTCCAATCAACCTTCTTCCAATCTTTCTTACCCTTTGGCAACTTTTCTAGACCCTTTCTAGCAGCCCAAGCATTTGCATTCCATGCGTGAGATTTCATCTGATTTGTGATTATGCTTGGCGGAATAACGACATTGTGAGATGTCTCCCAGTTCTTTTCCCATTCACCTTCCATAGTATCGGCCCAAACCAATCCTGTGGCTTCAGATTCTGGCATTTCCATTTCACCTTGCACTGCAAGTTGAATTGCTAATCTCCTCAAATGCGGGTGCCTTGGATGTTCTTGCATCGTTTTCTCGACGATATTGATTGCACTAGCCTTCATACCTCGATCAAGGTACAATAATGCCCTGGCAGTTTGACCATGAGGCCATTGTGCGAGATCGATTTCATTCTTCTTGGCCCATGCTTCCAATTTATCCAATGCAATATTTGATTGAGACCAAAGTCTGAATCTTGCAATGTCTCCAAGAATATGTAACTTCGATGCAGGTTTGTATTTCCAGGCGATATTACTTCCTGGTGAGCCGGACAAATATCTCTTCAGCATGTCGATATTTCTCTTGGTGATTGAATCCATTCTCAGTAATGGACGAATTGACTTAGGGAGTTTTATGCTCGGGTCTAAAACGGATGCTATCCACTTTAAACGGGCTGCTTCAATATCCTCATCTGCTAGTAAATCCAATCGAGGTAAAGCCTCTGGAATGTCACGTTGTGCTAATGATGCTGCTGCTAAAATTACTCTTGCGATTTCTGCAGTTCTTCCGGCTCTGAGAGCTAAGAAAGACAGTGCAACTTGTTCTGCCTGGTCCCAACGACCCAAGGCCATCAGCATCTCCATACTGGCTTCTGTTCTCCTGACCAAAGATAGACCTTCAATGCTCTCTTCTCCATGATCCTCATACAATAATTCCATCTTAGCCATCGCTTTAGACCAGTTATCTGAGGCGATTAAGTCGCGGAAATCTTCACCTTTTCGATAGATCATATTCTCGATTGCTTCGAGTTGTATGCGCTTCTGATTAGCCATTGCATCAAAAGAGATGTCGTCCAGCCTCTGTCCCGTTCGACGTGACATCACCCAAATTCCAAGGAAGACTATTTGCCCTCCAGATGCAAGCATCCAAGTCAATTCCTCTAGTGCGTTCTTACGAATTACTTGACAGACAGAATCTTGCCAAGAACCACATTCTGCTCCTTGAGGAAGATACTGTGAATCCCAAAATGTCAGCATGGCTAAAGCCAGCAATAGCATTGATTGGCCAGCAAAACCAGTAAAGCAGAAATTGAGAACATTTGCTTGCTGTGACCTTTCGCTCCTCAACAGTCTTGAATCCGCCAATCGAATCCCTCCTTTGCCAGAAACATCTGCAATATCTAAGAATAGAATCCTTGCAACCTCGTAGACGAATAAGAATCCAATAATTGCCACGTTGAGAAGTAAGAATAGTAGAACCATAGTCACCAGAGGTACTCTGATTCCAGATTCAGAAATGTTGGAAAATAACTCGATTGCATAGAATCCTAAGACGCCCCCTTCCTCCATAATCGTGGTCTGTGGGCGATATTCTGGTAAATCCAATACTTGCTGTGAGTGAACGAACATATTGGGGTCAATAGCCAACAAAATAAGTGATACTAGCGTATTGAATGCAATAAACGGCATTGCTGCAGTGTTTAACCAAACCAATGTCGAAATCAATTGTTTACGTGCAGGAGGTTTGTATGGATAGAATGCTGATGGCTCACCTTTGGACAGTTGTCTACTGGACTCTTTCAATGCAGTCCATGCCGAGCCCATCACCCTTCCATATGCGATGAATCCCGGTGCGAATGCTAAGCATCCAATCAAAGCCAATTTCCTATCTAGTTCGATTTCGGCTAAGCCCATGATGAACCAAAGTAAAGCCAATGCGGTAAACCAGAGAATCGTTATTGAAACACCTACTCCATTTCTGAACGTGCTGGCTTCCTGCAATGATTCTCTTCGACCTCCGGTTCTGGTAATAATTTGCGTACTCATCGATACACCGGTCGAAATCATTGCTGGTACAATGATAAGCACCAGTGCTATAGACAATGAGAACATACTGAGTCCTTCGGTTAACTCCATTTGATAGAATAACCATTCAACGCCAAGTAGAATCGCTCCCGTAAATGCCATGACATAAACGGTTAATCCATTTCTCATCCCTGGCGCTTTCAATAGTTTTCTGGCTTCAAACCTATCAGATGTTACCGTGTGGACTTCGTAACGTTTGGGACCTGTCGGGAAGGCCACCTGCAAGCCAGATAAACCTCTAGGAATGAAATAATGTTGGAAAATATAAGCGACAATAACTGATAGTAAAGCCGCAAGTGCGGCCATACCTGTAAATTCGCTTACCAAAGTGATTCCCATGATAATCTCAACCGTCTTGCGGTGGAACGAGTGAAGGTTCTGCAACCTTTGAATTCACTTCTTCTAGAAGTTCTTGCAAGAACCCATCGAATTCAACTCCTGCTCTTTGATTTCCATTTCGTGCTCGAATTGAAACTGTGTTATTGTTTGCCTCATCATCCCCAAGTATCAACATATAGGCAGGTTGGAATTTCCTGTGCATCCTGATTTTCTTTCCGATCGTGTCATCGCCATCATCGATTTCAGCACGAATGCCTGCAGCCTTGAGTTTTGAGACTATGTCTTGTCCGTAAGCCACTTGCTTTTCTGAAATGGTAAGGACGTGAACCTGAGTTGGCGCAAGCCAAGTAGGGAATTTGCCTGCAAAATGTTCGATGAGAACTCCGCAGAACCTTTCCATAGAACCAAACGGAGCACGATGAATCATTACTGGACGATGCATCTCACCATCACTTCCCTTGTATTGAAGTTCAAATCTTTCAGGCAGATTGTAATCGACTTGAACTGTACCAAGTTGCCATTCTCTTCCGATTACATCCTTGACAACGAAATCGATTTTCGGTCCATAGAACGCCGCTTCTCCAGGTTCTTCCGACCAATTCACTCCTAAACTGCTTGCAGCATTTCTACATGCATCTTCGGCTCTGTCCCACTTTTCACTATCTCCAACATATTTGCTTGAGTCAGGGTCTCTCAGACCCACTCGGACACGGTAGTCACTCATTCCTAATGCTTCAAAAATAACTTGAACTAATTCGATACAACCCAACACCTCATGTGCAATTTGGTCTTCTGTAACGAATAGATGAGCATCGTCTTGAGTAAATCCTCTGACTCTGGTTAATCCGGATATCTCTCCAGATTGTTCCCAACGGTAAACAGTTCCAAACTCAGCTAATCGTAGTGGTAAATCTCGATATGAGCGGGCTTGCGAGGAATAAATCTTGATGTGATGAGGGCAGTTCATTGGTTTGAGCATATATCCTTCGATATCTCCTTGTGACATCATATTGGATAACTCACCACAAGTGCAGCCTTCGCTTGCTAAACGAGACATCATATCTTTCTCGACTAGTGGTGGATATTGTGAATCCTGATAATACGGGAAATGGCCACTCTTTCTGTACAAATCCAATTTGCCAATATGAGGAGTATACACTTGATGATATCCTTGGCGAGTGAGGTGCTCAGAGATAAAATTCTGCAAGCAGGTTCGAACAATTGCACCTCTAGGAGTCCAAAGAATAAGACCTTGTCCTACATCCTCATCGACATGGAATAATTGTAAATCTTTACCCAACTTTCTGTGGTCTCTTTTCTTTGCTTCTTCAATTGCTGACATTGTTGCTTTTAGTGCATCTTTGGTAGGCTCCACGATACCATAAATTCTCGTTAATTGCTCCCTGCTTTGATCTCCTCTCCAAAAGGCAGAGGATACCGATGTAAGCCTGACATGCATCAACTTGGCTGTAGAATGAACGTGTGGACCAAGGCAAAGGTCGTACCATTCTCCTTGACGATAGATGGTTGAACTTTCTCCATCCTCCAACTTGTCATTGATAATTTCGATTTTGTATGGATTAGAGGAAAATAACTCACCCAGTTCTGAATCAGTACACTCAACCCTTTCCACGGTCAAATTACGACGAGCGATTTCGTGCATTTTCTTTTGAACTGTTTTCAATTCGCCTTCTCCAAAGTCGTTGAGGTCTGCGAAGTCGTAGTAGAATCCACGATCAATTGCTGGCCCAATTGTAGGCTTAGCATCAGGATACAGGGAGGTCACCGCTTGAGCCAACAGGTGTGCGGCGCTGTGGCGAAGAATGTGAATTCCATCATCTGTGAATCCTGAAATCCCTTCGACCGAACAATCTGAATCGAGTGGAGTGGAGAAATCTTTGTGTTCTCCATTTACCGATGCTGCAACGCAGTCGTGCTTTCTTCCTTCAATGTCTATGACAATTTCACCGGCTGTTATTCCAGCGGCATACTCGTTAACTGTACCATCAGGCAGGGTAACTGAAATCATGGACATATAGGTGCCTCCGCCCCCTACGGGGGCGCTTCTACTCTTCACCTTGGCGATTGAAAAAACGTCAGAAATGAGATATGCAGGCTATTGAGACTGAACGGATTACCATTCCACATCAAAATCGTCACCCTCTTTGGACGAGGGCTCAGACAAGACTTCGACGTGCTTCTTTTCTACAGTTTCTTCTTGTTTGTTAGTGACTCTAAATTCAGTTCTATTTTCGACGACATCTCTTTGTCCTCTGAATGAAGGTTCTTCGTGAACTTTTACCTCTTTTTGCGGTGCAGGCTCCTCTTCTTTCGGCTTAATTTCTGCTTCTTCTTTGAGTTGTTTGTTCCAAGCCCCCTCGAAACTCAACTCATCTTCCCTTCTCTTCATGCAGTAGCGTAACATTAGACGATAAATAATCGGTTTGATGTATCGTGAACATCTGGAGTGTTTCATGCGCCTCGCTGTAGTGGTTAATCCCGATGCCGGCCTTGGGGGCCGGCTTGGTTTCAAAGGGAGCGATGGTAGGGCTGCAGAAGCAAGGGCTGCTGGTGCAGAAGATAGAGCAGGACCTCGAATGAGATTATGTCTTGAACATCTATCCGATTTGGCCAGAACTCCGATCGAAATTATTGCTTGGGACGGAAGGATGGGTGGAGATTGGATTCCTGAAGATTACACATCTACTGGACAAACCCCTGAAACGACTGATGCCGATTCTACTGCAAAATTCATTTCTGCTCATGACCCTGACCTATTCCTATACGCAGGAGGGGATGGAACCACTCGAGACATAGTCAATGCATTAGGTGACAGAGAAGTTCCTATTGTTGGAGTTCCTGGTGGTGTAAAGATGCATAGTGGTTGTTTCGCGACAACACCAAAGGCTGCTGCAGAAGTAGTTTGGTCATTCATTACAGGAGACCTTATGGTCGCTCGAACCGAAGTTATGGACTTGGATGAAGAAGTATATCGCCAAGGAGAATGGAAGGTTAGAATGTATGGAGAGGCTTTCACTCCAGCAAGCCCTAGGTGGATGCAAGGCGCTAAGGAACAAGTTCAGAGAGAGAGTGAATCTGAAACATTGGAAGCTATGTCAATGCACATCGACAGTCTTGTCGAACAAAACCCAGATTTGATGATTGTTTGGGGTAGTGGTGGAACTCTTCGACAAATGTGTAAGGAGTCTGGTTATGATGCTACTTTGCTTGGAATTGACATTCAACATAATGGAAAGATGTACAATGATCTAAACGAGCAGGGTTTATTGGATATCATTAGTCAACATGACGGCGAGAAAATGCTATTGCTCTCTCCAATGGGAGGTCAAGGATTCTTAATTGGGAGAGGAAACTTGCAACTATCTCCTAAAGTTCTGAGATTAATTGGGATTGAAAATATTCTAGGAATCGCTACACCTGCTAAATTACTAGGGCTAAATGAGGTCAGAATTGACACAGGAGATGTAGATTTAGACCAGGAGATTAGAGACAGAAAATATCTCAAGATGTTACAAGGATACAGAACTACCAGGGTTATTCGAGTATCTGCCGATTAATCATATTCCGGCACTTCCTATCAAGAGGAAGGGCAGTAGGTATCCAGCCAATGTCAAGTAACCCAACAAAAATCCTGCGACACCTTGGCCACCGGTACCGTTTGCGCTTCCATTAGCATGCCCGATGTGCCCAAATATAACTGCCAAGATTGCAAACAACCATCCAACGAACCATGTTAGACATACTACAAAGCCTAGGCCATAGCATAGAATCCCTATTATTCCAAGGACCAGGCTAGTTGTAGCCATTCCATTTCCTTGGGATTGTGAGATTACAATCGTTTGTCCTCCTACCCCTTGAGGTACGCCATACATCATAGGTTGTTGTACAGGGGTATTCTGAATGTAAACAGGAGCTGGTGCCTGTGGAGAGTTGCCAGGGTTGTTAGGCTGCACATTTGTGAAGGTTTGACACTGTTATATGGTTGTTTTTTACATTAACAATCAATACGATTTGATTACCACTTTTGGGAAGACCCAGCAGAGATTGAAATAATTTGTTGACTATGTTCAACCTATGGTCGACGAAAAAAAGGAAAAGCCGAGTAAAATATCAGAGCTAATTGACAATATTTTGGAAAAATTGGAATATCTTGAAACCATACCTGAATGGGATGGTATTCTGCTTGAAACCCAAAGATGTGACGGATTATTTGGTTGGTTTGTATCGGTAGAAGAATTCATGCAAATTCAAAATCTCATGCCGTGTTTCCCATCATCTAAAGACGATTTTGGAGATCCTGAATCTGCATATTTCGAAGCATTTGGAGAAAAACCGCCAACTCCTAGAAAGGCCATCATAGGTTACCACCTAGTTCCAGAAGATCACGCCGACTTCCCAGTAGTTAGGTTTCTGTGCCAAGATTGTGATGAGATTTGGAAAAACCAACTCTAAGGTTTTCAAAGGGCTTTCGAATTACCCCTTGGACACCTCCACGTGAAACAGGTATTGAGTGGGCACGCATACGATACCATGGAAATGATTTGTCGCTACTCTTGATTTTCCTCATCTAGAAGAGAGTCTGCGATGACTCGAATATCGGTGTTCCATTGGGTAAATTCTGGCATATCCAACGGTTCGACACCATGAATGGCATGAAGCCATATGAGTGTGCCAGTATCGATCATGATTTGGCCAGCGTGACCCTTTGCATCGGTAAACACAGAAGTCTGTATCGAGCCTTGCAACTTGTTAACGTCCCCTTCAAGTTCTCCGGCTTCGAACATCTCACGCAGTTCGTAAGCCACTGCACCGTGGTGGAAGGTGAAGATCTCATTGTTTGGGAAGTCTACACTTAGGTCCTGTGAGAGGTTCACCCAATACGGCAAGATGTCGAGCGTTGAGTTCGTTGCGTACTCGCTTGCATTCTCGTAGTCTCCAGGGAAATCCTTCCATGGCATAGACAAACCAATCCGGATGCCTGGGTTCTTGTCAACTGCATATGAGGTGAAGTTCCAGATTGCAGCATCCGATTGGAAATCAGATTCCATAAACTCGATACTGCAACAAATCATGATGAAAACATCAATCTCTCCAGTGTCAAGGTAATCCTTGATGTTCTCACGATGGCCGTCGTCTTCCCATAATGCATCGGGAGCACCTGAAGCACCTCCACTCATTTCGATGTACTGTGCGTGATCTGTTAACCCTGCGGTGTGTGCATAATCCGGAAGTGTTTCAGCAAAAACTCGTCCGAAGCTGTGACCGATGTAAAGAACGTTGTAATCTTCAGCCTTGACTTCTTCAGGCGAACCCATGTTTTTGTCATTCTCACCGTTTCCTCCGCCACGACCCAAACACCCGGATAAAGAGACCGTAAACATCAATGTGATGACAAAGAAAACAACCTTTTTGTTCATGTGTATTTACTCCATGGGCTCGTATATATTGCCTTTGTAACGTTGATGTAACCTATTGGACACCCTCTGCATACCCATCACGGTCATACGAAGGGTAGC
>QQSK01000012.1:99886-100474 GCA_003602415.1 Candidatus Poseidoniales archaeon | reverse complement strand
ACCCCGTCAGGCCCGCCTGACAAGAACAGGACCGGTGTAAGAAGGGCGAACGGGGCGTGTGTTTTTGGTAGTAAAGTCGGCAACTAAGAAGCGATTAATGGAAATGGGCATAGCAGAAGAATATGCTCACAAATTAGCAACAGACAGAAACATGACCGATATCAAGGCCATGGCTGCTGACGAAATTGCGTCCTGTCTGGGAGTTTCCAAAGACGATGAAATCTTCACCGGCGCGATGAATGCCCTAGCAGAATTGGGTCAACGCCGACAGAAGAAAAGAAGCCGAAAAATCACAATTTCAAGAAAAGCCCTAGATGATGATGATATGGATTTGGCTGGTACCAAATTCAATGTCCTTAATCACGTTCTCGTACCTCATCAGGAATTAGTTCCTGTTGAAGATGAAGAATCCGCATTAGAACCATGGGGATTGCTCACCACTGATGAAGAAACAGGTGAGCCACGTTTAGCTAAGGAACTTCTTCCGAAGATCCTGATTACCGATCCAGTTGTCCAAGTGATTAAGGAGACAGTCGAGAGGAAGAGAGATGCTGAGGCAGGGGAAGGCGAAGATGCAGCCCCACTTCC
>QQSK01000012.1:97579-99831 GCA_003602415.1 Candidatus Poseidoniales archaeon | reverse complement strand
GGCTTTTCGATTGCTTACCGACTGATTGTGGAGGGCAGCTGAAGCTGAGGTGATATTATGAAAGAGATTATTGAATCATTTTTCCGAGAAAGAAGTCTAGTAAATCACCAATTGGCGTCATATGACGACTGTATTCCAACCGGTGACAACAATGTGTCACGTATGGAGAAGATTGTTCGTAGTATCAGAGTAGGTACTGACGAAGAAGTCGAAGATGAAAATGGTGGATTGATCAAACTTGACGTAATCGACCAAGATATCATCATTCGTGTGAAGAATATCCAACTTGGCGAGCCAACAATCAGAGAAGCAGATGGTAGTGACCACCCTTCTCAACCAATGGAGTGCAGACTACGTAAGCTAACTTACATGTCTCCTGTAAAGATGGATTTCACAATCTATCGTGGAGGAGTTCCTAGCCAACCAGAGAAGGGAGTTCAGGTAGGTAACATGCCAATTATGGTTCGTAGCCGAAGATGTAACTTACACTCTAACCATATTGCTGGTGACAGAGTACTTCACCCAACAACTTCTGATGAAGACCGCAAATTGTGGGAAGGATTGCTTCGTGAGAAAGGCGAAGACCCTCTTGACCCAGGAGGCTATTTCATTATCAACGGAACTGAGAGAGTTCTTATCTCGATGGAAGACCTAGCACCTAACCGTGTTACTGTTGAAATCAACAAGAGATATGCAAAGACAACTGAAGTCGCAAAAATCTTCTCTCAAAAAGATGGTATGAGGAAGCCACTAACTGTTGAAAAGCGCCGTGATGGTATGCTGATGGTTAAGATTAGTACTGCAGGAACTACCGCAATACCTGTTGTATTGTTGATGAGAGCCCTAGGTATCGAGAATGACCAGGAACTTTTCCAAGCAATTGCTGGTCCAACTGAGACATTCAAGTATATCGTTGCGAACATTAACGAAGTAAAAGACAACGAAGAGTATGCAGTTGATTCTCTACTTGAAGCACACCAATGGTTAGAGAAGAAATTCGCGGCAGGTCAACAAAAAGAATACCGTGAAGCACGTGTTAACCAATTACTTGACAGAGAACTTCTACCTCACCTTGGTGACTCGGAAGAAGATAGAAAGAAGAAAGCAATTTTCCTAGGAAGAATTGTTCGTCAAGTTCTTGAGATGGCTATGACAAACCGTAAGCCAAACGACAAAGACCACTATGCAAACAAGCGTGTCAGACTTGCTGGCGACTTGATTGAAGACTTATTCAGAGTTTCAATGGGCCAATTAGCTCGTGACTTGAAGTACCAACTTGAGCGCCATCACAACAGAAAGCGCGAACTGAAGATCACATCTTGCCTAAGACCTGACGTTTTGACCAGTAAAATCATGCACGCATTAGCTACTGGAAACTGGGTTGGTGGACGCTCTGGTGTAAGTCAGTTGCTTGACAGAACAACTTACCTGTCGGCACTTTCGCACATGAGACGTGTTACTAGCCCGTTGGTAAGAAGCCAACCTCACTTCGAAGCACGTGACCTTCACCCAACACAATGGGGTAGGCTATGTCCTAACGAAACTCCAGAAGGTCAGAACTGTGGTCTGGTGAAGAACGCAGCTCAGATGATTGATATTTCTGAAGCAGTACCTGAGAAAGAAATCCGCTCTCGCTTAGATGAGATGGATGTATTCCAGCCAGATGATTGGACTGACGGAGATAGAATCCACGTTAACGGTGACATTTACGGAGTTCACAAGAGAGGAAAGAACTTGGTTACACAATTCAAGAATGCTCGCCGCCGTGGTGCTATCAGATCTGAAGTTTCAATTCGATATGATAATCAAAACCGTGACATATTCATCAATACCGATAAAGGACGAATTCTTCGCCCTGTACTAATTCTATATGATGGTGCACCAAGACTAACTCAGAAGCATCTTGAAATGGTTTCATCCAATGAGATGACCTTCAAGGATCTGGTTAACGAAGGTGTAGTTGAATGGGTCGATGCAGAAGAGGAAGAAGATTTGTACATCGCTCCACGTCCATTCGTATTACCTGAAGTAGTTCCTGAAGGAAATGAATTTGCTGGAAGGCCAGTAAGTCATTCAACTATTACATGGTTGAACCTAGGAGAGCCTGCTGCAGAAAATGCAAAGTTGCAAGCTCGTGTTACTTTACCTAACGGAACTAAAGCAGATGCAATTTTCGAAGTACCTCTACTTTACACTGCAGAACACACTCACTGTGAAATAGACCCACAACTGGTTCTAGGTGTCTGTGCTTC
>QQSK01000012.1:0-97508 GCA_003602415.1 Candidatus Poseidoniales archaeon | reverse complement strand
TAGGACTACCAAGTTCAAATTACAGACTACGTCCTGATACACGATTGCACGTCTTGCACTATCCACAGCGCTCTATTACACACACTCAAGCAATGGATACCACTAATTTCGATGACCGACCTGGTGGACAAAACTTCATTGTAGCTGTCATGAGTTTGCATGGATACAACATGCAGGACGCTGTAATTATGAACAGATCAAGCATTCAACGTGCTCTAGGCCGTTCTACATTCAACCGCACATACAATGCTGAAAGACGCAGATTCCCTGGCGGTCAAGTGGAAGAGATTGAAATCCCAGGTACCGGACTTGAAGAAGTAAAGGGATTGAAGCCAGTAGGTGCATATGACCACCTAGAAGCAGATGGACTACCTCATCCAGAGAAGTATCTGGAGGGTGGAGATGTCCTAGTTGGTAAGACCAGTCCTCCTCGTTTCCTTGAAGAAACTGGTGCTGGAGCATTCCTACAAGCACAAGAACGCCGTGAATCATCCATGCCTATTCGCCATGGAGAGAAAGGATGGGTCGACAACGTATATGTCACAGAATCTCTTGATTCTGGAAGACTAGTTCGCTGTATGGTCCGTTCACACAAGGTTCCAGAAGTCGGTGATAAGTTTGCATCTAGACACGGACAGAAAGGAGTTATTGGAAGACTAGTTGATGCAGAGGATATGCCATTCACTCGTGATGGAGTTATCCCTGACCTAATCATCAACCCGCACGCTATTCCTTCAAGAATGACTGTAGCTCACGTTTTGGAAATGATTGGTGGTAAGGTTGGTTCTCTTGAAGGACGCAGAATCGATGGTACTGCTTTCCGTGGAGAAAAGGAAGGAAGTCTACGTGACAGCCTAGTACGTAATGGATACGACCACACTGGTCGTGAAATTATGATTAATGGTGAGACTGGTGAAACCTACCCTGCAGAAATTTTCGTTGGATGTATCTACTATCAGAAGTTACACCACATGGTGTCTGGAAAGATACACGCAAGAAGCCGTGGTAGAGTTCAGATTCTGACTCGTCAGCCTACTGAAGGACGTGCACGTCAAGGTGGTCTAAGATTCGGTGAAATGGAGCGTGATTGTCTGATTGCACACGGTGCTTCGATGGTTATCAAGGACAGATTATTGGATGAATCTGATGGTATAGACCTATTCGTCTGTGCTAAGTCAGGTCACATAGCATGGTTTGATCCAAAGAGAAGAACATATGTTTCCCCAATTGAGGGTGATGGCGCAGAGGTTTACAAGGTTCAAACCTCATATGCTTTCAAGTTGCTACTGGATGAGATGAAGAGTCTCGGAGTGGCAATGCGTTTAGAACTGGAGGACCGAAGATGAATCAAAATAGCACAACAATGATTCCTAAGAGAATCGCTGGAATCCGATTTGGATTGATGGACCCTGATGAAATCCGTAAGATGTCTTCTGTCGAAGTTAAGACAGCAGATACTTACAAGGATGATGGACACGCTTTCCGTCAAGGTTTGATGGACCCTCACATGGGTGTTATCGAACCAGGATTAGTTTGTCCTACTGACAACTGTAAGTATGACGAAAGCCCAGGTCACTTTGGACACATTAAATTGGAATTACCAGTTATTCACATCGGTTTCGTCAACCTGATCAAAACAGCATTGAAGGCTACATGTAATTCCTGTAGCAAGATTTTACTGCACAGTGAAGGAGGTACTGCTCCAGGTACTGTTAACGATGACGAACCTTCTGAGCAAGACTACTACAGAAAGAGAGTTTATGATATCATTCTGAAGCACGGTGTAGGTTCTACTGAATTCTCCAAGGTAATCAAGGAGATTGAGAAGAAGACCACTGAAGCTAAGAGAGTTGTTTGTATGCACTGTAACGCTAAGCAAGGAAAGATTGTCCTTGACAAGCCTACTACTTTCAAAGAAAGGAAGCAAGACCAAGGTGGAAAGGAAACCGACAAGAAGCTGAATGCGAGAGATGTTCGAGAATGGCTTCAAGGAATTCCTGAAGAGCATCTAATCTTCTTGGGAATGGATAAGCAAAACCGCCCAGAATGGATTATTCTGAAGGTTCTTCCAGTACCACCTATTACTGTAAGGCCATCAATTACTCTAGATTCTGGAGACCGTTCTGAAGACGATTTGACACACAAGTTGGTCGACGTTCTAAGAATCAACCAAAGACTACGTGAGAACCGTGACACAGGAGCACCGCAGCTGATTGTTGAAGATTTGTGGGAACTATTGCAGTACCACGTTACAACTTACTTCGATAACCAAACAAGTGGAATCCCTCCTGCTAGACATCGTTCAGGTAGAACTCTGAAGACACTTACTCAGCGTCTAAAGGGTAAGGAAGGACGTTTCCGTTCTAACTTGTCTGGTAAGCGTGTAAACTTCTGTGCTAGGTCTGTAATTTCACCAGACCCATATCTTGGAGTTAACGAAGTTGGTGTTCCTAAGAAGGTCGCTAAAGAATTGACAGTTCCAATTCGTGTTACAACACGTAACCGTGAACAAATGCGTCGTATGATTCTACGTGGGCCGGATGAACACCCTGGTGTTAACTATGTTATTCGAAATAACAAGCAGAGAATCCGTATCAATCAGCGAAGTCGATTGATCAATGCAGGATTCCGTTGCCACAACCCAGAATGTATGGAAGAAACCACCACAAGGTTTGACCTACACTCTGTATTACCTGCTCCTAACTTCTTACCAGGACTTGTAGTAAAGAAATTCGTTTCTAGAGAAGAAGCAGTTGCTGGAGGAGAAGAACAAGTAACCTATGAAATTGATGATGATGCAACAATCGCTAACCTTCGTGGTGAAGATATCGATGGTAATCCTCTTCCTGAAGATGACCCTCGTGCTATCCTGCACCATCGCTGGAAGTTTGAACTTGCAAACCCTGATACTCCTTACCCGGAGGAACTTCAGGTCGCATGTCCACACTGTGGAAGCCCTGACAATGAATGGGGCGAGAGAACACGTGTCGAAGACAGATTATCTACTGTTGATATGAATGGCAATCCTAAGCCGGGTCTACTGGTAGAACGCCACTTAATCGATGGAGATGTTGCAATCTTCAACAGACAACCATCTTTGCACAGAATGTCAATGATGGTTCACGAAGTTCGTGTAATGGAAGGCCACACATTCAGATTTAATCTGGCAGTATGTACTCCATACAACGCAGATTTTGATGGTGACGAGATGAACCTTCACGTTATTCAAGGAGAAGAGGCTCGTGCTGAGGCTAAGATTCTGATGCGTGTTCAGGAACACATTCTAACCCCACGTTACGGTGGAGCGGTTATTGGTGGTATACACGACCACATTTCCGGAGCATACCTTCTATCTAGGCCAGATACTCAGATTTCCAAGGCGCACGGTCTTGAAATGTTAGGAAATATCGGTTACACTGGAGACTTGCCTAAGACACACAAGGGCGATAATGGAGAATACTTCAAGGGAGAAGATCTGATTTCAGTAATCATCCCTGAAAACATCCATCTACGTTTCAGAAGCCGTTCCAATGATGATGTAGTTGTCAAGAATGGTCATGTTTCAGGTACACTCGACAAGAGAGCAATCGGTGCTGAAGACGGACGTCTTCTGGATGCAATTGTCCAAACCAATGGACCTACAGAAGGAGCACGTTTCCTTGATGAATTCACAAGATTGTCAATCGGAGCATGTACTTCACTAGGTTTCACAACTGGAATTGATGATGAAGACTTGTCTGCTGAAGCACTATCTGAAATCGAGAGACACAATCAAGAAGCTCGTGATGAGGTTCAAGTTGAATTGGATAAGTTCGGTAAAGACGGACGTGGATATGAAACACGACCTGGAAGAACTCCAAAAGAAACACTTGAAGAAAATATCATGGTCATCTTAGACCTTGGTAAGCAAGCGGCTGGTGACGTTGCTAAGGACGAACTAAACCAAAGCGGTAATTCAAACGCTGCTGTAGGAATGGCTATCTCTGGTGCAAGAGGTTCCATGGATAACCTGACTATGATGGCAGGAAGTATCGGACAAGCAAAGGTTCGTGGTGCACGTCTAGAGCGTGGTTACCACCAGCGTGTTCTACCTCACTTCAAGCGTGGAGGATTGGGTGCTCCTGAGAAGGGATTCATCTCATCATCATTCAAGCGTGGTCTAGAACCAACAGAATTCTTCATGCTATCTGTTTCTGGTAGAGAATCACTGGTTGATACAGCGGTTCGTACCAGTAAGTCTGGTTACATGCAGCGCAGATTGATTAACGCTATGGATGACCTCAAGGTATTCCCTGATGAGAATTTGTCAGTGCGAAATACTGCTGACAGAATTATTCAGTTCCAATATGGAGAAGACGGAATCGATCCAAGCCGTGGAGTTCACGGAAAGCCATTCAACATCGATGTTATTGTTGATGAAGCACTTGGAACCGATGGGCCAGTTAAGACTAAGGAAGAAGAAGTTATTCTAACCGAAGACAAAAACTTCGACCTAGGATTTGGCGAAGGAGATTCTGAAGCAGCAGCTGGAGGTGAAAACTGATGGTAGTTAAGAGCGCAACAAAGAAGAAGCTAATGGACATGTTAGTCAGCGAAGAATTTGCTCACAAACTAGCAGATGATAGAAAGTGGGATGATGTAAAGATTCTAACTCTTCAGGAAATTGCAAAGATTTGTGAAACCGATTCGGAAACTGCAACTAGAGTACATGGAATTATTTCTGGTGCAGCATCTCCTAACAAGGATTCTTCCGGAGACAACTCTGTTCAAACCAGTGTTAGGCTTCGACGTGGAACACGTCGTCGCCGAACTGCAAAAACAGTTCAAGAGTTAGAGGCATATACTCCTGAAATGAATGAAAATGGAATTCCTAAAATCTATGATGACGAACTTGCTGATGATGCAGTCTTCAAGTCTATTAAAGCAGCAGCTGATGATGCTGGTTTCAAGTTCTCACAACAGACAATCCATGATTTGACTGAAGCTGTTCACAATCGTGAAATCAATAAGTTGACCAAGAAAAAGGCTGAGGCATTGGTTACTGAAGCAGCAAAGGCGCAGAAAATGGCAATGATTGATCCATTCGAAGCAGCGGGAATCATCACTGCACAATCCATTGGAGAACCAGGTACACAGATGACTATGCGTACTTTCCACTATGCGGGTGTTGCAACTGTTAACGTAACTCAAGGTCTTCCTCGTATTATTGAGATTGTAGATGCTCGTAAGGTGCCAAACACACCTACCATGACAATTCGTCTGAGTGGAGACAAGAGTGCATCTGCTGATGCAGCAAAGAAACTTGCAGCAGCAATTGAGATTACCACTACTGTAAACATTGCAGATATTGATACTGACGTTGCTCAACGTAGATTGGTTTTGAAGTTGAAGAAAGGTAATCTAAAGCAGAAAGGAATGACTCCTGCTGAGGTTAAAGACAAACTTGAGCGTGCTCTAAGGCTATACGTGCAAGCTGACAAGGAAAAGAATCCTTCTACACTGACACTAATTCCTGGAGTTCAAACCGAGGATGACATGAAAAACCTAGAAGAGAATCCTCCATCATATACTGAACTTCTACAATTGGAAGACAAGATTAGAGACATGCGCTTGAAAGGTGTTCCAAATATCGAAAGAGCAAATGTTCAGTTGGATGATAAGAATGGAGAGTATTATCTGTCAACAATTGGAAGCAATCTCTCAAGGATTTCTGACATGGAAGGAATTGACAGATCTCGAACCTACACCAACAACATCATCGAAATTTACCAGTATCTTGGAATCGAAGCTGCTCGTCAAGCGATCGTAAACGAATTACAGGCTACACTAGACGGTGCACGTCTAGAAGTCGATGTTCGCCACTTACTGATGGTTTCTGATGTAATGACCAGTGAAGGAGAAGTTCGTGCAATTGGACGCCACGGTGTATCGGGAACAAAGCACTCAATTCTTGCTCGTGCAGCGTTCGAAGTTACTGTTAACCACTTGCTAAAGGCAGGTATTATTGGTGAAAGAGACAACCTAACTGGTGTTGCTGAGAACATTATTGTTGGTCAGCCAATCAGTCTAGGAACAGGTTCTGTAGAATTATACTACATACCTGAGTGATAATCAACATTGAGAAGCAAATTGTGGAGGAATGAAATATGGATATAAGTAGACAACTGAAGATTGCAAGTACATCAGGAAAACTCTTGTTTGGCCAACGCCAAGCAGTTGATGCCTGTGCCAAAGGTGATGCTAAATGCATCATTCTAGCTGCCAACTGCCCACAGAAGTATATTGACGAACTGGCTGCAAAGCATCCAGAAGTTACTATGCATCGTACAGTTATGGTAAACAGAGACCTTGGTGTTGCATCTGGTAAGCCATTCAGCGTTTCGACTATTACAGTCGTAGACGCAGGCGAATCAGACTTGCTAACCTTGAGTGGCAACCTAGAGTGAAACTAAAGACGTCGTGACCTTGGATGGGCCATGGGCCTTGATATGGTCGCAGTTTTGAGGAAGTTGGGCGTCAGCATTGATACCAACTCCCCTCCAATCACTCCTACAGGAGTTGTTTCTTGGCTAGGGCGACTGTATGATGTTTCACCCGAGCACTCTAGACTTGGAATGATTGAAGGAATGGAAATCTGGACTACAGGTCAAGGTTTTGCTCCTCTTGATTTAGCAGGTGTTGAAATCTGGTTAATCGATGCTCCGAGAGGAGATCATCTGCTCATTGCAGAAAGGAAAACCACCTTTTCTAAATCTCAATTACCTTCTAGAGAAGGAAGAAATTTGGTATTATGGGAACTCAAGGATTTGGCTGCATTTATTGGTCATGCAGTAATCGATGGTCGTTTAGTAATTTTAGATGAGACTAGGGAGGAATCACTCGAAGAAGAGTCGGAAATGTTTTCTGGAATTGGTCCTTTTGCTTTACGACCAAAAAATGATTTTTCGGTTTTGGAGGAAGCAGGGTTAGATGTTTCAATGGCTAAACCGATTCTGATTCCTGCGATATTGCATAAGGTCACAGGATTGCTAAAGGGTCCTGGTGAAGATGAAATCTGCCGGTGGGTGTTGAATTGTGGAGGATTGTTTGTGATTCATGATGTTGAGCTACTAGAAAAACCTCCATTATTGAATCACGAAACATTAGAAATTGAATCAGACCCGGATTTTACTGAACTTCTTTCGGAAAGACGAACACATTCTGATGGAATGGGAGATTTGTTGCGTTGGTGGACGTTTGATTCCGATAGTGCAAATGTAGAGTCATATAATGTGTTAGTACCTGCTCACAAAGGAATAGATGCTCAAGGAAATAATTGGATTATGAATGGAGTATCTACTAAACTTCACATGAACTAATGAACAAAGGATTCATCATGTTAATTCATAACCATAGAACATGCGCAATCGTTCTTTATTGAGCATAGCAATAATCGCCTTATTTTTGGCAAGCCTAATTCCATTGAGCAACCCAATTGAATTACAAGATGAAGAATCCAAATTTCAGGCTAATTCTGAGCCAGAATTATTGATCCAAGCAGGGGGTTCTACTGGTCATGAAAATGGTTCATTTATCGATGCGACTCCAATGGGTTGGATAGTTTCAGGAGATACTAGAAATTCAATGTCATTCGGTAGTTTCCAATTACAAGCGACATCAATTTACAATACACAACTCGATGCAGATTCTTATGTCGCATCAATTGATGAGCAAGGTAACTGGCAATGGGCATTGATGCCAGACGCATCCCAAGGATTGACCTTGATCAATGCCATGGCTACTTCGGTAACTGGGGATGCATATATTGGAGGATTGATCTTTGGAACTGTCACTTTTGGTTCAACTCCAAACGCTCCAGTTCTTAATGCCCAAAATCCGTATGGCGATGGGTTCATCGCTAAGGTTGATGCTATGGGGCAATGGGTTTGGGCTACTCAGTTCACAACTGCAACCAACAATGCTAGTAACAATAGCATAGTAACTGGACTTGCAGAATCTATGGCGGGAAATTTGATTGTTTCTGGAACCCATAAAGGAATGACTGATTTTGGTGGAATCACGAAAACGAATGCAGATGCTGAATTTTTCCTAGCAGACTTGGACAGGATGTCTGGAGCATTAAACTGGGTTTCAACAGCAGGAGGTATCGGCAATGATGAGTCGGGTGGAGTAGCACTTGATTCAATGGGTAATATTTGGCAAACCGGTACAACATCAGGAACATTCTCAGCCAATGGTAAATCTCATCAGGCAGTCAGTCAGGCAGACACTGTTGTTGTGAAATGGAATTCACAAGGTGTTGTTCAGAATATTATTGGTCTAGCAAGTGCTGCTTCTGAAATTAATCTCCCTGAAGATATAGTTGTGACATCCAATGATGATGTTCTGGTTTCTGGAGTATTCTTAGGTTCGTTAGATGCTGGTGGTCAAAACACTCTCAGCGACAAAGGTAATGGCGATGTTTATGTTGTCAAAATACTCAAGTCAGGTTCAACCGATTGGGCAGTTAGTGCAGGAAGTAGTTCTGCGACTGAAAGAGGATACGCTATTGCTGAAACCTCAACAGGCGACATAATCGTTGGAGGATTAATTTCTACCTCAACTGATTTTGGTATTCATACAGCCATTTCCAATGGTGGATTAGATTTGTATATGGCCAAACTCGATAGTAATGGTAATTGGGACTGGGTTGAAAATCTTGGAAGCACTGCAGATGATTTATTCGCAGATCTAGCGGTAAATATGAGTGATATTCCAGCGGCATTCGGTTCTTTCCAAAGCACCATCAACAAAGGAACACAGTCAGTCACCAGTTCAGGTGGCTTGGATTTGGTAATCTGGGCTTTAGATCCTGTAAACAATGCAGATAGCGATAATGATGGTGTCAACGACTTAACTGATAATTGCCCTTCAACAAATAATCCTCTTCAAATCGATAGCGATTTAGATGGAGACGGGGATGAGTGCGACTACGACGATGATAATGACGGAATTACAGATAATTCTGGAGACGATTGTCCTCGTGGAGGAGCTTGGAATTGGACAAGTAATGCCACAACAGATTTCGATAACGATGGATGCAAAGATTCCAGCGAAGATACAGATGATGACAATGATGGAATCGAAGACGACAATGATGCTTGCTTAAGCACATATACTCCTCCAAGAAATTGGTGGACTTCTGATTCATCCAATGATATTGACTCAGATGGTTGTAGAGATGCAGACGAAGACTTAGATGATGATGGTGATGGATTTGATGACGCAGCTGATGACTGTAACAAAATTTCAGGTACCTCCACAATGGGGTCTTACCAAGGATGCGTGGATAGCGATGGAGATGGTTGGGCTGACATTGAAGATACTTGCCCTAACACAGCAGGTAATTCCACATTGGGTGGAACTCTAGCATGCCCAGACGCCGATGGTGATGGCTGGGCAGACGTTGATGATGACTTGCCCAACGATGCTACTCAATGGAGTGATGTTGATGGTGATGGATTTGGAGACAACCAAGATGGTAATACTCCAGATGCATGTATTAACACCCCTGGAACTTCAATTCTAGATAGAGTTGGATGCCCAGACCCAGACAATGATGGCTATTCATCTTCTGATGATATGTGGAGTATATCAGATGGTGCAGATGCATTCCCTACTGATGACACTCAATGGTCGGATTGGGATGAAGATGGCTTTGGTGACAATTATGGAAACCTTTCTTGGATCGATAGAAATCTGAATTGGCCTGGCGAATATTATCAGTATGCTAGAGACCAAGATGCTTGTCCTACCTTGCCAGGTAACTCTTGGCAAGATGATATTCTTGGATGCCCTGATGGTGACTCTGATGGTTGGGCCGATTTCATGGATGCTTTCCCATCAGATCCTGATGAATACCTTGATTCTGATGGCGATGGTATTGCTGATGGATACGATAATTGTCCAGAGGTTAGTGGTAATTCATCACTGGACGTTCTAGGTTGTCCAGATTTCGATGGAGATGGATGGGGAGACCCTGAAGTTGGAACAGATTGGAAACCAATGGACCCTTCACAATGGATTGATACAGACGGTGATGGATATGGTGACCAAATCGATGGTACAAACCCAGATTCATGTATGAATGAAGCAGGTTATTCATTCGAAGGTGGAGTTCTGGGATGCATAGATTCTGATAACGATGGCTGGGCGGATATAATCGACAAATTCCCTGAGGAAGCAACTCAATGGAATGACACTGATGAAGATGGATTTGGAGATAATCCAAATGGAAAGAATGCTGATGAATGTCCTGAAATCGCTGGTGTAGCCAAAGAAAACGGCTGTGAAGCAGTAATCGAAGAAGCATCTGGTAGCATGTTGAAGTATGGAGGAATTGGAGTTGGAGTACTTCTTGTCATAATCGTAGTAGGTCTGTTGATTATGCGTGGAGTTGGCAAAGACGAAGAGAAGATTTGGGCAACCGATTCGCAGATCCCTGCCATGCCTGATTTCAACGCGCAACCAGCAATGCCTAACATGAATGCACAGCCGGTAACTCAAGCTGACCAAACTGGACTATATGCACAGTATCAACAGCAATCAGCATCACCTGATTTGTCTAATTTGGCAGGAAATCAAGCAGTTGTTGCACAACAGGTTGCAGAACCAAGCGTGACCCAACAATGGACTGATGCTAATGGTCACACATGGCGTTCAATGAGCGATGGAACCACACGATGGTGGAACGGAACTGATTGGCAGAAAGTCTGAATTGAGGGATGTTATGGTTACAGTTACCTTACTGGGCACTGCTCAGGATGGGGGAGTTCCTCAGGTAGGTTGTGATTGTTGTATTGACCTCAAACAAAGATATCCAGTTTCAATTGGATTGACCGACTCTGAAGGTGGCAATCACCTCTTCGAGGCTAGTCGTTACTTGGGTGAGCAATTACGGATTTGGAATACCACCAAAATTGATTCTCTATTTCTGACTCATGCTCATTTTGGTCATGTTGATGGCTTGGGGTTGTTTGGTAAAGAAACAATGAATGCTCAAGGGATTTCATTACACTGTTCAAAACGAATGTTAGAATTGATTGAAAATACTCCCAATTGGTCGATTCTTCTCTCTCATGGAGTTTTCTCTCCACGTACTGCACCTTTGGTTCAATTACCCGGAGTAACAGTAGAGGCAATTGAAGTCCCACACCGTGCAGAATTGTCCGATATGCATGCTTACCTGATTAAAGCTCAAAAGACACTTCTCTTTCTACCGGATCATGACACTTGGCAAGAAACGCTTAGAGAACATGACCTCAGAGCATGGTTGAATCATTTAGAGGTTGATATTGCACTAATCGATGGCACATTTTTCAGTTCAGATGAACTCAAACATAGGAATCAGGAAGATGTTCCACATCCTCCTGTTGAACAGACATTACAGATGCTAGGCGAGAAAAGAGATGGTGATGGAAGAGTTGTATTTATCCATCTCAATCACACAAACCCTCTCTGTAGAGATGAAACTCCTGTTACCGAATTAGGGTGGGAAGTTGGTGCTGAAGGTGAAGTTTACGACCTCACATGAAGTACCATAATTCCATTGCAACTACACATGCAATAATGATTCCAATCACAGTAATCAATGTGTCCTTGCTTGGCATTTTTTCGGTTAACCAAGGGTCTTTGTTTACTATGAGCATCGTAAAGTGAGCGATGAAAGCGGCTCCCATTCCAGGTACAGATTCGAATACATCATTATTGAACCCTGCATATCTCCAACCAATCACTGCAACCAATGCACTCACCATCATAATAATCGAGTGCGAAGATGAGGGTTGATATCCTGAAAATCTAACGATTAGGAGAGGTATGAAAATACCACCTAGGCCGTAAACAGCCAGGACAACTAGACTGAAAACAGAATTATTCTCGGTCCATAGAGCACCTAATGAAATCGATGTCGCTAAGATTGCCATAGTTACCGTTGTTAACTTAGTCTTGGAATGGTCCTGTGACCATTCAGGAATCAAGTCATCAGTAATCGCAGCAGTACAAGCCAGAACTTGACTATCTGCAGTAGACATTGTCGCAGCAAAGATTGAGGCTAGGATAACTCCAACCCAAAATGGACCCAACACATCCATTGCTAACATTGGGAGTGCTAATTCAGGGTCGAATGAGCCTTCAATAGGGAACATGACTCTACTTGCAAGTCCTATCAATATCATCAAAATAAGGAAAGGTGTTTGCCAAACGAAGAACCATACACATGCTTGTTTCCTGTCAGCATCAGATTCTAGTGTCATGACCCTACTAACTACTTGAGGCTGGCCGGCAACTCCCAATCCACCAAGGAAAAATGCGAATATCCACAGAGAGAATCCAAATTTCAAATTCTGAGGGGCTATATCTGTCAAGTTAGGGTTTATTGAAGTCAGTGAATCGTGTAATCCACCCAACCCTCCAACATTCTGTAATGCTACCCAGCAAAGCAAACTCGAACCTACGATCATAACACATGATTGGGCTGCGTCAGTCCAAATTGATGCACGGATTCCACCAGCAGTACAGTAAAGAATCACTAGCATATATCCAATCAAAATACCTACCATTTGTGACCAACCTAGCATAACAAATAGTGCCTTACCTCCACTAGATAGTTGTGCACCAGCATAGATTAATAGAAAAATAACTGAAAGTAAGGCAGCCAGTTTAGCCTCTGGTGCACCTTTTACCTTAGCAACTAAACTTGAAAGGGAACGAACATTTCTTTCATTAGCCTCGTGTTGGATTCTCTTGTATAACCAGATCCAGGCAACCAACTGCCCCAATGTGGATATCAATGAAATCCATATTGCTGAATATCCATACATCCACATGAACCCGACAAATCCAATGAACATGTAACCCGAATTCCAAGTTGAAACTGCGGACAATGCGGCTAAAGCGGGGTGCATTCCTCGTCCGGCAACAAGATAATCGTCAGTTGTATCTTTCTTGACAAAAATCGAAGCCATTCCTACTCCTGCAAAAATAAGCAGAAAGAGGACGAATGAGAATAATACCCAAGGGTCCATTATAGACACCTCAAGTTAAGACTTCAAGCAATCTATCCTGTTCTGCAGCTCGACGTAGTTCCATTGCAATTCTTCTACCTGAAGAAACAGGTTTTCTCCAAGTTGCATTTCCATAAGGATGTCCTACAGAAACGTGTACATTCGTTCCTCCACCTAAGCGAGGTGCTACGTCATAGATTGCGTAGTTCATGTCTTTGTCAATACAGGTTTGTAAGCAGAATGGACCGATAATTCCTGGGTCATAATGCTCCTTTGATGCAGTGATGAATTTCTCTCCCAATTCGAATGCTTTCTCCAAAAGTGATTCACGAATTGTAGCAGTATTGTGACCTACAACGGTCATTTCTGGAATTTGCTGGTGAGCAGGCATAGTCATTTGTTGAGGTGCAGGTAGTCGTACATGGCCATCCAATGATGATTCAAATCTCCAATCGACTCCAAGCAACTCAAGTTTTGGCATGTCCTCCTCTAGAGGAGAATAGAAGAAATTTAGATTGAAAACAGGGCCAATAACATATCTTTCAATCCTTGCACCATCCAAACTCTCTTGGTCGATGATTCCCTCTTTTAGTAGAGTCTGACTCTTTTCCAAGTATTCTTCATAAGATGCACAGGTAAAGAAACCACGCTCCAATTTTTTCTGAGCGTGATGTAGTTTTACAATGACCAAGCAATCGATATCTTGAGGGTCAGCAATCGCTTCTGGATACGGTAGTCCTGCTTTATCCAATATCCAATAGTAATCCTGCTCCTCAGTCCTTTCTTCCATACGAAGCATATTTCTCGAGCCGAACATTGGTACGTGGAAATTATTCTCTACATCGTTAATACTGGAATAAGATGTAAATGATCTGTTAGGGATGTAAACCACATTCCTCTTTCTCATTTCTTCTTGCATTTTGGGGTTCATTACATCATTGAATGAGTCCATAACGATCGACTTGTCAACCATTCCTCTACGTACTCTGCCAGAGGTAGTTCTCTGAGTTTTGAAATATTCAGAGTAGGTCTTTTCTCGACCTTTTTGACAATATGCTACGGTAGGAAATCCCTCTTCGATAGCACCATCACATATGTCGAGAGCAGAATGACTGGCAGTCATTCCAATTCTCAACTTTAGGCGCTCGTAGTCCTCGATAATTCCGGCGATTTCATCTTTGCCAATCATTCGAATGCCTCTTGTTTAACTAACCCTGTCCGAGATGGCCTTTGAAGTTAGTCTCGACTTTGTAATTTCATTAATTCCTCAGTTGAAAGAGTATCTCCACTCATCAACTTGCTCATTAAGTCCTGGACTTCAACACGTGCGCCTCTCTGACTTTCGCCAGTAGTTGCGCCACGCATTGCTCTTAGCATATCTTGAATTGAGTGAAGACATCTTAGAGATACGATGTAGAAATGATGAGCTTTGTCAGCTTCTTTCTTTGATTTTCTTAATTCACGATGAGCCTCTTCAGCATGTTCACGCTGGCGGTCAACTTCTTTGTTCCACTGTAGCATCAAATCGTGCGCTTCTTGAGCTGCTTGTGCTGCCTTTTGAACTTCGACGTGTGCTTCTTCTTGTGCAATCATGGCTTCTCGAAGCATTCCTCTTGCTTCTTTCAGTTCACCATTGGAATCTTCTGAGGCTTTCATTTCACGAATCTGGGATGAAATTTCTTTCATTCTCTTCATTACCTTCTTTTCGTTGTTACCAGTGTGTGCACCACGCTCAAATTCTCTCTCCAATTTCTGAAGATCTCTTCTAAGTGAATGAATTGTAACCTTGCGCTCACGTCGGCCACCTCTGTGACCTGCTGCTGGAGCCTCGTTCTTGTCTGAACGCTCTGAGTCAAGCATTGCCTTTGCTTGCTTAACTTTCTTGTTTGCTTCTGAACGAATAGATTTCTTTTCTCGAACTAATTCGTTCATCTGCTCACGGATTTCACGTTGTTGGCGGACATTTTGAATAAGTTCACGGACTTCAGCGTTTAGTTCATTTCTAATCGTTGTATGCTCTTTGGTTCGAGCGTTCCAATCGTCACGTGTAGTGCGGTACTGCGTAGCCTTTTGATCTACCAACTTCCGCTTCTCATCCAAAGTTTCCTTTAATTCTGCCATTCTCTAACGCACCTGTTCGCCATGTACTCCCGTACCTTCAGCGACAGGGCGACTGGCCTGTTACATTTGAAGCCTCCCTACGGGAGGCATTCAGAGGAATGGGATAATTGCAATACTAGATCGGGATAATTTCTGTCTAGCCTTTCCTAGATTAGCGCCATTTGGGCATTGAATAACAATTGCATGTCCTGATTCTAATTTGCATATTATGACAGTTGAATTTTCTCCAATAATGGTAACAAGATTGGACTCGTCAGATAAATCAAGAAGTTCATTCATCACTGTAGGTTTGAAATCACTTGATGTTCTCTCAATAGTGAACCCTTGTGGGTCCATCAGAGCCGCAGAAATGATGCATTCACCATCCACCAAATCAGCAATTATGGTATTGGACACAAATCTACGAGCACGAGGTAGGTGATGACTATTTGCATCAAATTTCTCCTCTCATTACATATCCTATTCCTGAACGATAATATCCTTTTAATTCAGAAATTATTTCTAAGCCTCTTCTTCTATAGAAATCAATTGCAAATTGATTGTCTCCTCGAACCTCAAGTTGAATCTCAGAATGTCCTTCATTCCGGGCAGCTTCAACAAGAATGTCCCAAGCCTGTGCACCAAATCCTTGTCCCTTGTAATCCGAATCGATAGCGAATGCTACTATTCTCACTCTTTTGTCATTGAACTTATTAGCCCACATTAATCCACGAATCATGTTATTATCATCTAACAATATCAGATTACCATTCCATTCAGGAATTGGAAGCGTACGAACTGATTCTCTCGCATACCTTTCACCGGTTTGGTCAAGAAACAATTGTTTGATCACTTCTACACTAGCGTCATCCAATGTTTTTGGATTTGGACCTAGACACCAGCGAACGCCCATTGAAATGACGAAGTTGAACTTATTCTTCATTCCTTCTTCTTATACTGGCCTCTTGAACCTCTATGTGCACCAAGATTTCCAAGTTTGCGCATACCTGCTTTCTTTGAACTGACCTTCTTTGTCTTCTTTGAAGATGCTTCATTTCCAAGTCCAGATAGTAGTCCAGAAATATCTCCTAAAGTAAGAGGTCCAGAATCTTCTTTCGGTCTGGAAGTCTTAGGTTTTCGTCCTCCTCTTCCTCTTCCTCTACCTCTTTCACCAGAGTGGCTATTGGATTTCTTTCTCAACCAGGCCTCCAACCTACCTGCTTCTCTTCGAAGTTTGTGTAATTCGCCTCGACGTTGTCTAAGCGCTCTTTGGATATTTTGAACACGTCTATCGTAAGAGCGTGCTTCATTTGCATTGATTTTCTTATCCTTTAGAAGAGGTTCTTGGTCAAGTAATTTAGAAGTAGCATCATCGTGCTTAGTCTCATAAATCTTTAATTTCTTTATCTCGCCTTTTTGTTCAACAACCATTTCTATGAATCGCTGATGTAATTCGCTAGCTTCTCTGGCCTTTCCATGCATTGCTTGTAACTCAAGGAACCATGCAAAATGCTCCTTTTCTCTTTCCAAAGATGGAACTCTGTGAATGTCAAGTTCTTCGGTTAAACGAGTATAAACTTTAGCTAATTCATCTTCAATCATATGAATTGGTAGAATAATATCCGAGTTTATCTTATCTCGCTGATTTCTAATAGTATCAATTTCCTTATTCCTATCCTTAAGGCCGATAATAATCGCTTTATGCTCCTTTTTCAAGTCTGAAGTTTCTTCGATAACTCCTCTCATAGCACGTGCCATTCTAACATTAGAATGTCGTTCAGCATCCAGTGCTTCCACTCTCTTTTCTAGCGATTGCATCTCAGCTTTTGTCTTCTCGAGCATATTCTTGACTATATCATCTGATTTATCGCGCAAATCATGGAATAGGTCATCTGGCTCCAAATGCTTCAATCTGTCCGAATCAACAGTTTCACAGATTTCTTTCCAAGTGCTTCCACTTCCAAACATCGATGCAGCCCTGATCAGCTCGTTTCTAATTCGTAACTCGCCTTCAGCCCTTACAACACGCGATAAATCATGGTCTAAGTCAAATGGGTCTTCAATCGAAAGGTGATGTTCTCCCATACGAGGAGGTTTTTCTTTCTGGCTGTTTATCACATCCAAGGCGGATGGTTCCTCGTTCATCCAACCCTTTTGGTCTCTAGGAATCGCTTTACCATGTCGAATAGAAATTACCTCGTCCGTCCAATTTCGTGTAGCATAATTTTTGAAGAATGAATAAACAAGTTCCTCAATTTTCATGTTGTTTTCTGAATCGATTTTGATTTCATTATTCATAGTCAAATCATATTCTCTTTCATCTATTTTGACAAGTGTTCTAGAATCTCCAGATTGAATGTTTGGCACTACTTGTTGCTCTAGTAAGTGGTTGATTACTAAAACCGACCATGCATATGAGGATAGAGTTCCACTAGGCGCATCGGATACATTTCGATGCATAGCCCAATGTTTGATGCATATTGCTAATTGCTTTACTCTTGGATCACAATCAGCATACATCGAAAGCAATTTTGTGTTGTATAATGCTAATGAATTGTTGATTGATATGTCAACATTCAATCCACTACGTGGGTCTTTGAATTTTACAATTGGTACTTTCGCACGAGTCAAAATTTCGATCGACTCCATCCCCTGGCCTCTCAACATTCCGCCAATTTTCTTAATCACTTTCTTTTGCTTGGCATCAGGAATTTGTAAACACAAATCGAAATCTCCAGATTTTAGAGCAAGTCCACTTTCTGATGAACCAAATACTGATAATTTGGAATTAGCAAATTTGGAAGCAACACTCTTTTCTAAATGTTGAAACAATCCGTCTTTTCTCTTTTTGTCGCCCTTGTGAACTGCGTGATTAGAAACAGTATTTGCCAACGGTTTGCTGAAACCGTTCAAGGTTTCATCAGATGGTGAAACCAATTTTAATTCTCCAATAAGTTGTGAATGAAGGTATTGGTATAGGTTAGAATCCTCTTTAGAGAGGCCAGTGATTTCGCACCTCTCAGTCATTCTTCCTCATCTCCTTTAGCACTCTTAGGATTAGGCTTGTTTCTGGCAACCTTATTTTCTCTAGCTATCGCTTTAGATGATTGACCGCCATTTCGGACTCTTTCTGCATCGATTAGGAGATCAGAAAAGTCATCCTTTTCCACTCTATCCTTCCAAAATTCGAGAGCTTGCTGACTAGATGACAATGCATTTTCTAACCTTCTGGTTCTTGATCTTGCACGCTTTCGAACTTCTTCCCATTTGACAAATGAATCATGCATTTCTTCATTTTCTTGAACTAAAACTACCATGGCATCATGCGCCTTTTGTGCCGTATCTAGCAAATTTCTAGCTTTATTTCTAGCCTCTTTCATTTCTTTGACCAATGGTTGTGAAGAAGTTCTTTCTTCAACCCACTCTTCATGTTCTCTGATTAGTGATTTCATCTCATTGATGAATCGCTCTTCGGTTTTGTGAGTGCCAGCACTTGTTTCTAGTTGATTTTCTAAATTTTGCAATTTTTGTGACAATTTTTCTTGTGCCCACTTAGGGTCGGGATTTTTTATTCCACCTTCTTGCATCAACTGTTCTCGAATTTCGTTTGCCCTTTCGAAAAGAGTTCTTGCTTCCTTTTGGGCATCGTTTCTTTCCCTTTTCAGATTTGCAACTTTTGAGTTGATAGAATTACGCTCTTCTCTAGCGGTTTTGGCTTTTGGCTCAGCATCTAGGAGTTCTGTTTTTCTTTCTTCCAAATCATCAGGAATTATCTCAGATAATCTCTCTCTACGGTGCAAAATAGCCTGTGCCAAAAGTTTGGGAGACACTGCGAGAAGGTCGTTTGCATCCATTGGAATCAATGCGGCCACCCGACCACCTTGGATAAAGGCTACGACCCACCCTATAGGGTGGGTGAATGTGAATAACCCCCTACTCCCCCGAACATTCATGCGAGGAGTCATTCTTGTGGCATTGTTATTGTCCTTGAGCCTCGTTCCGGTGTCTAATGCTAACGGTGGAGTTATTGATTCTGTAACCGTAAGTGGCGATGGCATTGTAGGAGAAGGCCCGATTACAGTAAACATTTCACTCGTTGGCGTAGGGGGAGCATCATCATCTTCTGTTAATTGGAGTGCAGTTCTTTCAGATTTGGATGGTAATGTAATCGACTCAGATAACGGAAATCGCTTGGTCGATGATGGAGTTACAACATTCGTTGAAACAATGTTGGGTGACGCACCCTTAGGTCTATCAAACCTCACTGTGTCAATATCTGGAGATATTGGTACACCTGGGCAAGATCAATGGATAAACTATTATTCAACAATTCACCGCTTGCGCCCTCTGAATATTTCTTTAGGGAGTCCAATCTTCAATTCAGTAGATGCTACGGGTAATGATACAGGTAATCTTAGCTTGAGCGATGGTGATTTTGTAAATATTGAAATTCCAGTAATCAATAACGGAGATGTTGATTGGAATGGAACTCTTAACGTTTCATTGGATTCACTAGATTTAACTCACCAATCTGTAAATTCATCTGGTGATTCAGCCCAGATATTTTCATTCTTGTCAGGCCCTGTTTCTGAAGGTATACACAATCTAAATGCCACTCTTGTAGGAATTATGGACCAATTTGAAGATGACAACGAACTGAGTTCTAATTTCGAAGTAGGCCCTCCTCCTCTTCCAAGTCTGAGTCTTGAATTGGAGCGCTTGAATCAACCACAACCTGGCTCTGAAATATCTTGGAGATTATCTGCTACTAATTTTGGTGAATCCTCATTCAATGGTCAATTGGTTTGTAATTTTGATGATTTGCAAATCTTCTCAGAAAATGCAACAATTGCAGTATCCCAAACACTTAATCTAACAGTAACAATGATTTCCAAACCAGGAAGTTTGGTTTGTTCATCCGATGGAGTCAGGACTTCAGAAACATTGGATGCAAATGATACAGTATCGATGTCATCGGCAATTTTCATTGGTGCAGGCCATTCTTCACCTTCCTTACTAGGTGGTCCATGGCACGCTGGTGATGAGATCACACTTTCTATGCTACTAAGAAATGAAGGAGATGCTATCGGCAGTGCCGAAATGCAAGTTGAGATAAATGGAGATATTGAAAATGGTTCGATATCAACCCTTGAAGGAGGAAAGGCGGGTGAAGTAAATCATAAATTTTCATTCTCAACATCTGGTGAACATATTGTAAATTGGAGCGTTGTAAGTCAAGATGGAGCTGTCGATTCTAACCTGTCAGGCTCGATTTTGATACCTGTATTGTCTTCCCAAACATTGACCATTGCAATTGAAGAGACTGAGATTTTGGATACTGGGGTAGAAATTTCTTGGTCTGTAGATTTATCTGAGGGTAGAGATAGAACTGTAATTTTCAATTTTGGCTCAATCAATGATGGGTTAAAGGGACCTAAGATTATTGAAGAAAGAAATTTGCTTCCAGGGCGTACTTTTGGTTCAATGAATATAGGATTCCAACAGGGACAAGAAATCTATGCCAGTATCGCTACTGACGGGTGGACAAGTGGATTCGGCTCATACCTAGAAGATGAATCTCCAATGCCTGATTTTACTATTGAGCCGCAGATTACTGTAAACCCTGTTACTCAACCTAAAGTTCCAGCCCAAGGCTCGCAGGTTACAATACTCTATACTTTGAGTAATACAGGAGGAGGTCCAACTCCTCAAGGTCAAATTGTAATTACAGATGATGATGGAAACATACTAGCATCTGTGACCAGTCCTTCTCTCGAATCTAGTTCTTTAGATTCTAGTACTACAGTGAAATGGCCATCTGGAAACAGCGTGAAAATCATCGTCAATTGGCATGTAGACGGAGTTTCAGTTAGTGATCAAGTGATGATTACTTCTGAAGTAATCGAGGCTGATGAAGAAGACTTTGTTATTCCATGGGGCGGAATATTGGGTGGATTGGTGGCAGGCATGGTACTAATTTTCGCTATTAGATTGAAGAATACACCTAAATCCGACAAAAAGGTCGAGAAAAAGAAGTCAAAGAAGAAAACTTCAACCGATGAGAAAGTAGAGGTTGCTTGTCCATCATGCGACCGTAGATTGAGAGTTCCTAGCACATACTCTGGTGGAGTGAGATGTCCTGAGTGTGAAACTAAATTTGATGTTGAAGGAAGCCAAGAAGAAGATTCAGAAGAGGAAGAAGAATCCTCTCCTGAAGAACCTGTAGAAGAAAAAGACCTGTGGGCGGCATCTGACAATGATATTCTTGGTTGCCCGAAGTGTGCAAGAAATCTGAAAGTACCTTATGATAGAAGACCCGCAAAGGCTAGATGTCCTGCATGTGAGACTATATTTGAAGCCCGTAAGTCATGACAAAGATTCAATTGTGAAAATGTTGAGGGGATAATATGGGGGCAGGACATTTTCAGGAGTTTGAAGACGAATATCTTGAAACCCTGTATGAATTCCATGAAAGATTCCCTGGTAAAAGAGTCAGAAATGGCGATTTAGCAAAATATCTCGATGTTTCTCCTGCTTCAGCAACCGAAATGGTTCAAAGATTAGCAAAGAACGGATTCGTAGATTATGTTCCATACAAAGGAGTAAACTTGACCGAAAAAGGATTAGATCATGGAATGATGATGAAAAGAAGGCATAGGTTAGCAGAAGTATTGCTTACCCTATTACCATTTGAAGGTGATATTCATGAAACCGCTTGTCGATTAGAACATGCATTTGATGATGATTTGGAAGTCTGCATCTCCCTACTGTTAGGAAATCCAACCCTTGACCCATCAGGAAGAGATATTCCTCCTGCAAATTCAAGAATAGCAGGGAAAATTGATTCTGGTACATCATTTTCTAATCTTTCAGATATGTCCGTGAATTCAACAGCAGAAATAATGTTGATTATGTTGACTTCGGAATCCAGTGAGGTATTGCAATCGATTGGAATAGAAATCGGCAACTCAATTCAGCGTTTGGATGATGGTTTTAGTTACAATGGAACTCATGTCAAAATCTCTGATGAAATAGCAAAAAAGGTCATAGTGAGGCGATCTGAATGAGTCAAGATCTAACATCATTGAGATACCGTGAAGAGAAATTTCATGGGATAGATAGTCAATTCATTACCGATGGATTACGTCTGGTCTTATTTTTACCTGCATTTTCTTTGTTGTTTACCTTTGGTGCTTGGGCTTACAATGGTGAAAGTCCTGAATGGTGGTTGGATAATATTGAACCATCTGTAGGATTTGATTTAGCGACTTGTATGATTCTAATCTCTACAACAATTCTTGTGGGATATTGTACTGGTTTACACTTACACAGGCATCGTGTTAAATTGACGAGAATGGTTTTCCGTGCAGAAGTTGATGCTGCAGCGGAAGCACATAGACCAGTGACTAGCATGCACGGATTTTCATCAGTCGATGGTTTGATTTCTAGGACCATGGCTAGCCATAGTACCGCATTATGGATGGCTATAATCGCTACAATAATTTCAGGGATTGTCGCATATTTGGATTCTGATTCAGATATCAGTCTCAGAGGTCTATTAGCAAGCTCATCTTTGGTTACTATGTCTATTGGACAGCATCTTTCAACCCGTAACCGCAAGTTCAACATGGTTACCGATGATGGACTATTGTCTGCATATTCTCCTCCAATGCATCCTTCTACTCTCAATTTAGCATTCAATGATATGTTGAGAACGCAAATGGACCCTTTGCTAAGAAGTAAATTTGAAGACTTTTTGCATGACTTTGAATCTCATCTAAGAAAGGATGTTGATAGAGAGTTTTCAAGAGAGAAATTTTTGATGCTAATGCATCGAAGATACAAAGGTAGTCTCGATCGTAATACTACATTGATTGAATTGGCAGAGATTCTTACAGATGAAGGAGTAAATGCAATAATCGAACATGAAGTTTTCAACGAAGGATTGTGGGATTCCCTGTTTGACAGGTCGATACATTCCAATCCTGCATTCTATAGATTAATTGAAAGATTGGAGCAAGATTTAGCAATAGGCAAAAAAATAGACATGGATGGACTATTATTCGATGTCGATTTAGAGAATATTGTCACAGACAAAGCAAACCTATTCTGTTACTTCCACAACTTATCCAACGATGAGAGACAGGTTGTTCTTCGGGTCCATTCACCTGACTTCCGCCCTCATGATCTTTCCTTACGATATGACTTACATCCTGGTGAAGAACTATTGTGGTCGGAAGAAACAGTTCCAATGTCCAGTGAAGGAGATGATGATGTGATTGGCCGAATGTCTGGCTTGCTCAGAGATGGGACTATTGCTTGGCAAACATTACTTCCAGAAGGTACGGGAGAAGCGAGTGTATCTATCCGTTTGGAGAATACAAGTGGAGATTTGTTAGTGGGCCGCCAGATCAACGTTAGGGTACGTCCAGAATTTGTTAATTGGTTGAGAAATACCAGTTCATTGACGTCATATCTTATCGGAGGAATTGGATTAGCGAGTTCAATTTTGTTCCAATTGATGTCAGTTTTGGCATCTGCATGATTGCTTTTTTCAATAGTAGCATTGAAAATAAGTAAGCCATCGCCAAAGCCATGACCGAGCAAGGAAATGAGGAAACTCGTCCTGACAATGACTTGAGAGACCATCTTCACCAGATGGAAGCTAAAGTTCGAAAGTTACGTGATTCTCGAAACAATCACAACGAACAGGCAAAGCGATTTGCTGAACAGCGAAATGCAATTCAATCTCAGTATAAGGAACACAGAGAAAAGCTCGACTTGTCAGTTGCAGAGGTCAAAGCCATTCGGGCTGAACAGAATGTTCACAAGAAGCGCAGAGATGCTATTCAAGCGCAGATTAGAGATTTAATCGGACAAGCTAAAGCTCAGCGTGGAGATAAGGATGAAAAGAAATCAGCATCATTTGAGTTCAACAAACTTTCCAGTGAAGTAGACAACATGGAGAAGGTTTTCGAAACCCGAGGTGGAATGTCTTCTAAGAAGGAGAAAGAAACCATGGAGAAAATCAAGGTCATGCGTCGTAGAATGAAAGAACTTGAACCTGAGGTCGAGAAATTACAATTGATTAAGGTCGACTTATCAAATAGGGATGAGGCTATTGCAACTTTGAAAGCAGAAGCCGACGATGCTCACAAACAATTCGTTGAGTGTTTAGAAAAGGCAAAAGGAATGAGCAAAGAGTTGGACGAATTGTTCTCTCACCGTGACTTCCTAAAGGGCGAAGGCGACAGATTCCACAAAGAGTTCGTAGCTTGTAAGGAGAAGGCGGATGAAGTTCATTCCAAGATTACTGAATTGATGAAAGAAGTCAATGAAGCCAAAGACAAACTAAAAATTGCTCGTGAAGAAAGAGAATCATGGATTACTGATCATAATGCTTCAGTAACCAAAGAAATGAAAACTGGTGCGGAAGATTCCAAGGTCGCAGATTCCATGGTCGACCACCTTCTAAATTCAGGTACCCTTTCGTTTGGAGGAACCATGTCTGGAGACAGAGCTGGTGTAGAGGTTAAGAAAGGCCGTTCGAACAAGAAAAAGAGCATGCGTCGAGTCGATATGACCGCTTCTCGAGGAAGGAAGTGAGATTCTGCTTGGCATCATTATGGCCGGGGGCCGCGGCACCCGTCTGATGCCTTTAACCAAGAATCGTCCAAAACCAATGGTTCCAGTGTTAGGTCGCCCTGTCATTGATTATGTCAAAGATGCGATGGTCGCTGCAGGTTTATCAGAAATCATTGTTACAACCGGTTACCAAGGTGAGCAACTAATTTCACATGTGGAAACCTGGAATGTAGCAAGTAGAGTAAATCAGGAAAGTTCACCGATGGGGACCGCTGGTAGTGTAAAACTTCTAGACGAGTTATTGAACGACACTTTTGTCGTAGGTTCTGGAGATTCAGTTGCATCATTTGACATCGAGGATTTGCTCAAGTCACATAGAGAATCTGGTGCTAAAGTAACTATGGCACTTTGGAAGGTTGAAGATCCTACTGAATTTGGAATCGTAGGTCTTTCATCATCTCAAGGCGGACCCGTAGAATCCAAATTATCAGAGGGTTTTATTTCTAAATTCAAGGAAAAGCCCAGCAAAGAAGAGGCCTTTTCGAACCTGATAAATGCAGGATTATACATTATTGAACCAGAAGTAATGGATTTGATTCCTGCCGGTGAGAAATATGATTTTTCTAAACAACTCTTTCCAGATGTTCTGTCTCGAGGTTGGCCAATGTATGCTAAAACCGTGAATGGAATATGGTTTGACGTAGGTCATCCATTTGAGCTACACAGTGCGCAAATGGCGCTAATTGAGCGCAGAAATGAATTACCATTCCCAATGCCAGATGGTGAAATATTACCTGACGGTTCTTTCATCAGTAGTCAAGCGATGGTAAGTGGTCATGTGGAAAATTCAGTCATTCTTTCAGGTGCATCTGTAAATGGTGCTGTGGTAAATTCTGTAGTGATGTCAAATTCTCGTATTAATGGAGTTTCAGAATCTTCAATTATTGGCGAGAATTCAATCATTGATTCACGTATTCAAAGGTGTGTAATCGGAGACAAGCAGCACATTACGATAGATATTGAGAATGAACGTCGATGATGTTTTTTCCAATCGCGTCGGTGTCAGATTCTTATACCCTTGATATTCGCCCAGCCACATGAGCAATACCGGTGCTGACGCTCCAGTCCGAAGTTATGACCGTTCTTGGGGTGAGATTGAAGAAATGCTCGATAAGGCAATCGCTCGCCGTGATCAATGGAAGAAATGGTTCGAGCAATGTCGTAAAGATGGCGACAGAGACGGTATGAAGGAAGCCGCTCGAAATCATAAGGCTCTAGATGGAGTTATCAAAACTTTGAGATGGACTTTAGGCGAAGAAGGCGTAGACCACCCTCTTGATTGATAATGCCCATCCTTTTGGGTTCAATTGTTATCATGGGAATTCACCATATATCTTGGCAATCGACAGCTAGTGGCTTGGAAGATGAATATATCCATGCTGCGGCTCTTTCTTGGATTACAGGTGATGATGAGTTAGTCGAAATTGAAAGAATGAATTCATTCCATGGCTCTCCAATTCATGTAGTAACAGCAGAAATCAAACGCCGAACTAAAGCGACAAAATCCCTTGCAAGATTAGGATCTGAAGTTCTTGAATCATTGAAGTCTGAATTGGATTCGAGACTAGATGAAGAAAATGTCCTACACATCCGTTTGGATTTACTCGACCTTTTGTCTGGTAAAATCACTTTGACAGTTCCAGGTGATAGACCGACCATCAAAGGAAGAGCAAAGTTAGAGGTTTATCCTGGAAACGAGGCCATTGAAATTGCTTCTTCTACTTTACAGAAGGCTATCGAGGAGGCTGAAAGATTAGGGCTCCCTGAAAATCCAAGGCCTTGAGCAAGCCATTATATCCCCCAACCTCTACCGAACACCGGAGAGATTCCAATGACTCACGTAGTAACGTCCGCATGTGTTGATCACAAATACCAAGAATGCGTCGCAGTTTGCCCAGTAGAGGCCTTCAGAGAAGCTGACACTTACCTAATCATAGACCCAGACGAGTGTATTGATTGTGGTGCTTGTATTCCTGAATGTCCAGTCGATGCAATCTTTGCAGATACCGATGTTCCTGATGAAGAAGAAGCATGGATTGAAAGAAATGAGGAAGAATCTCAAGACGCAGAAATTGCAACTGGAGATACACCTGTCCTTGGCGATTAATCCCACGGTTGACTACATATGTTCTTGAGGGGAAGACACTCCCCTAGGTTTGGTTGAGATGAATAAATCCGGCGACATCAAAACGCTTCGACATGCAGATGACCTACTGAAGCGTGGATTTGCTTCCATGCTACAGGGCGGCGTGATAATGGACGTTGTCACTCCTGACCAAGCGGCTGTAGCCGAAGCTGCTGGAGCAGTCTCAGTCATGGCTCTTGAGAGAGTACCTGCAGACATCCGTAAGGCTGGAGGAGTTGCTAGAACTTCACATCCAAGTATGATTAACGGGATTATTGAATGCACATCCATCCCAGTGATGGCGAAATCAAGAATTGGTCATGAGGCTGAGTCTCAAGTGTTACAAGCACTTGGTGTTGACATGGTTGATGAATCTGAAGTTCTTACTCCAGCAGACCCTTATTTCCACATCAATAAAAATGCACACGACATTCCTTTCGTATGTGGTGCAACAGGATTAGGAGAAGCAGTTCGTAGAATTTACGAAGGTGCTGCTATGATTCGAACAAAAGGGGAAGCTGGAACTGGAAATGTTGTGGCAGCGGTTACTCATGCTAGATTAATCGACCAGGAAATTCGCCAAATCCAAACCCTAAATGATGGTGGTTTAGATGATGCAGCTCACATGATTATGAATCGGTACAGGGTTCTTGCAGAATCTAGCAAATTACCAGGAATTTCAAACATGACTCCCTTTGGAGAAATCGATGATGAAATGCATGGAAGTATCAGAGAGATTTTGGTTGAAGTCGCAGAACTAGGACGTCTTCCAGTAGTTACTTTCTGTGCTGGAGGAATCGCAACCCCTGCTGACGCTTCACTGATGATGCAAATGGGAGTTGATGGAATATTTGTTGGCTCAGGGATTTTCAAATCTGAGGACCCGGAAACAATGGCGGATGCAATTGTACTCGCAACTGCTCATTATGATGATCCAGACAAGGTCGCTGAGGCCATGTCGATGATGGACGGCGCTCCCATGCGAGGAGATGAGTTAGAGACTCTAGAAGTTCGTCTAGACCAAAGAGGATGGTAGATACACCCCGTAGGGGTGGTTTTTCAACCATCTACCCCTTTCATATAGGCCATGTTGGTCCGAGGCTTGCAAGTGGGGTAGCCCCCGCAATCTGAGAGTTGATTCGAATGGCAGCAAAGAAGTTGAGTGCAAAGGCACGTGCAGCAGCACGTAAGCAGCGAGATAAGTGGAAGAATAAGCGATGGTTCACAATTAGAGCACCACGCCACCCTTGGAACTTCAAGCGAATCGGAGAAACGATCGGAGAGACTGATGAACATATCATGGGTCGTGTATACGAGATGACCCAGCAAGAATTCAGTGGAGATTTTACTAAGATGCACGTTCTTTTGAGATTCCGTGTAACTGATGTCGTTGGCCAAGACGCATTGACCACATTTGTAGGACATGCTCACCAATCAGACCACACTCGCCGTCAGATTCGACGTTACCGTGGAAAGGTCGACGATGTTGTTGATGTTGTTACTACAGATGGTTTCTTGGTCAGGCTAAAGCCACTAATGATCACAGAACGCCGATGCCAGACCTCAGTAAAGCAAGCAATGCGTGCTAAATCTTCTGAAATTATTCGTGCAGTTGCTGCAAAGTCCAACTACTCCAAGTTGCAAGAATCAATGCTTGGTGGAGATTTGGAAACCGAAATCAGAAATGCGGTTAAAGCAATTTATCCATGTAAAAATGTAGTAATTCGTAAGAGTCAACTATTACAGACTGGTGTAATTACTGAAAAAGGACCAACTCTTGATGAAATCCATGCTGAAGAAGCTCGCCAGGAAGCCGAACTAAAGGCAAAGAAGGCAGCAGCATTATCAGAAGCAGACGAAGATTCTGAAGATGATGGACCAGCAGAAGGTGACCTTCTAGCAGCAGCAGAGGCTATGGAATCAATTTCTGAAAAGGAAGAAGTTGTGGAAGAAGCATCTGAAGAGCCAGCAGCAGAACCTGCAGCAGAAGAATCTGGTGAAACAGAGGCCAGCCTGATGAAATTGAAGAAAGACGAGTTAGTAGAAAAGGCAAAGGCAGCAGGTGTTGCAACATCTGGAACCAAAGCCGACATCGTAGCTCGCCTTCTTGAGTGAGTTGAAGCATGATGCGCCTAGGCCTTATCGGCGGCACGGCTATGACCAGCCTTGCTACTGGTGAGATTGATGTAACACGCAGTGATGACATCATAGCACAGACTAGTTATGGCGAAGTCCCATTGTTTTGTGTTCAGAGTGGGAGTAGCGAACTAATTTTTCTAGAACGCCACCATGGTGAAGGAGTTACACCTCCTCATCAGATTAACCATAGAGCAAATATCGAAGCATTAGCAGGTGCCGGGGTCGACGCGATTCTTGCAGTATGCTCAGTCGGAACGATTCCAGAGGATTTCCCTCCAGGTTCAGTTGGTTATGCAGTGCAATACATTGACTTCTCAGGTATAGCGATGTCATTTCACAATGAGGATGCACAATTTACCTCAATGACAGTTCCATTTGATTCTGCCATGAATTCAAAGTTGGATTCAGTTCTATCAAAACTCCAGCCGGGACTAAATTTAGGCAGAACTTACTGGTTGGCCCAAGGTCCACATTTTGAAACTGCGGCTGAAATAGATGCAATTTCTAATCTAGGCGGTGAAGTAGTTGGAATGACTATGCCAAGAGAATGTAAGTTAGCTGCAGAATTTGGAATTCCATATTCTGCAATACTTGTTTCCAGTAACTGGGCTGCGGGAAGGGAACCGGGAGATTCTGGTAAAGATCTAGACCATAATGAGGTATCATCTACTGCGGAATCAAGACTAGGTCCTGTCATTGAATGTATCAAAGCACTGACACAATGACTAACCTTCGTACTCTAAACCGCTATACATGGGCCGCAGCGTTGATGACTGGTTATCCAGTGATGAAGATGATGAATGGAGTAAGATGATGCGAAAGGTAGCAGCCTTTCATCATAAGCATGATTTTGCTGGCAACAATGGACACGATATGGGTTACAGAATAGCATTGACCGTCGAAGAATTAGGTGAGTTGGCTGCTGCAGTAACCAAGGGAAAACCAATCGAAGAATGCGCTGAAGAAATGGCTGATGTGATGATTCTGTTGATGGGTCACTCCTTGGCTATGGAAATAGATTTGAAATCTGCTTTTGAAGCCAAATACGAGAAGATAATGCAGCGTCCAGCAAGACAAGGACGCCTAGGAATAAGAGTGACAGAATACACCGGCGAGTGAAGTGATGAGTGCCAAGCAACTGTATTTGTTATCATTATTTGCAAGTATACTAATTGCAATTGCATATGGTCCAATTGAGCAACCTCAAAGTTACCACAATTTCGCAGATAATAGAGAGTTTCTTAGTATACCAAACACGCTTGATGTGATGTCCAATATTGTGATTGTATTCCCCGGAATAATGGGATTACTATTGGTAAAGGAAAGGAGTCAAAAATCTCTTTTGTCAGAGGATGAAATCAGTATTCACATCACTCTTTTTTCGGGAATGATTCTAACCTTTGCCGGTTCTGTTTGGTTCCATCTTGACCCCAATGATTCAACTCTTTTTTGGGATAGACTGGGCATGTCTGTGGTAATTGGGTCTTGTATTTCTTTACTAATTCATGATATGTGGGACAGAAATATTGTTGCTAAAATTCATATTCCTATTTTGGTGTTAAGCATACTATCTGTTGTCTCATGGACAATTTTTGATGATCTCAGATTCTATTTCATAATCAAACATCATCCATTCGTTCTATTACCTATTTTGATGTACTTTGGTCAATCAATTTATGACAATGTTTCAGGTTATATCAAGGGGCTGTCAATGTTTGTTTTGGCTACAATTTTCGAATTTACCGACTTACGAATTTTCGAATTAACTGGATTCATTAGTGGACATACAATGAAGCATATTTTCGCAGGTATTGGACTATGGTTTCTCATGGTCATGATAAGAGACCGTGAATTGAGAACCTATGAAGAAGAGTAATCTCTTCTTAGCAAGTATTGATTTGCTGTTGCTCGTGGGCGTGTTATGTCTTACCGTGTAGCCATAACAAAAGCAGGCTCACCTTCTGTATTGAAAATTCAGGAAATGCCTATGCCTACTCCTGGAGAAGGTGAAGTTTGCATAGAGGTTCATTATGCTGGAATCAACTTTGCAGACACTCTTATGAGATTAGGCCTCTATCAGCCTAGGCCTCCATTTCCTTTCACTCCGGGCTATGAATTGAGTGGAATAGTTCAATCTCTTGGTAAGGGAGTTACTGATTTCGAAGTAGGACAAAGAGTAGTAGCTGCAATGCCTACAGGAGGCCAGTCAAGTCATGTATCTGTCAAATCATCAAGAGTGATTCCAGTTCCAGATGACTTGGGCCTTGATGCAGCAGCAGCAATGCCAGTAACCTATCTTACTGCACATCATATGCTACATTACCTTGGACATCTGAAGAAAGGTGAGACTGTATTGATTCATGGAGGAGCAGGAGGTGTAGGGACTGCTGCTTTGCAACTGTGTCAATGGGCAGGAATTGAGAATGTGTGGGCAACAGCGTCTGGTTCGAAATCTCAAATCATAGAATCCTTTGGCGGGATTGCCATAGACCGTCACAATCAGGATTTTGTAAAAATAATCAAAGAAGCAACTAATGGAAGAGGGGTTGACCATATTCTAGATCCTATTGGAGGAGATAATTTGACTCGTAGCCTTTCTGTTTTAGCAGAAGGAGGTCGCTTGTACACCTACGGAATGTCGGCAGCGGCTCCATCATCTAAGCGCTCGCTTATTCGCGCATATCTTGCGTGGAGAAAGACTCCAAAATTCGACCCACTCAAACTAATGACTCGAAATCGAGGGGTATTTGGCGTTCATATGGGAACTTGGAGTGATGAAGATGCTATGGCAGAACAATTACTCAAAATTATGAAAGGGATTGAGTCTGGTCATCTAAAGCCTGTAATCGATTCTGTATTTCACGCCAAAGACGTAGCACAAGCCCATCAGTACATACATGATGCCAAAAATGTGGGCAAAGTTCTAATCAAATTTGCAGAAGATTAACTTTCAAAATGGTATTCTTCTATTTCCATCATGTAGGAAGTGCCGTCAATTAGGTTAAGTGTCAACTACACCAGCGACACATATGCAGAATCGTCAAGATGCAATATTGGCTTTGATTCTGGTAGGGATGATACCCACTGTTTCCATTCTGGTTTCATTTGGAACGGATGGGGGATTATTTTCTCAAATTGCATTTATTCTATTCAAAATATGTCTATTGTTAATCCCGTTGTATTGGCATCTGAAAAGGGATCGCAATGAATGGTCGTGGTCAAAGCCAGAAAATGGCGGCTATTCTATGGCCATTGGTTTGGGTCTTGGATTGAGTGCAATAATGCTGATAGTTTGGTTTTTTGTCAAGGATTTACTTGATTACAACATTTTACGAGATGCAGTAGAGCCTGTTGGTTTACTGGATTGGAAATTGTATGTATTAGGCTGTATGTACTGGATTTTCCTGAACTCTTTGTTGGAGGAATACGTGTTTAGATGGTTCTTGGTAGTAAAATCTGAAATCATATGTTCAGGAGAAAAATATGCAATAGTTTTGTCAGCGATGATTTTCGTAGTCCATCACTCAATCGCATTGTACTTCTTTGGTTTCCCTTGGTGGGCCAATTTATTGGCAAGTATTGGATTATTCATCGGTGGGGCAATTTTTTCTTGGCTATACATACGCTACAGGAGCATATGGATTCCATACATTACTCATGCAATATGTGATGTAACCGTATTTGGTATCGGTGCATTGATGCTATTTTGAATAGCATCGATTCAAAACTGATTTAATCAGAATTCGACTTTTACCGCTTCTCTCTGTACAGGGTCTGTGACCTCGAACAAGTCTCTGCGTACTGCTTTCTTCATTCCTGCAACAATGCTTGTAGGAATCATTTGGATTGCAGCATTCCAGTTGGTAGCACTAGAATTGTAGAACTCTCTGCGATCGGAAACTTGATTCTCGATGGATACTAGTTGGTTTTGAAGATTAACGAATGATGAGTCAGCCTTCAATTCTGGATATTGTTCAGCGACCATGTTAATTCTAGGCATAAGTGCAGCAATGGTTCCTTCAGCTGCACCAACACCTCTGACATCACCAGATGCCAATGCTCCTGCTGCAGTTTGACGAGCTAATGCAAATTGCTCGAAGATATCTTTCTCATGAGTAGCATACCCTTTGACGGTATTAACTAAGTTCGGTATCATGTCATATCTTTGCTTTAGAAGAACATCGATGTCTGCCCATGATTTGTTTACATTTTCTTCTAAACGAACTAGACGATTCCAAGTGCTGATGAACCATATTAGTAGTATGATTACAACTACACCGGCTATTGCTCCAATTACGAGACCTGCGCTCATGACTTTGGTACTAGTGCTTTGCACTTAACCTTTGCATAGTTCGGCTACAGCCGAATAGTTTCATTTAATCCACTTTTGGAAAACCATGTCAAATTGGTCTTTTTCTCCAGCGGACACATGTTTCTCTTCATCCAGAGTAAATCCCATTCCAGTGATGTCGGGAAAATGAGTATCTGCATCATCGACTCTCGCATCGATGATTGTTCGGTGTAATACTGACACATGTGACAGAAATAATTTGTAAATTTCTCCGCCCCCAATAATCCATCCTTCCATTTCTATTGCCTGTTCAAAGGTAATGACTTCCACTCCCTCAACTTCTCCTCTTGAAAGGACAAAGTGCTCTCGCCCAGGAAGCATGCCGGGTAATGAGTCCCACGTTTTTCTACCCATTATCAAATTGGAACCCATTGTTATTTGTTTGAAATGTTGCAGATCTGTCGATTGCCTCCAAGGAAGGTCTCCATTCTTTCCTATGGCACCATTTCGGTCACATGCCACTATCATGCCTAGCATAAGTATCACACTGCGATTGGAGCTTTGATGTGAGGGTGATGCTCATATCCTAATACTTCGATATCCTCGTATGTAAAATCATCAATATTCTTGATGTTTGGATTTAGTTTTAATGTTGGAAGTGGCTCAATTGGTGTGCGTGACAATTGTAGTTTGGCTTGTTCTAAGTGGTTTGTGTAAAGGTGAGCATCTCCAATTGTGTGAACAAATACGCCAGGTTGTAGTTCACAAACCTGTGCCATCATGTGTGTCAAAAGAGCATATGATGCAATGTTGAATGGTACTCCCAAGAACACGTCTGCACTTCTTTGGTACAATTGGCAATTTAGCTTACCACCTGCCACATGGAATTGGAAAAATGCATGACATGGCATAAGTGCCATCTCTTCTAACTCACCAACATTCCAAGCGCTGACGATTATTCTTCGGGAATTTGGGTTGTTTTTTATCATGTCAATAGCCAGCTCAACCTGGTCGATAACCTTGCCATTCTTTGCTTCCCATTTACGCCACTGCTTTCCATAAACAGGACCAAGGTCGCCGTTTTCATCGGCCCAATCATTCCATATTCGGACACCATTTTCTTGCAAGTAAGAAACATTTGTGTCTCCCATCAGGAACCAAAGTAGTTCATGAACTATTGATTTTAGATGCAGCTTTTTTGTTGTGACCATAGGGAATCCCTTGGACAAATCGAAACGCATTTGGTGACCAAAAACTGAGAGTGTGCCCGTTCCAGTTCGGTCACCTTTCTCTTCACCTTCGTCAAGAATACGCTGCATCAAATCTAGATACTCTTGCATCGTTTAGGCGGTCAATTGTGAAGGCCTTTGAGGATTGTCACGGAGCACCTTGACCTTTGATTCTCTCCATGAACTCATCAGTGAACTGTCTGTACATTGATGCTAACTCAGATTTTACCTCGTGGTCTTCTTTGTGAGCAAGTGCTTGCAATGTCTTAACATCACTTCTTTTCTCCAACCATTCCCACCAAGTTATCGATTTTCCATAAGATATGCCAACAGGTTTCCAAAGTCTTGGAAGTTTGTGCTTAGAAGGAGTCATGAAATCTCTTGTTCCCGTTAATCCAATAGGCACAACCGGTACATCGGGATAGGATGCTGCCAATCTTGCAATTCCTGTTTTACCAGGGAGGAGGTAAGGTGGCTCTTCTTTCTTAGATCTAGTTCCTTCAGGAAATATACCCAATGCCCTTTTCGCATGAAGTACCACTGCAGCACTGGATAGAGCCTCGGCACCACCGGTTTCTCGATTGGTTTCAATCTGGCCGGTTGCTCGCATGAAAGATGCTAATGCAAAGTTTCTGAAGTGTCCATCCTTTGCTAAGTAGTGAGTTTTCCTTCTTGAGGCGAGAATCACTACCAAAGGGTCTACGTGTGAAAGGTGATTTGCGGCTAAAATAGTTGGACCACTCTTGGGTACATTGCCGATTCCTCTAATTTTTACTCGAAGAATCATTCTGAATAGTGGTGCTAATGTCCATCGCATGAAACCATATGATTTATCCCCAGTAATTCTAGAATCCTTGGGAGTGATTTTCCAATGGCTTTCTAATGCCATCCATGCCTCTTTGAGGTCACTCATCAAGCCTTCGAGTTTATTCCCACCTTTGATGATTACTTATCTTCAGGGCAAGGTAATGCTGAAATGCGACATAAACAGGCGCAACCATATGCGTATGCTAGTTCTGGCGATGTTGCTGTCCGCAACCCTCGCTCCATCTGTACTAGCCGATGTAAAATGGGAAGAGGATGGTTGGTTGGCCACAATAGGTTTAGAACATCTAGATAATGGCGATGAATTCGGTTGTTATGGAATGCCCAATCTTGAATGGAAAGCAGATCCAGGAGCAGTTGCATTGGAGTGTCGAAATTATATCGAAGACAGAATAGATGCCTCTAAATGGGGTGCTCAGCCACTATCCACCTACACTCCAAGTGATCTGACGGCGGCCCAACACACCGTTATTGCAAATCAAGGATTTACAATTCATGGTGATAATACCGGTCAATCATCTACAGCATGGCATTCCTCAGAAAATGTCCCTGAATCAGAATATGATTGGTACGATCTTGGTAGAAGAGGTGGCTCGCTAGAAAAGGAAATTGCAGATGTGGATGCCTTAAGCGCTGAATTGGACGCAGGCGGATTGGTCAACATGTACTGGATTGGAAGAATTCATGATGCCACTGTGAGGCATGATGGTGATGTATTGGATATGCTTTCCCAAAGAAATGATGTCTGGTTTACAACTTGGGGTGAAGCTTATTCCTATTGGTCGGTTCATAGATGCTACGAATTCGACCATCAGATGAATGGTTCAACATTGCATTTTGAGCACATTGACACAATAGCATGCCGGTCTTCAACTAACGCTTGGAATGTTCCAGTAACTTGGATTGCCGATATTAGTGGTTCCAATGTTACAGGTTCTAACTTAATTGAGATTAGTACTGAGGAATCCAATACCATGGAGGGTTGGAGGCAAGAAGGAGATATTCTATATTTCAGCGTACTAATGGGTCATGAAATTCATTTTAACCTAACTGAAGATGTGGATTATGATATACTTGGAAGAACCCAATTTTTCAACAACAAATCTGCTGCTTTAACAGTTGCAGGTCACTCAACTACCGACCTCTTCCTTTGGTCGAAAAGATTTGATGATAATCAATTCCTAAGATTCACCTGGTTGATTTCACCTAGGAGTCTAGATGAAGGTATTCCTTGGTTGCCATATGCTGGTGTTGGAGTGTTGCTTGCTAGTGTGTCGGGAATTTGGCTATTGCTCAAGAAGGACTCTCTAGACTATTCTAGGGCCGAAGAGTTGATGCCTGTTGTTGCCGGCGGTGATGATGATGAATGACAAAGTGACTATCGATCCTTGGGGTTCGTCACAATCTACAGATTACTCAAGAATCATCGAACAATTTGGTCTTTCATCGATGGATAGTGTATCTATTCAAGATCCTTCCAGGCTACACAGACGTGGAATTGTTTTCGCACATCGTGAACTTGATTTGGTCCTTGAAGCAAAAAGAAAAGCCAACCCATTTGGAGTCTTGACTGGATTGATGCCATCAGGCCGCATGCATCTTGGTCATTCAATGGTCATCGACCAAGTAAGTTGGTTTCAAAAGCAAGGCGGAGATGTGACAATCGCAGTCGCAGATTTGGAGTCAAATGCTACTAGAGGCATTTCTTTAGAGGAAGGCAAGAAGATAGCAGCACAAGAATATGTTGCGAATTATGCAGCATTAGGTCTTGACCCCGAGAAGACAACAGTTTACTTCCAATCGGAAAGGAACATCGTTCAGAAACTTGGTTTTCAGTTGGGAAAAAGAACTAACTTATCCGAATTAGAAGCCATATACGGCTTTGATGGTTCAACTAACTTAGCACATGTTCAGGCCCCACTGGTACAAGCAGGAGATATTTTGCATCCTCAGATGGAGGAATTTGGAGGACTTCGTCCAATTGTTGTTCCAGTCGGTGTTGACCAAGACCCTCATCTCAGATTGACAAGAGGATTGGCTGCTAAGACAAATTGGTTCAATGTTAGCGATGCAAAGATGGGATTGCAAGTTGGGGTTTCAGTCCAAGAGGAAAATGCATTTGCAATGGGAGTCGAAGCTAATGGCAGGGTTAACAAAGAGAAGCAAAAGCAGGTATTTTCACAAATTGTGGATTCTATTTCTCAACTAGGATTCTCAGATATTATGTCAAACCCTAAGCATGGTACTGTCAATGTTCCAAGTGCAACTTCAAGGGATAAAGGCTCGATTAGAATGGCTCTTCTTTCTTTAGAAAGGAAAATGGGAGGCATGGGATTATTGGCGCCTTCTAGCACTTACCATCGCTTTGCTGTAGGAATGACTGGAGATAAGATGTCTTCATCAAAGCCGAAGACCACACTTTTCCTTGGTGATGATGTGGCCACTGCAGAGAAGAAAATCAAGAAATCATTTTCCGGCGGTCAAGCCACATTGGAAGAGCACAGAAGATTAGGTGGAGATCCAGATAAGGATGTGGCATATCAATACATGATGTATTTCTTTGAGGAAGACGATTCATTCTTGTCTGAGATAAATCAGGGCTATCGTTCTGGAAAGATTTTAGCTGGTGAAATGAAGCAAATGTGTATTGATAGAGCATCAGAGTGGTTGAGTAATCTCTCAGAGATGAGGGACCAAACCGCACATCTAGTCGATTCTTTCTTTGAATAATCAAGATAATCTGATTGTTTCAAGGTTTTGTGGAGCATAGGTTCGAACTTTGAATTTCTCTCTTAGAGTTCTTCCCAATTCGTTACATTTGAAGTAATCACCATGATGACAAATTACATTCTTTGGTCGAGGACTCATATTTTCTATGAATTCCAGTAACTGTCTTCTATCTGAATGTCCACTGAAACCATCGATTGTAGCCATTTCACATCCGATTTTTACAATCTCTGTTTGGCCGTTGATAATCATCGGTACTTCACTGAATCCCTTTTGCAGCCTTCTTCCTAGAGTTCCTTCTGCTTGGTAACCCACGAAGCAAAGCGAGTTTCTGTTTTCATGAGCCCAGTGTTGGAAGTAATTCATTACAGGTCCACCATTCATCATACCACTTGTTGCAAGAACGATACAAGGGCTACTATCCATGATGATAGATTCACGCATTTCTCTTCCTTGAACCGGACGGAACCAATCGCTTGTAAACGGATTGTCATCATCATCTTTCAATAGACTCTTTCTTAGTGATTGAGTCAGATAATTAGGGTGTGATGAGTGTATTGCAGTTGCTTCTTGAATCATTCCATCCAGATAAACAGGTACGGGTTTCACATTGCCTGATCTGAATAATTCATCGATAGCAATCATAACCTCTTGCGATCTACCTACTGCGAAAACAGGACAAATCAATTTGCCACCTCGCTGTATAGTTCTACTAACTATGTCTTGTAATTCTTGATTTGCCTCTTCTCTACTTGGTTGGAAATCACCAGATGCTCCATAGGTAGATTCGATGACCAGAGTTTCACAACGTGGGAATCTTGTGTTAGCAGCGTCAAATAGCCATGATTTCTCGTATTTTTGGTCTCCCGAGAATACAATGTTGTGCTTTCCTTCTCCAACATGTAAGTGAACAGATGATGAGCCTAGAATGTGACCTGCGTTGTGGAATGTCAACTTCACATCGGGGGCGATATCAACGGTTTGTCCCCAGTCTACATCGATAACGTGACGCATACAGGTTCTGATGTCTTCCATATCGTAAGGAGCTCTCTTTCCTTCAGAACCACCGACTTTGAGATAATCTGATTGCAGAAGTAGCATCATATCTCTTGTAGGTGGTGTACAATATACTGGACCTCTGTATCCATATTTGAATAATACAGGCAGCATTCCTGCGTGGTCTAAGTGAGCATGTGTTAGAACAACAGCATCCATTTTTTCCATTGGTAATGCTTCAGGTGCGGTGAAATATGGCATTGGGTCAGTATCAGATGCGATATTGACTCCAACATCTATCATTACACGGCTTTCGTTAGTAGTTACCAAGTGGCATGCCCTTCCAACTTCTCTGTAAGAACCGAGTGCAGTTGTTCTAACCCAAAATGAACCAGGTCTCTTAGGTCTGTAGATATTTAATCCGAAATCTTTCAGTAATTTTCTACGTTCGGTAGCATGAGTTGCTCTGTAACCTTTGATGTCGTGGATTGTCTTAGAATAAATTGGAGGTGTTCTTTCAAACTTCACCAACCATCCACAGTGGTCTCGAATTGCTTTCGCATTAGCACCTCTACGTCCAACAGCCTCACCAGGATTGTTACAGATCACTGTAACTTCACAGTAACAAGCATCGAAATAAATTGAATCAATTCCTGCAACTTCTTCAATCAAGTCTCGAATAAATTCTTCAGTCTCTTTTTCATCTTTCATAATTGATGAATGCGGCCGCAAAACTATACGTCGCTTGATTTTTTTAGCAATTTTACCAACCAATCCTTCTCCTCCGCCAAATAAATCTGGTGTCGGAGTGACAATGGCAATATCGCCAGCTTCCAAATCAACATCGTACTTGATGTCTTTAGGAACAATTTTTGCAATAGCATCTTTCATTTCTTTGAAACTAAGTCTCATCGTTTTCACCTCCATCCCACTGATTGACATGGTGAACCCTCATCGAGGATCCACGGGACTAACCCGCGGGTGGAGTGGGAATGCCTCACTTCTTGAGTGCGGCTGCGATTTCGCTCTGCTCGACAGGTACATATCCGTCTTTCGCTGTAATTACTGCCAAATCCATGCCATTTCCAGATGCAGCATCTCTTTGAGCAGAAGCAGATAATGCACGGGCTGCTAAAGCAACGGCATCTTTGCGAGACATATTCTCACTGAAACCATCTTCAAGAACACCATACATGTAAGGTGAACCTGAACCGGTTGCACAGTAGACGTCAGGGATTGAACCTCCTGCGGAGTCAATTGAGTAAACGGAGCCACCATCACTGTCAACTCCAACAATCAGAAGTTGAACCCAATGAGGTCTTCCAGAAAGGATGTTTGCAGTTAGTGTTGCAGCACCTTTGACAGTCATTGAGTCGCCACGACGCAACTCGAAAAGGGAAACTTCTGCTGCCAATGTTCTAGCTAGAGATTGTGCGTGTCCAACTAGACCTGCGGTTGTTAGAGCGAGATTGTCTCCAATCTTGAACAACTTTTGCACACTCTTGTTTGCAACAAAGTGACCCATAGTTGCACGATGGTCTGCACCAACTACAACTCCACCATTGAATGTTATTCCTACAGTACTTGTTCCTGTCTTAACTGCGCCTGGACCTTGTTCCACATTCTCACCTTCTTAGGAGCCCGACATATTAGGCGGGATGATACCTGCCTCTCGCGGGACCCTTATGAACCAACCGTCACACCACCCACTACATGAGCGAAGAGGAAGATAAGCAGACCTCTCTCGACTCGTTTAATGGTCAAGCCCCAAGAAGGCTGAATCTACCTTCACAAGAACCAACGATTTCCTCTGTGGTCTCTGATGTTTCAAACAGATATCATGACATGGAAAAATTGTATCCTAATGCTCCAGTACCTAGGGAGCCAGGAGGGCTTGTAATTCATAGAGCAACCTTACACGATTTAACCGGCATTCAAACATTGATGGATTGGCTTGCTGATGGTGAGGCGGCAATCGTCCGAATGGAGAAATTGATGACCAGAGATTTAGAACTTCAAACTGCAATCGAACAGTTGAATAAATTCATTGAGGCAGATCTTGGAGGCCAAATTATTCGCTTGACAGAGACAAGATTGATGCTCCTTCCACCTGGATGCCGAGGGGTTAAAGGTGTAGATTCCGAAGCATTTGCTGTTGAATCTTCTGATTTCGAGTGAGGCGTGAATATGGAACAAATACCTGTTGACATACCTTGTCCCATTTGTAAAGTTGAAGGTGAAGTCAGAATGATGACTCACATCGATGAGATTCCATATTTTGGTGAGCATACTCAAGTTACGGTATTGTGTAATGCATGTGGATGGAGGCAATCTGATTTCATACCAGCAGAAGGAAGGAAACCCGGTGGTTGCAAATTGGTAATTAGCAAACCCGAGCATATACGTGCAAGAGTAGTTCGTTCTTCCTCGTGTACAGTTAGGATTTTGGAACTTGATTTGGAAGTTAAGCCAGGCTCATCATCCACTGGTTATGTTTCGAATGTTGAAGGCGTAATAGACCGCTTCATGGATGTAATTGTAATGGTCACTAGACAAGCCTATGTAGAAGATTCAGACATGTCAGATATCAAAACATTACAGATGATGCATACAACCTTACTTGAGCTAAAAGAGGACCCAATACCTAGGCCGATAACATTGGAATTTTTAGACCCAAATGGGCATTCTCAGATACTTCATGAAGATGCTGAGATGAGGGAATTAGAGGCAGAAGAATTGGAAGATTTACCAGTCGGACCTGAAGCCCCAGTCTTCAATCAAGACGAAATTGCATGATTACAAGATAGGCAATTCAATTCCAGACTCCAAGGGGTCTGGTAAGTCGTCAGCATCTTGTTCTATATTTTTTACACCCATGCCTTTTTTGGACTTTATTGGAGTGCTCCCTCCACTATATTCGTTAGAGAATGTCAGAAATGAAAAAACTAGAATGAAGAATACACCCACCAATAATATTCCAATAGGTAATATCCAATCATTTCCTTTGGTTACCGATATGCCAGTAACTCCTGCCAGCATCAAAAAGGCTCCAACCAACAGGTAACCTCGAAAATTGCTGGCCATACAACTGAACTAACCATCGTCTTGATGAACCTAGCCCATCTTCGCTCACAATATGTACAGTTCTGGAGGTAAGCCGGGTGCACCGGCATCTGCATGTCCTGGTTGGTTGATGACTGCGGTAGCGCCATGGGGTGAAAACGCAGAAGATGCCTATGACCAGGGATTGGTTGAGATGGGTTTAGGAGATTCAAGATTGATTGAGGTTCAAGGTGCATTCTTGCCTATGGGGTTCGAAGCAACACCGCCTCAGCCATTGCCAATGGGTTCTCTAGTTGAATGTCATTTAGCGGTTGCATATGCCTATGGTGGCTCAACAGCTTGTGCTGGTGTGGCTTGGGCCGCTTGTACAACTCCAGAAGGAGATGAATGTGCGGTTGTCGCAAAAATTACTACTGAGTTAGATTATGAAGAAACAGAATCTCTTCTCAAAAGAAACCTGCAACGTCGTTTAGCGAGCAGAGATCTTGAGGTACAATCATTCGATGTTGCAGTTGATGAAGTTACGGCAGCCAAAGACCACTACGGTGTTGCTATGGCCGCTCTTATCTTGCCTGAATCACTCAAATTATCAGGAGGAGGAAATGTTGGAAGAGTCCGTGCAGGATTGACAAGACAGGCCACAGATGCTATGGAATCTGCCGCTAAGAGAGTTGACACAAAGGCTCCTGCGGCTCCTGCAATGAGACCAGGTGGAAGAAAACCACCAGGTGGAAATACAGATTTCTCATTGTGAGGTGAGGCTTTGTATACAGTTGTTCGCTGTGCTAATTGCGAACGTTGTTGGGGAGTGATGGGTAAGACCAGGAAATGTCCACATTGTGGAACTCCAACTGATGACAAGTTGCAAATTGTATCGGTTGCAGATAATGCTAGTGATCTTCAGAGAGAAGTCGCAATTGCCAACATGCCCGAAAGTCTTCGCCAAGAAATGCGTGATAAATTGCCAAAGGCGATTGAAATCAATGAAAATCCCAGTGCTTCTCAGTTATTTGCATGCATTCGAATAGCAGTAGTGGATGATATTGTTGAATTGGATAGGCTTGCAGGTGCTTTGCGAGGTAAGGGTATTACCGTTAGTGCTGAAGATGTAGCTGAAGAAGCTGTGAGTCAAGGTTTATTGATACGTACTAATGATGGTAAATACATACTCCTTCAGTGACATTCAAGAAGGGGAACATTAGCGCATGGATTGGAAGGGTCTGTGGGTTAGCTTGGCCTATACTCGGGCGTTTGGGACGCTTGGACTCCAGTTCAAATCTGGACAGACCCACCATTTCATTCAAACTGTGTAGGCGAAGACTTCACAAAATCAATCTTACTGGGACATATGTGTCTGAAGAAAAATCCCAATCATTAGCAGACAAAATAAATGCTACTGGTTCAAAAATTGCGGAGTTAACTTCCAAGGTTTCTGCAAGCACGAAATCTGCTTTATCTAAGACTAATGAAGCTGTAAAAACCGCAGTTTCAAATTCTAAGGCAAGGGCTGAGGCTAGAAGAGAAGAAAAAGCAAAGAAAGCAAAAGAAGATTTTTCGGCAGAGGGCATCATCGATGATATTCCTCCAATGGTTACTTTGCCTGAGTTCGAAAATGAAAGAATGGCTATTGTAAGCGAACAAAATGAGAATCAAGTAATGATGCTAGAGCACATGCAAAGATTATCAGAAAGAATTGACATACTTGAAAGACGCCACAAGGCGAGATTGGAAGAGTTATTCAGGTCTACTCAAGAAGAGGTAGAAGAAGATGGTCCTGAAGAAGAAATTATCCCCATCATTGGAACTAGCGCAGCAATGGTTGAAGCGCTACATGTTCTGGGTGTTTCAATCGTTTGGATTGCCATATTAATTGGAATTGACAAATATGGAGATGGTAATGACATCGTGTTAGCATCAGTCTACCCGCTAGCGATTTTTTCATGGTCTATTGGAGCATTTTCATGGGCACTGTATTTACTGCATAGATTGATGAAATCTGGGATTAGAATTCCATTATTGATTAGACTACAAACATCATTGGCAGTCGGACTAATTACACTCATGGGAGTTATGCTAAATGACGATTCTATGGGGACTGTATCCAGTGTTTGGACATGGGGTACTTTGGTTACGATTGTATTGTTGATGGGCAGTAGCATGATTGCCACGGCTTGGCGTTCCACAAAAAAATTGGTCACAAACAAATCTGACGATTAGTCATCGCGAGAATGCACCCAAATCAGATGGAAGCCAAACCGGGTTTTGATGAAGCAATCACATTGTTCCAACTCTTGCGCCCAAACTTGTTTTGAGAAAGCCGGATCCATCTGCCTTTCATGGAACTCTCCCAAGTCTCCTTTCTTTTCTGAAGTAGGACATTTGGAATAATCTCTAGCCATTTTTTTGAACATTTTCAGTGGTTTTCTAGCGTTAGTAATCTCATTCAAGATCGCCTGTGCCTCGGCCTTGGAGCCAACTAGAATATGTCTGGCGTGAGCATATCTACCTCGCATTCTCATTGACATCCCTCATAATTTGTGAAACGTGTATTCTGTCACTCAAGTGAGTAACTACAAACAAAAGAGGATTGTAAACCCACCCTGCAATGTATGTCACCCATGTAATTACTATTGGCAGACTTGGATTATTTAGTGTATTTCTAATAATTCTAGAGTGTAATCCAATCAATAGCATGACTGCAACTTTAGGCAAAAAAGAGGATATCCTGATGCCACTTTTTTGCCCTTCATATATTGCTCTTACAGGCACGTGAGAGATTCGCCATCCCTTTTCTGAAAGTGCCATTAGCCACCAGTTAGGATACCCATATCCTTTCCAAGATACATTCCAGTTCCATCTTTTCAGAACTTCACTACTCGTTGCAGTATAACCGCATTGTGGGTCACGAATAGTCTGGCCACATGCCAATGTTGTCAATATGGCTAGGAGGAAGGTTCCAAACCTCCTGTAAAACGGCATCTTGCCTGCTCTGTCTAATCTTTCACCCTTTACATGGTGAGCCTTTTTCTCTAAGATTGGTTTCAGCAATGACTCCATGTCGTTAGGGTCCATCTGGCCATCACCTGCCATAACGACAGAAATGAAATCATAATTCCAAATGTTGAGTAAATGTTGATGCCCAGCATCTATGGCAGCTCCAACTCCTAATCCTTCTAATCTCACCAATTCAGCACCTTGTGCTAAGTTTCCTGTTCCATCTGTCGAACCGTCATCGACTACCACAACTTTGTCCACAAACTTTGGAATAGTTGCAAGAACTCCTGGCAGATGTTCTGCTTCGTTACGTGCAGGGATTACGACACCAACTTTCATGTCCCCGTACATAGTACTGCGAGACATCTTCCAATCATAATATCATGTATCATAGAAACAAATCTTCAAAACCGGAAAAGACTAGAAAGTCATATGTCGCACAAAGCCAAATCTCTTTTCGTAGCGATTGTTATTCTATTTCTTCCAGGGTGTACAGACCCTCAAATCATCGAAGATGAAAATGTAGAAGTTCCTGATACTCTCCCTGAGTATCTAAATTTGGAAGCGGAAACTGCAGGTCGTGAAATTGATAGGGGGCAGACAATCAATATTCTAGAAGATGCAAATGGGCAGAACACATTGCTTCTATGGGTGTCAACAGGATGTACTGGATGTCATGATTGGACCGAAGTGATTGCCGAAGAAATGCGCAATGGAAATATTTCTAACGACACGCGAATAATTACTGTTCATAGATATCCTTCTTTTGAATCCAAGGAAGAAGTAATCAGCGTTTATGCTAGTGAAAATGAGTCTACAGAGTCACTTTGGCCCGTTGTCATTCCCAATGAGGGTCAGCCAGCGATTGATGTTGAAATGGACCAAGAAACAGAATACGACTATGCTAAAGCGTTCGGGAATCCTGCAACTCCATCATTGACGATTCTTGATGGAGATGGAAAAACAATTTGGAAAAACAAGACATATTGGGCTAATCAATCAGTTTTGGATGAGGCTTTGGAATATTTGTGACTTGGCAATAACAGTTACCTGAATAAAACCATCATTTCAACATGGAACAAGCCATGAAGTTCATGTCATAGAAGAATACCGGCAGTTCATGGAGTCATTACGAATCGTTCTGATGGGTAAGGACTTCGAGTTACGATTTATTTCTCTTGTAGTTCGTGCTAGAGAACTTGGTGATGAAGTAGTCTTACTTGATTTGGGTAGCACAGATCAAACGTTATCGCTGGCTAAAAAAATTGATTGTAGAGTCATAGATTATGATGATGAATTATTAGTTCCTAAGTTGGCTGAATGCCTATTGAAAGACAACGCTGCTGAGCATTCTCTTCTGATTAACATAACAAATCAATTCAGATTGAGAGATATGCCTTTGTTAGTAAATCGGGCAAGAGAAAATTGGGATGTTCATATGGCATTTAGTACCGAGCAAAATAATTCCTCAAATCCCCAAGAAGTAGCCTACAAGGATGCAGATATTTCCCATTTGGCAGCATCAAAACAAGGTCTAGAATCTCTAAGCCGTGCTGATGTTTCAGACACACCATTAGAATTGGAACAAGGACTGAGAGTTCGAGTTCTCCACTCGAAACCATCTCCGAAAGTTCAACAGAGGGAGTCCTTAGCAACAGCATCTAAGTTTGCTCAATTATTCTATTGGATGTTAGAATCTCGTCACCCTCTGCTTCTGTTTGGAATACCGGGTCTTGTCCTGTTCTTCGTTGGCTACAAATTATCAGGAAATGTTCTCGATTCCTTCAATGAATGGAATCAAACCAGTGTGGGGGTTGGTCTTGCTGTAATTGCTGTAACGCTGATGGGACTTTTCGCAATGATGGTTGGTCTAATTTTGTATATCATGGGTAAGCAGGTGAAGCAAATTCAATCTCAGTACAATCACTGGCCGAAGGAAGAGTAGGTGGTTTTATGAAACACTTGATTTGTTTTGACATGGATAGGGTTCTCGTCGATCATTTGTCAACTTGGCAATATGTGTATGACAAGTTAGGAATTTCGAATAAAGAAGCATTTGACCTCTATAATCAAGGAAAGTTGGATGAATGGGATTGGCTAAAGATGGATTTAGCTCTAGTAAAAGCAGCACATCCCTCAATCACCGACCAAAAAATGAGAGAATTATGTGCTGGAACGCCTCTGATGGCGGGCATCAATGATTGCTTAGATTGGGTTGTTGCGAATGGACACGAAGTCGCAATCATCAGTGGTGGGATGCAGGAGACTGCTAGAGATATTGCATGTATGTATCCAAGCGATAAAACTTGGACAAGAAGATGGGGAGGAATAAATCGGCACCGTGGTTGTGATACCAAATTCCATGTATTCACAAATGGCTGGTTAGAGAGAAATGACGGTTCGATCGACGATTATGGGCGATATCAAGTCCAAATGAACGGTAAAGGTTCGATTGTGAAAATGCTTCAACGTAGATTAGATATTCCTAAAGAGCGAACAATTTCAATCGGAGATAGTGCTGGAGATATTGGAATGTTCCAGGAAAGTGAATTATCAATTTGCTTTAATCCATGGGACGAAAAACCAGTTGCAGTAGCAAAGATGACGATTAGAAGTCGCAATCTTCTCGATGTTCTTGATGCGATTAAAAATCAAATCAAGGAGTGACTCTACGAGAGTCACGAGGGAATGGAATAACTTCTCTGATGTGGTCTGCACCAGATAACCAGGAACAAACCCTGTCGACACCAAGTCCGAATCCACCGTGAGGAACTCCTCCATATGTGCGAGTGTCAATGTAGAACTGGTATGGTTCTCTTGGAACACCTTCCTCATCAATACGAGCAAGAATCTCTTCCTCAGACCAAGTTCTTTCTCCCCCGCCAATGATTTCTCCATAGCCTTCAGGAGCTAATAGGTCATGGCATAGAACGTAATTGTCATCATCAGGGTCAACTCTGTGGTAGAATGGTTTTGCGATTTTAGGATAGTGGGTAAGGAAATGTGGGACATCGAAATCTTGGGTCAAAACTTTCTCTTTGGAATAATCCAAATCTTGTCCCCACTCAATATCAATGTTCATTCCTTGTAGAGTTTCTACTGCCTCATCATAACGCATTCTTGGGTATGGGTTGTCAGCATATCTTGCCAGTAATTCAAGGTCCCTATCGATACTTGTCATCTCAGCCTCTCTCTCTTCAAGTACAGTCTTTGCAATGTGCCTAACCAATCCTTCTCCATGAGACATAATTTCTGCATTGGATGCCCATGCAACTTCCATTTCAGCATGCCAGAATTCAGTCAAGTGTCTACGAGTACGACTTTTTTCTGCTCTAAAAGATGGAGCAATTGTGTACAATCTTTCCAAAGCAGGCATTGCTGCTTCAGCATACAACTGCCAAGATTGAGTTAGGTAGGCCTTACGACCAAAGTATGGTACTTCGAACAATGTTGAGCCACCTTCAACTGCACCTGCAACAAAGTTTGGTGCTTGATATTCGGTGAAATCTTTGTCTCGGAAATAAGAATGAATAGCTCCAAATACACTTGATCTGATTTTCAACATATTTGTCATACGTCCAGTTCTGAGATACAGATGTCTGTTGTCTAGAAGGAATTCGGTTTCTCCACCATCTGCTGCTTCCATAGCAGACTCTGTGATTGGGAAAGGAGTGTCTGCTCTAACTCCACCAACAACTTCTGCACTTGAAACAATCAATTCATGACCACCCGGTGCTCGCTCATCGACATTGACGATTCCTTTGAGAATTAACGAAGCTTCAATCAATGCTCCTTTGAGAGATTCAAAGGCTTCATCACCGATTGCATCACGTTTTGCAACACATTGAATAGTTCCTGTGGAGTCTCTCAGTACAACGAATCGAATCTTATTGGAACCGCGAGTACGCTTAATCCAACCTTTCAATTCAACCTCTGCACCATCGTGTACACCGGCCTGGACATCACCAATCCAGAACTCCTTCGCCATGTTTAGGCCTACAAGGCATTGTGCTTGAATGCCTCGCTTGTGAAAGTAGCAATCATTCTCTTCTAGAGATGATCAACGCCGCTCCCAATAGGGCAAAAATTGTGAACATTGGAGATGTCCAAGACAGTTCCATGCTGACCTTTTCAGCAACTCCGTTTTCGTTTGCTATTCCAAGTTCATGCCCATTTAGAACATCTTCTTCACAATCAACTGAGACGACATCTCCAGACGAAATTTCTCCGTCTGAATCGCTATCTGTGAAATTGATGGTACAATTTACAATTTCATTATTCCAGTTTGTTGGCTGAATCAATGCGCCATTCATAGCATCCTGAATCAATACCTCGAAATTGATTACCTTTGTTGAATTCCCTTCATCATCATACATCTCGTCGTATATCACAACTTTTGCACCTTCCATGGAGTATGTGGCATTATATTGTGAATCCACCATTGAGTTGTGTTGTGTGCTCCAAATACTTGAGAATCCTAAATCCAGTAGCATAGGTGTGTTAGAATCAGCAGATTTAACCCAACTAGGTTTAGAGAAAGAATCGGATGAGAAAGTAATCAAGCAATCTAAACTTGAATTATAGATCTTAGTTCCTAAGATGTTATCCTCGTCATCAAAATAAACAGCAATATCCATGGCTCCATCATCTTCATTAATTTCCATTTTTGTTTCAACCTTTACAGCCCTAACTCCATCTTCATCTGGAAATCTCTCTTTATCTGAGGTAAACTTCTGGGAAGGATTTGCATCCATATTTTCAACAATTTGGTGGTGAATAAAACATAAATCGATAGGAGCAGATGAGTTGGTTAAAACCTCTTCTGAAGGGCTACTGTCTAGACCAGAAATTGCGACCTTACTCTTATTTGAACTATCGTCTTCAGATATTTTCCAAGCGATTTGCTCGTTATCAATCCACACATCTGTTGAGTATGAACCCCCAAAGGGCACCTTTAATTCTGAAAAAGTCCTTGCAGAATCCGAAGATGCATAAATGTCATAATTGGTTCTCAATGTCATTCCTTCTTCTTCTATTGTCATTTCGACATAGCATGCCCACGGGTCACCTTCACCAGCAATTACGTCATCGACAGTTGGTTGATCATCTACAACTGAAACGAATTTGGATTTTGAGTATGGGTCTGGGAATAACATAGGGTCGATTACAAAGGCATACATTACCCAACTAAGAGCAGAGAGAATTAACAATCCTACAAAACTCAAGGCGATTATTTTGCCTTTACCACCTTCATCATCTTTCTCGGTAACCGGCTCCCAACCAATATTTTCTTGCTCTGAGCCGAGGCCTGCCATTTCAAAGACATTGGATGCGTCTTCAGTTTCAGGGGCAGGGGCAGGTTCAACCGATTCTTTTGGAACCCATTCAGTCCCATTCCAAACAAAATTTCCATCCGGTGATATCTCTCCGACCATGCCCAATGCTCAATGTAGTGGTTCATCAGGTTTTCACCTTCTATGGTGCATCATTTTCTGTAATCAAAAGCATCGTTATATGAATCGAACTTGGGAAAGCATCAAACCCGACCAGGAAATAGTAGTATTGTGAATCGTACCGTTGTTTATGCCATTGGAGGGAATGCTCTGTCTTCACCAACCGGTGATGACCAAGAACAATCTGCTAGAATCTTGGCTGGAGTAATGAGTGATGTGATAGATTTACTAGAAGCAGGTTGGAGAGTTGTTTTGACCCATGGTAATGGCCCCCAAGTCGGTCACTTGATGTCTCTGGATGCGAACCAAGAGATGGACTCTTGGGTTGCTGCTACCCAAGGCATGATAGGACACTCACTTGCGATTAATCTTGATTCAATTTTGCGTAGAAGAAGTCGCCCAGAATCAACATCTGTAGTACTAACTAGAGTACTAGTTGACCCAGAAGATCAAGGTTTCAAATTTCCTACAAAGCCGGTTGGACCGATATTGTCTGACAAACAAGTCATGAGTGAAGATTGGGACATTGCGGAAACAGTCAGAGGCCCTAGAAGAGTTGTAGCATCTCCAAAGCCATTACGAATTTTGGATTTAGAAGTGATTCGATCTTTGGTGGAAAAGAGTGCAATAGTTATCTGCTGTGGAGGTGGCGGGATTCCTGTAATTGAGAAAGAGAATTATCTGGTTGGTGTTCCTGCCGTTATAGACAAAGACCACCTTAGCGCCTTGTTGGCTATTGATATGAATGCAGACGCCTTGATTATTTCAACAGCAATCGATGCTGTGAAGACAGGATTTGGTACATCAGAAGAAAAATCTCATTCTAAACTAAGTATTTTAGAGGCGAAAAAGCATCTTGAGAATGGAGAATTTCCGGCTGGCTCAATGGGTCCAAAAATCTCATCGCTAATCCATGCAGTAGAAATGATTCCAAATATCCGTTCAGTGTTGTGTCAGCCTGGTGACGCTATCAAAGCTCTACGTGGAGATTGTGGCACAACAATTACAATTTCAGAATAGATGTAGTATTTGATTCGGATTAAATTAAATACGACTTGCTGGAGCGCAGGTTGGGCCTGTAGCTTAGTCAGGTAGAGCGATGGACTCTTAATCCATCGGCCGCGGGTTCGAACCCCGTCAGGCCCGCCATCAATTCTCTAATCTGCCAGCTGGGTTGAGAATTGTTTCAACTCCATTTTCTCCTGCCAATACAACAGCATCGCACATGTTGTTGAATAGTCCAACCTGGACTACTCCTGCAATCATGAGAATTTTAGTTTCTAAGCCAATCGGGTCACTTATTGTAGGTCCTGTGTGTGCATCAGCGATCATATTTCCATTATCTGTAAACACAGGTCCATCTCCAGCCATACGAATGTTGACTCGGCAATCAAGTAGGCGACTTAATGCCCTAACTGTTGCTTCATGAGAAAATGGCGTCACCTCAATTGGTAGAGGGAATGCTCCTAACGTTTCGACCTTCTTCCTATCATCTGCAACGACGACCATAGAACCACTCTCTTGTGCAACGATTTTTTCTCTAAGAAGCGCAGCACCTCCTCCTTTAATCAACTGAAATCTTGGGTCGTACTCATCAGCACCATCGATTACTATGTCCAGACCATCGATATCGGAAAGTTGGACCAGTGGAATACCAACTTCAATCGCTAATTTTTCAGTAGCCAAACTTGTTGGCACTCCAACAATTTGCAGCCCTTCTTCAGACATTCTGCGACCTAATTCAATGACGGTATGCTTTACAGTTGAACCTGTTCCTAGGCCAACTTTCATACCATCTTTTACGAATTTGCATGCTTCAATTCCAGCCTCTTTTTTCAGGGCTTCAACATCTGCCATGTAACCTTCCAAATGCCTGAAGTCAATAAGTAATGTGAATCGAATGTCTGAAGTGCTTAGAGTTCATGCCATAGGCATGGCGAGACAGAGAACCGCGTTTTTTCTCGTCATTATGTTCTGTGGAATGTCGCTTGTTCCATTTGCAAATGCAAACTCTCCTTCCAGACAAGTTGATGTCAATGTAGGCCTAGGTCCTAATGGAATGTCCGACCAATTCAAAGTTGAAATTCCAGATGGTGAAATCGTTACTGATTTGTCATTGAAAATTCATGAGAATACTTGGCCAGTAAAGGAAATTCAAACTTGGGATGACAAATCGGATTGGTCAAATGGAGTAATCATGGATGGTATAGATTACAACGTGACCGGATTGCGTGTACTTCCAATGAGTCATGAGTGGGATTTTGAAGGTTCGACACAAGGCTGGAATCTTAACTCAGCAGGTGGATGGGCACATGGATACGACTCGACTCTTGGTTCAGTGAATGGTGTGCATTCGGGTACATCTGCAATATACACCTACAATGGAAATTATCCTAATAACATGGGTGGCCCTTATTGGGCGACTTCTCCAACAATTGATTGTTCAGCTTGTTCTGGGACTTGGGACCTCAAATTTTGGAAGAGATTGGGTGTGGAGTCATCATCGTATGACCATGCATATGTTTCAGTAAAAACGAGTAGTGGCGGATGGACAAATGTATATTCTAACCCTTATGGCTCTACAAATGATGGTTCATACACTCAATCATCATATGATGTGAGCAATCATATCAGTGGAAATTCAGCATTCCAAGTAAGATTCGGTCTGGGCACCACTGATAGTTCAGTAACTTACACAGGATGGAACATCGACGATGTAGTTCTCGAACCCCGAGGAAACACTGGTACGGGTATGGCTAACTGGACTAGCCAGTCATTTGGACCTAATGGGGCACTACAAATGCAGCATGGAATGATGTCGATAGATGCCACTAAGACTCTGGGCTCTATGATTCGATGGAGTCTAATCGATTCAGCCAATGGTACATTTATTCCTGGATTTATCGATCGTGAAGATATGCAAGCCGATTTATCGGTAATCGACACTAATTCTCATCCAAGCGTACAAATAAAAATTCAAATGGAGTCGACAGGAGAATCTCCTGTAATCAATTCAATAACCCTAGGCGGAGGAATCGTTGAATCATTTTCGGAGAATCCAACCTCTAATGGATGGTCTGGATTTTCTTCTCATAGTAACGGAATTGTTACTGGAAACGGCATGCTTTCATCACCTGAATGGAGGCTGGTCAATCCTTTCAGCTACTTAGAAATGTCATGGGTCGGAACTGGAAGTGGTAATTTCCAAGTTTGCTTTGAGAGTTCATCTTGCACATCTTCAGGTTGGATTGATGTTCCTTCAGATGGTAAATTATCTCTAGAAAATCCGAGTGTACATCTAAGCGCACGGTGGAGTGGTTCTGGCAGTTACACAATGGACCATATCTCAATTCACCTTCATCGACAATCCTCTCCAATGGATGCTAGAATTGATGTTGGTCTGGATGGGGTTAGCGAATGGAAATTCTCTCATGATGCAGTAGGTCCCTGGGGATTCCAGAACTTATTTGAAAATGGCCATTCATCAATCAATGCTTCTGTTTCTGCAGGCTCATATGATTCAATATCACTGTATTATCCATACAAGTCGGGTCAATCCACCTCAGGAACTTCTTCGGCTCATTACGAATCATCAGGTAATCTGATGCTCTCACTGACACCTCAAAACGCTCCTTTGACAGATGTAGTGATTTCATTTTCCATAGCAGGTACTGAATTTGTTTCACAAAATATTGGATTCCTGTCCGAACCCTATCAAGTTGCATTGACTGATAATCAAATGCAATATTTAATCAATGCGATGGATGCTAGAACCGCTGAGGAAAATATCGTCGGTCATCTTGATGCTCACCTTATTGAAATTGTAGTTTCCTCTTCTTCAGGTGGGGAACTATTCGCATCTGGTTTATCGATTCCATATCACTATGAAGCAGAAATTTCAGGAGACATATCAAGCCCAATAATTTCTGCAATTAATTCCCAATTGTCTCAAACTTCAGCACACTCTGGAACCAAAGTAGTTTCAATTCCATTTGTAATGACCAATCCTGGGAGTTTGGAAATTTGGGATTACGGTTTACAGACATTAGGCTCTCCCGAACCAATTTCTATGGTAATGTCAAATCAGACAGACACTTTGGTTGCAGGAAATGATTGGTATGAATTCAATAGTACCTTTGACCTTTCAAATATCGGTGTTGCCGATGCCTCCTCACACTTTGCTAGTGAAAGCTGGTCGTCTGTGTTTACATTGGGAGGAACTGAATGGAGTAAATCGGTTTACTGTTCAATTACTACAGAATCATGTAATTCGGACCAGGGGATTATTATCGAAGATTTCTCATATCTTTTCACTGGCTCTCAAGTAGAATTTTTCCATAGAATCCAGATTTCATCAATATGGCCTGATGAAGAGGCGGTAATTGCATCCAGTTCGATAGATATGAATGGCCCAGCTTCTCAGCCATCTCAAATTCGCTTTGGCGCTGGATGGAGTATGGGTGTAGAGCAAGATGTTGATGTCATCGATTGGCATTTGTCATTCATGAATGGTGCTCAATCAACGTGGGATGCACTATACTTTGACCCTGCTAATCCAGGAATAGTGGAAGTAAATTTGGCATTTGAAGACTTAGAAGATTCTCCTCGTTCGTCATCATTCAATGTTGCTCTATATCTTGATGGTATTCTAACCGATACCACACAGGTTATCGAAGATGGCGCAGCAAGACTGATGTTTACCCCAAATGCACTCGCTTCAGAAATCGATCTGGAAGTTAGTGTAAGTGGTTTGTACGGCCAAGAAGTGAATTGGAAAGTTCCTAAAAATGCAACGTTTTTGATGGATGATTTAGCGCCTATTCTACTTGATTCAAACATCGCTCCACTCGACCATAGAAGCAATGACAGACCTCTTGAATTAACTTTTGAAATAGGGGATAGACCTGTTCTTCCTCATCACGCATTATTGCATGTTGAAACATCTTGGAATGGAGAGGAAACCATTCAACTAGACCTACCTTCAAATCTCAATGACATTCAAGGCGAGTATTCCTCAATCGTTGATGTTAGAGATGCATCGATTGGAGATACTATGTCTGGATGGCTCGAGGTTTTCGACCCAGCTGGTCATGCTTTACCAGATTCTGGAAGTGAAGAGAACCCACTATTCATAATTAGATTTGGACCAGATGGCGCTCCTACAATTATGGAAGATGGTTTGGGTTGGAATCACGCAGATAATTGGTTACATCCCGGTCAAAATTATAGCATGAAAATTCCTATTCAAGATGTAAATGGATATGGGGACATTGAAAGTGTAGTTGTTGATTTGTCATCAGATTCTTCTGAAAACTTGGAAATCGATTGGTCTGCGGTTGATGGATGTTCCTCATCCACCTCAACCATCATCATTCAAGACTGTTTCATAGTTGGAGATGCAAATCATTTCGATGCTATGTTCACACTGGAAATAGTGATGTCCTTTGCATGGGATTTCAACCCGGATTCGTCTCTTGAAAGGAGAGTAAGGGTAACTGCAAGTGATGATTCTGGTCAGTCATACAGAAGTGAGTTAGAATCATCGTGGAGATATTCCAGTGAAATGGAGATAGATACTTCAAGCGTTGAATTCAGCGGTTCCTCAGCATTCGTTGCGCCGGGTCAGACCAGTACAATTTCTGCTGATGTTATCTGGACCAAAGGAGGTCAACCGGTTGATACTATTGTAGACATTATCGCTCATATTGATTCAATGCAACAATATGGGATTTCAGAGAATGGTTCTGCTGAAATACTGCTCACTGCTCCAAATAATACAGGAATTCATCCAATCACAGTTGACTTGGTGAATCTACCCGCAGGTGGAATAGATAGAACCGATTCAGAGACTGTTGTAGCTTGGATGGTTGTAGATGCAAATGCCCCTAAAGTTGTGCAATTCCTTTCCCCTGATCCTCTTGACTTGGTACAAGAAAGGGATTGGAAAGATCTCGGTTTCGAAATAATGGTCAATGAATCAGAAGGGCTAGATATAGAGTCACTACGAATGCATTGGCTAATTGTACCCCACGGCATGGCAATTCCTGAATTGGCATTATTGGGTGGAAATGTTAGCATGGAATTAATCGCTGGAACTGGAGCCGGAAATTCAATTCCACTATTGGCAACTCTTGATGTCGACTCAATAATTCCTGAAGTGAGTCGAGAAAATTCCTGGGACCTATGGGTTTGGGTTGAAGGCCAAGACCTTGCAGGTCAAGATATCGAATCTTCATTCAATAGCCGTTCATCACCTCTGGCAGTATTGCAATTAGCCAACCGTGAAGCAGATATGCGAATCGAGTCTAGTGAAATTGTTATTCCTAATCAGTACCCGAGTACTGGAGACATAGTTTGGGTAAATGTCACAGTTCACAACGATGGACAAGTGGACGGCTCTACCAGTGTTAGGGTTGAGGTGGTGGAGGATGGAGATCAACGCAGACTGATTGAAATCATCAACATCGATGTCCCAGCATCATCTTCTGTTTCTTTTGAAGCAAAATGGATTCCCGAAGATTCGGGAGCATCTTGGATTGAAGTAACCACGCCTAGTGGTTTGTTTGAAAGAACTAGTCCAATTCAAGTCGATGAAGGCGAATCAGATTATGTGATTGAAGGTCTTGAGGGTGCAAGTAGTTCGATGCTGACTGGGTTTAGTGTGATTACTCTGCTAATGGTGGGCCTGCTTGGCTATCTCATCATTTCAGGTAAGAAGAAATCTTCCTCAAATTCGGAACATGATGAGTATTTCTGATTGCAATGGTTTGAAATGTGTGTGGCTTCCACGGTAGAGTGGAGGATGCAGGAGGACTGCTGACAGACTTCGAGTCTGAGGAAAGTCCCCTCTCCACAGTGCAGGCGGTCGACACAAGTCGAGACACAGAAATGGGTCGGTCAATGGTGCAGAAACGAACGAGGTATGGTGTGTACGATGAATCCGGAAGGACGAGATTGCCATATTATCGATGAGACGAGCAACCACGCCGGAGCAAGTCCAAACAGTCCCGCTTATACGGCACGTTCAGGGACAGGTAGGATGCACAGTTGAATGCAGTCACCGAAAGGGAACAGAAAGGGGCTTACTCCCTGCATTCTCCATTTCAAATGTACTAGATTGTAAGAAAAAGAATAATTCTTCAAGCAGTCTTCGGTGGATTAACATCAACAATTATTGCATCAACTGCACTCATATTTTCATCGGTTAGAACTACGCCTTCTCCAAAATCAATGAAACTAGTTTCTCCACTGATTTTTCTCCGAATAACATGATCTGCAGTAAGACATGCAGGTAGCAGGAATACACTGGTTAGGAATGCAAATCCAATTAGCAGCATCATTAGTATGAAGAAATTGACTAGACCAGGGAATGCAACAAAGAATCCAGCTCCCAGTCCGGCCACAGTTGTTGCTGTAGTTTCGAAAATAGTCTGTCCCGTCTTCTCTACCGCTTTGGTCATACCAACGGCGCTTTCACCCTCTTCTTGTATACGATGCATGACGTGAATTGCGTCATCAACTCCAATTCCGAATACTATTGTTCCAATCATAGCGGTGAAAATATTGACGTTTACGTCACCTGAACTCATCAATAACGGCTGCCATATAATGATTGTAGCAACTGGTATCATTGTGAAAATTCCAAGTCTAAATGATCTAAATACAATACACATTACAATTGTCAAAATCAGTAATGTTAGCAATGTAGTGTAATTTTGTGTATCGTGTATTCCTTCATTGATATCTAAGCTGACTGGTAAACCTCCTGTAAGAGGTGAGACCCTAATTCCTGGCTCTTCCATTGGGTCTTCTAGCATGTCATCAATATCATCTCTTAACATGCTAGCATTGTCCAGATTCATATATGGTTGAGTAACATAGACCAATGCCTTGCTACCCGCTTCGTTAGTTAACATCCATTGTACTTCTTTGGAAAGAGTGTCATAGGCGACATTTACCATGTCCTTTCGCAAATGCTCTCTCCCTTTACCATCGGCAGATGTTGCATCAAGTAGAATCCATGCAGCACAATCAGCACTATTTGATTCCCAGCATTCTTCATGTAACAATCCCCATAAATTTCCATCATACAATGCCACACCAGTAGTAGGTTCGGCTATTGTCACAGGGACAGCCTCTAGGAATGTAATCAAACTTGTAGTATTGGTATAAGGGACTTCAGAAATCCGATTTTCGAGTGCATCCATTGCATCTAAAACCTCGAGAGATCTTATCTTCATATCTTGATCATTAACATGCTTAGAGGCATCAAAAATGAACAAAGATGTTTGACCTCCCGAGAATGTATTAGAATATTCGACCATAGCTTCCATTGAAGGAATGTTATCGGGAGTTTGGTCAGAACCTGTGATAGGCTTATCCATTTCATCCAAATTACTCAATCCTGCAAATGTTATCGCTCCAGCAATGATAAGAACTACCATGAAGTTCTTGACTGGGAGTCTTGAAATTGAGCCCCACATTGGTGGATTACTACGTTTATTGAACCTCAATAGCCATATTAGAACTGGAACCAAAATCATTGAAAATACAAGAGTAGCCATTATTCCAGCAACCAATGTCATTCCTACGGAGCGAATTGGAATAATAGATACAATATTTGGCATAATCAAAACTGAGAATCCGATTATTGTGGTAACTGCTGAAATTAGGACTGCAATTCCAGTGGTTCGAGACATCTCCATTACACAAGAGCGGTAAAAATCTGGGTCCCAGAGGTCTGGAACTTCGATAGGAACTTGCCCCTTTCGACGTCTAATTTCATTTTCTTCCACGGCTTCGTCAATACGTTTTCTGCGAACTTCTTCGATACGATTAACCATGTGAAGAGCATAATCTACTCCTAACCCAATCAAAATTGGGAATGTTGCAATAATCATAGGAGTAAGTGTCATCTTTAGTAGAACAGAGGCCCCAAATGTAACTGCTAATGCCATAACAATAGGTGTGCCGGAAATAATTACTACCTTCCATGAACGATGTAATGCAGTAATTACCAACACGGTAAGGAATAATGAAATCGGCATCATATTCAGTAGGTCTAGATATATCTCATCGGAAACATCTTCCAGAATCTTTGACAATCCAGTTTGCGTCATATTCGTGTTTCTGTATTGCTGAGGTCGGTTTTCTTCAGCGATTACACTGTCTACATGCTCAAAGAATTCCTTGTAATCATTCCACATTCCAGTTTGATTGATTTGATTCGACGAAATTATCCCTACCAATACAGCAGTGGTATCCCAGATTCCATCTCCGTTGGTATCCTTGGCTAAAGCATCTAGAGATCCATTCGACTGATTGACAATTTCATCAATACGTTCTTGCTGGTCAGGAATGGCATACAGTCCGCCATTTCCTCCAGGTGCCTGTTGAATTGCATCACAATCAATGAGTTCAGCGGTTAATCTCTCACCAGGATTTTCACACATTGCGTGATTGAACCTTCCATCACTAGAATTAATTTCCTTAATAATTTGTGAAATCGAAATAATCCATAATACTCCGTCTTTCTTTCCATGGTCTTCTTTGTCCCAGTCTAATCCATTTTGTTTAATTCCAGGTGCTCTTCTTTCATCATCACCTTCAATCCATGAAATCTCATGTAAAATTTCAACATTAGTAATATTGTAATCACTTCCAAAGAAATCTGGGTCATATGCGTTGGGTGATTTGATGTAAATAAATCCAACATCGGTTGACCACTCCTCTCTAACTTCCAACAATAAATCAGTAGATTCAGCACCTTCCGGTAAGAAAACCTCTACATCATCAACAATCTGGTCTTGGAAATTGGTCCCTATATTTCCTAGCCATGCTGACAAAATAACCAGAAGAATGAGTGTGGTTTTTGGCTGAGCTAAAATCTGTGAATAAGCAGAATCCAAGGTTGAATCTGTTTTTTCACGAATGAGCTGAGAGTACTCAGCAATTCGCTCTGAAGCCTCTCCCATGTTTGTCGGGGTGCGCATTCAATCCAAGAATGCTATGCCGGCTAGTGCTGGTTTCAAGCCAATCCGAACTCTTTGATCAAAAGGTGGCGAATGAAATTCCTAGCGGACTGTAATACAAGGCCAGTTGCCATCATTGCTAGACCGAGAACACCGATCCATATCGCCGTTAATCCGGGCCCAACTAAAGCATCCACTGAATCTGAAATTCCATTTACAGCATTCAAAGCCATTGCTGCTCCTGCAGCAAATAGGCCGAAACCAGGTAGGCCTAGAACAAGTAGAGGTTTTTTCTGCGATAGAGAAATCATAGCCCAGGCTAGAACTGTAAATCCATGTGATAGGGCAGTGAAGTTACTACCTTTAGGGACATCATAACGAATCATTGTAGGGATTTCGGTAATTTTCAGGTCTTTTTCGTGAGCATCTTCCAGCATTTCCAACGAAAGTTCCATTCCTTCAGAATCAAATCGCAATCTTTCAATCGCCACTTTTGAAAATGCCCTAAATCCTGATTGTGTATCTTGAATATCTAAATCACTTGAAAGGTTTGATGCTGCTGTGATTACCTTAATGCCTAATCTACGATAAGCTGGCATATCTTCACTGCCACCTCCATCAATGAATCGACTTCCTATTACGAAATCAGCCTCATCCGTTAAAATTGGTTCGAGTAATTTGGGTATGTCAGCAGCCTCGTGTTGACCATCACTATCTAAGATTACCAAGCAGTCGGCCTCCATTTCTCTAGCCTTTGCAAATAATGTCTTGAGCGCTCCACCATAACCTCTGTTAACTCTGTGACGATGGACAATAGCTCCGCATGATTCAGCAATTCTAGCACTTGAATCTGAGGATCCATCATCAACACAGATGACATGATCTACGAAATCTCTTACTTGAGTGACAACGGTTCCAATCGTCTCTTCTTCGTTGTACATCGGCAAGCCTGCAACAATTTTCAAAGAACTGTTGACGACCTCGTCCATGTGCAATCGTGTTTTCGGCTCCAATATATGTGATTCGGCTACATCTCACAGTAAAATCGCATTATAGAGAGGTAAAGCCCGCCCCGTTAGGAGCGGGCTTTTCTAGTCTCAATCATTTAGATGGTTGATTGAAGTTACAGCTTTTGTACCTTCAATAATTCCATTCAAGGCATTCAAGCTAACAATTAATTGGACATATGTCTGTCCATCGCTTGTCACATAGGTTGCACAATCTTGGAAAGCGCTAGTGTTTATTGATAATTTCACAGCTCTTCCCGCATTGGATTTTCTTACAAATCCAACTAATGTTGTGTTCATGTTTTCATTTTCTTGCTCGTTTTTTTGGTTTGCTTTTGGCATATTTTCAACTCCTGGAACTTTTTGGTTATTGCAGTGCCGTTCCTAACACTACAAACATCATGTTTCGCCAAAGGACCATGTTGATTTCTATCAGAGGTAGCATGAAAGTAAATCTAGTCAGTGATACTGAGTATTAAAGCGAAGTAATGCAGGCGACCAAACATGCGAGCACTAGTTACAGGGGGAGCCGGATTCATCGGTTCACATCTAGTTGACCGATTAATCGCTCAAGGAGATAGCGTTGTAGTCGTTGACAATCTCTCTTCTGGTATTCTGGATTTTATCCAGGGGCACATCGATTCTGGTAAAGTTGATTTCCATAATGTTGACTTGAAAGATTTAGAATCTTTGAAACCGATAATGGTTGGCGTAGACATCGTTTATCATTTAGCAGCTAATCCTGATATTCGATTAGGCACTAGAATTACAGACACTGACCTTAAAGAAGGAACAATCGCTACTTACAATGTCTTAGAATCTATGCGTCTAGCAGATGTTGAAAAAATTGCTTTTGCATCATCTTCGGTAGTTTATGGAGAGAATGCTCCAATGCCAACTCCCGAAAATCATGGTCCATGCTTACCAATTTCATTGTACGGTGCCTCTAAGCAAGCGGGTGAAGGTTTGATTGGCTCTTGGGTAGGGACATTTGGATTGCAGGCTTGGATTTTCAGGTTTGCAAATATCATTGGTGAAAGAGGAACACACGGTGTAATTTTTGATTTCATTCACAAGTTGAAAGCAGATCCTTCCCGTTTGGAAGTTTTAGGTAACGGCTTACAAGAAAAATCCTACATGGAAGTTGGGGATTGCGTGGATGCAATCCTGCATGTTATAGAAAATACAAACGACAGAATTAATCTGTACAATCTAGGTTCTAATGACACTTGTAGTGTTAGAAATATTGCTGCGATAGTTGTTCGTGAAACCGGATGTGAAGGAGCGAGTATCGAATATACTGGAGGAGACCGTGGTTGGGCAGGAGATATTCCTAAGGCAATGTTAGCAATTAATCGACTCAAAGACTTGGGATTCAAGGTCAACTATGATAGCGAAGAAGCGGTGGCACACACCACTAGGGTCCTAATCAAGGAGATAATGGGGTGAAATCATGCAAAGAAGAAACATATGCACTGAGGCTGGAGCACGTTCGGATGGATTGATGATCGTATCTGTGATTTTTATTACGGCATTTACATACATCGCACTAACTACAAATCCCGTATACACAGGTATAGGTGTTGGAGATAGGGCTCCTGACCTGGAAGGCCAAGTTTGGAATGGCAATAATTGGGTCGAATACAATTTGGCTGACAACATTAATTCAAATTGGACAGAAGGAGAACCAGGTACTTGGACCATGGTGGAATTCATGGACACTAACTGCGGTTACTGTCAGAAGGCAGCACAGGAAGATTTCCCATCAGCCCAAGCTTACTGGCTTGGCAATGGCGAGAACTCACGTTCAACTCCTGAAAACGTAAATGTTGAATTTTTAGCAGTATCAATTTCATTATGGAGTGAAGGTACAGAAGGTAAAGATTATGGCAGAACTGTAATCCAAGACTTCACTTCTACTTATGGTCATACATTCCCGTACATGGACAGTCAAGACAATTCCCATGAGGACGATTGGGGTAGGCTTGGAACTCCCACATATTTCTTGATAGATCCTGCAGGTATAATCCAATATGCAACTCCTGAAGCTGATGCAAATTATGCAATTTGGGATGCTATGGAAGAAAAAATCCCAAGAGGTGATGCATGATGGTTGCTGGTCTGGAATGCTTTGATGCAAACTTGATGCCTCATCTGATATTATTAATCATAGGAATAGGGTTCTTGACGCCTTTGGGTATGACATTAGCTATTCCTGCAATGCGCTCCAAGTGGCCTTCATTGGACACTAAATTTGGTCGCACAATGGCGGGTCTGATACTAATTATGTTCAGTGGATTTACAGTTTCTGCTCACACATTATGGATGCACAATAAATCCCAAGAGATGGGTGGTGGAGCATTCTGCTCAGCAGGAACAGTTTGTGATTGCGCTAGTGTAATCGGTAATAATGACTGGAATACAGTTCCATTCATCGGTCTACCTTGGGGACTTCTTGGAATGCTTGCATTTGCGTTGTTCCTATGGATTGTAATTTCAATCGCTAAGGAACCTGCAGCATCTTGGGTTTTGACCAATTTGAAGATTGGAACAAACTTTGCATTCCTGGGAATTGGTATTATTTTCTACCTAATGTATGCAGAATATGAGATTGGAAAGATCTGTCAATTCTGTACCACTGCTCACGTAGCACACATTGCAGGTGCAATTGGTTTAGTGAGACTTTCCTCTATGTATGGCACCAGTGATTGGATTGGCACCAATTCATCCACAGGCACTGAATCAGCAACCCGTGAAAGACGCAAGCGTGGTGGCTATGTTGCACCAAAGGTAACTTCTGAGGAGGAGTGAAAATGGAAGAGGGCGGCTGGTGGATGGTTTTCACCGCTGTTTGTTTGGCATCTCTAGTTGGTTTGCTTGAGTATGAAGGTGTAATCAACTTGATTGATGACAAGGAAAGTTCTCCCTCTGAATTGCCAAATACTGCAGATGAGATGCACCCTCTTGGAAACGAATGTCTAACTACACATTCTGTAGATATGCATTTTCATCCATATTTGACAATCATCATTGATGGTGATGAATTCCCCATTCCAGAGAATACAGGAATATACACTCAGACCTGCCCAGAGGCTATGCACATGACTCATACCCATGATTCAAGCGGTAAGATTCATGTTGAAAATCACACTTTTGAAGAAGTACCATTAGAGGTATTCTTCGATGTATGGGGTGAACATTTTGATGAAACTGGAATCTTTGACTATCGTGATGGAACCATAGAAATGACCGTTGACGGTGTTGTAAATGCCGAATATCAAAACCTAATTCTAGCTGATAACCAGAACATCGTAATCACATATACTTCGAATTAAGGAGCATAGATTCCTTCAAAGTAAAGAGCATCAGTGTTTGTAGTCACCGGCTCAATTCTATGTACGGTAACATCTACTCGTTCACTGGTTTGGTACATCTTCCTTAATTCACGCAACAGGTGATGATGAACATCACTAATGTCGCTGGCTTGGATCATCGACAGATGTCTATGAGTTTCTTCATCCACTTTGACGGTATACTCTACCATCCAAGACTTAACACTCTTCGATTCCCAATCTTCTGAAGGCTCGTGTGCTGGTTCCATGATAGTAATATTGTGCCCTTGCCTTATGATGGTTTTGTAAGATTGAGTCTACAAATGTAAGAAAGCGGAAATAATTATCCACATTATTGCTGAATAAGACAATAAAATCTACTCTTCTTCCGAATTAAGGGATTTTTTGGTTGGACTAAATACCAGCAAAGCACCCAAGAAAATCGATGTAAATACAATAATCATCAATTGATTATCCTTATCATCGTCATATTCCAAATTCGAAATCTCGACGACACCATATGGGACTCCTCCTTCTACAGGCTCATGTATCATTACCACAGACCAGGATTCGGGCAATGACAAATCACCATAATGTGTATTATTTCCAGATATGTCTCTAACTATCATTCCAATCAGAACTCTGTCTCTGGTATCTTCTCCAGAATTATCTGCGCCCTCAGGTACTAATTTGTCGTGCTCAAGGACCATAACTGTGATTTGGCCATATTCCGGAGTTGGGATTTCAAAACTTCCATCTATGATCTCTAATGCCATATCTTCTGGACTCTCACGAGAGTTTTCTTGGGTTAGGATTCGTTTCTGAACCTCACTCCATGCATCATAACCTTCTGCAGTTTTGACTCCATCAACAAAGAATGTAGGAGTTCCATATTGCTCACTATCGATTTGCATTTGATATTGTATGCGAGCTAGACTAGCGTTATTCTCAAACTCATCATCAACATGTAACCCGATTATCGCAGTTCGAGCACCATGAGATTTGGCTACTATTTCCAACTCAGGGTCGATTTCTGCACATGAAGGACACCATATTGCAGTTCTTTCTTCGACTAAAATTGTCCTTTTCAACCAATGTGGGCCAGAGTTTTCCTCAACTAAAGCAGAGGTTGTAGATGTTAGGCAAAGAACTAGCACCAAAGTGACTGTTAACTGCCTCATATCCCAAATCCAGTCGTAACTCGTCCATGAAGTTATCATGGAGATGCTACCCCGAAAGGTTGGAGGGTGCACCATGGTAGACCGCTGGGTTCAAGATCATCAACGCGATGCTTGGCGTAAGCAAGCAAAGGCTAGCGGTTATCGTGCTCGTTCTGCTTTCAAACTAAAACAGATACAGGAACGTCACAACATAATCAAGTTAGAAGACAGTGTCTTAGATGTTGGTTGCCACCCTGGGGGCTGGGCCCAAGTCGCTGTTGAATTGGTCGGAACAAAAGGGAAAGTTGTCGGTGTTGATTTACAATCGTGTGTGCCAGTTGAAGGCGCAAATCTGATTGTTGGCGACATTACGGAACCATTCACTCAGCAGGCAGTATTGGATGCAATCGATACAGAAGTTATCGATGTAGTAGTTTCAGATATTTCTCCACATATTACCGGTAAATGGGATATTGATCAAGCAGTATCTCTTATGCTGGTAGCAGACGTGTTTGATTTTGCATTACCTATCCTGAAGTATGGTGGTCATTTCGTAACTAAGTTATTCCAAGGTGTCGGTGTTGAAGAATTGATACAATTAGTTCGCCCACACTTCCAAACAGTCAAGCGTTTTTCCCCAATGGCTAGTCGTAATTCATCTTCAGAAGTATACCTAATCTGTAAATTTCATACCCCAAAGAGAGGTCCAGATTGGGAGATTCGGCCTGCATTCGAAAGTGCTCTCGAAGAACGTCAGGGAGGCCCTGAACCCCTTGATGATGTTGAACCTGCCAAATCTACTTTCACAGTTCGAAGAAAGAATACTCCTGAGGAGTAAATTTTCACTTTTACTTTGCTCTCTAGGAATCCTTTAAGTCGCTTAAGGGTTTGATTTTAGTTCCATGCCAATAAGTAGCGACAAGCCCAGAGATTTAGACGATGCCAAAAAATCAATTCTAAAAAATATGAAACAAGAATCTGCAAAATCCCCGTCAACAAATAGTCGACAAAGAGTTTCAGAGTTGAATGCAAACCAGCAAGTTTCACGATTGGAATTAGTGATTTTACGCACATATCCGAGGCGCTTGGTAAATTCGCCAAATTATTGTGGCGCATTAGCTGCAGCGTGTGGTAGAGATGAAACCGGAATCGTTGGAATCGTTCTTTGGGATGACCAAGTAAAGAGAGTAAAAACAGGCGACATAATACGAATAGAGAATGGCTGGTGTAGGTCTAGAAGCGGAGAATTAGTAGTTTCAACAGGCAAGAATGGAACTCTTTCCATACTAGATAGATGACATTCCTTTCCGCGCAAGCATAAAGAGGGAGAGGTCGTGGCCGTGCTGCACTGAGGTGTAATATCATGTCTGAGCGAGCAACCGTCTGCACCGCTTCCGGAGTCCCTTTGGTCGACAAAGGATCAACCACTTTCCCTTGCCCTGCCTGTGGCACATCTATTGGCCGCAGTCCTCGCTGCCGAAACCAAGGTGTAGCATACATCTGCACAGATTGCGGATTCCAGGGTCCTTGAACTAAATTGGTGATATTATGGGAATGGTTGCATTAACTTACAAAGTCATGCCAGATTCAGATGTTGACGATGTTTCAGCGGATGATATAGCAGCTCAAATCTTAGCATTGAAGGATGACACATACGATGTTCAAATGTGTGAAACTAAGCCACTTGCATTTGGATTAAAATTCATTCAAGTTCATGTCGTAATGAACGATGGTTCAGGATTGTCTGATATTTTCGAAGAAAATATGCGTGCAATACGTGGAACCGGAGAAATTGAAGTTCTTTCAATGGGCCTACTTTGAAATGATTCAAAGTTGTTGCAATGGAGTTCTCATGAACTCTCTCAATAATGTAGTAGCGTAGCTTCCTGAAGGTAGAGTAAACCTGAATCTTATGCAGGCACCTTCTGGATTCCAAAGTTCTCCTTCCTTTACCCCTGCTAACCACTTGTCCCCCATGGTTTCCTCACCTGCTATGGGGACTGGTTCATATTGGAACTCACTGAAGTTAGTGACCAATTGTCTTCGGGTACCTTTGGTGGTTAGTCTGCCGATTTTTTCTACCTGCCAAGTGGTTTGAGATAATCCCATTTCTTCAAGAACATCGGCTTCTATTTTTCCAGATGTTCCAGTTGGCTTACTCATAACTGAGCCAGGAAGTTGTCCAGTAACTGCCAATCTACCCAATTGACAATTTCTTAAAATTCTAGATAAAGTACGTTCTTCAACCAATACTGTAGATGATGTTTCCAATTGTCCATTATCATCGATTCTACCAACGATGTCCCCGATTATTGGGTTTGAAAGGGGTATCTCGGCATCAATTCTGGCCTTGATGGTCTTGTTGAAAGCGACCGATTGCAAAGAATGTACAGTCATTAGTTGCAGATTGTTTGGCAACCTTCGAAACGCTCCGACCCAATCTTCTGGATTAGCAAGCATATGTCTCATCATATCTCTTTCAAAGCCCAACCAATGTGGGATAATTTCCAATCCCTCTTCAGTAATCCCATTTTCACGGACATGCTTTCTGAAATTAGATACATCCTCATTCTCATCACCTTCCATACTAAGGTAAGACATTACAGCACCTTCCCAGTCGTTTGTAATTACATGCCTTCCAACAACTGGAGTTACAGGCCTACCTGCACCAAATCTCTGAGGACCGATCCAATTAGGGAACAATTCTGAACCCAATTTTTCTTTCATCGCCGCCTCAATAGCAGCAATTCTATCCATGGCTTCAGATTCTGTCATAGGGCTTCCATCTGGGTGACAGCATCCTCGAGCAACTATCGTAAACCGATTTCCCTTGTGATTTCCAAATCCAATTTTTTGATGTGTCCTGCCGATAATCTCAATTTCAACATCTGGGATTTCCACTTGTGCAACTCTTTTTTGAGGAGCATCAATAATGAATACTTGCCTAGTAACCGCTCTCTTATCTTTAGTCCCTGCAAAGAATATTCGATTTCTTGAGATACCACATGCTTTGGCCAATTTACCGATGAATCTATTGGTTTCCCAATTGGTAAGTGTAATGTTAGCTGCTGTAAAGCGCCCTCTTGGGTCAAGAGAGATTTTTGTTGATATCTCATCAACCCTAAAGTCGGTGACTCTTGATTTCAAAACTCCACCTATGCCTTCTCCATCAACAGCATATCCTGTTAGGCCAATTGCATTGGCGAGGCTATCCTCGGCGGACATTTGCTACACAACTCAGATGCTGAGACTGGAGTAATCGCCTTTGATGTCTCCAATCAATTTCTTCAACAAATCAGCAGGGTCTACTCCTTTGTTAGTTCTAATGAAAAATTCAGGTTCGTCCAAATCTGGGTGACCTGGGAAATAGTTGGCATAATCGACTCCCTTGTCGCTGTTTAGCCTTTCACGTAGTATCTGAAGAGAGGTGTGGGACTCTCCAATAAATCGAACTCTAAGTTCGTTATCGTCGCGGGCGAGTACTTTTACTGGCATAGTGAACGATGCTGGCGTCCAGCCTCGCATTGATGAACCTTTGGCCGCAAAACCCCAAATCGTGGCCAGGATGGAGGTAGAATAATCCACGATTTGATGACTTTTCGACCCTTCTCGCTTTAGTACTGATTCGGGCCCCGACTGGTTGTGCGTTCTGTGCCGATAGAGGATAGGTTGCGAAACCAATCTGACAATTTTCGCAAAATGTCGTGGCCAATCCTCATCGTTTCTGTGATTCTAACAATTGGTTTGGCTGCAGATTTGGCATTTGTGGATACTCCAACATTCCACACCGACTTATCCGACTTCGCTCCGGATTCAGATTCCTCGGAGGCTCATGAACGAATTAGTGAGCATTTCACAAACGAAACTCGAGTGATGTTTGTTCATGTCACAAGGGATGATGGCGGCAATGTATTGGATATGGATTCTCTAGAATTGATGGATTCGCATTTAGATTTGGTGCAGAATGAAAGTCAGATGATGCAAAACGTGGTTCAGGATTGGATCACAGCTCCTTCAATACTTCAAATAGCATTAGACGAAGAGGCTAATGGTACTGAATTATCTGATGTAGAATCGTGGGAAGAGATGATGAATTTGGTCATTGATATCAATGAATCTGACTGCCCAGGCGATGTTTCAAAGCAACGTGAAGTAGCACAGTTCATTCTAGATGGCATGCTTAATTCTGATTTCGATGGTTCAGAGATTTGTCTTTGGATAGAGTCTGATGGAGCCCAAGGGAATGCCATAGTTTCCGCATCATCGACACTCTGGATTTTGGAGATTGACCCTAGCCTTTCAAATCAAGAACGGAAATCTAAGCAGAATCAATTGCGAGATGTTTTCGACAAGTTGAGTGATGAATCCGAATTGAATTATGGCGTAGCATCATTGGATTTGATTTCACATGACATAGATGAAGGAACATTCGATAATCTGGCTACGTTGATTCTTCTCGCAGTTCTTGTAGTCGTCTTGTTATTGGCAATTACTTTCAGGAGTGTAAAGGGCGTAGTATTCCCATTAGTGGGTCTGTCCTCGGCACTAATCTGGACATATGGTTTGCTAAATTTTGCTGGAGCAAGATTCACGGCTTTAGAAGTCGCAGTGGCACCTCTAGTTCTTGGTTTAGGAATTGATTACTCCATTCATTTACAGAGAAGGTACAACACCTTTAGAGAGGAATCTAATGATGCCTCTGAGGCCTGGCTTGCATCGTGTGCCAAACTTTCCACACCTCTAGGACTAGCGGTTATCACAACAGTTGCAGCATTCCTTGCGAACATCATCTCTCCTCTTCCTCCACTTGAGACATTTGGAATTGCATTGGCAGTAGGTGTCATTTCTGCGTTCCTCAATGCAACAATCGTGGTTGGTGCTTTGCACGTTGTTCTAGATTCTTCGGAGGGAACAAATCCTGCTGACCCAATTAGAATGCCTCGTTTGTCTAAGAAGCTAGTTGACTTACAACGAACCCAACAGGCTATGGTTTTCATTGTTGCATTAATTATCACAGGGGCTTCTATTATTGGAGCCATGGGATTGGAGACCGAATTCGATCTTAGCGATTTCTTGGATGAAGACATGGAAATCATGCAGGTAAGGGATGAACTCGACCAAAGTTACGAAAGTGCGGGATGGAAGATTGTTTATGTCATGATGGAACCATCAGAATCCGCTGAAGAAATCGATTCTGATTTCATACTTCTAAATGAAATGCGGGGATTACACAATGATTTGGCCAATAATCACGATGTAGTTGGAGGCGGAGGTTCCGATGGAAGTCCATCTTACGAGGGTCCTTACAAGGTTCTATTCGATGCTGTGGACAATGATGTATTGTTTGGAGAACGCTATGGTTTGGTCATTACACAAGGTGATTTGAGAAGAGGTATTTCATCACAGTTCGACTTAGGTGCCGCCTTCCAGAACCTTTCACAAAACACTACAATCGCAGATCCGTTTACCGGAGATTCTTGGGCAGATAGGATTTCAGAGACAGTCCACCTAGAAGGTGACAAAATCTTGCATCTGAGAATTGAAATCCGAGTTGATGCATCTACCTCAAGCGACACGAGTAGAGTGGTCAACTGGTTCGAGGAGGAACTAGGCGATGAGGACAGTAACGATGGTAAAATGCGTAGTGAATTATCCGGTGTTGCAAATGTGTACATTACAGGAGATTTGGTAGCATTACAGAATGTTTTGGACGGTCTTAATTCGTCTCAATTATCATCTACTGCAATTTCATTCATTGTATCATTCTTGGTATTGTTGTTACTTACTCGACGTCCTGTTCCAGCATTAGTCGTTCTTACCCCTGTAGTTTTAGCAACACTTTGGGTTGTTGGTTCAATGGTTGTATTATCATTGAAGTGGAATGTTCTGACAGTGATGGTTACAGCGCTATCGTTAGGTATTGGAATCGATTATGTCATTCATATGTGGAGAAGGTTTGAGGCTGAACGAGGTAAAAATGATGATGTTTGGGAGGCACTCGAAGAGACAATTTCGACCACTGGTGTCGCCTTGATACTTTCAGCAGGAACGACTGCACTTGGTTTCCTTGTATTGCTATTATCTCCAATGCCTGTCGTTCAGCAATTTGGTTTAGTCACAGCATTGACTGTTACATTTTCACTAGTTCTTTCGATAATTGTACTACCTGTTCTGCTATTGATGTCAGAAAGCAGCACATTAAGCAGCGAATGAATCAATAATTGAATTCATTTCAAGGTCTTGCTCTCTACTTATTAGGCAAAGAGCCAACCACATTGTACAATACCTGAGTGCCTTCATTTTCCTTTCTGCGCGACGAATTATTTCTTCAGAATCAATGCCTGCTTGTTTTGAGATGAACTTGGTCAATCTTTTCTCAATCCTAGCCCTAGGGTCAGATTCACTGATTTCAGTCTCAGGAAGGATAACCGGTTGAGCTTTGATTGGTTCGGGAGGCTGCTCAGGATTATGATTTTCATTGACCAATGGGTCGGTTAATCGAGACGGCCTAGGTTGCCATCCCAGGGGTGCTCTGATTCCTTTTATCTCACAATTAGGAGACAGAAAACCATCTTCATCCTTTATCCAACCTGCGAAAATTAGTGCTTTGATAGCATCATGTGCAGTTTCAGTATCCATCCATCCCATATCAAATGAAAGAATTCTTTCTAGATCATCTGCAGTTTGTTTACCGCCCATCCTGAAACAGATAGTCAAAACTCTCTTGATATCTTCAATCTCTGCCGACATCTAATCACTCCACTTTGGTGAATGAACCATCATCTTCGAGCATCCATCTGCCAATACCTTCTCCATAGTAGAATGTACCTTCTGATAAGTAGTCATATTCTCCACCGCCTGGTAGTTGTTCATAGGAAGGTACAGTTTGAGGTTGTGCATTATTTCCAGGTAATGTGTCAAGAGATAATTTTGCCATAGCATCCGATATGTCTGCTGCTGGTTGGTCAACTGGAACGTTCGATTTATTCACTTTCGGCGGAGGCCCTCGCTTTGGCTTGTTCACAGAATTAGGTCCAGATGTGTTCTTTGGCGGCCCACTTCTTGGTAAGTCCTCAAGTGATGGCAATTTCTTAGATTGCTCATCTTCAGAAGGCTTACGTTTACGAAGAACAATCAATGCTGCTAACAATCCAGTAATTCCTAGTCCTCCACCAATATACAGCAACGCATTGAAATCTTCGGGAGCAGAATATTTCTTGGAAAACGAATTATCTTCTTCATTCAATTCCCATATTCTCTGGTCTTCGTCAACTATTACTTCCAATATCCAATCTCCTTCAGGCACTGTAATAGCAACACGCTTGACAATACCTTGGCCGCTTGAAATTTGGGCCTGATTATATCTTCCCACCAATGTACGCTCTTCTCCAGAAATGGTGTAAACTGTGATGTTGAAGGATTCTTGTAGACTTTCTCCAGAATTGAGGACAGAAATTTCTGCACGTATTTCAGTACCTGGTTCAGCATTTCCATCCAACTTCACATCGACTAATTCGATATTGGGTCCTACATTTGAAAGAGGCAATGTCAGCCAAGGTTCACTTAGTGGTATCTCAGTTGAACTAATCAAATCCCAACCTGCATCATCTTGTCCTGACGCCCAACAATCGATTCGAGATTCGGGAGATAGTAGCGAAGGGTCACCTTGGTCTGAGAAATCAAATGTAAATGTGAACAATGTTTTACCTTGGAATACTTGGGTTGGTTGTAAAGATTGAGTAATAGCTGGCCAATCAATTTCAGTAGAAATGACCTGACAGGTGATACTTAGATGGCCAGTCCAACTTACCTCTTCAACAATTTTGATACCGATTCCAATATCTTCTAAGTGGTATCTTGAGTAACCATCAGAGTCAGATTCTAGGATAATTGGCGATCCTGCGTCAACAATGAAAGTTTGCAAATCATAACTTCCTAATGTTCGTGTTTCCCATGGATCCATGAAGGCAATACTCATGTCGAGAATTCCCCCTGTATTAGGCATAGGAATAGTTGCATTAATTTCACCATTGCTAACTTGAATAGTACCTGCTCCGAACCAGTTTGAACCTTGCAATAATCCCCACCAACTGACTGAAATATCTCCTTCGTAAGGCAGTCCAGACAGTGCGTGGGATATCGTTCCTGAGATTTGTAATTCATCACCGATTTGTACAATTGATTGATTTGTAATTTCTCCTGTAACCGTTCCTGACTTATCGGCTATGGTGAAAATTTCAAAATCGAAGTCATCAGAAAATACCCACAGATTCTGGAATGTTGTCTTACTAATCCCATCTAGGTCTTCAAGAAATACCTCGACAATACCTTCGTTTAACGCAGACCTTTCTACCTCCCAGCTTGCAAATAACTGCACTGAAATAATCATTTCATCACCATCATAAGAATGGCTGCAAACAGTTCGATCTGAATCGATTCTAGAATCCAGGGACGAACATAGTGAGTCTGCTACATCATATTCAATGCCAAAGTCAGAATCATCTCCCAACTCAATTCGCATCGACATTAAATCGGAAATTCCATTTCCATCACTGATTACAAAATCCCAAGAGATATCTCTGGAAACTTCCCAATATTGCGATGCATTCTGATTGTATATTCTTTCCACAACTGCATTTTGGGCATCTCTTGTTCGCCACCAAATTGTATTGTTAGTTGCTGAATTATCTGTCAAATCAGTTCCAATAATCCTCAAGTAAACCAGTTGTTGGTCTTGATTCAAATTATCGGATTGAGTCGTGTTAAACCACCACAAACTACCATTGTTTTCCAAAGTGAAATTGATCTCTCTATACTCGCCTTCTTGGGGAATACCATCTGGGAAACTACCATCCGATGCATCATCAATCCCTTCAACCCATATTTCCAATGTCATGTTATCGAATGTAAATCCGGATGTGTCTGCTACAGTTATCGATATCTCTCGGTTTTCTTGGCTATTGAGGTAACTGCCATACACCGGATCGCTAGAAATGATAACTGGATTTTCGTTGTCCAAGATTAGATTTGAGTTATTTGCATCGTTAAGCATTTGGAAAGATTGGTCGCTTCTAGATTCTAATGTTATGTTGACAATTCCTGAAACGTCTGTAGGCAATGACCAGACTATATTGTCAGATTGTCCAACAGTCAGGTCAGTCCAAGGCGTGGTTTGGTTGGACCAGCCAGTGTAATTGTTAGTTGTAGCATCCATTGTTCTAATCGTAAAAATCAATCTAGCCTGTATGTCACCACTTGACAACGTCATCCCTGATGAAGGGAATGAATGATTTAACCCTATATCGAATGAAACTCCTCCACTAAGAGCATCTCCACTTTCAAATTGCCCTAAGTCTGTAATTCTAACTTCTAGAATATTGTCAATTGTAATCGGTGATGAATATGTGTATAGCGTTGATTTAACTCCAATCGAGCCAACTCTAGTACATAGATGTGAAATTCCCGTAAGGTCTCCTAAATCAAAAGACCAATCTATCACAGTTTCTCCAACCGATGTTGAATTGATGGTTCCATCACTTTGTATAAACAAGCCCTGAGTATCGCTCTCAGTAAATGTGCTTCCATCATGAGACATTCGAGACCATGGCCCATTTATGGCCCCAAATGAATCACACGAAGCTAATTCTAGATACATACTACCTGAATCAGCAATATCGTGAGTCGTCTGAATATGAACAGTTTCTGCACGAGGGTGCAATGTAGAAGGAATACTAGATACAAAACCAGCATGCTCTGCTCGAATTTTCATCGCATCCAAGTCTGGCTCATCCCAGTTGGGCATGTCAGTAACTAGCATCTTTATTCTGTACTGCATGAAGTCTGCATAATCCTCTAAATCAAGATCCGTTGTACCAAGTGCAAATGTTGTGTTTATTGTTCCATCAAGACCTTGCCATTCCTGAGAAGTCATAGTACTAGAATCTGTACTTGTACGATATTGGAATCCAAGTTCTCCGCCAAAGGTATTGGTTCCTAACATCTCTAGTTGTACTGGAGTAGCCCTTGCATTAGATGAGGGGCGCAAATCTATGATTGGTGACGTAATCCATCCAGCATGTGAAGATGTCTTGTTTTGAAATTCAGTATCTGCAGAAAACAATTGACCCCATGAACTGTATGGGTTGGATGACATATCTCCTGAAGCCCAAACAATACTGCCATTAATCTCTTCAACAGTTACATCAAAATGTCCCACTGAGCCTATGTCGAATCCTTGAGACCATGTGTCTTCAACAGGATTCCAATGATACACTGTCTTCTTAGGACCTCCATTGTAACCTCCCACCATTACAATTTCATCATTTAGAACTGTTCCAGCCCAACCAAACATTCCGGTGGGAAGTGCGGATAGGTTGGTCCATGTATCTGTAGCTGGGTCGTATCTCTCAACATAGTCCAACGCTTGTCTATTCCAAGTTTGTGTGCCATGGAATCCACCCATTGCATACAATTGTCCGTGAAAATTAATCAATTCAAATGATGCTCTGGCGTGGTTCATATCTGCCATTCTTGACCAACTGTTATTCACTGGATCATATCTGAATGTCTTGTTTGTTGCATCATTTGCAGACGCACTTCGCACACCTCCTGCATAATACAAGAAACCATTTGCCTCAGCCATTGCCCCTAATCCTCTCTCATCATTCGAGGGCATTGATGTGCCATTGTACCACGAGTTATTTGCCAAATTGAATATCTGAACCAAACCCGTAGGATATTGGTAAGGGCTTGAACCTCTATGCCAATCTCCTACTACAATCACTAAATCACCTACCAATTCCGCTTCACAATATTGTTGTGATTGAGGTAAATTTGTTTGTGCTGGCATCCAAGTTTTGTTTTGATTGTTTAAGATTTCAACTAAACTAGAAGGTGTTTCATCACCAGACTGTGTAGGGTTTGGGTCCATTCTTCCACCCATCAGCCATACCTCATTAATCGATTCAATGGATACAGAACAAGCGCCTGATCGAATACTCATCAACCCTTGATTAGGAAATGTCCACTGAATGTGAGGCCTACTGACATGGCTTTCACCATCAGGAGTAGTATATACCCCGTCCTCAAAAAATCCACTTTGATTGAATAAATTATTTTCATAGTATGATTCAGATTTGGTTTTGTCTTCCAAGCCTAGGTTGGTTGTAGACCAAGATTGAAGAAGAAAAAGTGCGATTACAAAACACGCCATTGCACTCCTTCGCATGCATGGGCGTGCGTGTGAAAGGGTTTGATAATTTTGCAAAGAAGTCAGACAATAAAGAGGAGGGTTCATTTCCCCCCCCGTGATGCCCGCAACGCCATGTCACGAGAATACATCGCTCGCGACCCTCGAACGGGTCGCCCAATCAACGTCGGTAGCACCCGCCGTCGTACGAAAAAGAGTGATTTGAAAGAAGGCCCTTGGATGGCAATTCCTCAGCAAGCAGTCATTCCCTTAGCAAAGGGTCAGATTGAAACATATCGTGTCGGTTGGAAAGAGAAGGATTACCACATGACTAGATTGGATGCTATCAAAGCATTGTCAATTATTGCTGGTGACCAAATTCATGAAGGTCACAAGATTTTACTTGATTGTCTGATGGATGATGACCCTGAAGTCAGAATTGCAGGTCTTTTCGCGTTACCTTCGGTAGCAGAAAGACGCTCTTCAGAATTGTTTGATCATCTTTCTGTATTATTGGATGACAAGGACGCAAATGTACGTAAAGCAGCAAGTAATTGTTTGAAGTCAGTAGCTCCTGTTTTCCCTTCGGCAACAAAGGGCACATTGGCATTTGAATTGCGCCACCACATCAGGCAGAGAAGTCAAGCGGCATTTGCAGGACTAGGCGATTTGTGTACAACCTGGCCAGAAGTTGCATGCGACCACATTGATGAATTATTGCAAGAAGAATCATTGTATCTTAGAAGGAGTGCAGCCGCTTTGCTTCGTAAAGTGCTGGTCAAAGGAGGGGCAGCCGCCTGGGATTTGATTGGTTGGGCATTAGAAGATGAGGACCCAGAGACACGTATTCAAGCATCTAGAAGTCTAGTTCCTTTGGCTCATCGAGAGCAGAGGATTGCTACAATTTTGGCTGAACGAGCAATACTTGACTCAGAATCTAAGGTTATGCTTTCAGCGATACGTTGTATAGAAGTTCTTGATACTGATAATGGTCGTGCTAGAGACCTTGTTCTAGCAGGTTGTTCACACGAACATGCAAGTGTGAGATTAGCATGTGTCAAGATATTACCTAGATTGATGGGTGATGAAATTCTTAGAAACCACTGCAATGCTTTGCTTAGAGAAGAGAAGGATGAAAAGATTCGTGCTGAACTCAAACAGATGGCATTCGATGCACAGATTGAAGGTACTGAAGAGCAAAAGAATGCATTCTTGGCTCCTGCTCCAAAGGTGCCTAAGATCGACCGTGAAATTGCTGAGGCACAGGGCCAAACCATTGGACTGGAAGACCTTCCTCCTCAAGAACCAGAGACTAAGAAGACTCGACATGGTTAATAGGGGAGTGCTGGTCGGCGAATCGCTCAAGGAGTACTACTCATGTCTGAGGAATCATTCAACGATAAGGAGAAGCAGTTCAATGACCTATGGGACGGGAACACACCAAATGGTGTAAACCGTAACAAGTCTCTAAAGTTCCGCCAGTACATTCTAGAGCATGTTCGCCAGATGAAGAAGCCACTCAACCGAGAGAACGCATTCAAGTATTGGATGGGTGTTCTAAAGGCTGAGGCTAAGGATAGCGAAAACTTCTGATCGTGACACGAGGGTCACTCCTCGTCCCGGTGGCCCATATTGGGAAGGGACGAAATGAGGTGACAGAATGTTCACAACCACACCATTTTCTGTATGGGACTTGAATGATGATTTGCAAAATGGATTGAAATCCATAGGATGGGAATTTTCAACTCAAGTTCAAAAAGACACAATACCATTAGCATTAGCTGGTAAAGATGTAATTGGCCAAGCCAGAACAGGTTCTGGAAAAACGGCTGCATTCGGTCTTCCTACAATGAACGCTTGCCAAGCTACAGGTGAATTACAAGCATTGATTCTTACTCCAACACGAGAACTTGCGAATCAAGTCGCTGAAGAATTGAACAATATTCAAGGCGATGCAGGTCTAGAAATTATGACTGTATATGGTGGAACAGACCTTGAGAAGCAAGCAAGAAATTTACAATCAGGTGTCGATATAATCGTTGGAACACCTGGGCGTGTAATGGATATGACGGAAAGAGGTCATATCGATTTAGCCAAACCAGGTTTCTTTGTTTTAGATGAAGCAGACCGTATGCTCGACATGGGATTCTTCCCCGATATCATGTGGGTCGTTGAAAGAATGACCGGCAGGGAACAAACTCTACTGTTCTCTGCAACTTTCCCTCAGGAAATAATCGATGCAGCAAATGAATTCATGAACGAGCCAGATTTCGTTTTGACCAATACTGAAAAATTGGATATTCCCCCAATTGACCAATTCAGCGTAAGAATAGGTCGAGCAAACAAATTGTGGGTCGTGGGTCGATTATTAGCAAGGATGAGTGAAGAAGATCAAACAATCATTTTCACCAATACCAAAAGAATGGTCGATTTACTAGTTCAAAGGTTGAAAAAACACCGATTTGATGTTGAAGGAATTCATGGAGACATGTCACAAAATCAGAGAGAGAAAATCATTTCAAACTTCAAAGAAGGTAACTCTAGCGTAGTAATCGCTACAGATGTTGCAGCAAGAGGTATCGATGTTGATGGAATTACTCTGGTAATCAATTATGATGTTCCCGATGATGTCGACAATTATGTTCACAGAATTGGTAGAACAGGTAGAATTGGTCGTAAAGGAGAGGCTTGGGTATTAGTTGGTAGAGATGATATTCCTCAACTCAACAAGATTATTGCCACCCACTCCCTTGAAATCGAAGCGACAGATGCTCCTAATCTTCCAGATGGAATGACTAGAGACCCTGTCAAAAAGCAAGAGGACAATGCAGAAGCAGCGGATGTATTTGGTATGGTTCCAATCAAGTTGGAAACCACCTCTATGTCAAAATATGCAATCGTTAATCAAATCACTTCATCCCTAAACTGCTCTGAATTAGCGGTTGGTGATATCGTGATCAATGATGACCACACAGTTGTGGAAGTTCACAACAAGCATGCTTCACTAGCAGTTAGATCGTTCAATGCAAAGGAACTACCAGCATCAATCATCGAGATTTGATTATTCTTCTTCGTCCTTTTTTGGCTTTTCAATTTCGATAATTGTCGTAGCAAATCCTAACATCCCTAAGGTTGCTAAAGACCATGAGGATTGAATTTCTTGTGTCCACGCATCTCTAGCATCTCCACAATCTCCAGTTACACTGGAATAGAACTCACACATGTCTACAGTTTCCTTTGCTTCCATGGCTTCATCGTCGAGCCAAACATTGGCAAAGGCTCCAAGGACAAGAAGTATTGAAACTGCAAGACCGACTTTGTAGATGTTAGTCCAATTTTTGCGATAGATGAATTTCCACTTTCCTTTACTTGCAGCTTGTTCTTTACGAATCAAATCTCCAGCATTTACCCATTTGAACCAAACCAACCACATCAATACTAGAACTATCAAGAAACCCCATTGGTAAACAAATGCGTGGAAATCATGCATTGGTTGTTCACATCCCAAAAGATTTGGATTTTCAGCACAACCCGAAAGTGCCAGTGGATATAGCATTACCAATCGAATAATGTTCAGTACGTATACAATCCCGCATGCCACTAATGCACTTTTGATTCTCAGGCGCTGAGGCACTCCAGATGTCATCATAATCAATACAGTGATGAATAGCATTTCATGTACTCCTGCACATTCATCTGAAACATATAATCTAATTTGGTCTGCCCAAAAATCTTCATGACGAAGGGTTACTAATGTAGTCCAACCATTGTATTCTGATAGTGTTGCAGAACCTGGGCCATAAATCAATTCAGTTAACTGGTACCAAATCCATGCTTCCGATTCTTGAATAAGGCCTAATGTGTTAGTGGGTTGAGTGATAAACCAGTAGAATAGTTCTACGATTAACAAAGCCACTGGAATTCTAAGATAGCCATGTGCTAACTTTCCAAACTCTCCCCAAGATAGGTCTTCGACCTCCTCGATAAGCGGCTTGGGGTTCTCGGCCATGTGCGTGAGTAACTCACTTCATTCATGAATCCTCACTTGTACGAGCATTGAAGATGGCTATCCCTTCGGGATAATTGTGGAGCCAACTCACAAATTGGATGTGCTGGGTCATTATTGCCCAGTTCCAGTTAGTCAGGCAAGAAAGGCGCTCATCGATTTGAACAAAGGAGACGTCTTGATGGTAGTCGCAGATGACCCAGAAACAATGCACGATATGCCAATTCTGATAGATCGCTTAGGGCATCGTCTAATCGATGTTCTGAAACCATCTGGTGAGTTCCATTACATTATCGAGGTGTGTGAATGAGTATTGATGAAGTTCCCAGTGAAGCACGCCTTCCCACTATGCATGGTGAATTCAACATCAGAGTTTTTCATGAGTCTGAAACTGGTTTCGATCATGTCGCTTTATCCTTGGGAGACATGACAGGGCCCGACCCTGTTTTGATGCGGGTCCACTCCGAATGTCTAACTGGAGATGCTTTTGGCTCTCTAAGATGTGATTGTGGCCCTCAATTAGATGCAGCACTCAAGGCTATTTCCCAGAAGGGCTGGGGCGTAGTCCTATATCTTCGTCAAGAGGGAAGAGGAATTGGTCTTCATGCCAAGATTCAAGCTTATCATTTACAAGACCAAGGTGCTGATACTCTAGATGCAAATTTGATGCTTGGATTGCCTGCTGATGCGCGTAATTATAGAATTGCGAGTACTATGCTTGACGCACTTGGAGTAAAGGATGTATGTCTACTTTCAAACAATCCAGATAAAGCAAAACAACTTGAAAAATATGGAATAAATGTGGTTGAAAGAATGCCATTGGTTGTTGGTGTGGCAAGTGGCAATAGAGACTATCTTCAAACTAAGGTTGACCGAATGGGTCACGACATAGATTTCAGTGGTGATTGAATGGTCCGAATCGAAGCATCTTATGATGGCAATTTGCGTTGTACAGCAACTCATGCTCCATCTGGTAATCAACTGATTACTGATGCTCCATTAGACAACAAAGGCAAAGGGGAATCGTTCTCTCCTACCGATTTACTTGCCACCTCAATGTTAACATGCATTATGACAATTGTTGCGATCCGTGCAGATTCGAAAAACATCAGTGTTGAAGGAATGACTGGGAGCGTTGAGAAATCAATGGCTGCTAATCCACGTCGTATCGCAAAGCTCGAAGTTGTGATAAATCTACCAAGCGATTTGGAAATAGTTGAACGTGCTTGGCTAATTACAGAGGGATGTAACTGCCCAGTGTGTGTTTCAGTTAGTGAATCTATGGAAGTAGATATCACATTCCAATGAGGTGATTTTATTCCAAGCGATGCTCATCATTGGGACTCGGCTTATACCGATGCTGATACAACCAAATTAGGTTGGTACCAAAAGGAACACTCAGTATCCATGGATCTAATTTCATCATGCGATGGCAAACGGATAATTGACGTTGGAGCAGGTACTACGACCTTGGTAGATTCACTAATTGCAAATGAATACGAAGTTACAGTTCTCGACATTTCATCTGAGGCTTTACGTGTTCTTTCAAAACGACATGGACACAATTTGAAATACATTCATGGAGATTTATCAAACTCTCTGGATTTAGGAGATTTTGACATATGGCATGACAGAGCAGTATTGCATTTCTTGTTGAAAGAGAGCGAAAAAGAGGCTTATGTTGTAAATCTTGAATCTTGCATATCCAGTGGTGGTTATGCAGTAATTGAGACATTTTCGAATGATGGAGCAAAGGTGTGTTGCGGGCTAGATTTACAAACTTATGATGAAAATATGCTCATCGATTTATTGGGGGAGAATTGGATTCTAATAGATTCAATTAGACATACTCACATCAATCCATTCGGTGGCGAGCGACCATATATCTCAACTATTTTCAAGCGAATATAGCCATTAATGAAAGGTCGTAATACTATTTGCTTGGTGTATATCGATAGACATGGGCAGAAAATCAGCACTATCAATAGTAGCGATTCTTTGTATTTCTATAGCATCTTATTCCGTTTCTGATTACCAATTTGAATTGACTGATATCGAATCATTTCAGAGTTCTTCTCAATCTGATTGTTCCAATCAAAATCACTCTACTGGGACCCCGTACCATGTAGACAACCAAATTGGCAATGATTCAAATCCAGGAACAATTGATTGTCCTTTGGAATCGGTTTCTCAAGCACTAATTTTGTCTTCTGATGGCGATGAAATAATCATTCATGAAGGTGTATATCATGAAGTTGTAAGCATTTCTGGATTCCAAAACTTAACCATCAGTTCGGCTATTGGTGAAAAAGTATTATTTGATGGTACACAGAGTATAATCAATGATTTGGACGGAACTTGGTCTTCTTCCGGTGATGGCATTCATTATGTAGACTTAGAAATTGATGCATGGCAGGTTTTCATGAACTATGAGGAACAAGTTCCTGCTCGGTGGCCGAATGCAAATTTCAGCGATTATTCTGTAATGAACCAAACCAATAATTGGGCTCATGGAACTATTGGTAATGGTGGCTCATACTCCAACGGCGAACTGGAAGATGCAGGAGGAACAACTGGAGCGAGTAACAATTTGACTTCCAGCGGTATTGATCCAGTTGGCGCAATAGCCATTTTGAATGTGGGTTCTTTCAGAACATATAGCCGGACTGTTACTGATTTTGATTCCAATAATTCCACATTTTTCTATGACTCAGTTCCTTCCTGGAAAAACAAGCATCATCATTATTTCCTAGAAGGGAAAAGAGATTTGATAGATGTCGAAGGTGAATGGTGGATTAATTCGTCCAATGATAGGTTACATATGTTGTTTTCAAATGGAACTAATCCAAACAACCTTGATATTCGAGTAAAGACTCAATCATATGCATTCAATATAACTAACAGCGACAATATTTCTTTACAGGGTTTGGAGTTTTTCGCCACAACATTCCGCACTTACCAGTGTGATGGTTGCTCGGTTCTAGATTCAGATTTGATGTATCCAAGTACATCTAAGAGAGGACTTGGTATTGCAGGAGAAGACGTTGATGATAGATGGGTTACAAGGATGGACAGATGCTCCAATTGCCTGATTGACAATTCTTCTTTTGCTCACACCGATGGTTCTGCGATTGAATTCCACGGTGCAGCATTACAATCACACAACAATACAATTAACAACACAATTTTCGAATTTATTGATTGGTCCGCTTCTGATTTACCGGGATTGATGGTTACAGTTTTCGATGGTGGTAAGGACAATACATTTTCCAATAATACAATACACAGGACTGGAGCTTCAGCGACTGTAAGCATCGGAGATGCACCGCAATTTTTCTACAACAAGATTTCACAGACTGGTTTTGTTCAAAGTGATGGTGCTGTAATGCAGATGATGATGGCCGAGCAATTTGGAGCAGAGGTCGCATACAATTGGATCTATAATACCGGAAAATATGGAATAAGGATGGATGGTCCTGCAGGTGGAACTAATACTGGGAATAATGCAACGGTTCATCACAATGTATTGTGGGATATTAAGACGGGAATAATGGTCAAAGGAAATTATCACCATGCACACAACAATACTGTTTTTGGAAATGATAGTGGACTAACCAAGAATCAAATTATTGTGCTGTATGAAAACGGTGCAGGTAACGAAAATTCGGCAACATCCAATAACGCTGCAGATACTATTGCTGCCCACCGCTCAAATTCCTATTCTTCAAATCCAGTCCCAGGGACATATTACAGTAATTACAACGGATATGAGGAAACTGATGGTACAGTTGAGTCGATGCTAGTAGATCCTCGTAACTTCGATTTCAGACCAATTGTAAATTCTGCATTGGATAATTTGAGCGCAGGAGCCTATGATGCAGCAGACCCAAGCCCTTGGACTGCTGGTGCTGATAGAGTATGGCAACCTATCGACTTCCCAATATTCGGTTGCACAAATCAAACTGCTAACAATTTCGATATGAATGCAAATATTGAAAATCACAGTTGTGATTTTGATTTGGACGATGACGGTGTTTTAGACATTGATGAGGTTGAAGGATGCACAGACTCAGTTGCAAACAATTTCGATGCATCAGCAACTGATGATGATGGAAGTTGTGACTACGATTTAGATGATGATGGAGTACTAGACATTGATGAGGTAGCAGGCTGTACCGATTCAGCAGCCAACAATTTCAATCCTAATGCAACAGATGAGGATGGAAGTTGCGACTACGATTTAGATGACGATGGAGTTCTTGATGTAGATGAAGTGTTGGGTTGTACTGATTCGATTGCAAACAATTTCAATCCTAATGCAACAGATGAAGATGGTAGTTGTGACTACGATTTAGATGACGACGGAGTCCTCGATGTCGATGAGATGGCAGGTTGCACTAATTCAACGGCTAATAATTTCAATTCAAACGCAACAGATGACGACGGTAGTTGTGACTTTGATCTAGATGATGACGGTGTTCTAGATGCTGACGAAGTGTTGGGATGTACCAATTCCACTTCAAACAATTTCGACCCATTGGCAACCGATGAAGATGGGAGTTGCGATTTCGATTTAGATGATGATGGCGTATTAGATGTAAACGAAATCCAAGGATGTACCGATTCCATTGCCAACAATTTCGACCCACTGGCAACCGATGAAGATGGAAGTTGTGATTACGACTTAGACGACGATGGAGTTCTAGATACTGATGAGGTATCAGGTTGCACCAATTCAACCGCAAGCAATTACAATATCAATGCAACAGATGATGATGGTGGCTGTGAATATTCAACAGACATGCCATGTACTGAAGACCTATGTTGGGATGGCTCATCTCGAGATCCATCAGATTGTTCTTGCCCTCCAGAAATCAAAGATTCTGATTCAAAATCAGAGGTAACTAAGGAAGAGGATTCGAATAATTTCTGGATTATCTTGCTAATACTAATGCTACTAATGTTGTTGTTCATTTTGAGGCCCAGAAATGTTGAGTAACTAATCCCTTTTGACCTAGATTGTGTATGCGCACCTTTGAGAACCTAAACCCCTTGGCCTTGTCATGGCCAAGATACTGATGGTTACTGCAACCTCGGATAATAACCTCGCTCTTGCAGAGAAATTTGCCGATAAGGCTAGAGAAATGGGACACGATGCTGACATTATTGACCTCGTAAGTTTAGATATGCCAATGTTCACTGTTGCTCGCTCAAAGGAATTAGATGTCGTTCCTGGAATGGCTGAACTGAAAGAAGCGATGTCTTCTGCAGATTCTTGGATGATTGTAGCTCCTGAATACAATGGTTCCATGCCTCCTACTCTCAACAATGCTGTAGCATGGCTGAGCACAGAATGGCAAGATTTCCGTGCACTTTTCAATCGCCGTAAGGTTGGTCTAGCAACTCACAGTGGTGGCGGAGGCGAACATGTAATCATGGCAATGCGCCATATGTTTGCATTCCTTGGATGCATTGTTCTAGGAAGAAATTGTGTTTCAAACAAAAACAAGGAAGCAAATCCTGAGACTATTGAGGATATGCTGAACCAACTTGCTAACTGAAGCGGGGACAACCACTAATATGTTGAGCCCTTAGGTCGGTTCATGGAGATTAACGAGTGTTTCATCACTACTGCAGGCGAAGATTGGATAAAAATCGAAGATTGTAATGTTCACATGAATGTTAAGAGAAGATTACAACGTACTGTAATTCGTGGAAATGAAGGCGATGACCTTCTGGATGAGGGTGCTGAATCAGCGGTTTACACCATCACAGGTAAGATGGACATGGAGAAGTACAAACAAATTTTGGCAGTCTTCAGAACAGACCAACCATACTTCCACGATCCATTTGAAGACAGACAAATGAAAGCCGTTTTCTCATGCATCGATTATGATAGCAAAACTGGAGAATATGAGTTCATACTTGTCGAAGATGCTGAGCAAGACGAAATAATGTCTTAATCACATTATTGGGCCAAAGTGAACGCCCGCAGCAATAACAATGCTAGAAGCGATTACAATCAGTACATTGTCGTCAATCGGACCGAACTCATAGCGTTCAACAAATGAAGCAATAGCGCCAGAAATTACTCCCCAAATGGGAATTGAAGGGTCAGCATTCTTACCGATTAGATAGCCAAGCGGAATACAAAGAATAGCCATTCCAAGATTTCCCCATGCACTCTTGGTACGTTTTGCAAACAACTTGTTGCGAATAATTCCAGTCACACCATCTCCATATGCCATGAATAGAGCTGGCAGTATTGCTAACCAGGCATCATCCAAGTAATGCCATAGGGCAAATACTGAGATCCCAAGCATGAATGCAAATGTTGCATCGTTCATGTTTTGTTCAGTTTGCATCCACCATAACCTTCTGTCAGTCATGTGTGCTGCAGCTAATCCAATGGCTCCCAAAACTCCACCAAGTAACGGATATATTGGGTCATCAAACACAATTGGACACATTATGAGTGGAATTCCACCTGCAACCATATGTGCAACTTTGCGATTGTAGTAAACCGCAACCATGTTCTCGCAACCTTTCGACATTAGGTATGCATGAAATGGCTTAATCGCCATCACGGTGACAAATGCAAAGGCACCAAGTCCGAGGAACCATAGAAACTGGTCATCTACCATGGTGCCTGCTCAGAGAGCCAGTGCATAATGCTGACTAGTATTCACAAGGCTCTTGCGAACATTAACCATCCAATGTTCATGATCAAGGCAGGTGCTGCCAAGAACATGAAGGTCACACTCATTGGGAAAACTGTGATTATGAAAGTCATCAAGAAAATGACTGCCATTAACATCACAAACTTCACCACAGTAGCAGTGTTGTTTTGTCTAAAGGTCTCTGCAATATTGATTTGCTCCATGCACTATCCATCGACGGTGTGCATATTAAGGCCTGTTTCCTACTAAGAAAATCAACTCGAACAGGATAACATAGAACATCCTACTCTGTTTCTTGCCCATTCAGGCCTCTTTTGGTACCATTCTTCTTCGAATTCTGTTTGCTCTTCATATGGAAATTTTAGCAAATTATGCAATTCCTCACAAACAGAGTAGTCTTCTTTCTCTGCTGCATCGATTGCGAGTTGTGCCATCCAATTCCTAAGTACATATTTTGGATTAGTTTTCAACATCACTTCTCTGTTCGGTTTAGCTTGTACCCTTTGCCACCATTTTGCCATCCATAGATTCCACTCTTCAGTTGGTATCGAATCTTCGTCATAAAATGCAAATTTTAGTTTTGAAATATCAGGGTTGTCAATGTGGCATAGTTCTCTAAAGAATATGGTCATGTCTGTCTCAACTTTCTGAAGTAAAATATTCAGTTCAGATATTAGTTCAGCATCCGCTTCCTGGAAATCTGAAAAACCCAGTTTTGCTGCCCACATTTCATCATTCGACTTTTCATACGTTGAAATATAGAATTCTAAGACTTCTCTCAATCTCTCTGGTTCATCCATCAAAGACGAAATAGATTCCAAGAAACGGGCGATATTCCACGCACCAATTTGTGGTTGGTTACCATAGCGGTATCTTCTGTGAGTTGAATCTGTAGTATTGGGTGTCCATCCAGGATTATAATCTTCAAGCCATCCATATGGGCCATAGTCGATTGTCAATCCATGGATTGACATATTGTCGGTATTCATTACCCCGTGAACAAATCCTACCCTCATCCAATGTGCGATCATTTCCGCTGTACTTTTTGCTACTACTTTTGCCCACTCCAGAATTTCATCATCATTTTTGACATCACTATTTGGAAAGTGATTGCTTACAGTGTGTTCTAGCAAGGATTTCAATGTCACATTGTCACCCATCAATCCATGGATTTGGAAACTTCCGAATCTGATGAAACTTGGAGCAATACGAGAAACAACAGCGCCAGGCTCCAATTCACGATTGCCATCATACATGACATCACGCATAACATCCTCTCCTGTGGTCACAAGCGCTAGAGCTCTTGTTGTAGGAACTCCTAGGTGATACATTGCTTCACTGCAAAGAAACTCACGAATCGATGAACGCAATACTGCTTTTCCATCAGCAAATCGAGAGTATGGAGTTTTTCCTGCCCCTTTGAGTTGTATTTCCAAAACTTCCATGCCAGTATCAATTTCTCCTAATGTGATTGCACGTCCATCCCCCAATTGTCCGGCCCAATTACCAAATTGGTGACCTCCATATCTCTGAGCATAGGCATCCATTCCTTCCACTGGCACCCCTCCTGCCAAAACATCCGCTCCAGATTTCTCAAGATTCAATTGTTCCGCCATTTCTTCAGACCACAAACGAAGTTTTGGATCAGGTGCAGGTGTTGGTAAAACTCGTGACCAACAAGCGTTTGGAACTTGCCTAGGTGGGCCACTAACCTGCGAATCACCAGGGGTTTCACTAAGGAATCTATTGAGCCATTTGAGAGATGAGAGTTGGCCCATACTCTGTTCACAAGCCTCTCAGTTTTGAATATGTGTACGCAGAATCTTCATGTCCTAGCGCACTAACCAGTACCCATGCCCAACAATTTGTGTGTCATCAAGATGACCTTGCCTGATTCCTGGAGGGAGTTCGAAGTCACTTCGTTTGCCCAGACATTGGTTGAGTCTGGAGCTGCATGTGTACAACACCACAAGGTCTCATCGACCTACAAATGGGATGGAAAAATCCAATCGGAAACAGAATGGTCCCTTGAAATAAAAGTTTCAAATGACAAAAGGGAATCATTGATTGAAGAAATCCAGAGTTTACATCCCTACGATGTCCCTCAATTGCTCATCCAAGTTTGTGAATCTTCCCAATCATATGCTGATTGGGTTAATTCGCAGTGATTATATTTTCAAAGAACATTGCCAAAGTTTTAGTGAATCCCCTTCATGTTAGAGGTATAGCGGGACTGGTGGAGATAATATGGAACTTAATCAAATCATGAAAAAATTGGCAACTGCAATGAAGGAACAAAAGATGTCTGTAGCAGATCTATTTTCCCAGTTAGATACTGATAATGATAACCGAATCAACGGTCCAGAATTGCACAAAGGTATCAGTAAAGTTGCTGGAGAATTTCTTTCCCCAGATCAAATCTCTATGATTATCCAATCAATCGACACAGATTCAGACAACCGTGTTGACATGTATGAACTTCGAGTAGCACTTGAAAATGCTAAGTGAAACATAATTTTACAGCGGATTATTGGTTGCAATGACAAAGATAAGCGATGACGGATATTGGCAATTAGTCGATGGGAATTGGGTTCCTACCGAATCGCAATTACAGGCTTTGGCAAGTGGTGCAGTGCCTCACACAGATTCCGAAAGCAATCTTCAGTCAGTAAATCTCCCAGTAAGTCAATCAGTAGCTGGCCAGCAAACAATTATCTACTCGTCTTCGAATAGTAGTGGGCCAAATAAAACTCTCATAACCATAGCCGTAATTACAGTTTGTTCAATCCTTTTGGTTACTTTAGCAGGAATACTATATGTTTGGGCATCATCATTGGCTGAAGAGTCAAACAATCAATTATTGGTAGGAACTTGGACTAACCCTGTGGATGAGCTTGTTTTGAAAGAAAATGGAGATGCAACAGAATCTACTGGAACTTTTGAAACTTGGTATACAAGAGGAAATGACATCTATTTTGAATCTGGAGAGGGATATTACAAATACAAATATTCTGTTGTAAATGATATAATGTACCTAATGCCATATGATGAAAATGGTGATCTGAAAGACGATGATTGCATTGCATACCTAAGTGGGACTTCTGGTTCTTCAGAATCAGTCTTTGATGAAAGAATGTCGACCGCAGAATCCAATGGTGAGATTCCTGTTTGGTGCAAAAACTAGTGGAACGAGCGTGTACAAACGGGCGACCCCTCGCCCACCCCGGAAAACGCTCGCTCCGTTACCGGAGCAAGTAATCGTCTTGACGGGTTCTTATTAACTCAAGCATTTACATTGATGTTCAATTTAGTCCAAATTATTCTGAAACAATAATTTCCCACTCTGCAGTTGGTTTGTGCCAATCTCTCAATTGGTCGGTTTCTAGACGTAGTTGCAGGCCATCTCCTTGCTCGAATTCCAAATCTCCCAGTGAATAATCTACAATCATTTCATTACTTCTAAAAGTGTCATCAAACAATACTTCTTGTGCTACTACACTACCTTCTTGTGTTCGCTGAAGAATAACTCTGATATGACATTCCTGTAATGGATTTCTTAAAGAACATGATTCACTACTGCCGTCGTGCTCAACTTTCACGAAGCCTTTAATTTCTGAAAATCCTGGTAAAACAACCAAATCGATCACAGTGTCTTTGGCAGTTGGAGCACATGTGCATTCCATGTTATCAGCTTCAGCCATGCCCTTGAGATGAACGGTTATCTCAATGGTAGAGGTCTCAATGGAATCTGTTGTGATGGAAGTTGCAGTAACTGTATATTGACCTGAGTTTTGGTATTGGTGAGTTGTTACTGAGCCCATTCCTGAGTTACCATCGCCAAAATCCCAAGATACTGAATCGCCTTCGCCTTGAACAGAAAATACGAACTCATGCAGTATGTAAGTAATTGATGACTCTTCATTGTTATCACCCTCATCGATCTCTATTAGGGTGTAATGGTTGGTCCCTTCAGAGAAATCAACTTTAGCAACAAATCTGTCATCGCTTTGGGAGTTATCGAAAATTCCTAGTGTTGAAACCGTGCTAGCTGAGATTACTGCAACAAGTACAATCAGAGCAATACTAACTCCTGAAACCTTTCCAAACATGAACTCAGTTCAGCCAACTCACTTATCAACTACTGTTTCACTGTGCACTCTGACTGAACAAACATATCTTCAAAAGCCGTAGTTACGAAAACGACTCATGGACGACCTACCCTTGTTCGTATTACCAATGGTCCTTTTCCCAGGTGAAGTCCAAGAATTAAGGGTGTTTGAGCCACGGTATCGTCAAATGCTTGATGATTGCTTGTTGGATGACAGAAACTTCGGATTGGTTCTCAACGACCCAATGAATCCTGTGAACCATTGGGATGGCCCCATGATATATGGTTGCGAAGCTGAAATCGTTCACCATGAAACTAAGGGAAGTAACCACTTTCTGAAAATTATTGGTGGGCGTAGATTTAGAATAAACCGAATCATTCAACCGGCTCTTCCTCCATTCGACCATCCTATGCTCAGTTCAATTTCTAGCGAAGATGGATATTATCCAGACCTAGAGACTATTCTTGATTTGGTTCCTGAGGATTCTTCAAGTTCCAAATTGTACATCGGTGCTGATGTTGAATTTGTTGATGGATTGGCACAGACTAACTCCCAACAACAAACCATGCTCAAATCAATAATGCAAGAAGTCTTGAAAAGAATCGGAGTAATGATGAATCTTGATGATGAAATATTGCTACAATGGGTTGAGCAATCGCCATTGATGCAAGTGATTGATGATGGCGCTGAATCTGTATATTCTGTTGCAGCACTGGTGGTGAATGATCTTGAAACAAGGCAGCAGATTCTCGAGTGCAATGATGTTGATGAATCGATATTGATTCTTAGTAATCATCTTTCAACATTTATCGAAGAAGAATAGTCTTCATCATTTTTTGAAATAGATATCGCTTATTCATTTGTAAGATGCTCGTGTCGTATTGGATTCATTTTAGTGTGATCTTCGCTGAGACATATATTGCCAATGGTAAACCTATAAGAGAGGACATTACGGTTGCAGGATTAGAGCCATTCGCGAAAACTATCATTGCTAATACGCAACCTATGATTGGTGTAATTGCAATCAATGCTGCTCTGTTGGGAGATTTTCCGCTACACGCCTTTTTAATATTATTTCTGTCAAACCCAATGACAAAATTGTAGAAAATTATTGTTAAATTAAATTGCATTATTCCAAAAAATGTAAAATCTCCATATGTCCAGTCTGTTGTCTGCGACATCGTTGCCTCTTTTGGTTCAATAAAAAGATAGACAATGTACAGACAAATAATATACATTAACGGAAGTGAAAGAAAACGAGCTTTTACGATTTTTGCAATTATTGTATTCGATTGGCTGCGTTCAAGGTTCCATTTTTTCCTTTTTTCTTCTAATTCCAATAATAATTCATTTCTTTTCTTTTCTTCTGCTTCAATTCTCGCTAACTCGATTCTTTTTTCGCCATCAAGTAATTTTGAAATCTCTAACTCAATACAGACTCCACAAATTTTTTCATATCTAGAATCTTGACAATAATTACAGAATACATTTTCACAACCTGAATTGTTACAAGTAAGGATTGCTATTGAGCCCTTTGCCCCACATACGGTACAGGTCAATGATTCCGAATGATAATAATTTGTAGTTGATTGAACATCACCCATTACTACACTATCACTGATGTCTATATTATCAGTTGGCATTACTACAGGGATAGGTACGTTAGATATAATCCTTCATCGTAAATAGAAATGTAACGCTTGACAAATTAGGGGATAGTGCTCGTACCGGGATTTGAACCCGGGTCGAAGCCTCGAGAGGGCTTCATGATGGGCCACTACACTATACGAGCGACAGGCCACCGACTTGTCACCCGTATTTATTCTGAACGGGTCATTTAATCATTCACATTCACTCAAAAGTGAAAGTGAAAAAGCCCCGCAGTACCATCTTTAATTAGATTCACTTTTACCTCACTGTCCGCATCTTTTGTTGATATACTCGGGCTAGATGGTTTAGGACATGAACCAAAAAATCCGCTTCTCGGACTTTGTTCCGACTGGAGAAGTAAAGAGCATGAACACACGAACTGATACACACATCGTATCTTCTGATGGCGAATGGGATTGGAAACCTATCAAGGTAGAGATTCCAATCACATGGAAAAATCTAGCACGTCGTACAAGAGGTGAGGCTTGATGAGTCGAACCGCACGCTTGAGAAACGAAATAGCTCAATACCTTGAGACAAATGGAGTATCTAATACTAGCCAAATCCTAGACCATGTCAATAAGCGCTTCCGATGGGGAGCGACGATGAACCAGGTCGGTAATGTACTTGCAAGAGATCGCCGATTTGAGAAACTTGGAATCACCGAAGGCACAACAATGGCTGGATTCCGTGAAAGAGTCTGTATCTGGGCTCTAGTAGCGAACTGACCATGTACCCCTGTCATCCCCCATAGGTCTGATGTGGCGCGAGATTGTTGAGTTATCCCGGCCGAAAAATGTTGTATTAGCAGCAATTACGGTACCTCTAGGAGCTCATCTTGCACTCGGTGATGCTTGGACACTCCAAGCACTTGGTCTCGTCGCCCTTCAGACCACTTCTGCAATCTGCTTTATGGCTGCAGGAAATACATTCAATGATATTTCAGATTCTTCTATAGATAAGGTCTCTAAACCGCATCGCCCAATTCCTTCAGAAAGAATTTCGATAAAGTCTGCAACCAAAGTCGCCTACACTTTCTCATTACTAAGCGCACTGTTTATGTTAGCAGGTGTTCCATACACTGAAGACCCTTATCCTCTAGTTGCAATTTGGACTCTAGCTGCAGTTCTAATGTATACCTACGATGCAGGTCCTCAAACCAAAAAGTTAGGACTAATTGGTAATGTTTCAATATCTTTGATGGTAGGTGCGGTGATTGTTTTCGGTGCAGCTTCTGTTTCAATGGCAGAAACCGAACTTGTAATATTTGCTGCTGTTGTTGCATTCTTTGCGAATCTTGCTCGTGAGATCATAAAAGATTGTGAAGATATGGAAACGGATGAGGGCAGGAACACACTCCCTATGCGAATTGGATTGATGAATGCGAGGGCTGTCGCCTATGTATTCATTTTAGCATCGATGATTACTCTGGGACTTGCACATTTGTATGGCCCATTTGAATACCACCAAATCGTATTCCATGGTCCTGCCATTTTCATTCTCTTTTCATTGAATGGGCCTCTCTTCCGTGGAGAGGATTACAAGGCACAACAGAGTATTAGGGTTGGAATGCTTCTAGGATTGATGGCATTTGCAGTTCAAGTAAGTATTCTATGACTTACAACCCTATGCCCATCATGTCGCCCATTGCTGACCAAGCCCCATAGTCAACTAGGTAAGCCATCAAACTCATTTGAGCCCACATTCGGTTCTCGGCTTGATCGAAAACTATGCTGTTAGAATGGTCCATGACATCATCTGTTACTTCATCGCCTCTATGAGCTGGAAGGCAGTGCATGAATGCCCAGTTATCTGAAGCATTCGAAACTAATTCCATATTGACCTGGAATCCTTCAAAATCATTCATTTTGTCTTTTAGTCCCTCTTCTCCCATCGAAACGAAAACATCGGTGTAGATTACGTTAGCATCTTTAACCGCTTCTTCTGGAACGTTTGTTGCAATCATTTCAGAACCGTTTTCTTTGGCAAAGTCTTCTGCCCTACTAACTACATCGCCAGATGGCTCATAGCCTTCAGGGAATGCGTAGTGGAAATCAATCCCTAACATTCCACATGCTAGCATAAGGTCATGCAACACATTGTTTCCATCTCCTACCCAGGATACTTTCAAGTCCTTTTTTTCACTAAAGTGTTCCAGAATTGTCATAAGATCTGCAGCGGCCTGACAAGGGTGATGCTTGTCAGAAAGAGCATTTAGAACTGGTACGCTAGAATTTGCAGCTAATTCCGCTACATCAGCATGCGCAAAACATCTGTAGGTAATCGCTCCAAGGAATCTGGACAAAACATTCGCAGTATCAGCAACTGTTTCTGACTTACCTAATTGTATGTCGTTCTTCAAAAGTGTAAGCGGATATCCTCCTAAGCGGTTGATTCCAACCTCAAAAGAAACTCTTGTTCTTGTACTCGGTTTCTCATATATGCTTCCAACAGCCATGTCTGCTAAAGGGAAAAAGTTGAGTGCAATATCGTCAGCAGCTTTCCACATCTTCTTGAATTCAATAGCCCAATTTAGAATGTCTTCAAAATCTTCTGCAACGTCATCTATGGCCAAAAGGTGTTCTGTCATACCATGACCCCCTTAGGGGACGGTTGAAAGATAAATCGGTTAGAATCAGTTCTTTTCGTGCTCAATGTCGGCTGCAAAACCATCTCGAGCGTCACTCATTCCTCCGAAGAGTGCTTGTGCGAAAGTTAGAACATCTGCCATTCCATCTTCAGTTTCACTAGATAATGGCGTTAAGCCTGGAGTCTGTGAGAATTGCTGCATCATTCTCAATTGATTGATAGCGAATTCGGTACGCTGGCCACCGGCTTCATCATAGAGCGCCAATTCAAGAATTTCCAATCTTTCTGACCACTCTAGGATTTTTTCTAGATCATCCTCATCTAACAAATCAGATTTTGAAAGGAAGTTCTTGGTTGGCAGCCCTAATCTGAATTCTACAATACTGGAAAGAAGCATTTGCGAAACGAAACCTGAAGGACTCTTTGATAGCATTGGGTCAAACAAGTAAATTATTGCTGACTGGTCTTGTCCTAATACTTCAATCAAGTGAGATGATGCCTCACGGAATGCGAATAATTCTACTTGTCCTGGCGTATCAACAATAATCAGTTCTCCCGATAGTGAATGTAATTCATCAGCAACATCTAATGCTTGAGCTGCCACCAAATCAGCAGCCAAAATTTGTGCACCATTAGGTCCAAGATCGTATTCGTTCATCACTTCGGTCAAAGAAATAACATCTCTGACATCAAATTCCGCATCATAATGTACTCTTTCAGCTCCTGGATCAAGATTTACAGCGATTGTTTCAGTCTCGATAAATCGGCTCCATCTTTGAAATGATGTGACCAAAGAAGATTTTCCAGCACCTGCTGTGCCAACTACGAAAATTACCGGGGGTGCAGATGTGTCTAAACCTACCATGTGACGCGGTCAAGACTGCCATTCATCAACCTACCGTTAACCAAGCAACCGATATTGTGACTATGAGAATGTTCGCAAAATGGTTATACGCTGTGCAATGATGGAACGAATGTCGCCATGCGACAGATGAGGAGGAGAAAATATGTCCGAAGAAGATTCGAATAAGCCACCAATGCCACCGGGAATGCCACCAGCACCTCCTGGTATGCCACCAGCACCACCAGGAATGCCACCAGCACCACCAGGTATGCCACCAGCTCCACCGGGAATGCCACCAGCGCCTCCAGGTATGCCGCCAGCACCTCCAGGTATGCCAGCACC
>QQSK01000011.1:80280-82537 GCA_003602415.1 Candidatus Poseidoniales archaeon | reverse complement strand
CCCTTATGCTCGCCCCCATCTAGGTGGGCCTTGTAAACAGCAGGAACTATGATTGGTGTTTTTTAATTGGAGATGTTATATACCCGGATGTATGAGAAAAAATCGTGACTGGTCAGATAAGCCCCGACGGGAAATGGATGTGGACTGGTAGCGAGTGGATCCCTGCCCCACCACAAATTCCTTCATTTCCTTCAACTGTACAAACTTCATATCCTCAATTTCAGACAAATCATGAAATTGGATTCGAACCGATGAATCTGCAGACAATTATGATCCCCCAAAAAAATAAGTCTTCAATAAGTACTAATCTAAAGGTATTGATTGGGGTTGGCGTTGTTTCACTTATTCTTCTGTTTGCTGTTATTGGCGCAATTATCTTGCAAGAGGAGGAGGAAAATGTCGAAGAATATGATCTGTATGTAACATATATGGTTGTTTGTCAGGATTGTGGCATTGTCACGGCAGATTTGGACTTAATTGATGGAACAAGCGATTCAGTTATTGGATTCCCTGACGATGAAGGAAATATAGAGTGGGAGTACAAATATACTATCAAAGAACCTTTGATTGATGCATCGCTTTGGGCTTATATGATCGCTTCACACGATGTTAACAATGACATTATTTTTGCCACTCTCATCACAGTGGATGAATATCCTCGTTCAATGGACGAAAATTGTTGCCTTGTCGACTCTGATATAGAGTATGGGAGTTATTCCAGTGGAACAGGCGGATATTTCACATATACCGAATCTGTGATTAACTGTGAAGCAGAATGAGTGTTGTCAGTTTGTGAAGATAAATGAATAGCACACAATCACAAAGGGCTATGCTAAACACCGTTGCACATAGCCGATGTATTCACAACGGTTCGCAGTCCGTCCTATTCGTGCGTACCCTTTACAATGGCCTGATATATCATGTATCTGAAGGAAGGTGCAGGTGCTGCAATGTCATCATTTAGAATCTGCTCTAATTGCTTTGGAACTCAGGTCTACCCATATATGGGGTTCATGACTGGAGAAAGATATCAATGTCAAGAATGTGAAGAAGTACTTGTAATGCCTATTGAGTTTGAAAATACAGAAGATTATGTGAAATTTCTCAAAGTTCAGAGCCCTGAAAGGTATGCTCAAATTCAAGATGAATTAAAGAATACAGAAAAAGAATCTGAAGTGTCAAAAGCTACAAGTGTCGACGAGGATATCGAACCTACTCCAAATATTGACGGAAAATTGTCACATATTTGTAATTTTGAAGGCTGCCAGAAAGGAAAAAGAGGCGGAACTGATTTTTGCCGAAAGCATTGGCTTGAAGGGCATGACGTTGAATTTTGACCGATTTTTTCTAATTGTTAACTTCTATCTTCAGGAATAGCATCTTCAATGATGGCGCTGCTGTCTCTTTGTCTGGAAGAGAAGGCCGAAGTTGCTTCTGTTGAGTAATTACCACTCGATGGGAGTGCCGTCAAATTCAACATAGCGTCCACTGAGTGCCAAATCTTGTTCGTGAATTCTTTGCATAATGCCATTTACACTTTCTTTAGTTGAAAGTGGAGCATTGGGTCCACCCATATCTGTCTCAACCCAGCCAGGGTGCATAATTAGAAGAGAGATACCCAAAGCATCTAATTCGTTTTTCATTGCCATTGAAAACATGTTCAATGCTGTTTTAGATGCCCTGTAGGCATATGATCTTCCGCTTCTGCAATCACTAATTGAGCCCATCAAACTGCTCATCATTACGATTACAGAATCTGAACTTAGTTTCCCAAGCATTTGTTGAGTTACTAAAACAGGAGAAACAGAGTTAACATGTAACACTTCAAGTGCGTGTTCCATATCGATTTCAGAAATCGATTGCCATCTTCCATCAGCGATTCCTGCATTGTTTACTAAAATGTCAATACTTCCTTCTATAGAATCAGAAAGGCCTGAAACAGCATTCAAATCCCTAACATCTAGTTGATGGATTGACAATAATTCACTATCGATTTCTGATAGTCCACCAGAATCATTTCGGTACGTGGCATGAACTTTGTATCCACTCTCGAGTAACTGTTTTGCTAATTCTAGACCAATTCCTCGATTCGCTCCAGTAACTACTGCAGTCTTCATGAATTGAACAAAATGGTATTGCAGATAAGGATTGAGTATCCCTGTCAAAGCCCAGTTGCGATTAATGCCATAGATATCCAGGCTCCAGCCATCGATCCAAGATTAGTTAATGCTGTAACCAGTAGAATTCGGCCAGCACG
>QQSK01000011.1:0-80048 GCA_003602415.1 Candidatus Poseidoniales archaeon | reverse complement strand
CCATTCTCCTTGATTGAAGCTAAGTCTCCGTTATATGCAAACCAGCCAAGTAATCCCATCAGTACTAAAGGAATCGAATAGGAAATTGTTTTCAGTAGTCGGCCTCCTTTGGGTACAACAGATAAATTTGCCATTCTTTCATCACTTGTTGCTATTCCATTTTCTAATAATTTTGAAACACCATCTAGATGTCCTGCTCCTAAAACAGCCAGGACTTTTCCATTGCCTCTTATCGCAGAAATTTTCCTAGCGATGTATTCATCTCTCTCATCAATCAATACTTCTCCAGCACCCGGAGAGACCTCTCTTAGTTCTTCCATTAGAGATGTAAGTAAGTCCTTATCAGCTAGCATTTCTTCTAGTTCCAATTCTTCTTCAGAATCTTCTTCAGCCATTAATGCCCAAACCAGTCCCATTTTTTCTTTGATACCCATTTTGTTCCATGCTCGACGCAAAGTGGTTTGGATATCCCTATCTACTAATTCTACAGAAAGGTCATACTCCTCAGCAGTCTTTACAGCAGCGAGCAGTTCTGCACCAGGTTGTTGACCTTCATCCATACCTAGTTTCCTTTGTTCAGCGGCAAGAAGAGATTGCAGTAACACCATTGGGGCCTTTCCTTCTTTGATCACTTTAAGCAATCCTTCTTTGTCCAATCTCCTATCCTGGGTTAATGCATCGTATCTGCTTTTACATAATTCAACTGCAACTACATCGGGGCTCCATTCCTCAATATTTTGCTTTACAGCTTCAACCGATGCTGTTGCGACGTGAGCAGTACCCAATAGTCGCAAGTTTTCATCTACATCTACAATTGGTGCATTCATTGTGTGTCTCCTCCAAATATAGATTTCAGAATAGAGGTCATTTTTTCCATAGCCTCATCTTCATTTTCACATTCTAATTCTTCGAATGGTATTTGTCCACCTGCTACGGCTTTATGCCCACCTGCACTTCCTTTCTCAAAGGTTCTAGAGAGAACCTTTCCTAGGTGTATTGAATCATTTGTCGATCTTGCAGAAAGGATTACCTTAGATCTCCTAACTCCATATGCGATTACAATATCAACCTCCTCAGTAGGTAGTAAGAAGTCTGCAACCTGAGAAAGTGCATCTCTGTCTGCCATTAATGATATAGGAGCTAGCATCAATCCATTTTCCAAATTGGCTTCACTCAAGGCTTGTCTGAATATAGATAGAACTTCTTGAGAGCGAGGTGGGCTTTCGAATGAGCGCATTAAGTCCCAATCAACCCAAGCACCTAGCCATGATAGCGCTCTCAAATCTACTGCATTGAATGACCTTGTAAATCCTAAAGTGTCAGTTCTGATTCCAAAAGCGAGTGCTGTAGCAATTGTCGAATTCATTTCAATTCCAGCGTTCATCAGTATAGATGCTACCAAGGATGAAGTTGCAGCAAATTCAGGTCTTACCAGAATTACATCTGCTGCGGGTCTTGTTTCACTATTGTGATGGTCGATTACTATGTGTGGAACACAGGATTCAGGTAGCACATTATTTGCCCCAGGATGGCTGAAATCTACACAAATCACTATGTCGGATTGATTTAACAAATCCTCCACCTCCCATTCCAATATCACTTTTTGAATTTCCATCTCAAGTAACTTTACCATTGCCCTGTTTTGTTGATGTTCAACCATGCCACCATGTATGATTGTAGATTTATGACCTAGGTTTTCACATAAATGCCGCATGGCTAGAGCACTGGCTAATGCATCTGGGTCGGGGTTGTCATGACACACAATCAAAACATTCGCCTCGTCATCATCGTTCAGTCTTCTTAGAACTTCACTAGCGCCTTGTTTTCTGTCGATAGAGCGTAATCGGTCTTGAATTGCAGATGTTGTCAAATCTTCAACAGAAATCATTTCTGCTCCTTCGATATCTATTGTCGAAAGAATTGGAGTATTTGGCCATCGATTTCTCAATTCCTTTACTGGATTATCATCACAAATAATTTCCTCAAGCAGTAATATCGCAGTCGGTGTAACCTCCGGAAGTGGCATTTCATGAAGTTCCATTTCAGTTGGAAGTGCAACTATCTCGACGTCTTGCATTGCAACTAAGTGTTCAGCTAAGCCAACGATCCTAACTCGTGAACGAGCACCTATCCATTCCGCTAGTCGAATAGCCAAAGGATCGGAACCAAAGATTAGAAACAAATTCACTCCTCCAATTTTTGTAGAACCGAAAACAAATCGATGTGTTCTCTTACATCATGAACTCGAATAATATCAATGCCTTCGTAAAACGCCTTTGCAGCTACTGCAAGGCTCCCTGCCAATCTTTCTTCGGTATCATCTTGATTACAAATCTGTCCAATCATTGATTTTCTAGACACACCCCATAATATCGAATATGGTCTGAGTTCTTTACTTGATTTCAATAATTTCAAATTGTGTTCTAATGTTTTACCAAATCCAATTCCAGGGTCTAAATGAATTCTATCCATCGAATGCTCTCTTTCAACCAATTCTCTGGCCTTAGATAGTAACATCTCATTAACTTCTTTCGAGACATCTTGATATTCAGGATTATCCTGCATATTACCTGGTTCTCCTAACATATGCATAATACAAACATGACATCCATGTTCTACAATCAAGTCTAACATATTCGGGTCTCTTAATCCGCTAACATCGTTAACCATCTTTGCCCCTGCTTGTAATGCTTGTTTTGCGACTTCCACATTTCGTGTATCGATAGAAACATTTGCATGTTTTGAAATCTCAGTCACAAGAGGAATGACTCGTGACAACTCTTCATCTATAGATATTTTATCAGCACCAGGGCGGGTGGATTCTCCTCCAATATCTATCCAATCAGCACCGTCAGCGATCATTTTCATCGCCTTTTCGATTGTGCCTTCTCGAGATGATTTGTGAAATGAATCTGGTGTGGCATTGATGATTCCCATAACCTGCGGCCGGGTTTTCTGTCCACCCTCCAAGACCGCCATGTTGGAGTCCCTATCTGCGACAGGTTTTATGAGATGTGGAACCGCAGGTGTCCCCATGTCTGGAGAGGCCGAGGCTATTGATGTCGTCAATAACGACCTTTCTGGCGCAAATATTGTGATGCCAAGTGAGGAAAAACTCCTATTCGCAGATCGTATTTTCACAAGACTGAATCCCCCTTCGATTGGGGCAATACCATCAATGATTCATACTAAGGCAAAGATAGTCGGAGGAATTTTTGCTGGTTATGCTGTATTTTGGTGGTTAACAGTACTACAGGTCAACAATGAATCTCAATTCGAATCAATTTTCTTCGGACCTGAATTCATGACAATCACAATCATTGCACCTTGCTTGGTATTCTTAGGTTCATTATTGTCGGACTTTAGTAGAGAGTTGGGTCAATTGTTCCCAGGATTAGCTAGTGGCATAATGTTCGTTCTTTCTGTACTTTACACATTTGAACCTGCAATTATGGGTTTGGCTGGCGATTTGGAGATGTCAGATGCACTTTGGAAGACAGGTCGTTTAGCAATTCTTTGTGGAACTGTACTTATGGCTGCTAAACTGTTTATCGATGCTTGGTTATTGGTTTGGGTCAAAGAGTTCATGGAAAATAATCCGGGAATAGATGATTCAATTTCTGGTGAAGAAGTAAACTCTGAACATGAAATAGTTCCCGAAACCGAGGCTTGAAACGCAGAACCACTTAGCCGTGGTATGAGCGAGAGGCTGGATGTCTTACGTTTGGGGTACCGCAAGGGTAGGGATCCACGTATCACCACTCATCTGGCTTTGGTTGCAAGAGCTATGGGGGCGGATGGTTTTCTGCTTGCAGGTGATGAAGACAAAGAGATGTTTGACAATCTTAATTCCGTTAGTGATCGCTTTGGTGGTCAATTAGATACAAATCATGTCGGAGGCTTAAGCCACCTCAGAAAGCACGTTGAATCAGGTGGAGTTGCTGTACATTTGACAATGTATGGTGAGCCGTTTAGAAAAGCGATTCCGAAGATCAGAAGAGACAGACCAGTATTGATAGTAGTCGGTGGAGCAAAGGTTCCCGGAGATGTGTACAAAATCTGTCAATATAATGTTGCAGTAGGAAATCAGCCACATTCAGAAGTTGCAGCATTGGCATTATTCATGGATGCTTGGTTTGGAGAATCTGCCAGTGAGCGAGAATTTGATGATGCTCGGCTCATTATTGAGGGAGTCAACGGTGGCAAGTTAGTACATGATTTAGAAGATGATTCTGAGTGAGTATGGAAATACTTACTAATGCCATTCAAAGGCTAAAAACATTAATCTAATCACCTGTTGTTACACTGAGGGCATTTTTCGTGCCTTTGCCAATGATTATGACCCCTGTTCTATCAGCATTTTTGATGTCGGGAGAGTGGTCTCAGAAAGGTGATACCTCTCTTGGAGACCGTATTGGTTTAGTTGATGCCACAGATGCCATTGCTGCAGGTGCTTCAATACCTCCTTCTGCATCTGGAGATGGTGTTCTTCTTTTGGCTGACGGTAGTCGGTTTACTGGCAAATTATTCGGTGCCAAAATATGGGGTGAAGGCGAATTGGTATTCACTACTGGAATGACTGGATACCAAGAATCTCTAACCGACCCTTCATTTGCAGGTCAAGTTCTTACATTCACCTACCCATTGATTGGCAATTATGGCATTCATCATGGAACCAGCGAGTCTGCTGGTGTTTGGCCTAGAGGTGTTGTGGTTAGACATGCAATGAAGGACCCAGATCACAGGGATTCAATAGCTAGCATTAGTGATTTTCTAGCATTTCATCAAGTGCCAGGTATAGAGGAGATTGACACTCGTGCAATCACACGTAGGGTTAGGGAACATGGATGTGTGTTGTGTGTATTTGGGCCAATCGAAGATGAACCTGCATTGCAAAAGCATCTATCGCAATTAACCTCTCCTGAGTTAGAGGATTTGGTAGACCAAGTTTCAATCAATGAACCGGTTTTTGTCAATGAGGGTGCAACAGATAATCTCGGAAATCCTTTGCCTCGAATTGCAGCAATTGATTGTGGTATCAAGTACAATATTTTGCGTAGTTTGTGTTGTCATTTTGAAGTTGTTTGGTGCCCTCCTAACACCACTTTTGCCGAAGTACAATCATTCGGCGTCAAAGCCCTATTCTGCTCAAATGGTCCAGGTGATCCAGCACATCCAGGAAAAGCGACAATGGCCAGAAACACTCTTGCTAACGCAGTTAAGGCAGATATTCCAGTTATGGGAATCTGTTTAGGTCACCAATTGTTAGGTCTTGCAAGCGGATTGCAGACTTACAAAATGAGATATGGTCATCGTGGTGCAAATCAGCCTTGTGTTGATTTGGAGACGGGAAGAGTTTGGATTACCAGTCAAAATCATGGTTTTGCAGTAGCAGACCCTGATGCTGGAATGTTGGCTGCCCACCCATCAGGTGCCTGTTCTCCCGAAGGTGAGAATTTGCATGGGGCTCAAGCAAAAGTAAGATTCGTTAATGCAAATGATAGGACTGTCGAGGGACTAGATTTAGTCGATAAATCGGTATTCACAGTTCAGTTCCATCCAGAAGCAGCACCAGGTCCTCACGACGCATATCCCTTATTTTCAAGATTTAGACAAATGGTCGATTCACATTATGGAGGTGGCGTCTAATGCCTCGAAGAGAAGACCTTGAGACTATCTTGGTACTAGGTTCTGGACCAATCAAGATAGGTCAAGCTGCAGAGTTCGATTTCTCAGGTTCTCAAGCTGTTCAGGCTCTAAGGGAAGACGGATACAAGGTAATTCTTGTGAATTCCAACCCAGCAACTATTCAGAATGATCCTGAGATGGCAGATAAGGTGTATATTGAGCCGCTTTTACCAGATACAATTAGAAGAATTTTGGAGATTGAAAGGCCAGATGCATTACTAGCAGGAATGGGAGGACAGACCGCTCTGAACATTGCTAGTGAATTAGCGCATGCTGGTGTTTTAGATGAATTAGGAGTAGAATTAATCGGCTCAGATTTAGATGCTATCGATAAAGCAGAAGATAGAGATTTGTTCAATCAGGTTTGTCTGGAAATCGATTTACCAATCTCTGAGGCTATCGCTTGTAATTCAATGGATGAGGTTCTATCTGCTGCGGATGAAATTGGCAGTTGGCCAATTCTGATTCGCCCAGCATTCACCTTGGGTGGCCTAGGTGGTGGAACTGCTTGGAATACTGGTGAACTGGTGGAAATTGCAACTCTTGGACTTAGAAACAGTAGAATTGGTCAAGTGCTCATCGAAGAAAGTATTCTTGGCTGGCAAGAATATGAGTATGAAGTTATGAGAGATACTGCAGATAATGCAACTATCGTTTGTACTATGGAAAATATCGACCCTATGGGTGTTCACACAGGTGAATCAACCGTTGTCGCCCCAGTCCAATCTCTTTCGGACAGAGACCATATGCAATTGAGAGATATGTCACTTTCATTAATTCGTAAATTGAATATCAAGGGTGGTTGTAATGTACAATTCGCAGTCAATCAATCAACTGGAGAAGTTAGAGTGATTGAAGTCAACCCACGTGTTTCTCGTTCATCTGCATTAGCATCCAAAGCAACAGGATATCCAATTGCTCGTATGGCGGCAAAGATTGCGGTAGGATATACGCTAGATGAGTTGCCAAACCCAATTACAGGGGAAGGTACAACCGCAGCATTCGAACCAACATTGGATTATTGTGTTGTAAAAATTCCAAGATGGCCATTCGACAAGTTTAGGACTGCAGATCGAACTTTGGGTACATCTATGAAATCCACAGGAGAAGTCATGGCTATCGGTAGATGCTTTGAAGAAGCGTTCCTCAAGGCTTGGGCGTCTCTTGAACAAGGCGTACCTTATCCTCGTCCACTAACTCGTGCTGATGAATCAGAAGGAGAAGGAATGGCAGAACGCGCAAACGAGCAATTGCCAGACAATGTCCTAATCGATTGGTTAAGAATCGCCACTGACCGAAGAATGGGTGCTGTAATTGACGCTTTCAGAAGAGGATGGAGTATTGAAAGAGTTCATGAAATTACAAGAATCACTAGATGGTTCTTGTATGGATTCCAAAGAATTGCGAATCTTGAAAATGAGATTGTAAGTAAATCAAGTTCTCCTAATGATGTTTCAGCAATGGAATTTAGGCGATGGAAGAGCAATGGATTTAGTGACGCCCACATTGCTGATGCATTAGCAGGATTCCCTGCAACCGGCCTGAAAGAACTTGATTCAAGTCGAAATGAACAAGCCGTTATGCAAGCCAGGCATGCTTTAGCAGTTCACCCAATTTATCGAATGGTAGATTCCTGTGCTGCGGAATTCGCAGCTAAGACCCCATATTATTACTCGACATATGAACCGAATGGTCACAATGGAATAGACTCCCTACCCGATTTGGAAAATAGAGTCAAGAAGCGACAGGTAGTCATAGGTTCAGGTCCTATTAGAATCGGTCAAGGAATCGAATTTGACTATGGTTGTGTTCACGCTGTCAAGGCGATTAGAGAGGCAGGCATGGATGCAGTATTAATGAATAATAATCCTGAAACTGTTTCTACAGATTTCGATACTTCAGACAGATTGTACTTCGAGCCTCTAACTCTAGAGTATGTTACCGAAGTTTTACTCAGAGAACAAGCTCATGGTATATTGCTCCAATTTGGTGGGCAGACAGCCATCAATCTAGCCCTTCCTTTAGAATCACGATTACCAGTTCTAAATTTGGGATTAGAAATCTTGGGAACCACTTGCGATGCTATTGATGAAGCCAGTGATAGAGAGAGGTTCGAAGCGTTTGCAGAACGAATCGGATTGCAAATGCCTAGGGGAGCAACAGGTACTAGCGGAGATGATGTTAGAAATGCAGTCGAGAAGATTGGTTTCCCTGTTCTAATCAGACCATCATATGTATTGGGTGGCAGAGGAATGGAAATTCTTGCTAATCAAAAACAACTTGATGCTTATCTTGCCGAAGCATACCTCGCTCCAGACAAACCATTGTTGGTAGATGAATATCTAGGACATGCTATCGAATTAGATGTTGATGCTGCATCGGATGGAACCGATGTGCTAATTGGTGCAGTTATGGAACATCTCGAAGAGGCAGGAATCCATTCTGGAGATTCCACGTGTTTTATCCCAACTCAGAACATTAGCGAAGATATGTTGGCTAGAGTTAGAGAACAAACTCGTAAGATAGGATTAGGGTTGAAAATCAAAGGATGTTTCAACATCCAATTTGCAATTCAGGGAGACAATTTGTATTGTTTAGAAGTAAATCCTAGAAGCAGTAGAACGGTTCCTTTCGTTGCTAAAGCAACAGGTGTGCCAATGGCTAGAATCGCTGCCAGAGTCACTTTGGGAATTGATTTGGCGGACCAAGAGATTCCTGAGGCTACGTCAGGCCATGTTGCAGTAAAGGCTCCGGTATTCCCATTCATCAAATTACAGGGTCTAGATCCTGCTCCTGGTCCTGAGATGAAATCAACTGGTGAAGTCTATGGTTCAGACTTACGTGCAGATGTGGCATATCTGAAAGCAAGATTAGCTACCGAAATCCCTGTTGCCACAGAAGGTGGTGCTTACCTAACAGTAAGAGATGAAGACAAGCAAAACCTTGTTCCAATCGCTAAATCATTGGAAGAAATGGGCTTTACAGTATATGCAACTCCAGGAACAGCCGATATTATCAGGTCACAAGGAGTAAATGTCAAAACCGTCTATAGAATAACAGATAGGAAGCACCCTGATGCTTTGGATTTGATGAGGACTGGCAAGGTTTCATTCATTGTTAATGTCCCTACAATCTCTGGTGGAGCGGTTAGAGATGGTAACATGATGAGAAGACTTGCAGTTGAAATGAACATTCCATTTGTAACAACTATGTCTGGTGCAAAGATGGAAGTATCTGCAATCAAGGCTATGAGAGAAGTGGACCTTGTGCCGATGAGGCTCAAAGTAAACTACTGATCAACATGCATCATATGCTTCAATGATGTACTGGGTGAGTGGGCTAGTCCAAGCAAGTTCACTGATTCCATCACTGCCTTCAGCATCATACACTCTAACTACATCTTGGACCCTTACATTTCCATCACTAGAACGTGCTAGAATTGTTTTGGGTTTCAGAACTTTACCAGTGCCATGAGGGTCATAGATTGTATCCAATGCCTCAGCTAAGAACCAATCAGCCTTGTCACCAGGGTCTCCCTCGAATGTTTTCTTCGGTCTTTTAGCACCGAATAGTCCTCCAGATTTCTTCTTTGGAGTAGTAGCATTAGATTTCTTGGCAGTACTCTTTTGAGTAGTCTTTTTGGCAGTAGATTTCTTTTCATCGGTTTTGCTAGCAACGCTTCGGCCTTCGAATTCCTTCTCCATCTCTTTGCGAACTTGCTTTTCCAACTTCTTGATGAGTTCTTTTTCATCAACAGAATTAGCATCTTTCTTCATGTTTTCAATGACTGTTAGATAATGTGATGCAACTTGAATCAATGCAGTTTCCATACTTGCTTCTAACTGCATAGAGACTACATCTCCTGATGAATCTCTCCATTTCCTCCATTGCAACATAGTGTTGGCATGAATGTCTGAACCACATTTAGGACAGAATGATCTCTTTGGTGGCTTCAATACAGGAATAGAGCGCATTGCTTCAGGGTCGATTCCTTCATGTTCTCCACTGGATACATCATGGATGTGAGTACTTGCTTCCATTCCAAGATTCATCGCATCACGGAACAATCCTTCTGAAAGGTCTAGTGTTCCTTTCTGAACCAAGACCCATCCGTCAGTTCCTCTAACGGTTGCTCTAACTGCAGCGGAGGCCGCTTCGGATTCTCCAAATTGATAGTTCTTGAATACACTTTCTGAGGTCTCATTACTTGCTTCTCCTGCAGCAAATGCTTCGCCAATATCGACATCATCACCATCAGCAGGTGCTGCAATCCCAAGTAGAATCGGGTTTGCGCCATCTTCGACCTTCGCAATCATGTCGAATTTTTCGGCCATAGAGAGGTCTTCACGGTCTCTAATTACGTCTTTTAATTGATTCAAATCGTGACCAGTCGCTGTAATTGGACCATGAACTGTGAGGTCATTTCCACAGGACAAACAAAACTTCGAAGCAGGTTCGACTCCAGCCTCACAACTGGGACAATAAACTCCGCCCATGTCACGCCAACAACCCTTGGTCCCTTTCAATGGAACGGTGCAGATACTCCGTATCTGGCAAATTTAGCCAAAAGAGCGGTTAGCCGAGTAAGTTTAGGACATGATTTCGATCAAGTTCGGATAGGATTGGGGCCAATCTTGGTCCCTTATCTACTCCAAGTATCGCTTGGTACAACGTTTGATAGCCTTCTTTCGGGCTGATTTGGTTTTCTTTGAATGTGTTGGAAATCACTTCTCCAATGCTCTGCGGATTCCAATCACAACTTTCCAAATTATTTCTAAGGTGTGTTGTGATGTTTTCATCCAATCCTTCCTTAGGTTCATTGAGTATTCTTATTCTAAGTTCTTCAGGGAAATGTGGTCCATTTATCCAATTTCGCATTCTGTCTAATCTGTCTGCCAGATGGCTTCCTTCGGTCTGAAGGATTTCTTCATCATTTTTGACCTGAGCTAGCATTGCTAGATGACGGAAAGAGGTTGATGAGTGATTGCTTTCACCAATTTTACTCATTCGTAATGCACCTTCAGCATCTTCTAGTGCAACTTTCTGCCTACGTGATAACGATTCATCAGACATTTCAGCATCGATATCTCTAGAGGCCAATCTTTCATATTCATCTGCCAATTCTACCAAAGACATTCCAGCATCAAATGTAATCGCTTTTTTGGGTTTAGTTGATGCAATCAAATACCTTAGGATTTCAGGCGGAACCAGTTCTAAAGCCTCAAGGGGGCCGATTGTGTTTCCAGTCGATGAGGACATCGCTCCTTGACCTTTCAATGAAATCCACTCATACACCAATGGGTGAGGAGGATTGTCTCCAAATAATTCTGAAATCTCTTTTCCTGTTGCGTATGAACCGCCTGCAGCGCCATGGTCTTTACCAAAAGGCTCGCATGTTACACCAACCCATCCCCATTTAGCTGGCCAATCAACACGCCATGGAAGTTTACCATCAGCTTTGTGAATGTCAGATTTTCCAGCCTTGCCTTCTTGGACCCAGTGAACGAATGGGTATTCAAATCCAGTAACAGTTACTCCGTCAAGGCTACCATTGTGCCCATATGGGTTGTAGGGAAACCAATCATCTGCTAACTCTCTTCCACTTACTCTTTCGATAATCTCTCTTATCGCATCTGCTTTTTCGCAAGCTATTCTAGATTTTTCAGCGAATTCTCCATTTGAATATGAGGTGTAGTTGTCAATAATTCTAGGTCTGACATCTATTTGCTCAAGTGCAGCAAGAAATGGTTTCAAGAAATGCTGTGCATAGTTTCCACCATCTCCACTAGGGTTTCCATTTTCATCAGGAGCCGGAATAATTGCTAATGGGCAACCAATGTATTTCTCATATTCATCAGAAAGGAAGGGGTAGACTTTACGCAATGGATCTGCGGAATCGACTATGAATACGAATTCAGCATCCATTCCTGCGTTCTTACAAGCTCTAGTAATCATGTCTCCAGTTAGAATTTCTCGCAAGTGCCCAATGTGGAATTCCCCACTAGGCGTAATTCCTGATGCAATAATGTGCTTATCACCACGTTGTGACAAGGTTTGAGCAGCAAAATCGGCCCAGTGCATGGTTTCACCTCAGACTACAGCAGCTCTAATTACTCCTCTAAGAGGAACTTCATCGACTTCATTACGAACAGTTTTGTTGACCAATACCAAACAAAGTGCGACTTGAGCACCAGATTCTCGCATGGATTCAATAGTTCTAGACATGGTTACTCCAGTTGAAAGTACATCATCAACAATTACAATTCTCTTTCCTGAAACCTGTCCATATTTGTTTGAAAGAGAACCTTTACCTGGTCCTCCGTCAACATTTCGATGAATAGCAACTTCGCAATCCAATTGATTTGCTACTTCATTCGCAAATAGAACGCCATTAATCGAAACTCCAACTACTGTATCGATGCTATCCCCGCATTCCTCTGCTACCACATCAGCCATTATTGCGCCAATTGCAGCAATCCTTTGCGGGCGCACACCAATGGTCCGCCAACCAATTCTTACATCACGAGGCTTTTCGCTACTGGTGCTTTCAGCAAGTAGCCATGAAATAGTATCTTGTGATAGTGATAATTCATCAGCAATCTGTTGAGAATTGAGTCCTTCTTTTCGCAAATTTGAGACCATGTCCCTCAATGCTTCGATACTCTTTCCGTGTTCCATGTTGATGTTCTGGTGGCCCCTCAGACATCAACCCATCGTTCACATTTGCCCAAAGGGGCGGAAACCCTCAAATGGAACAGGCTCGGCGAGGGGTATGATGTCCGACTTCGAATATGAGTCATTGCTTGACCGAGCCAGGTCAAATATCCCTGAGGAAATTTCTAATCGTGCACGTTGGACTTTACCAGATCCTCAAATTATGATTGAAGGTTCAAACACTATTTTGAGAAACTTTACTGAAGTTGTTAATCATATGGAAAGAGATGCTAATCACGTTTACCAATTCATGTTGAATGAATTAGGAACTGCAGGTTCTAGAGATGGACCAAGAGCACGTTTCAAGGGAAGAATTCCTCCTAAAAGAATCAAAAAGACAATTGTAAATTATGTCAACACTTACATCAAATGCGTTCAATGCAACGCTCCAGATACTCATTTTATCAAGCAGGACAGAACCACTCTATTGAAGTGTCAAGCGTGTGGTGCAACTCGCCCAGTCAAGCTTTGATATCCAGTAAATAATCGGTCGGAATAATCCCGCCGTTCAAAAATTCTACTAGGTCTGGGATAGATTGTTTTGTAATTTTGAACCAATCCCCATTAGGATAAATGACACAAGTAGGGCCACTTTCGCAAAAATCCAAGCATCCGGATTTTTGCACTCGTACGTCTTTGATTCCCTTTTCTTTGGCTGCAAGTTTGAATTGTTTCATCAATTCAAGAGATCCCTTGTCACTACAACATCCTCTTGAGGCACCTTCAGGCCTAGAGTGTCCACAGACGAAGGCATGCATTCTATAGCCTGGAGCAGTTCTACCTTTGGGGTCCATTAGAATACACTCCGTCAATACCTTCTGCCAAACGGTAATCCCTTTCAGTAATCGAATTTACATCATGACTCCATGTTTTGACAATCACACTCCCCCAAGATAGTATGAACTCTGCATGGTGGTCTTGCTCTTCACAAACTTGTCCCGCCTTATTTACAAAATCTAAAGCAGTGATGAAATCCTCGAAAGAGAAGTTCTTCTCTAGGTGATGTTCATCAATAACTTTCCACGACAAAAAATCAGCCCCAAAGGTGAGAATCATCATTTCCTTTGGTCTTCTTTTCTACTCTCTCGTGTAGGTTTGAACGTCTTTTTTGGTCAGCTCTTTCAAACTCCAGCAATTCCTTGTCATCGATGTATGCTGGCCTAGTATGCGCAACTAAAACAACTTGAACAATTACTTCTCTGGCTAGGTAAATGTGATTTCCATCGGTAGTTAACAATTCGATAGAAGATTTGCCCGACGACAATAATCTTCCTTTTACCCAGGTGTCGTCACTATCTCTTAATGCTCTAGCATCCAATTGAATCTCTACAAAATCGTCTTTCCTCAAGCCATGACGTCGGTCCATCAGGTCCCCAGTATGAACACTTTCAACGTCACTTAATTCTGGTGATCCAAGGTCTTCCCACATGCTCTGCGCCCATTCAGGTAACTCCGACATGATACGGTGTTAGGGCTTCTCCTTCTAAGCCCTGACGCTAGTGAAACCAACCTACGAATTGAAGAAGTGGAGGCTTCCCGACTAAAATGGAGGCACTCCTATGAAGGTGGTATGGCGAGATTTAATCACCGTACTGACTGAGGAAGAGGTTCTTGACAAGGGTTTCAGCCGTGCTAAGAAAGCGGCAGACAGAGTAGATGACCCAGTCAAGGTGTTTCGAGTAAGAAAGCAACTTACCAGGATGGTTCAAACTGCTGCAGACGTCATGTCTCAGTACTTGGAGGATACAGAAAAAGCATGGCCAAGCCTTGACCAAATGCCGTTATTCGACAAAGCCATGGTTGATGCCTGTGTTGGATGTGATGATTACCGCCATCATCTCTCAATGTTGGGATGGGGTGCAAAACAAATGAGGAAAATTGCTAAGCAAAATGCGATCAAAATCATTCGCAGTGCTAGGTTTGAAGTCATGCATGATGCAAGGAAAGAAGCATATGGTCGTCTTTCTAGTATAATGAGGAGAGTTGGACCTTCATTGGATTGGCTACATGAAAGCAGATTGATATTAAGGAAATTACCAGTCATTGACCAAGTATGCCCAACAATTGTTGTTTGTGGTGCACCAAATGTTGGAAAGAGCGCATTTATTTCTTCACTATCTAGTGGTAATATGGAAGTAAATCATTATCCGTTTACCACCAAACAACTCCACGTGGGCCACTTTAAGCATCGAAGAGTACCTCACCAAATGGTCGATACTCCGGGATTACTGGATAGGCCTATGGATGATAGAAATGCGATTGAAATGCAAGCTATTGCTGCAATAGAGCACGTTGGTGCATTGTGTATTTTCTTGATGGATATTTCTGAAAGTTGCGGTACTAGTTTAGAGGATCAGCATAACTTGTTGGAAGAAGTAAAAAGTCTACTTCCAGAAATCGATATGATAGTTGTAGTTTCCAAAGCGGATTTGATGGACCCTCTTCCTCAAAATTGGGAACAAGTAAAGCAATTTGAATCAGATTGGGATGGAGAAGGAGAACCCAATTTACCGGTTCTAATCGATGAAGAGGGATGTGTTACAATTTCTGCAATGGAAGATGTTGGAGTCACAGCCTTACGACTTGAAATGGTCAGAAGGTGCAAACAAAACCTTGCCAGCGACCCAATGTCATTACCTGATGGATGGCATCGTCAAGATTAACCTACTACTGCAAAGCCCAGTGCGCTCAGTAAAATTGGTCCAAAGAAAATCAATACGAATATGAAGAACATGATTCTCATCATTCGGTCATTTTTCCCACGCTTTTCTAACGCAGCCGAGCACTCGTCTGATTTGCAAATCCTAGGGTCAGATCTCGAATCGATATTTATCCCGCATATTCTGCAGTGCTTGTGAGCTGTTATGTGAGATGAAATCTTAGATTTCGTATTGTTGATTTTTTTACTGACCTTATCCTTAATCGCTTTTGCATCTACCATAATATCACTCAGCCTTGACTAATGTTCCAACAAACGGCTTACCTTCTAGAGCGTCTTCCAGTATCGATAAATCCCTTCCATCGAGAACTGCTAATCTTATTCCCGCTTTCATTGCCCACTTTACAGCCACAGGGTCGACTGCTGCAGATTCACCAGGGCCTAATGGTTCAGTACCCGTAATTTCTGCCAATTGAGTCAGTGTAATCTCTTCGAGAGGTTTAGCATCGGGGTTTTCTCGAGGGTCACAATCGTGTACATGGGTGACATTGGTTGCTATCACGCAGTGAGGTGCTCCACAGTCCCTTGCCAGTGCAACGGCTACTGCATCAGTTGTATGGCCAGGTGTGGTTCCACCCATGATGACAATGTTGTGAGATTCTAGTAATTCAGTTGCTTCTTGAGTAGATGTGGGGATAGTAGGGCTAACTTTACAGCCCACATCGAGTAGGCTTTGTTGCAAAATTGTGGCGTTCAATCTAGTTGCAGAAATGCCGACGGTGTCTAGTCTATAGGAGTCTGTGAAAGATGAACGAGCTAGAGTTATCGCTTCTCTCGCAGGCAACCCTCCACCGACAACGATTCCCAATTTTCTTCCATTGCCTTCGAAATGAACAGCTAATTGTCTCAGTTGGCCGAACCACATTGACCTCTGGTCCGCTTCTTCTGGGCGAAGTAACGAACCTCCGAGTGCCACGATATGTGTCGCCATCATCAGGCCGTGAATGTCGGCAATAGATGATGCTTCCTTCTCAGAAGGCTTGAAAGTCCTCGCCTCAGCCCTTAGGGCTGGGGGAGACCTGAATGAGTGATGATCCAGAACAGGCGACCCGCAGGTTGAAACTGAAACTTACTCTTGAAGATTTGAGAGAAATGAAGGGTTTTGGAACTGAATTGGTTACTGTTATCATTCCTCCAGATAGACAGGTTTCGGATGCTCGTCAAATGCTTCAAAACGAGCACGGACAGGCTGCTAACATCAAATCTAAGTCGACCAAAAAGAATGTTCAGGCTGCTATTGAATCTGCGATTTCTTCTCTTTCAAAATACCGTGATGCAGGAGAGAAAGGAATTGCTCTATTCACAGGTTCAATTATTGTTGGAAATAACAAGACCAGGCACATCACAGTGGTTGTCGATGACCTTCCTCAACCATTACTCTCATTCAGGTACAGATGTGACTCCAAATTCGAGTTAACACAATTGGAAGAAATGCTGATCGATAAGAAGTCATACGGTCTGTTCGTTATCGACAGAGCAGAGGCTGCTTACGGTATTGCTAGTGGAAAGAGAATACATGTGCAAGAGTATCTTGTTTCTAACATCATGGGTAAGCACCGACAAGGTGGCCAGTCAGCTCAACGTTTCGAGAGGTTGATCGAAGAAGCAGCTCATAATTTCTACAAGCGTGCAACAGAGCATGCATGTTCGTACTGGTTGCCTGAATTAGAGAATATTCAGGCTATTATTATCGGTGGGCCAGGTGCAACCAAAGATTTCGTTGTCAAAAACGATTATTTCCATCACGAAATAACCAAGAAGATTGCAAAAACCACATTCGATGTTGGTTATTCCAATGAAAGCGGAGTTAGAGAATTAGTTGACAATGCTGGGGGCTTAATGGGAGAGATTGAGTTAGATGCTGAAAGACAGGTTGTAACTGAATTCTTAGAAGAGTTGGTAAAAACTCATCCTAAAGCAACTTACGGAGAGGCTATGATACGTCAAGCATTAGAGCAGGGAGCAGTTGCTAAACTTCTGATCAGTGAAGGCATGAGGAAGAATGTAGTTGACATCGAATGCAACTCTTGCTCCAATGAATGGACAGTCAGCATTGGTAGGATGGATGCTTTGCCCGCATGTCCAAAGTGCAAAGCTGATGGGGATGACCTAAAGGAAATACAATCTGTATCTCTTATCGATGAATTATCTTTGTTAGCGGCAAAAGGTCGCTCAGAAGTGAAATTCATTTCAATAGATACCGAAGAAGGTGCACAATTGAATTCAGGATTTGGTGGTCTTGCAGCCGTTCTTCGATACCCAATTATGTGAGTTGGTTTGATGAATATTCTAAGGGAATTAATCGAAGAACCGCTAATGTCAGCACTAACTGACATGGGGGTCTCCGGAGATTTTTGGAGAAAGGCATTGGGGCCAAGTCGTGAGAAAGCTCAGGGTGATTTATCTCTGCCATGTTTCCCTTTTGCCAAACAATTAGGAAAAAGCCCAGTCGATATTGCAACCGCTTTAGAGTCTTCAATTTCTGGTAATTTCGAGGTATCTTCTACTGGAGGATATTTGAATTTCAAAGCCAATCCTGAATGGCTCGCTTCTAATGTGTTGAAAGAAAATGAAATGCCTGGACAAAAGAGTGTTCTCATAGAACATACCAGTGCTAATCCAAACGGGCCATTCCATGTTGGTCGTGCTAGGAACGCTATACTTGGGGATACATTGGTTCGCTTGAATCGTTTATTTGGCAATCAAGTTCGAGCAGAGTACTATGTTGATGATATGGGTAAGCAAGTTGGAGTTCTCGCATGGGCATTAGCAAATTTGTCTTCAGAGAATGTGGACAATATCCTCAACGATGCCGAAGAAGTAAATCCAAAATGGATTGGAAAGAAAGATCATGAAACAGTTCGATGGTATCAAGCCGCTCAGCATTTGCGTTCAAATGCTGAAGACAAGAAAATAGAAGAGGAAATTGGCCGCTTAGTACATGCTTCTGAACACGGGGATGATGAAGTATTAGCTCAGTTTGAAGATGCATACCAACCAGTTCTTGATGGGATGTTGGAGACACTATCACGTTTAGGAATTGAATTTGATACCTTCACTAAAGAATCAAAATTTGTAGTCGATGGCACAGTTTCTAATTTGATGGAGAAATTAGCATCTCTAGAAATTCACGGTGTTGCAGATAATGGCGCTCACTTCCTAGACCTGGGCCAAAGAGGCTTGAAAGGAAAGACTGATTTCTTCTATAGAAGAGGTGATGGCTCATCTCTCTATGCAACTAGAGATATTGCATATCACATGTGGAAATGGCAACAGTCGGAAAATCTGGTTAACATTCTTGGTGAAGACCACAAGTTGCAGGCTAAGCAAGTTGGCATGACTCTACAAGAATTGGGTCAAAAGGTACCTGAAGTGATGTTCTATGCTTTCATAAAACTTCCAGAAGGCAAGATGAGTACTCGAAGGGGGAATGTAGTATTCATGGATGACTTACTAGAAGAAGCTCAAGCACAAGCCGCTTCGGTAGTCAGGGGGCTACGCAGCGATCTATCGGATGAAGAAGTAGAAGCAATTGCAGAAGCAGTAGGTGTTTCAGCAGTTAGATTCAATATCACTAAAGTAAGTCCGGATAAGGGATTTACGTTTAGATGGGAAGAAGCACTATCCTTCGAAGGAGAGAGTGCACCATTCATGATGTATTCACACACTAGAGCGTGCTCCATAGCAAAGAGAGTTGGAAGAGATGCAAAGATGGATTCCAAGGGCGAAATACCTCCTGCAATGCATGAATTGCTTAGAGTAATGGCTTGCTATGTGGATAAATTGAGCCATTCTGTAAATGAAAACAAACCACATGTCTTCGCACTATATCTTTTGGAACTGGCTACTGCCTACAATTCGTTCTATCGTGATTGTCATGTGATTAAAGATGGCGAAGTTGATGAATTCAATTTCGCGGTAAGTGAAAAAGCACGTGCATTACTCCGTGAAGGAATGAATGGAATTGGTGTCATTCCTCTGGAATCGATGTGAATGCTTGGTTTGGAGTGTTTCCAGCAGCTTCCAATTGCGCACCTATGTCTGCTAATTCTGATAGTGCTTTTTCTATTGAATCAGTTTGTTTTAGGAATCTTGTAGGCGGCCAACCTAAATCCATAATTCCAGGTTCCAAGGTTGACTCTTCTATCCATGCTTCACAAGCCTGTCCTGTACACATGGCTGAGAATGTTTCTAGGTCAATCCAAAAGGTCCTTCTTTTGCAAACTGGACAGTCCCTACAATGCATACTGGATAGGACAGTCATCCCTTCCTCTCCAATCAAATCTACTTCCCAAATTACCAAGTCTGATCTGGTCAAAGACATAAGATGAGATTTCTTGATGAATTGTCTCAGGACCTTCCAAGCGGTTTCCTCAGTAGAGAATACACCTAGTCCAATGGTGTTTCCATTTTCCTCCGTCACAGAGGGAACGAACACTCTAGACGTGGCTGTCATGAATGTGGCTGAATGATGGAAGCCTTTCAAACCCTCGACCATTCATGCTCCACAACTGCCAATCCTCCGGGGTGTGGAAAAGGAGCGTCGGGTTTTTCCATTCGAATTGAAATTGCGGAAACCAGCTCATTTTGGCTGATTAGTGAAACCAGCTTATTGCAAAGCGTTTCCATCAATTTTACAGGTTCTGAGTTCACAATTTCAGAATCGACTGCTGACTGTAGGTCTGCATAATTCAGTGTCTGCTCTAGTTCATCTTCTATGACATCAGATGCCAATGTGGCCCAAATCGAAATCACAAACGGTTGTTTCTTTTCCCTTTCGAAATCATATGCTCCATGGCATGCCATGACTTCATAGGATTCGAGCCCAACTCTTGTAGGCATACTCATTCCTCACGTTCATGTACCCAAATAAGGTGGTATCCAAATTGGGTTTTTACAGGTGCTGAAACGGTTTTCAAAGGTGTAGACCAGACGGCTTCTTCGAACTCCCTAACCATTTGCCCTTTTCTAAACCAGCCCAGGTCTCCTCCCTTTTGGCTGGATGGGCAATCCGACTTTTTCCTAGCGGTTTTTTGAAAATCCTTGAGTTTGCTAATATTGGAAGCTAATTGAGTAGCCTCTCCCTTACTCTTGACCAGAATGTGGCTTGCATGTGCACTTGGTTTTACCATAATACCATCTCAGTTTTTGCTCACCAGGCTAGGAATTTAATGTAATTGGAGTAGATGGTGATCGATATTCCCAAACTCTCCTCATTGAATCGACTCATTTCATCAAGATAAGTGTGATATTCCCATGAACCACTACCGTAGCATACAGCTGCACGTCCGGTTTTACCATCTAGGTCGTATACAAACGGGCAATGGTCAGAATTGCAAGGCATACCGTCTGGCTCACCTAAGTCACCTTCATACAATCCTATGTTGATGGTGTATTTGTCTGCCATGTCTGGATAGTTTTCTTTGTATTCCTCTGCAAGTGCCTTGATGTGTTCATAGTCGGTAGGATGGTTTGTAAATAGGGTGACTGAATTGCCTCGGGCTGTATCTTTGTCAACATGGTTCATGTCCAAGTTTATGTAAAGACGTAATTCATCTGAGAGTTCTTGATTCATATCTGCTACATATGCCCTAGAACCCCAAAGTCCCTCTTCCTCTCCACCCCAAGTGCAGAATCTGATAGTCCGCTTAGGCATTCCGTTTTCTTCTATGTACTCAGAGAACATAGTAGCCATCTCTAACACAGATGCGGTTCCTGAAGTATCGTCAACAGCGCCCTGTGCATGGTAAACGGTATCATGGTGTCCGCCTACGATTAGTAATTCGTCGGAGGTTCCATAGTAAGTTCCACAAGGTACTCTAATAGTCAATTCCTGGTCATTGGTTACATCCATTATCATCTCTAGACGGCCACTGCCATTGATTACGATCGATTCAAGAATCTCTCCAGCATCTTTACTCATTGCGATAAATGCAAGTTGAGAGGGTGCTCCTCCACCATTTGCTTGAGCGATAGCATCATAGTTTGTTCCTTTGAATATTGGGACACAATCATTGCCTTCGATTTTTCCACAATTGTAATCTTTGTTTACTCTAATTATGGCCGTAAGGTCGTTTTCTATAGCACTTGTCATTACGAAAGTGTTACCGGTTTTTGAACCTCCTCCTTCGACATATCCTACCTTGCCAGCAGCAGATGCCCAAAGTGCTTCATCTGAACCGTTTCCTAAATGCACTACTTCGATATCTTGGCCAAACATAATTGATGATTCTCCTGAGAATCCTTGAATGACATAATCACTTCTGTGGATAAATGTTGTAACTTGTTGACCAGCATCACCAGGAGAACACGGAGCAACTCCAAATCCTCCAATAGTCCCAGGAGTACAGACTCTCAAACTTGGTTCGCTGTTTATGCTATGCATAGGTACTTCGTAAGTGTGCAATGTTGATTGGTATCCGAGTTCTTCGAATAGATTTGCAATATATTCAGCAGCAGCTTGCTCTTCAGCAGATCCACTCATTCTTCCCTGCCATTCAGGATGACCTAAGTCGACCAAATCTTGAGCATATCCTCTTACTCTGTCCTGGTCGAATTCCATGGATGCTCCATAATCGACATTTTCTTCATCTAGCATGAAGTAAAGTACTGTCGATGAAACAAAAATTAGTACCAAAGATACAGCCATTACTTTTGTGTCAAGGAGGAAATCTAATGCAGTTCTACGATTATTTGCTTCAACCCACTCTTCTGCTAATTCTGCAGACAAGATTTCAGTATCACTCATTTCAGTTCATCTCCAGTCCAGCGCTTGGTTAAGTCGTTGTCTCGGTCAAGGTGGTCAAGGATACGTGATACTACAAAGTCAATCAAATCTTCCATGGTTTTTGGAAGATTATAGAAGCCAGGAGATGCAGGAATTACTGTCACACCCCAGCCAGAAAGTTTGGCCATGTTCTCAAGATGAACGGTTGCATAAGGGGCTTCACGTGGCACGACAATCAAGTTTCTTCTTTCCTTCATAGCTACAATCGCAGATCTTGTTGCAAGATTGTCACCAATTCCTGCCGCAAGTTTTCCAAGAGTTGTTCCACTACAAGGGCATATTACTACAGCATCAATAGCAGCAGAACCAGATGCCGACTTGGCTGCAATATCATCATTATTCTCAAGAATTGCTCCAGTTCTCTTGGCTAAATCTTCAGGCGTTAATCCTTCACATTCATGGGCCATGGTCAGTCTTCCGGATTCGGTAACAACCAATCTTACATCTTGACCTAAAATCTCGGCTAACCTAACTCCGTAAGCGGCGCCAGAAGCGCCAGAGATAACCAAAACAACCTCGCCCATGAACTAATCTCGGTCGGAATCATGTATCAAGTTATGTAAATGGCTGTACGCAGTACAGTTTCTAAAACCTTTACGGCTTTGCAAAATGATTCATGGTCTATAGACCAACCTACTCGCAACCATTCATCCAATCCAGAATCGAACATACATCCTGGTACTGCAAGTAGTCCATGCTCTTTTCCAATAGTGTCGATCATTTCCATAGTATTGATGCCGGGAACTTTGAATGCGCCAAAGACACCATATGGCGGTGGTGTCCAATTAATTCCTAACCTTTCAAGAGTTTCTTGGAGTACAGGAAGATTCAGTTTTCTGTATTCTTCAATCAATTCTACAGGTTCGTTAAGCCTTGGCTTTAGTCGCTCGGCGATTCGAATTACCGGGGATGACATAATTCCAGCCATATTGTGAAATGTATTTTCTGCATTTTGAATAATTTCTTTGCTGGCAATCATCCAGCCATAGCGTATCTGTCCTAGTCCGTGAATTTTAGTTAGTGAAGATAATGATATGCAATTATCTCCTTCCTTGAAGAAAGGTTTCCAGTCTTTGATAGCGCCCGAATAAACTTCGTCACTGATAATTCGAACATCATTGTCTCTACATGTTTGTACTATCCAGGCTCGATCCTCATCTGTGTAGCACCAACCTACCGGATTCAGTTGAGGGCATATCATCAGTAGATCAACTTGTGATAGAGCATCTTTCCATTCATCCCTATCGATTTCCCATGCCGCCTCAGTTGGTTTTCGGCGAACTACAATTGTCTCAAGTCCAAGTATTCTTGCAGATTGACTCAATGGGCCATATGATGGCATTTCCACAGCAACCTTTCCTCCTCTAGAGGCAGAAGATATAGCGATATTAATCGCTTGAGTGGCTCCATGGCAAAGAAGAACATTCTCTACAGGAATGTCGTACATTTCGCTAACTAGTCTTCTATCATCAATTCCAGGTCCTCTGTGGTCTTTCCAAATCTCATCGATAGAATCCAAATCCCATGGGAATTGTAATCCCGAAAATGAAAGGTTATGAGGCCTCATTTCTTTGAGCCTTGGAATGTACCATTTTAGATATGATACTGGGGGAATTTCAGAGCCCTTTGCTGGTTTTCCTGCAGTCGGGTGATATACTTCCATAACTCTCTGATTACGATTCAATTAATGAACATTAATGGGTTATCAATCTTCTAGAAATTGCTGATGTATGTTTTAGTAGTGAATCTAAAATGTCATCTTTGGATATATCATAGCCCAGTGCGGAAAGACTTGTTGTAGTGTCTTGACCCAATCCACAACCGCTTACCATTTCCACTCTTCCAGGAGGAGTATTACAGTTTATTGTAAGTCCATGACGGCTGGTCCATCTGAGGAATGAGAGGCCTATCGAGCAGATTTTGTTCCCACCAATCCAAACGCCTTGCATTCTATCATCTCTTACGCCTTGGATATTGTGTGTAGATAATGCATCTATTACCCAGTCTTCTAAAATTGATATGATAGCTTTAACATTAGACTCTCCATCTTGGTCCCATTTGAATATCGGATACAATACCAATTGTCCAGGTCCATGCCATGTAAGGCCTCCTCCTCTGTCGACAGGAGCTGTTGCATAATCACTGGGAGGGCTTATTCCATCATTTCTTGCTCGAGGACCGATAGTGACAATTTCTTCATGTTCACAAATCAATAAGGTGTCTAAAATCTGGTCTGCGATTCTTTTCTGCTGCATTTCTCTCATGATTTGATCGGCATCAGAGTGAGATATTATCCCAAGGTCACTGATTACAAATTCACGCAAAGTATCGCCTCAAAATCTACCGCTACTTCCAAAACCGCCTTCTCCTCTTTCGGTTTTAGATAAATCATCAACGCTTACTTCTCTGTAACTAGTCTGAGGAACTGGTGCAATAAGCATCTGTGCAATTCTCTCGCCTTTGGATAAATGGATGGAATCTCCTTCTCCAATCCAAGTTGCTAATATCATTAGTTCTCCTCTGTAATCTGAATCGATTGTTCCAACACCATTAGGCATAATCATGCCCTTTGCTCCTAAGGAAGAACGTGACCGAATTTGCCCCTCCCATCCCTCTGGAATTGCTACTGCTAATCCCGTTCTAATTTTTGTAGAACTGCCTCTGGTTACCACTGTATCTTCTAGTGCTCTTAAATCCCAGCCGGCGGCAGATTTGGAGCCTTGAGTTGGTGCCGCCGCTTCAGGGTCTAATTTGGCGAATAGCACTTCGACTTCATCTCTCATGGTACATCCTAGTAAGAGGGGGCTCTCAAGCCTTTGGTTAGCGTTCTGGGTCTAAAATCACTAGATTTTGTTATCAAAAATAAATGATAGATATCATAAACCTCCGACGCTGGTAGCATGGAGTCTGACACTGAAATGTTAGTGCCATAATCGGCTCGAAAATAGGAGGAGGTTTACACAACCTTATAGGCCCGTTTCTACGGCCAACAAAATCCACCTCGGGTGAAAAATGGGAGGGAGACAAAATGCAACCAGAATCTCAAAAGCAAGACGGCTTCGATTTAGACCTTTCATCAGAATTTGTTGAGCCAATGCTCAAAGAATCTTTAGATAGATTCGTTCTATTCCCTATAGAACACTCTGAGGTGTGGGAAATGTATAAGCAACATGCTGCGTCTTTTTGGACTGCAGAAGAGATAGATCTTGCTGAAGATGCAAAAGATTGGGAATCCCTTTCTTCAGATGAGCAACATTTCCTGAAACATGTTTTAGCATTCTTTGCAGCATCCGATGGTATCGTAAATGAAAATCTGGTTGTGAATTTTGCCAATGAAGTACAATGGGCTGAAGCTCGTACATTCTACGGATTCCAGATTATGATGGAAAATATTCACGCAGAAACCTATTCTCTATTGATTGATACTTACATCAAAGACCCTAACGAGAAAGATCACTTATTCAAAGCACTAGAAACAGTACCATCTGTCGAGAAGAAAGGTAAGTGGGCATTGCGCTGGCTAGATAGAAAGCGAGCCTCTTTCGCAGAGAGACTTGTTGCATTTGCTGCGGTTGAAGGGATATTTTTCTCTGGTTCATTCTGTGCGATTTTCTGGCTAAAGAAGCGTGGATTGATGCCAGGTCTGACATTCTCTAACGAATTGATTAGCAGAGATGAAGGTCTTCACTGTGATTTCGCTTGCTTATTGCATTCCAATCTCGTTAGAGGCGCTGGAGAAATGAAGATTCAACAAATCATTTCAGAAGCAGTAGAAATCGAAATTGAGTTCGTCACCAGCGCACTTCCTGTATCATTGATTGGAATGAATGCAGATCTAATGAAACAATACATTCACTTTGTAGCGGATAGACTTCTTGTCTCTCTAGGAGCTACTAAATTGTACAACGCGGAAAACCCATTCCCTTGGATGGAAATGATTTCTATGCAAGGAAAGACGAACTTCTTCGAGAAGAGAGTCGGAGAATATCAGAAGGCTGGCGTAATGGGTTCATCCAGTCTCGGAGCGGTACAACAACGCTTCTCAATGGAGGAAGACTTCTAAACCGTCCGCGTTGGAGGTAGGATGCTTCACGCTCACATGTAATGAATTAGGGGGACAGAAATATGGGTCTACAAGTAGTAAAAAGGAATGGAGATAAGGAAGATGTTAGGTTTGATGCAATTCAAGAGAAATTGACAAACCTTTCAGTTGGATTAAACACAGATTGGGTAGATCCAGGTATGCTAACCAAGTTAGTTATCGAGGGACTATATGATGGTGTTACCACTTCAGAATTAGATGAATTGGCTGCTGAAACAGCAGCATCCTTAGCTGCACAGCACCCTGATTATTCCAAACTTGCAGCACGTATTTGCGTAGATAATCTCCACCGTTCTACCAAAGATGTGTTCACTGATGTAGTTTCAGATTTGAGAAATTATGTAGACCCTGAATCTGGAAAGCATGCGCCTTTAATTTCTGAAGAAGTATTTGACATCATTATGGCAAACAAGGATGTTCTCAACTCTCATATCGATTATGATAGAGACCACAACTACGATTACTTCGGTTTCAAGACCTTAGAACGTTCATACCTACTTAGGTTGGATGGTAATGTGGTAGAAAGGCCCCAGCATATGCTAATGCGAGTGGCAGTAGGAATCCATCACGGTAAAATCGAGAAGGCTTTGGAAACTTATGACTTGATGAGTGAGGGCTGGTTCACACACGCCACACCAACACTTTTCAATTCTGGAACTCCAACTCCACAGATGTCCTCATGTTTCCTTCTAACTATGCAGGAAGACTCACTGGACGGAATTTATGATACTCTCAAGCAATGTGCAAGGATTTCCAAATCCGCAGGTGGTATTGGATTGTCTATCCACCAAATCAGATCAAAGGGTTCGTACATCAAGGGAACCAATGGCCACTCCAACGGTCTTGTTCCAATGCTTCGAGTCTTCAATGATACTGCAAGGTATGTAGACCAAGGTGGAGGAAAGAGAAAAGGTAGTATCGCTATCTATCTAGAACCTTGGCACCCAGATATCTTCGAATTCCTTGACCTAAGAAAGAACCATGGTAAGGAAGAGATGAGGGCTAGAGATTTATTCTACGCATTATGGACTCCAGACCTATTCATGGAAAGAGTAGAAGCTAATGGAGAATGGTCACTATTCTGTCCTAATGAATGCCCTGGACTTCACGATACATACGGTGATGAATTCCGTGCTCTGTATGCAAAGTATGAGTCCGAAGGACGTGCACGTAGGACAATCAAAGCACGTGAATTATGGGATGCAATCACCCAATCTCAAATAGAGACAGGAACTCCTTACATGCTATACAAGGATGCATGTAATGAGAAATCTAACCAGAAGAATCTAGGAACTATCCGTTCATCCAATCTGTGCACTGAAATCATTGAGTATACCGCTCCTGATGAAGTAGCAGTCTGTAACTTGGCATCTATCGCACTTCCAAAGTTCGTCAATGCTGCTGATGGTGAATTTGATCATCAGAAATTATTCGATGTCACCTACCATGCTACAGGAAATCTAAACAGAGTCATAGATGTCAACTTCTACCCAGTAAAGGAAGCAAGAAATTCTAACATGCGTCATCGACCTATCGGTCTTGGTGTTCAGGGATTAGCTGATACTTTCGCCATGCTAAAGATGCCTTTTGAATCCGAACAAGCACGACAACTAAACCGTGAGATATTCGAGACAATCTACTTTGCGTCTTGCACAGCGAGCATGGATGCAGCAAAGGAAGAGGGCCCATATTCTACCTTCGAAGGCTCACCTGCTAGCCAGGGATTACTACAGCCTGACCTATGGGGTGTAACCGACCACTCTGGACGATGGGATTGGGACACTCTGAAGGCAGATATCATGAAGCACGGTCTTCGTAATTCATTGATGCTAGCTCCAATGCCTACTGCATCCACTAGCCAGATTTTAGGAAACAACGAATGTTTCGAAGCATTCACTTCGAATCTATATGTCAGAAGAACTCTCTCTGGAGAATTCATTGTATTGAATAAGCACCTTGTTAGGGACTTAATCTCTAGAGGAATGTGGTCTTTAGATATGAAGAATGAGATTCTAAGGCATAAGGGAAGTGTTCAGGCAATCGCAGGAATTCCTGAAGATTTGAAAGAATTGTATAAGACAACATGGGAAATCAAGCAGAAGCATGTCATCGACATGGCTGCTGACCGTGGTGCATACATCGATCAAAGTCAATCATTGAATATTCACATGATTGATGCTAACCCTGCTAAGGTTACTTCCATGCACTTCTATGGATGGAGAAAGGGATTGAAGACAGGAATGTACTATCTTCGAACCAAGGCTGCAGCAGATGCAATCCAATTTACAGTCGAGCAGAAAGCCTCAGAAGACGAAACTGTTGAAGGCTTAGCTAATAGAGCAGATGAAGCAACCAGTCTGGAAGCCATCGCTTGTTCGCTAGACGCTCCTGATGACTGTCTAATGTGCGGGTCATGATTTGAGTAAAATTTCTCAAATGCTCAATTGAGTTTGCATTTGGATTTTACAGTAAATTCTACTATATGCAATATTAATCATTATTTTAGTTACAGTGAACTTATATTCCAGCCAAAATAGGACCATATATGTCGTTCGCACCAACAGACTATGACTATGGAGAAAACTCGAATTATTACTTTGCTACACAGATTACTTGCGCTAATGATGAAGCAAGAAAAATGTATGTTGAAGCGTTTGGCCATATGCTGAATTACAATCACGAACAAGCAATCGCTTGTTTCTCAAAATGTACAGAAATCGATCCAAATTGCGCTATGGCATGGTGGGGAATCGCATATTGTGTATCTTCAAATTACAACTGGGCTCCAGGTTTGGGTTCTGGACACGATGCAATTCAACAGGCTCTATCTGTTATGGACCATTGCTCTGAGTTGGAACAAGATCTGATTAGGGCACTATCTACTCGACACTCCGCAGAAGCTCGTGATGCAGCCGACCCATCAGTTTTGAACATGGGAAATGATCCTGAATTAAACGTAGCATTTGCTGAAGCAATGGCGCCACTATACGAAAAGTACGCCGGCAATCTCGATGTTACTGCGATTTATGTTGAGGCTCTAATGAACCTCAAAGCATGGCAACTATGGGACAAAAACACAGCAACTGGTGAAATAACTCCAGCAGATGACAACACACTCCTTCTGGTAAAAATCATGGAAGAAGCATTCGATGGTAGCGAAGAAGCAAAAGTTCATCCTGCTTTGTGCCACCTATATTGCCACGCTCTAGAATTATCACCATTCCCTGAAAAAGCACTTCCTGCAGCAGATGTACTACGTACAAGAATGCCAGGATTGGGGCACCTAGTACACATGCCATCTCACATCGATGCATGGGTTGGCCAATGGAAAGAAGCGATTGATTGTAATATTGCAGCTGTAGAAGCCGATGACAAATATGTTGAATTAACTGGAAATGAATCCCAGTTTTACAAATTCTATCGTATGCACAATCACCATTTCGTTGTCTGGTGTGCAATGTTCGATGGTCAATACCAAACAGCATTGAAGTACGCAAGAAAAGCCGTATCTACACTACCTGCAGGTGATGAAAACTCCGGTGTACAATTCATGCTTGCAGGAATTATTCCAATGGGTGCAATATTCCTAGAATCATATGTAACTATGCCATGGCATGTAATGATTAGATTCGGAAAGTGGGATGAAATTTTAGCAGAACCTATGCATACCGACAAGGATGTATTCCCTGCAGCAATTGCTACTCAGCACTACGCAAGAGGTGTTGCTTACGCATCCAAGGGAATGGTCCCTGAAGCAGAAGCAGAGCAAGTATTGTTCAAGCAGGCGCTTGAGAACCCTGCACTAGCTGGAAGAGTCATGCATAACAATTTCATGTATCAAGACCCAGCAGAAGGGCCTTCAATCCTGAATGTTAACGCCGCAATTCTTGAGGCTGAAATCGAATATCGCAGACAATTCCTAGCAAAGGCAAACGGTGAATCCCATGACTTTACAGCCGCATTCGATGAATTGCGTAGAGGCGTAGATCTCTCACTGAATCTAGCATACAACGAACCTTGGGGTCAAATGCAACCTGTAAGGCACATCCTTGGTGCATTACTTCTAGAACAAGGACACGTTGAAGAAGCAGAAGAAGTATATCGTGCTGATATCAAACTATGGAAGGACAACATGTGGGGACTACTAGGTCTCAAACTATGTCTAGAAGCAAGAGGAGATACTTCAGGAGAACTAGAACAAGTTACTGCATTATTCAATGAGAGAAGTTCTAGAGCGGATATCGTACCTGCAAAGACCTGCTTCTGTGCTCAAGACGCACTAGAGAAGAGTTGCTGTGATTGAATAATTGAAATTATTTCAAATCGAAATTCCAATTGACGGGTGATAGTTTATGATATACTATCAATTTCGTTAAGTATGGAAGAACTGGAAGCAGAATTGTTGTCAGAAAACTTTTTTCAAAAATCAGTTCGTAATTACAAGAGCAACAAGAAACTACAAACTATTTCAGTATTGGTAATTATAATGATTATTGCTCTCCCAGTCTATTCATTTTTTGGTGAAACTGAAGAAGATGATGCATACCAAAGAGATAATCAATACATTATAGATGGTGATTTTGGATATATTACATGGATTGAACAGGTAAATCATGAGTTGGGCGATAATGAAGAACTATCTTTCACATTAACAGAACAAGATTTTCCTGATGAAGCCAAAAATAGCAACATTATATCTGTTGAATTATTCATTACAGTGCTAGATTATGAAGATGACAATGAAGAAACTAGTGGTGCTGGATGCATTATCAATTCTGGAGAAGATGAACTTGATTCAGTCTCAGTTACATTTAGCACTCCTGCAGACAGTTACTCATTTGAAACTCAATCAAGTGATTATAGCTATATCTTCTTGATGGAATACCCAGAATTCGAGACATATCCATTTATCACAGGATATACAATTGCAGAAATTGAAGAAATGTTTGATACTAGTGATGAAGTAAAAGGAGAATATTTCTTCCAATTCACAGGAAATGTTGAATCGGGAGATTCAACCATTGAATGTGACAGACAAGACCCTAGTGTTACCATCCAATATGGTGTACAGTTAGAATGGTTTGAGGTACAGGTTTTGGAATGGAACGGTGGCAGTTTACTCTGAATGAGCGAATCAAGCAATGTGAATTGCATGTCCCAGAGTTGCTAAAACAGCCTCATGCGTCATCTCGGTCATAGTTGGGTGTGCATGGATAGTTCCAGCAATATCTTCGAGTAGAGCACCCATCTCAAGCGCTAGAGTCCATTCGCCAACCAATTCACTGACGTGTGTTCCAACCGCTTGAACACCTAGTATTCGGTGGTCATCTTCACGAGCAACTACACGAACAAAACCACCGGTCTTTTCGGCTTCTTGAGTAAGAGATCTTCCATTGGCTGCGAGGGGGAACTTACCAGTAATCACTGGATGACCTGCTTCTTTGGCTTCTTCAGGAGACATACCTACAGAGACGATTTCTGGCTCTGTGAACACAATTGCAGGGACAGCCACCGGATTGTAAGCGCGATTGTGACCTGCGATTATCTCAGCCACCATTTCTCCTTGGAATGAAGCAACGTGGGCTAACATTTCTCCTAAGTCAGAAACGTCACCAATAGCATAGACACCTTTCATGTTGGTTTGGCATTGGTCGTTAACCTTGACAAATCCACGCTCGTTTAGAGCGACTCCTGTTGGTGCAAGTCCTTCACTTCGAGGTCTGCGGCCAACAGTTACCAATACACGGTCTGCTTCAACAGACTGCATTTTTGATTCATCGTCAGCATTATTCTTGTCAATGAAGTTGAGCTTGATTTTTCCATTGTCTAGTTTTTCAGCACCTTTAGCAAAAACACCGGTATTTACCTTGATTTTGTTTTTCTTAAGGAATAGTTCTAGTGGTCTTCTCAGTTCCTTATCGAAAATAGGTAGAACACTATCCATGGCCTCAACAATTGTTACTTCAGCACCAAGCATTCTGTGAACAATTCCTAATTCAAGTCCGATATATCCTCCTCCGACAACGACTAAGTGGTCCAACTTTTCGTCTATGTCCAAGGCTTCTCTACTAGAGATTACACCATCTCCATATTTCATGAATGGCAATTCGATAGGTACACTACCATTTGCTAAAATTACGTTCTCAGCTTCGATTTGTACATCTCCAACTACTACAGTTTTGGCATCTTTGAATTCAGCCCAGCCGGTAATCAACTCTGCTCCAGAACTCTTTAGCAAGTGTTCTACACCTTTGTTTAGGCGGTCGACAATATCGTCTTTCCATCCTTTCAGCGATGCCATTTCTAATTCAGCAGGTCCAGGAATTGAAATTCCCATGTGACCTCCTTCTTTGGCGTGCTTAGCTAAATCGTGGAATTTGTGTGCTGCATGAATCATAGCCTTGGAAGGTATACATCCACGGATTAAACAGGTTCCTCCTGCTCTTTCACCTTCGATGATTATGGTGTCCATTCCTAATTGTGCTGAACGAATTGCAGCAACATATCCTCCAGGTCCAGCACCTACGACAAGAACTTTGCATTTTCGAGACTTCATTTTAATCAACCTCACATGAAGATAGTTGCAGGATTTTCAAGCAGTGTTTTGAGCCTCTGAACAAGAACAGCGCCATCCCAGCCATCGACTACTCGGTGATCCCAAGATGAGGACAATCGCATCATCTTTCGGATTACGATTTGACCATTTCTAACTACAGGGGAATCTACCGCATTGTGTACCCCTAGAATTCCAACTTCAGGTTTGTTGATGATTGGTGTTGCTCCAAGTCCGCCCATTCGTCCTAGGCTAGTAATTGTGAATGTAGAGCCAGTTAATTCATCCAAGCCCGCAGTTCCATCACGTGCGGCTTGACTGACTCTTTGCATCTCAGATGCAGAGGTCCAGATATCCTGAGCTTCTACATGTTTGACAACAGGTACATACAATCCTCTGTCAGTTTGTGTAGCAATACCCAAGTGGATAGCATCATGCCGAGAAACGACTCCTTTCTCATCATCATACAATGCATTACAAACTGGGTTTTCACCAAGAGCCTTGACCAATCCTTGCATAATGAATGGTAGATAGGTCAGTTTTGGCTGCCCTTCTGCTCTGTTTGAGTTTAGATGTACTCTTAGAGTTTCTAGATCAGTGATGTCAACTTCCTCAAAGTAACTGAAGTGAGGGATTGTGCTGTAAGATGCAGTCATAGATTCTGCAATCTTTCTTCTTAGTCCAATAACTGGAACTTCTGTAACTCCTGTCTTTGCAGTTCTTGAAGGACCTGCAGCAGCAACTGGGCTGCCAGCATCTTTCCATGAATCTAAATCTGCGTGTGTGATTCTTCCAGCAGGGCCACTTCCTCCAACACTGGTCAAATCGATTCCACTTTCTCGTGCTCTCTGGCGAACTGCAGGAGAAGCTAGAGGTCGTGCGCCAGATGCTGCTACAACTACTGGAGTTGCCTTAGCAACAACAGGCTCTGGTGTGGGTGCAGCCTCAACCTTCTCTTCAACAACAGGTTCTGGTTCTGCGACTTCTTCAACAACTTCAGCGACAGATTCTGGCTCAGCAGGGCTACCTTCTCCATCGGTTTCGAATTCAATACAAACTTGACCAACTGCAAGAATAGTTCCAGGTTCTCCAACCAACGATTTGACTACTCCATCTGTAGGTGATGGAATTTCGACAGTTGCCTTATCGGTCATGACCGACAATATCGGGTCGTCTTCCTTCACGGTATCTCCTACTGAAACCATCCATTCGACGACTTCTCCTTCAACAACTCCTTCTCCTATATCTGGTAGCTTGAACGCAAATATTCCCATTTTTATGCCTCCTGTGTTTTCTTAATAGCCTCTGATATTCTTTCAGGGCTTGGAAGATAATCCCACTCTGTTGTGTGTGGGAAAGGTGTGTCCCAACCTGTAACTCGTAAGATTGGGGATTCTAGGTGCCAGAAACATCTTTCTTGGATTGATGCACTCATCTCTGCTCCAAATCCACTTGTCTTTGGTGCTTCATGAACAATTACACAACGGCCTGTTTTCTTAACCGAGTTAACTACAGTGTCTCTATCCCAAGGTAACAATGTCTGTAAATCGATCAACTCAGCATCGATTCCACTTTCTTCTATGCCTTTCTGGGCGACATGGACCATAGTTCCCCATGCAATAACAGTACATGCACTGCCTTCACGGACAATTCTTGCTTCTTCAAGAGGCAATGAGAAGTAACCTTCTGGCACATCTCCATCTTCATGTCCTTTCCAAGTAGGAACATTGTGTGGGTCTCCATAAAACGGTCCGCGATAGCAACGCTTTGGTTCGAAGAAAATAACTGGGTCGTTACATTCGATAGCACTGGTCAGTAGACCCTTTGCATTTCGAGGATTTGAACAGTAAACTACCTTCAGTCCTGGCGTGTGTGTGAATTGTGATTCTGGACTTTGTGAATGATGATGTCCACCTTTAATCCCTCCACCAGCAGGGGTTCTGATAGTGACAGGAGTTGAGAACTCACCGCCACTTCGGTGACGAAGTTTTGCGATTTCATTTACGATTTGGTCATATGCAGGGAATATGTAGTCTGCGAATTGAATCTCTGCTACAGGTCTCAATCCATTGAGTCCCATTCCAAATGCGATAGCTGCAATTCCACCTTCCGCTAATGGTGCATCAAACACTCTGTGAAGACCATGCTTTTCCTGTAACCCGGATGTAACACGGAATACTCCTCCAAAGTAACCAACGTCTTCTCCGAAAATCACTACATTTTCATCCTTCTCTAACAGGGAGTCTAATGCACTGTTAAGTGATTGTATCATATTCATTTCAGTCATAACAATCACCTCACTTTCCAAGTTCCTCACGTTGTTCTTGTACGTGCCAAGGAACACTTTCGTAGACTTCGGTAAATATTGTTGATGCTGGTGGGAATGGACCGTTAGCCAAATCACCATATGTGCATGCTTCTTTGTAAGCAGCCATTACTTCATCATCGATCTTTTGCGCTAATTCTGCATCCTTCTCTTCAGACCATGCTCCAATTGAAATCAAGTGCTTTTTCAATCTGTCAACCGGATCTCCACCAGGCCAACATTCGAATTCGTCACCAGGGCGATAAATCGATGGGTCATCCGATGAAGAGTGCCCACCTGCTCTGTATGTGTATACCTCGATATGAGTCGCTCCCTTGCCTGCACGAGCACGCTCTCGCGCCCACTTGGTTACAGAGTATAGAGCGAGGAAATCATTTCCATCTACTCTCAAAGATGGGATGTCATAAGCAAGTCCTCTAGCAGCGAAGTTTTCACCGCCAGTAGCAATATTTCTGTGAGTTGAGATGGCCCATTGGTTATTTACAACATTGAGAATAACTGGAGGCTTGAAAACAGAAGCGAAGTTTAGTCCGTAATGATAGTCACCTTGAGCGCTTGTTCCATCTCCAAGCCAAGTGATTGTTGCTTGGTCATCGCCTTTGTATGCTGATGCCATTGCTACTCCAACCGCTTGACTGAATTGAGTACCAACCGGGCTAGAAATTGAGATGAAATGCCCCTCTTTCCAAGAGTAATGAACTGGCATTTGTCTACCACGAATGTTATCCTCTGTGTTTCCTATACAGTGACAAATCATACTGACCATGTCTCTGCCTCTAACAAATTGGGCACCAGGTTGTCTGTATGATGGGAAAATCCAGTCGGTATCGTCCAATGCCATAGTTTGAGCAATAGCGATAGCTTCTTCTCCAAATGAACGCATGTAAAATGAGAGTTTTCCTGTTCTCTGCATCTTAATCATACGGTCGTCGAAGATTCTTAGACGCATCATCATCTCTAATCCACGAATCAATTCTTCAGCATCCAATTCTGGATTCCACTCGCCAGAAGCAGAGTCATCATCGCCAAGAACACGGATTAATCCATGTGCATGGTCGTTTGTATCCGGTGCTGTGCAAGTTGCAGGATCTGGTCTGGATAAGTCGCCCGGTTGCTCTTTCCAAGAACCTCCAAAGTCGGCCTCATCCCCTGGTCGGAATGGTGCGGTAGGTACTGTATAAGCGTCCATAGACCCGTCATTACTCCCCGCCATGTAACATCTCACTCCTTGACCGTTCTAAGCCTTGCCGATGCCTTGGCAAGAAGTTCACCAGCCTTGTACGAAGACCTAACCAATGGTCCACAAGCCCAACCAAGGAAACCCATTTCCTCAATCTTCTTACTCCAATCATCATATTGTGATGGTTCGGGAAATCTATCAACCGGCAAATGATTTGGACTTGGTGCAAGGTATTGTCCGATTGTAACCAAGTCTACATCAGCGTCTTTGAGCAGTTGCAATGCTTCGACGATTTCTTCATCAGTTTCGCCTAAACCGACCATCAATGATGACTTTGTTAGAATGTCTGGGCGTAATTTCTTTGCTTGAATTAGTATTCCAATAGATTGCTTAAATGAGGCTCTAGCGTCTCTAACTACCGAATCCAAACGTGGCACACACTCAACATTGTGGGCGAAAACTTCCAACTCCATATCTTCTAGAAGTGATTGTAGGGCTTGGTGGTCTCCAGCCAAATCACTACAAAGTAATTCCAAACTAACTTCAGGTGATTTTTCTCTAACCGCTTCTAGGCATTTACGATAATGAGATGCGCCACTATCTGGAAGGTCATCACGATTTACAACAGTGATAACTGCATGATTAAGACCCATTGTTGAAATTGCATCCGCCAAATTTTGCGGTTCATTTTCATCTAGAGGAGGTGGTCTTTTGATAGTACCAACTGCACAGAATCTACATCCTCTTGTACATTCTTGTCCTGCAACCATGAAGGTTGCATCCTTAGCAGCCCAGCATTCGTGGATATTTGGGCAACGAGCTTCTTGACAAACAGTGTGAAGCATATTTTCGGTAACCGTGCTCTTGGTTTCGTTGAATTTCTTCTGTAATTCACCGGACGGAAGGCGAGTTCTAAACCACTCTGGAAGACGAGTTCTAGCTTTGGCCATAGTCAATTTTCGCACTGTCATAGCAACTCCCCCTTACCCATCCCGAAGGGATGGAGTGCAAAAAGAGTCGGTATGGGGGTTTACGAGCATTCAAGCCCAAACTCGTATTCGAGTAGTATATGCGAGTTGCAGTAATCACTGGTGGAGCGCGTAGAATCGGTGCAACAATTGTTAGCACTTTATTGGAAGACGGGTGGGCTGTTATTGTTCATTGTAATCGGTCTCTAACCCAAGCAAAACATCTGATCAAAAGAGGCCGAGGAGCTATAGTTTCAGGCGATCTTTCAAACGATGAAGATTTATTCAGGATTATCGAAGAAATTCATGACCATGAAATAGTACAAGAAGCAGGTGGAATAGATCTTCTAATTCATAATGCGTCTATCTATAATCAAGAAGACTTCTCTACAGTTACTCCTCAAGAGTTGCGAAGGTTTACCTCAATCCATCTGGATGCTCCATTCTTCATAACTCAAGGATTAGTTCCCAAACTGAAAGCCAAGAAAGGATGTGTAATTGGTATGGTTGATACTAGTTGGGGCCAAGCATGGGAGGAATTGAGTCACTATACCGCTACAAAAGCGGCTTTACGGCAATTATTGCTCAATCTATCTGGTGAGTTAGCACCTGAAATTAGAGTCAACGGCATTGCTCCAGGTGCAATTCTAGCTGCTGCTTGGGAGAAAGAAAGATTTGACAAGATTATCGAGAAAGTACCTTTAGGCAGAGCAGGCAACCCAGAAGATATTGCAAATGCGGTCAAATTCCTTGCTAATGCAGATTACATCACTGGTTTCATCCTTCCAGTAGATGGTGGATGGTCAATCAGTTGAATGGTGCAGGGGGTGAGATTTGAACTCACGAACCCATCGAGACCGGATCTTAAGCCCGGCGCCTTTGACCAACTCGGCAACCCCTGCGTTAAACTGCCGGCGAGGCTGGGAATTAATGAATGAGTCGGACCATTTTCCATAAGTAATTCATTGTGAGCATACAATCTCTAACATTATATGATATTGCAGATGGTTAATTATTATGAGTAAAGTTGCCCCTATTGCGTTGTCAATAGTTTTGGTTTTTTCAATTCTAGGCTATATCGCCATAGACTCAAACTCTTCTGATAAGGATTTAGAAGTTGAAACCTTTACTTGTGACAATGGTCAAATTATTTCTTCTGATTTACAAAATAATGGATTCGAAGATTGTGATGATAGTTCTGATGAGGATACCATAGACCACACCAAACATTCGCATGCAGACCCGGTTTTGGAAGCAATACTGGTGGAAATTGAAGGTGAACAATTTGTTACAGGTAATGTCATTCATGACCATCCAATGGAAGTTCGTATAACTTGGATAATGCAATCTGCTGAAGGTGTTTCTAGTGGAGATAATTTAGCTACAGATATGAATGGTGCTTGGAGTTTCGACATTGACGTTGAAGACAGGAGTGAAAATATCTCCATCACATTTAGAGCACACAATCTACCTGAAGATACATGGTCAGATAATCTTACAATAATAATTTCAGCAGAACTAGTAGATGGTTGCACAGATAGTTCTGCTAACAATTTCAATTCAAATGCAAACAGTGATGATGGAAGTTGTGATTATGATGAAGATGATGACGGAGTTTTAGATTCAGATGAAGTTGCAGGTTGTACAGATCAATCTGCAAACAATTACAACACAGATGCGACTGATGATGATGGTAGTTGCGAATATGACCAAAATACCAACAATACTGATGGAAATACTGCTCCAAGTTGTGATGTTGGCGATGATTTGACTACTGATGTAAATGAAATGGTATATCTTGATGCGAGTAATTCTGCAGATTTAGACGGCGACACACTCCTGAATCCTTCGTGGCAAATAATCACAAGCCCAGAGAATTCGACTGCACAGGTAGTTAATCCATCGAACATGATCGCTGAATTTACTCCTGATTTGATTGGGAATTACACTATCGAATTTTATGTCGACGATGGTGAAGATTTCTGTAAAGAGACTCTTGTATTGACCGCAGTTATCACAGTCCCTGAAATCACTCCTTACACTATTTCACAGTCACTTACTAACGGTACTGAGATGACTGACATAACTTTCACGAGCACTGGTGGTCATATTGTTTCAATGGAAATATATCCGGATTTACCTAACGGTCTTTCATTTGATAATCAATCTGGAAGGATTAGTGGTACTCCACTCGAAGTTATCCCTGAAACTACATTTACTGTATTTGCAAATAATTCTGCAGGTTCAGGTACCGCTAGCGTCATATTGAGTGTTATTGAAATAGGATATGATGCAACAGATTTAGCTCAATTCTGGTTGGATTTCTTCCAATGCCAATCAAACGATGATAGACCATTTGTGGACGATCTTACAACCTCAAATATAGAAAATCATCAGTGTGAGGTATCTATTACGCTCAATGAAACACACTTGATAATAACGACCAATGGGCTTCCGAATCATGATTTTGAATCAACCTTAGCATGCTCAGGTGGAGGTGATTGTGCTACGGCTCAGTCATACACCTGGTCGATTCCTAGGAGCCCTGTCAACGATACCTCTGGTGGTCATGATAGTTCAAATTGTCCCGAAGCCAATGGTGACAAGGAATGCGCCCCAGATAGGGGAGCAGTTGCTGTTTCGATTAACGGAGTTCCCATCTATGGCCCTGAAGATGGACCTGGTGGTGATGCAGTTGCTGCAGAACATGGGGCATACAATGAAGACCGACAACCGATTGAATTAGGGATTTGTCATGGCCATGCTGCGCAAGGTGGAACATATCACTATCATGCAGATGGTAATTGTATGCATTGGCATCCAGAAGAAGGCGAGTCTATAGAAAATGATTATGACGAATCTACCATTCAAGCAGTCGCTCAAAATACCTATGACGGTAATCATTCGAAGGTTATTGGAGTTGCATTCGATGGCTATCCAATCTATGGTTTCTGGGGATATGATGACAACATGAATGTTGTTGAAATGAAAAGCTCATACGAATTAAAAGATGGACAAACCGGATACAATGGAATTGATGATTACAAGTACACCGAAGGGCTTGGTCATCTCGATCAATGCAACGGCCACTTTGGGCCGACTCCAGAATTCCCTCAGGGAATCTATCATTACCACAGTACTATGCAAAATGGTGATGGCGATATGGGGTTCCCTTACTTCCTGATATGTTACCACGGTGAAGCCGACATGTCTAGCGATGCAGGGGCCGGTCAAGGTGGCGGTGGCGGCGGAGATTGCGATGGCTATGGAGAAACATGGGGTCCAGGAATAGGTCCTCCCCCTCCTGGTTGTGGAGGCCAAGGTGCACAATCTGAAATCATTCAAATTTCCACCTCAAGTTTCGACCCTATGGCTTTGATAATTATCGGGCTGTGCTTGGCAACGGCTTGGTCGCTTCGGCGAAATAGAAATCACCCGTAGGGTGACTCCTTTGGTAAGCAATCTGTGCAAAACGGTTTAACACCCCAGCGCAGACGGTATATTGGTGCGCATGCTAAAATCACGATTTGTTCCTGTCCTCGTGCTGCTGTTGATGCTATCTTCAGGTCTTCCTGCCGTCGAGTTCGAAACTTTGGACGAAGAACCAGTTAGTATGCAAGTTCCTGCCAATTTACAAAATTACAATTTGTACCTGGATGAAGAAGGAGTTTCAGGTGGTGATGGTGCTATCACTACCATCGAACCAGAAGGTTCAAACAAGATAGCAAGCATCCTTTCAGGAGTTGAATTCCGTTCAGATGATCTGATTGGTGATTTGACTTTGTACGGTGAAGGAAGTGCATCAGAAGTCAAACTATTTGTCTATCTACAATTCAAAGGACAGGAAGGGTCTACTGCTGATTTAACATACACGCTAAATTCTGTTGGAGGTCCGACATATACTGTTACCGATCAACTCACATCGCCATGTCAGGACAGTGTTATACCTGGAAGTTCAGGTTGTGTTTGGACAATTAACGAAATTGCATTTGACGTTCCAGAAGATGGCTTCCTTGTAGAAAAGGGTTCACAATTAAGGCTCCAAATCGATGGTTCAGCGTCTTGTGAAGGCCAAGGAGGGATTGGTCAAGGTGGAGATTGCGATGTTGAAATTCAATATGGTGATTTAGATAACACCAACAGTTTTTCCAGATTATCTGTGAAGGCAAATGCACTTGCAGATTCTAGTGTCAAAGTTCACGCATCTGGTGGAATTTGGACCGATGCAGAACAACTAGAATGGTCTCCAAACCACAGGCCAGAGTTCAGAACAATTCAGTTTTCAGTTGATGTTAGAGATGCATTTGGAAGAGATGACATCAATTCAGTCAACTTGGTTTTGACTACTCCATCAGGCACTAACACGGTATTCGATAAAGAATTCGAAGACGATGATTTGAGATTGGATAACAATGGATTGGTTGGCAATTACACCTGGACATATGCTGCAGGAATTGCTGCAGGCCATTACAATCTGTCACTAGAGGTTACAGATGTTCAAGGCCACGTAGTGGTGTACCGTCACGTTGGTATCGATTTCATGGAATATGGGATGTATCTTTCCTTACCAGTCGAACAAGCGGATAGTGTTTTGATTGCTCCTGGCCAACTCAGCAGTGTTGAATTTATGGTGGAGCACACAGGTTCAGCAGGAATTCAAATGGATGTTGAATTTGAGTTGTTTACTTCACTTCCGAGTTCTTGGGGTGACCCATTGTGGGATCAACCTGCAGGCTATTCATTAGCAGGAGGAGGTTCATTCAAGATTGCAACATTATCCATAGAAGCTCCTGATGGTGATTTGTCAACAGCACCTGATAGAATTGAGGTTTGGGCACGTGGCTTTGTCGAAAATGAAGACAACATTAGAGAAGAGGCAGTAATCGAAAAGATTGTACTGGATGTTGAAGAGGTGGGTGTTTTCGCTCCACCGAGGATGAATGTATACGAAGATGAGGAACACCAAATCCAAATCGCAGATTCTAATCGACCTGAAGCCTTTGATGAAACTCTATCACACTATATCGATTCAGATATGGCCATTCCAGGAGAACCATTCTACCTAGATTTGTTCAATGCAGGTTTCGATACAGATACCTACCGGTTGAAGGTTGATGAGACGCCTAGTTCGTCTTGGACCTACACATTCTTTGACAACGATACCGGTTCTGAGTTAACTACTGAAGGGCCTTATGCAATTACTCCAGACATTCCTTCTCATGAAACTATGTCCTTGATTCTGAAAATCTATCCTCCTACTAACAGAGATGATGTAGACATTGGTATGTTCACCATTATTTGTTTCAGTGCTGGAGATGATGAAATGAGTTCTATGGTGTCTTTTACAGTACACAGAACCTTTGGAATTCTTGCTGAAGTAAAGTCGGATTCTGATGGCCAAGAAATTGGAAGTGTTGGACCAGTAGAACCAGGTTCTACGGTCAGTTTCGATGTCAGAATCACCGATAGCACAGATGAGGGTGTAGAAAACACTTGGAGAATTATCTCACCTGATAAATTGGACAAGAACACCAATGAAGACACTGGAGATCCTTCTTACGGTACATGGGACTATACAATAAAGGGCGATAATGGTGAAGAGTTGGTCGCTATCCAACTAAGCCCAGACACATTTGCAGACATTACTGTCACAATAGACATGCGTGACCAAGTTCTAGCAGGTAATCACACACTGTACCTACGTGTGACAGAAGAAGTTTCAGAGGGTGATCCAAGATACTTCGATTTACCACTCCACATAGAGGTTGAAGAAGAAGTAAAGCCAGGAAGGATTTTCGTTGAAAGAATAACCGAGTTAACTCCATTTTTGCCTGGTGCTCAGCAAGATTATGAGTTCAGTGTTGAGAATTCGAACAATGTTGTGCTAGATGTGATAATTTCAGCTCAAACATTACCGTCTGGATGGAGTGCTACATTCTCAAAGAGTGGTTCTACTCAGGAAGGAAATACTATACTTCTAGAAATTGAGCCATTTAGCACCCAAGAATTCACTATGATTCTGACTGCATCTGAAGATATTGTGGCTGGTAAAGAAGCGATTGTAGTTCTTTCAGTTGAGCCTTTGGATGATGAAGTAAGTACTAATCAACTTAAGCAAACACCCCAATTCCAATTCACAACATCATGTGAAGGAATCGAATGTATTGTAAACGCTGCTACCGACTTTGAAAATCCGCAGACAATTGGTCTGTATGTGGGTATCCTTCTTGTGGTATTCTTGGCAGTCTACAGAAGAGGGCAGACTTCTGCTAGAGAAGTTTCAATGTGGGAAGAAGAAGAGTTGGAAATGAAGACAATTTCTGATGATTTAGCAGACATTCCTGATGCAGTTTCAGAAGAAGAAGAATTCGAAGATGATTTAGAGTTGTTAGAAGATTTAGAAGATCTTTGATACCTCTAAAATCGTTAATTTTCTCCCCGTAGGGGAGAGTTTTGGCAAAATTGTGTATGAACAATGTACCATTTCCATTAAGTGCCTTTGGTGATACCGAAGTCTTGGTGTTAGCCGTGCGTATGTCCTCCATCCACTCGTCAGCTCGTCCAAAATTGCTCAGAGAGCTAGATCAAAAGAAGTTCAAGTCCATGGGTCTTGCACTCCTAATGTTGCTCTCAACCATCGCTTCTATTGAATTCGTATCGTTCACAGCGCTTGCTGCAACAGACCAAGATGGAGACGGTCTGACATACGGTTTGGAGTATCTGATAAACACCCAACCTAATGATTGGGACTCCGATAACGACCAACTTCCTGATGGATGGGAATGGCAATACGGATTAGACCCACTCTCAGCAACTAATTCTGATGGTGCAATTGGTGACCCTGATGGTGATGGATTCTCAAATTTACAAGAATATAACTACGGCCAGCCTTCAAATTGGGACCTGTCTTCTACAACATCTGTTTTGGATAACGGTGTTTGGTGGAATGGAACGGTTCCTGTCAATGACTGGGATGAAGAAAACGCAATGCAATACAACCAACTTGCATGTGGTGATGCTGGTTCAGATGGTACAGGCAGCGTAATCCTGTGTGATGAAGACCCGGTTGGAAATATCTGTACAGATGGTTTTGATAATGACAAAGACGGAATGGTTGATTCCAACGATAACGACTTTGATGGCGATGCTGACTGTGCTACTGATGATGATGATGGTGACGGAATCGCTGATGAAGACCCAATGGGTTGGGACACAGATGGCGATGGAATGCCGGACGGATGGGAAGCATCCAATGGCTTGAATGCAACATCTGCTTCAAATGCAGATGGAGCAAACGGAGACCCAGATGGTGACGGATTAATCAACATCTACGAGTACATCAATCCTTCATGGACTACCACTTGTGGTGGTCAGCCTTGTTACAGACCTGGTCCTTCAGGCTCATTCACAGAAACTACAACTCCTTGTTCTCCTCACTTAGGAATTGGCCCTGGTGGTTGTGCTACTCTAACCGCAGAAACAGATGGAATAACTTCAACCAATCCTCGAGACTCAGATACTGATAATGATGGATTGAATGATTCTCATGAAGCACTTACCTTACTAACAGATCCTACTAATTCAGACACAGATGCCGATGGAATCAACGATGGTGTGGAAATCAACGGACAATATGGTTCTCCTCCACAAGCTAGCGACCCTCGTAACAACAATACCGATGGTGATGCTTTCGATGATGGCGATGAGGACAAGAACGGAAATGGTTTAGTCGATGCAAACGAAACCGACCCAACTCGAAGAGAAGATTCGGGAGACTTCGATAACGATGGTTTAGAAAACTGGCAAGAAAACTTATCTTGTACGCTTTGGAATGTTGCAGATACTGACTTTGGTGGTGTCAATGATGGTGATGAATCCAATGTCACTCATGGTACAGACCCATGTGATTCTCTAATCAACTTCGCAACTTCAATCGGTCCAGGTGCCTATAATTCTGGTTCTAGTCAACTTACTGTTACTGATGGTTCAGGTTTCAGTCCTGCTGGAGGAATTGGATTTTACAATAGTTCGGGAACGTATACTCAGTTCAATTATGGTGCTGAAGTAAACAATGTATTGCAAGGAGTTTTCGTTTCTCCTCCGGCTGGTGCGTCCTCCGTCGAAAGTTGGAACAACTCATGGTGTCATGACATCTCAGGCGGTTCATTTGCAAATTATTGTGATGATGACTATTCTGATTCTGATGGAGATGGATTAGCGGATTGGGAAGAAACCTTGGGAGTATTTGGCTACTTTTCCAATCCTACTTTGTTTGATTCAGATGGTGACGGAGTAAACGATTTCGATGAAGTCCTTGCAGGAACAGACCCATTACAACCTTGTGATAATACACTTGATGACGATGGTGATGGATTGAACAATTATTTCGAGACGACTACCGGTTGTGACAATTCATGGATTGGTATAACAAATGGAAGTCAAGATGCATGGGTTACAGAAGAAGATAATGCAGACACAGATTCTGGTGGTGTCAACGACAAGCAAGAGTACTTCGATTCTACCAATCCTGAAAATAATCCTTCTGACGATATTTTCCCTGATGATTTTGATGGCGACAAGATACCTGATGCTGTTGAAAACCAGACAGGTACTGACTGGCGCAACCCAGATACCGATGGCGGCGGAATGCTTGATGGAGACGAGTGTCCTCAACAATTCTGGTTCACAAATTGTCAAGGCTCACCATTCGACCCTTGGGACCCTTCAGATGACGTAGTAGAAAATGACATCATCTTCTGGGCAAACAACACAAGTGGTGTAGTAGACCTCAACCGTGAACATCTTTGGAGACTACACACATATGATTTCTATACCGGTGCGGCTTATGGACTTGAAACAAATTCTCATCCAGCATCCGAAATAAATGTCCCTTACACAAATAATACTCATTTGGCATCCTCAAATTATGCTAATGATACAGTTGCTTGGAACATTGCATTTGCAAACCCTATGATGTCTGGCAAGGTGCCGATGTCTGCTTACCAATTCAACATCACATTCTGGTCGGATGCTTCATTGGCAATGACTAGAACAAATGATACTCATTCTTACGAAATATCTGCGGGATTGTTAGATGCTATTTGGGTTGAAGAACACGAGTATTGGTTTGATTGGAGTACATTGTCTGCAAATACTATTGCTGGCACAAATTCAAGTTATGAAACTCTAGTTCCAGATTTCTTCACCAATAATTCACTGCCTGAATCCTTTGTCAAGAATGTTACAGATGAAGTCATCAGTAATGCTGGAGCAACCGATGCATATTCGAAAGCTGATGCTATTGCTACATTCTTACGAGATGGAAATACAACCTTTGATTTCAAGAGAAATTACAACGGAAGTGGTTCTGCACCTGAAGCTGACATTACCTATGAAGTTCTTAATCGAGCCAAAGAAGGAACTTGTTCTGAATTTACTACAGTATTCGTAACTATGGCAAGACTTGCAGGCCTACCTGCAAGATTCGTAACTGGTTACAAAGGCGGTTCCTGGACTGGCAATGGATATGCCGTTTATGGCGGTAATATCGCTCAGTGGGGAGAAGTTCGTCTAGAAACGACTGCTGGAAGTGGTGGAGATGATTTAGGATGGATTCCATTCGATGCGTGTCCTACACCTGAAGAGATTGAAGTGGTGAATCTAACTTGGTCTCCAACAACCTACGATCGTGATAATCAGGTCGAAGTTACGGTTTCTGGAACCTTACAGTATGTTGAAAATTCCACAGCTATACCGGATATCACCCTTAGAGGATTTGTTGTAAGCGTAGATGATGTTGGAAATGTTCCTGGCCCTGCAGGTTCTATCGACAATCTGTTTGGAACAATTACTACCGATGCTAACGGTAACTTCTCAATCAACGGTTCAATGCAATCTCCTGCTGCACCAGGATATGCAAGTATTGTTCTGGAACACATTCAGAATGGATATGTATCACATGATGGATTAGACCTTGGAGTTTTCATCAATATGACCGATGATTCTGTAATCAATCATTCCCAGCCTGCAGCAATCGACCAACCGGTACTTGGTGCTGGTGCTACTACCATTTTGTCAGGGCAATTATTGTTTGAAAATAATGAAACAGGCGGTGCAGATGAGTTGGGCAATCTAGAAATTTGGCTTGATTTCGTATCTTCAGTTAATGGAGCAACTAATCTAACTGGTTCTGTTGGACCTGATGGTGTTTGGGAAATCAATGTTACATTGGATGAACTAGAGACAAAGACCAATATTTCTGCAACACTTGGTTTCAGTGGATGGCAAGATACATCTCAATCGGTCGGAGGTCCTCAATTCCACCTTCGTCCTTCTACCCATTCCATAACTATGGATATCAGAGATGCTCCAAACCTAACTGCTGTTATTGAAGGCCCTGGGGCGAACAATTCAATTCTACAGATTGATGAATTGGTTTACATCAATGGTTCGGCTAACTCTTTCGGCGCGACACCTGTTGCATTATCGGGTAACCTTTCGTTCGGTATGCGTGAATTGAACGGCGGTGGAACTTTCATTGAATTATTCAATCAGTCCGTAAACGGTTCATTTGCAATATCTCATGTTTTGACTATGAATGATACCACAGTTAAAGCTGGACAAATCGAATTGCAATTAATTTTCTATCCTGATGATCTAGAGGCTACTGATTCAGTCAATACATCTGGAACACCTTGGTGGTTACAAGGGCTGTTATTCTTCGAATTACAAGCCAATCCTCAGATTCGTGGAAATGATGTTGGAATAATTGTTCAAGTGACGGACCATTTGGGTGGTCAATTTGATTTGAATCTGAGTGGAACATTTACTTTTGACTTTGATGGTACGACTGTAAATACTACTTCAGACCCAGACTCAAGTACAATTTCACCTACATTCGCCACCAATGCTAATCTCTTTGCGGGAGATTACACATTTGACATGTCATTTGGTGGAAATGAATACTTCCAATCCACAACTAATACTTCATCGTTGAGAATTATGGGTACTGTTGACCTAACTGTAACAGTAATCGATGATTGGACATATCTGCGAAATACCACTTGGATAGTTGGTGATATCACCGATTCGGTACATGGAACAGCAGTTCTAGGAAACGATTCGGTAATTATGATACAAATGATAACTCCTGAAGGTATTGTTGACCTAGCGAATGGTGTTCTCAATAACACAACTGGAACTTACAACATTAGTATTACAGCACCAGATATCCTACCATCTTCTGTCTATGATATCGAAGTGATCACTGACTTTGATTCATTAGCACCAGTTGGAGGTGCGTACTTCATTTGGGTAGATACAGCAACTCCTCCTTCACCTCCACAGATACCTTCCACAACATGGGGTATTGAGTCAGAGGTTGTTCTTACGACGCCCCCCGGCTCTGATGTCATAGCTGTGATGAATAGTTCTGTAGATCTAACCGTCAGAGTAGGAGATGTTACAGACAATTCCAACGTTAGCGGTTCTCAAGTCAACTACATTCTAGACTATGGTGGTGCGAATATCTCTATTGGAAGTGCAACAAGTGCTGCAGATGGAAATGCTACTCTAACTTGGCTTGTATCTGGTGTGGACCCAGGACAATATGTCTTGAGAATGGAAGTTCTTGATGATGTCACTTCTCCAAAGATAGCTGGAGCAACTAGACATTATGGAAACTTTACAGACATCAATGTCACAGTACAAGTCCCTTCAAACATTAGAATCGATTCAATTCCTTCAACCATTACTGCAGGAGTTAATTTCCAAGTTATTGGACAAGTTGAGGATGGCGATAATGCTAGCAGAAATCTAACAACCGCTGTTGCATTAGAAATGTTCTGGCTGGACAACCCGGATGAAAAGTTAGTCAATGGAGTCTACACTTCTATCAATGGAAGTTTCAATCTCTCAGTACCTACTGATGTTTTGAATAACGGTACTCAAAGAGGCCCTCGAGATCTGATAATTTCAGTTGTGGAGGACTCTTCTCCATTCTATCTAACCGATTCAAGTAACCATTCGATTTTGGTTCAAGGAGTTACATTGTTCGAAAATGTTCAACCTCTCAACCCGATTATTGTAAACCGTGGTTCTGATGTAAATATCACATTACAAATGGTTGAGTCTTCGAATATGTTCCAACCGCTTGGTGGTTATGTTATCGATGTTCAATTCGATGAAACATGGTTACCTTCGAACACTACTGACGCTCAAGGAAGAACAGATTTCGTTTACAATGTTCCTTTCGATCAGCCACTAGGTTTGATTACAATTTCAATGTATTACAATGGTACTTTCGACTTATTATCCACGCAAAGGAATTTGTCTACAGTAACCATTCGCTCTACTACAGTAATGGTTGTTGACCCAATAGTTGCAAACCCTGTTGCTGGAGATTCGTTTACAATTACTGGAACGATAGAAAGCGATAACGGAAGCGCACTTCAGTTGAGGAACGGCAATCAATTGACTGCGAATGTTCTGTTCACAATCGATGGAAATGCAACAGGATTTACTTTGACTAACGGACAAATACAGGCTAATGGAAGTTGGACAGCCAATATCGCCCTGTCTTCCGGGTTTGGTGCAGGCACACATATTGCCGAAGCACAATATATCCCTTCGGTGAACTATTATTCTGGTTCTAGTGCGAATCAATCCTTCGATAGTCGAGGGTATACGACTCTAACGTTTGTATCTCCTTCACTTGATGGGGTTAACCAACCGTCCCTCAATGATAGAACTGACCGTGGAGATGATGTAAATGCAAGATTGCAATTGTTTGACAATACAGGCGCTGCAGTCGTTGGAGCCCAAGTCACAGTTTCTCTAAACGGTACAAGCGTGACGACAATTGGAACTACTGACTCAATGGGTGTTGTAGATGTGAATCTAACAGTGCCTGCTGATGTGCAGGTAGGATTCCATGATCTAGATGCAGAGTTTACAGGAATACCTGGAACTACCGGGCTAGTTGGAGATACCGCAAGTGTCACTTTCGTAGTCCTTGGTCAAACTGTTGTCAACATCACTGAAAGTTCATCGGCCATTACTGCAGGAGATGTTCTCTATGTCAATGGTACACTACTAGATGACCTTGGCTTACCATTACAGATAGATGGAAACAACTCAATTGCAGTTGTTTATCTATTGGTCGATGGAGTACCAGTTTCAAGTGTTCAATCGAATTCTGCTGATGGAATGTTTATGTTCGCATGGAACTCTCCAGAAAGTATCAATGCAGGACAGCATAACATAATCGTGAGCTTTGCTGGAGGAAGAGATTGGGTCGACCCTGTAGGAGATGGTGATAGTGCAAACCCAGATTTCTATCACCCAAGTTCAGATTCAGTGAACTTCACAGTGGCAGTTCCTACCAAGATACTGTTAATCACTCAAGGAGGTCAAGTTGACCGTGAGGATACTCTAACAGTTCAAGGTCGTCTCTTGGACATAGTGGACAATCCTCTCGAAGGCGAATCCATTGAAATCTGGTTGGGAGGAGTTTTCCTTACCAATGTAACCACAACTGCAGATGGTTCTTTCACAGCAATTCACCCAGTTCCTGCCGATGCAGAATTGGGCCCTGTCTTGTTAGAAACTAGATTTACTGGTTCAGTAGGATATCTACCTTCAACAAATAATGGAACTTGGAATATATTCTCCAAGATCTTTGTACAAGTGAATATCGAATCACCACTTGCTGTTGAGCAATTAACCACTGTCGATGGATTCGTTGGAGATAACCAACTAAATCCATTAGCAAACATGTTCGTATTGGTAACTGTTGAAGGAGTCTCGATTGGAAATGCAACAACCGATGCAAATGGAAACTTCAGTTTCAATTGGCAAGTCCCTAACATCTTTGCAGACGGTAATCACACTGTAATCGCAGATGTACCTGCCCAAGGCTGGTACCGTTCTGGACAAGGAAATACGACATTCTTCTTGGCACATCGTACAGGAATGACGGTTAGCATTTCAGATAATGATGCTACTAGAGATGATTTCTGGGAAATCACAGGTACATTGTACGATATTGACACAGCATTGAATGATGGATTAGCAGGTGAGACAATTTCTATCTACATCGGAGGCTCACTTGTAGATACGGTTGTAACATCTATCAATGGTGAATTCAGCACTTCCATAAGAGCTGAATCTTCCTATGCACGTGGTAATCACATCATGACATTTGACTTTGAAGGAAGTCCAGGCCATCTGCCTGTGGCATCCAATCAAACAATCACCGTATGGGCAGATGTAACCGTTCATATCGATTCAGCCAATACATATGTGGTCAGAGGAGATGGAGTTGAGCACAGGATTCAGATCACAGGTAGAGTAACTGAGATTGGTGGACAAGGAGTACTCATAGATGATGCAGCACTCATTCTTGGAAATGGAATTAATTGTGATTCAAGTGGAACAGAGGCCCGTTGTATCAATATCGAGAGTGTAATTTGGAATGGTGGAACATACACTATCGTCGCTACTGCTCCTTCATGGATAGAGCCAGGGCAAATGCAATTGAATATTCAAACACCTCAAAACTCATCGCTATATCTGCGAGAAGGCAATTCTTGGACAGATTCAATATCGGTCAGAATTGATCTTGAAACTCCATTCGATGTAGACATTGAGCCTATAGTTGAAAATGAGCAAGAAGTTGTGAAAGGTGATATTGAATTGGTTGCTAAAGACACTGGCGATGGTGTTGAAGGAATTGCAATCTCTGTTTATCTGGAGAATGAAAGCGGCACACGTCTAGATGAGGTTGTTATTGTAACAGATTCGAGTGGAACCGCTTCTTTCGAATTTAATGCCGAGCCTCCATATGGTGATGCATCAGAATATGGAGAATTGACTTTGAAGATGTCAATCACATCCAACTTCGTGATTTCGGATAATTCGATGACAGAGTTTAACACTCAATTCAATTCTGGAATCACTCCAGATTATTCCTACGAAGGTGAAGAAACCTCGATATTCGAATCTGTATGGTTCTATGTATTCATCGCATTATTACTTGCAGGCGTAACTACATTCGTCGTTCTAAGAAGAAGAGCAGAGGATGCAGCAAAAGAGATTGCAGATATCTTCTCTTACACTGCAGAGTTACTTGCTGCAGGCGATTCAATGCGTGAGGCTATTTTCCAATGTTATGAAAGTCTAGTTCACTTATTGATGGGTAGAGGATTCCTGCGACGAGATTTCGAAACCGTTAGAGAATTCGAGATGGCTATTAGAGCAGCACTGCCTAATCTATCCGAGGAATCATTATCTGCACTAGATTCTGTATTCGAAGAAGCACGTTACAGCCGACACGAGATGGGACAAGTCCACAAGACTAGTGCACAGGAAGCACTGACTAGAGTTGCTAATGAGATCGGTCAAATTGGAGATATTCCAAATCGCTGATTAAATTACCATCGAACATCGAGAACGCCGTCTTTCATTACGGCGCTCACGGTTTCGACACTTGCTGGCAGTGGCAGATTTCTTTCGAAATTACCAACCTTGAGTTTGAGAATACTATGTCCCTCGATTTGACCTTTAGTTAGATTGATTGCATCCATTTCAGCTCCATGTAATGGAATGGACAGGCCATCGCTGTGAAGTCTACCGTTTAATTCATCGATCATCCAATCAAGTCTTCTCTCAGGAGCAATATTTGCCATATGCTTCTCTGGTAGTTCACCTGAAGTTACCAGCATCATTGTGTGTCTATCACGAACCTCTGCGAGGTGGTCTCCGGACAATTCGAATGCAGCATGCAGTTCTGTAGGAGATGCATCTAGACCATCACTGACCTGCTTTATTTCGACATCTTCCCATTCTTCCATAGTATCTACTCCAGAGGCCGAACATATTGAACCTTTCAGATGTCCACTTCTCGTTTAACTTTAGAGAAAAACCGCTTTGCAAACCTTCCTGAACCCTCAGCATTGCTGACTTGATTCATCATTATTCCAGGGGGATAACAAATAGAATATGTTCGGTCGAGATTTCTTCTATCTAGTAATACAATGAGTGCTCTATCCCCCTTTGCACGTATAGGTCGTCCCATCGCTTGCAGAATTGTATTGATTGCAGGTTGTGAGTTTGCATATCTCCAAAAGTTAGATTTTCCAAACTTATCTTTGATATAATCGGCATATGATTTCTGAAATACAGACGGAGGAGCATTCTGAATTCCAACACAAATCACGGAATCTAAAAGACCTCCAGCATAGTCTACTCCTTCGGACAATCTACCATTAAAAACACCTGCTAGAACGATTTTTCTACCAACCTTTGGAGCATCTTCCAACTCCAACATTAGTGCATTTATGTCCTTCTTAGTCCACATTTTAGATTCTACTACCTTCTTCACTCCAGGTATGTAGAACATCTCATCAAAAATCTGATTCAATGCTGAATAGGATGGTACGAAAACAGCCACATTTCCTGGTGTATTTTGCACTACTGAACGAATATGCGCTTGGATTTTCTCATTATTTTCAGGAGTCCTAGCTCGATATAATGTAGTTACATCGGTTGCTACGACTATTGGTCTTCTCTTTTTTGCGAAAGGTGAAGGATGAATCGATTCACCTCTCATCTCAACATCGATTCCTAATAAATCGGCAAACATGTGAGGGGGATCTAACGTTCCCGACATCAAAATTGCACCACTAACTCTCTCAAAAATCGGGCCTGCTACCAAACCAGCATCCAGTAAATGAGTGACAATTCTTCCATCTTTTCCTTCACCTTCGAAAACCAAACACAGAGCAGTTCCTGAACTAAATCTATCCAATACGTCGAGTAGATGCGCAAGTAAGTGTGCAGAAGGCTCGTTATCTCCATCTTCGTCTACATCCACTTCATTGGTTTCAAGAAGATGTTTGAACATCTTTAGTCTGGATAACTTATCTGGATTAGTGAATGTATTTTTCTCTCCGGTAAGTGTCGATTGATTGGCTACTGCAGATACTGCATCAAAGGCCTCATTGAGCCAATCTAGTACATCATTTGCTTGAATTAACATCTCTTTGTCGGCATTCAATTCGGAGAGCATCCGACGAAATTCTCTTGCCAATATTAATCGGAATTCTTTGCAAACATCAAGAGACCATTTCTTCATAGAAATTTGGTCGACCATATTTTCGTAAACCTGTGCTGCACGCTGCATTACTCCAAGATGTTCTTCAACTTCGCTAGCAGCATTTCTGACCATTGTTGGTGTCAGTTTTCTCTGCATACCCATTCTTACTCTATCTGGAAGATTATGTGCCTCATCTACGATTACAATCAAGTCATCCAAATTCAATTCCATAGCCTTGAGTGATGCAGTTCGAACTTCTTCAATGAAAAGATGGTTGTAATCACATACGATTATTTGTGCTTCCCTACCCGCATTCCTAGCAGCTTTCCAAGGACAAGTTTGTCTTTTTTCTCCATCTTCCATGTGTGTTTTGCTCATCTCAACCAATTCATCAACATGCATTGGGTCCGATAGGATTCTTCTTTCAAATTCAGGAGCATTGGTTAACCATGGTCTGCATTGCTTATTCTTTCGATGATTTGAACATAAGAGTGAGAAACTTGCACCACGATTACCTGCAAATGGTTCAACACACATTCCAGATTGACCTATCATGTCGACAAGAGTTACCTTTTCTTCACGCATCGAATTTATTCTTCTAACAGTATCAACGACAATTCTGTGTTGACTTTGTCTTGGAGTAAGGAACATCACGGTTCTTTTCTCTTCACAAGATGAAGCAAATTCCAATGCAGCAGCCAAAGCTGCTGCAGTTTTTCCAATTCCTGTTGGGGCGCTAGCAAGGTGCGCTCCTCCCTTTGCCAATGTGTCCAGACATGCAGCAATCATTTCCGGCTGCCCTTCTCTGGGAGTTGGGTGAGCAAGCCAAGATAGTCCCGCCACATCACCCATAACCTGATGCCTTCGTCGAAGGTATTTGAGGTTGAGGTTTGGTTAACGCGGTTGCACCGTTTTGAATCGATTGCACCCGGATGTGGGGTCCGGATGCGTGTGGAACTAATCCTACTCAACAAGCAGGATCGGAATCGGAGTCCCCCCGGTCTTCCGGGGGGACATGTGTTGGGTTGCCAGTTTGTGCAGCTAATTTAGCACGTAGACGCAGTGCAGCGAAACAGATGTTACCTGGCAGTGTTACATCAGTTCGGAAGGTGGGAGAATCATTGTTTCCAATTTCGTCCTCCCAGCGCATTTTCCCATCCCCTCCATTATGTGGCTCTCACCCTGTTTTCACTCAGTGAACTCCTTGCGTCTTTCAGTCTTGCTTCTGGCTTCAGATAAGCCATCAGCTAGAATTTCATTCAATTGTGCCTCTTCTTGTATTAGGCGTCGAACATAATCTTGCATTCCTTGAGATGCGGCTTGCTCAGGGCTAATTCCTTGGAGTTCGTACAGATCTCCTAGTCTAGCCTTCATTGAGCGTCCTACTGGAATTGTGATTGTATCCATGTCAGGTAGAAGTGGTTGACCTTCCAAGAATGAGCGGATTGCGGCTCTAATGACATCACTTCTGTTTCTTGCTCCATCTAAGCCCACTCTGGAATCAAGAAGAGACATCTCCTCTTCTGTAATTCTTAGTGAAACTAGTGTGCTCGGTGTGGTCATTCGGCTCCCCTCGTAATTTATCCACACCCCATCCGGTATATAATGTATTACATTTGATTACATTTTGTAATACTTGTGATTACAAAGGCTGAACCTGGAGCAGTATATTGAAATGACGACGTATGCACAGACAACCATGGACGACAATCTCAACTTCCTTCGTCGTCTTGGAATACCGGGTAGTGCGGTTTTCGTTCTATCTCAATTATCTCTAGGTGATGAGAAAACTACAGCTGAGATTTCTAAGGTCTCTGGAATGTCAAAAAGTTCAGTTCTAAACGGGATTCATTTCTGGCAAAAATGTGGAGTTGCTAGACGTTCAAGCACTAACAAATGGCAAATCAATAGTTCTCAGTATGTTGATGACATGATATCAATTTTGAAAAATGAGGAGTCAGAACTTATCTCTTCGATTGCTAAAATTGATGAATTCATTGTAGAGGAATGATGGTAACCCTCAAACAGTGAATCCATTTAGGGTGTTTATGGGACTAGTACCTAGCCGTGGACTGTATCTATATCTTGAAGTTCTTAGCACTGCATTAGATGATCATATCGTTACTGATGATGAAGCATCAATTTTGAAAGTACTTGCTGTCGCATTAGGTGTTGCTCCTTCTTCAGTTGGTGATGCTTTGGATGTAGCTCGTGGAATAGATCCTTCACCGATTCAGAATCCAGAACAATACGAAGGCCACCAGGTCGGAGATGCTACTACTTACCAGTCAGCGTTAGTTGCGGCTCTAGATGATGAAGTCATTTCTGAAGACGAATGGGCAATGCTTGAAAATCTCAGAACTCTATTAGGAATACAACCAGATCAACATGCATTAATCGAAGAAGCGATTCGCTCGATGTCGGAGTCAGATGAAAATGGCGTACGTAGACTTGAACGCCTGCAACGCTTCAATACCGTCTGTCCCTATGCCTAAGGGATACTTGCCGAGGCAATGCTTGTAAAGGGCCTAAAGGTGGGCCGGCTAACACAAGTTGTGTTTTTAGGTGTTAGAATGAACGTCATTCATGAGATATTTGAGAAAGTAAAGAGTCGAGACCCAGATCAACCAGAGTTCCATCAAGCAGTATGGGAAGTTTTGGAATCCCTAGAACCGGTTTTGGAGAGGCATCCTGAGTTCGTTGAAGCAGGAATTGTTGAAAGGATTGTGGAACCTGAGAGATTGATTCATTTCCGTGTTCCATGGGTAGACGACAACGGTGTTACACAAACCAACCGTGGTTTCCGTATTCAATTCAACAGTGCAATTGGTCCTTACAAGGGTGGACTAAGATTCCATCCATCAGTTAACGCATCAATTCTGAAATTCTTGGCTTTCGAGCAGGTATTCAAGAACAGCCTAACCACTCTACCTATGGGTGGAGGAAAGGGAGGTTCCGATTTCAACCCTAAGGGGAAGTCTGATGGAGAAGTCATGCGATTTTGCCAATCATTCATGATGGAATTGTGGAGACACATCGGTCACAACTGTGACGTTCCTGCCGGAGACATCGGTGTTGGTGGAAGAGAAATTGGTTACATGTTTGGAATGTTCAAGAAATTGCAGAACGATTTCCAGGCTGGAGTTCTAACTGGTAAGGGCCGTTCATACGGTGGTTCACTAATTCGCCCAGAAGCAACTGGATATGGTCTAGTTTACTTCGCACGCGAGATGCTCGGTGCACAAGGTAAGTCATTCGAGGGTGCAACTGTATCAATCAGTGGTAGTGGAAACGTAGCACAATTCGCTTGTGAGAAGGTACTCGACCTTGGTGGAAAGCCAGTAACAATGTCTGATTCATCAGGTTGGATTCACGACCCTGCAGGAATTGACAGAGAGAAACTTGCTTGGATTATGGATCTGAAGAACAACCGCCGTGGAAGAATCAGCGAATATGCTGACAATTTCGATGGAGTTACCTTCACTAAGTCCGAGCCAGAACCTTCACTGAATGGTCTATGGGGAGTTAATGTCGATGTTGCTCTTCCATGTGCAACTCAGAACGAGTTGAATGGCGAAGAAGCAAAGATGTTGGTCGCTAACAAAGTAATCGCAGTTGCTGAAGGCGCTAACATGCCATGTACTCCTGAAGCTGTTGCAGTATTCCAAGAGGGCGGAGTTCTATTCGCACCAGGAAAGGCAAGCAATGCAGGCGGTGTAGCAACCTCTGGTCTTGAGATGAGCCAGAACTCACTGCGCCTATCTTGGACTCGTGAAGAAGTTGACAAGAGACTTGACGATATCATGGTTTCAATCCACGAGCAAGCATACTCAACCGCAAAGGAGTATGGCCGTGAAGGAGACTATGTCTTTGGAGCAAACGTTGCAGGCTTCCTCAAGGTTGCTGAAGCTATGATGGCTCAAGGCGTAATTTGAAATTCAAATTTCTCCAATAAATATCAGTAAAAATACTGCATAGAATAATGCAATTATTCCGAATATTATATCGAAAACCATTCCTACAATAGATCCTGTACTGGATTGACCAGTAGATGTCTGCCATTCGGATTTACCTTTGTAGAACGCTGCATCAAGGAAAAATGCGATTGAGAAGGAAAGACAACATAATGAATTACCAATGAAAGGTCCAAAATCACTCTCAAAAAACAAAATCCCAAAGCCAAAATAAATCGAAATTCCAACTGCAATTACTCCATAGGACCAATATCTGAAATTGTTTTCGGGATTGTATTTCAAATCAATATAGACAATTTGTGGCTGTTGTACTATATTGGTATACTGAACTTCACCCTGAAGGTTTTGTTGTGGTTGAATAACAATTTGTTCAGGTCTATTTTGAGGTTCCATGTCCCTTTGAATAAAAAATTAGTATATAGGACCTGCTACGACAAAGATGATTTAATCAAATTGCAGTAGGGGCTACGTGACCATCACTCTTGTCGTCTGGCTTACGAACTCTAGACCAAACTCCACCCATCAGTTCTTCGTGATGCTTAGCGCAATAATGGAATCTACGATATGCTTCTCTGAAAGAATATGCTTTCTTACCAGTAGCCACAAGATATCCTTCGGGAGATAAGCGTGAAATGATATCTCCAACTGCACCACAGCCAGGATAATCGCAAACCGCATCTTCTCCCATGTTATCACCTAATTCTTCATTACGGATTAATGATTGTAATTTTTCACGCTTCATCCGGTGTTTCTGGAGGTGTGATTACAAGTAACGGTACATTGGCTTCAATGGATTGACCTTCTTCACAATGAATTTCGGTAACAGTGCCTCCCACAGGTGCTTGAATCTCGTTTTGCATCTTCATCGCTTCTAAGATCATGACAACATGACCTTCTTCCACAACATCACCTATTGCTACTTCCACAGTCACAACCTTTCCTGGAATGTTAGCACTAACCTTTCCTGATTTCTTGGATTTACCACCACTTGCTCTTCTTTGTTTAGGAGCAGGCCCAGCATCCGGAACTACAATGTCGAAAGTTTGACCGCCAACGGTTGCTTTCCAGCTTTCACCATCCTGCTCTAATTCAACTTCGAATTCTTCTCCATTTACTATGACTTTACGAGTTTCACCCATTTGTTCACCTCCATGGGGAGCGTGAGCTCCTATTATGTATCAATGAAGACATACCCATGCTCATTCTACGATGGTCCTGTGCCCAAGCCTCTCCTAGTTGGCGCCCAGCCTGTGCAGGGTCATCCTTACTCGAAGTTGCAGATAATACTGCAATGATTGCAGCCATCCTTAGAGTATCTATATCCGACATCTAATCCCTCACAATGGTATGTTCCCATGCTTTCTAGCAGGGCGTAGTTCTTCTTTGTCAAGTAACATGCCTAATGCCTTACACAATCGTTCTCTTGTTTGATTTGGTTCGATTACATCATCAAGATAACCTAATGCAGCAGCCTTGTATGGATTAGCGAACTTTTCTTCGAAATCATCGATTAATCTACCTCTTTCCCCTTCAGGGTCTCTAGCATTTTGCAATCTGCGTCTGTGGATAATTTGCACAGCACCTTCTGCACCCATTACAGCCAATTCAGCGCTAGGCCAAGCAACATTGTAGTCTCCTCTGATGTGTTTAGAGGACATGACATCGTATGCACCGCCGTACGCTTTGCGCAGAATCACAGTTAATTTTGGAACAGTTGCTTCTGCATATGCATAGAGAAGTTTAGCTCCATGTCTGATTATTCCTCCCCATTCTTGGTTTGTACCTGGTAAGAATCCTGGGACGTCTTCCAGAGTAATCAATGGGATGTTGAATGCATCACAAAACCTTACGAAGCGAGCAGCCTTGTCACTGGCATCAATGTCCAGACATCCTGCTAACATCTTTGGTTGATTTGCAACCACTCCTACAGTTGACCCGTTAAGATGTCCGAACCCAACCACGATATTTCCAGCCCAATTCTCTTGGACTTCTAGGAATCCACCATCGTCAAGGATTTCAGTAATTACATCCTTTACATCATAGGGCTTTGTAGGGTCTTCTGGAACAATCGAATCCAATTTCTCACAGATTCGGTTTGGTGAATCTGAACTTTTCTTAATCGGAGGTTTTTCCATGTTGTTTGAAGGGAACATGTCAACAAGTTCTCTGGCTAAATCAATAGCACTTTGATCGTCTTCAGCAGTAAAGTGAGAGACTCCTGACTTACTGCCATGTGTCCCTGCTCCGCCTAAATCTTCGAATGAAACTTCTTCATTTGTAACCGTCTTGATGACCTCAGGTCCTGTGATGAACATGTGTGCAGTTTTGTCGACCATTATCACGAAATCAGTAATCGCAGGAGAGTAAACAGCTCCACCTGCACATGGCCCCATAATTACACTAATTTGTGGAACCACACCACTCGCTCTAACATTTCTGAAGAAAATCTCAGCATATGATCCTAAACTTGCAACGCCTTCTTGAATTCTAGCACCACCACTATCATTCAATCCAATTACGGGTCGACCAGTTTTGAGTGCCATATCTAGGACCTTACAAATTTTCAGCCCGTGCATTTCTCCTAGGCTTCCACCATAAACTGTGAAATCTTGAGCGAATGCGAATATTTCTCTACCATTTACAGTTCCATGGCCAGTTACCACTCCGTCACCAGGGATGATATTCTTGTCCATATCAAAATCACGACACCTGTGTTCAACAAGTGCGTCTATCTCTTGGAATGAACCTTCATCAAGAAGCATTTCAAGGCGTTCTCTTGCGGTCATTTTGCCCTTATTATGTTGAGCATCGACCCTTGCTTGACCGCCTCCAGCTTCAACTCGCGCCTTGCGCGCCCTCAAGTCCCGTAACCTCTCATCGGTACCCATCATGCCTTTCGCCAAATGGCGACAGTGTTAGACCCTCCTTATTGGTTGCGTGAGCATTTCTACACCGCAACCGCTTCATACACGCTACTACACACACCCGAATATGGGAGCCCGTCAGCGCATCGTAATCGCCAAACCCGGTTTGGATGGACATGATCGTGGCGCCAAGGTTGTTGCTAGAGCTCTACGAGATGGAGGTCACGAAGTAATCTACACAGGATTACGAAGAACTCCTGACCAGATTGTAAGAACCGTAATGGATGAAGATGCCCGTTTTGTAGGATTATCTTCACTATCAGGCGCACACAGTCATCTATTTCCTAAGATTTGTGAATTGCTGAGGCAATCCGGACTTGATGATGTCATTGTTTTCGGTGGAGGGATTATCCCTGAATCCGACAGGGCTCCGTTGTATGAAGCGGGTGTAAAGGCGATTTTTGGTCCAGGTACTTCTTCTTCTGAAATCCTTGAATTTGTTGAAGTTGCATCTACGAAAGATTGTGGTGTTGGTTCACAAAATGATTGGCATTGGGGTGAGTGATTGGACCGCCGTTCTTTAGCAAGGCAGTTGTCTGCTATTGAGAACGGTGAACTAGTAGTTTCAGATGTTGAAGGTTTGATAGTTGCGATTACAGGCCCTCCTGGAATTGGTAAATCCTGTTTGGTTGATTCAATTTTGCAACGTCTTACTCCACAAAATAAAGTTGCGGTATTGGCGGTAGACCCCACCTCTCCTCTAAGTGGTGGGGCTTTGTTAGGAGATAGAATTAGACTAAGCGTTCTTGATGATAAGTCAAAATCAGATTCAATATATGTTCGAAGTGTTGCTACTAGGTCTTCTAGTGGTTCTGTGCCTTCTATAGTTAAGGGCCTTGCGAACCATTTATTGGCAGAATCTTTTGATATTGTGATAATTGAAACCGTCGGAGCAGGACAATCTGAAATGCGTTGCGCTGCAATAGCAAACAGAATTGTTGTAGTTGAAGGTCCTGCACGTGGAGATGGCATTCAGGCAGAGAAAGCAGGTTTACTTGAATTGGCTGATTTGATAGTCGTAAACAAATCTGATTTAGATGGTGTAGATCGTGTTGTAAATGACCTTACAATCTCATTGTCACTAACTAATGACGCACCTCAAATAATCAAAACCAGTACCCTTACCGAAGAAGGTTTGGATGAACTGGCAAATGTGATAATGAATCTAGAAGAAAGAATTTCGTCAAAACGGGCTAGATGCCGTCAGCAATTGATTATGGCGCATGAGAATATTTTAATCACAAATCCCAACTTTGAGGCAATTCTTGACCGCATGTCTCAAGAAGGGTTAGAACTCGACATGGCACTGAGGGAACTTAGTGAGTGAGCAAATCGAATTAACTGACCCTGTGGACCATTCAGTGGGTGGAGTATCAGGTCATGTCTTCAGAAGAGCCTTTCATATTGGCATGTCAATTATTCCATTCGTGTACTATGAATATGCAGAAAAATTGGCAGATGCGCTCTCAATAACAGAATTACAACTAGTCTCTTCACTCACTCTTTCCCTAATTTTGGTAGAGGCATTAAGGTTGAAAATGGGAATCACAATTTTTGGTCAACGTGACTATGAATCAAAGCAAGTAAGTGCATTAGCTTGGGGTGGTATTGCAGTTGGTTTGACATTCCTTGTTTTGTCAGATTATCCTGAGTTAGTTTGGCCTCTCATTCTTTCTTTATCATTGGGGGACCCTTTCCTTGGAGAATTGAGAAGAAAGGAAATCGAGACAAAAAATGTCTTCATTTTTGGTTCATTATTTATTGCATTGATCTGGCTTTCCTGTTGGCATTTTACTGGAACACCAATTTGGATAGCCCTGATTATGGGGCCACTATGTGTTGCGGCAGAATGGCCAAGGTTACGATGGATTGATGACAATGCTACTATGTTGTTGATTCCTCTTTCATTTGTAATAATGCTTGTACCTTGGTTATGAGACCATTATGTTGAAATGGCTCCTAGTCCCGCCATTGGATAGGTGAGACACAATGAGTGACGATGCACCATCTCCGGACCCTCCTCAGAGTACCTACTTAGTGACATTCATTCTATCGTTCGTAATCCTAATGATTACAATGTTCGTATACCCACTTTGGTAATTAGAAACAAAGCAAGGTCTCTTGAATGATTTGTTTCAGCCAGTGTCATGTGTGGCATAGCAGGGATGCTTGGTCAGCCGGACGCAAACGTCCTGTCACGCATGGTTTCATTGCTACATCATCGAGGTCCCGATGGAAATGGAATCTACAATGATGATATTTGCGGTCTTGCTCATACTCGTCTAGCAATTCTGGATATTGAAGGCTCTCCTCAGCCAATAAGTGGACCAGGTAAAGTTGGAGTTGTGAATGGTGAAATCTACAATCACAAGTCCTTGAGGGATAGTTTATACAACTATACTACCAACGGAGATAGTGAGATTGTATTATCACTACATAATGGAAAATCTTCTGCTAGTGAGCATGCCAAATGGATCTCAAAATTAGATGGCATGTTTGCATTTGCATTGTGGTCTGAAGGCCAACTAATTCTTGCTCGTGACCCTGTTGGAATCAAACCTTTGATGCGGACTACAGTCGATGGAAATCTACTTTTTGCATCAGAAGCCAAAGCACTGCGAGCCTATGATGAATATGTGCCAAATATCGATATCTTGGCACTTAAAGCAAGAATTGCATGGGAATATCCTCTTGATGCAACCACTTTATTTTCAGGAGTTCATCAAGTTCGACCGGGCACAGTAGAAGTTTGGGAAATGATTGATGGCACTCCAACAATGACCAGTATGTCGAGATTTGAAGTACAATCTGTTGAGCCAGAAATTGATTGGAATGACCCTCGTGGTTTGTTGGACAGTTTTACTTTAAGCGTCAGTGATCGCTTGATGGCCGATGTACCAGTTGGCATTGTTCTTTCAGGTGGATTAGATTCCAGTTTGGTTTGTGCTGTTGCAAGAGAAGCAGCAGAAATTGCAGAACAACCAGTTCCTGCATGCTGGACTGTTGCTGAAAGCGAAGATAATCCCGATTGGCAAGCTGCTGAAATAGTGGCATCTAGTCTTGATTTAGAACACCATCAACATATTTTGTCGCCGGACTCCTTTGATTCTAAATTACCTGATTTGGCTTGGCACGGAGAAGATTTGGATGTGACAGTATTATTTTTCCAGCCTTTGTTTTCGAAGATGTCTGAATCCGTAACCGTAGGGCTTTGTGGACAGGGAGCAGATGAATTACATGCCGGTTACCCTCGATACAAAAATTTGGAGAAACATAATCGGTCAATAACTCAAAGGCTTGCTGATATGGACTGTGATTTGTCGTCACTTCAAGGAGAACAATGGTGGACTACAAATCACTCACCAGATGCTCATACAGGTTCTTTGCAAGATTTCTTGCAGTTTGAATTAGACCATGGCCAGTTATCCAATTTCCAATTGAGATTGGTCGACAGGCACTCAATGGCCCACGGTTTAGAAGTACGAGTTCCGTTTTTGGGAAGTAGGCATCGCAAAGCATCTAACAAGCTTCCAATGGATTGGAGATTACCAAGTTCAGGTGAAGAAAAAGCAGCACTTCGAGCAGCAGCCGAATTGACTAAACTCCCTTCGGACATAGTAAGAAGGCCTAAACTACCTGCAGGTAGAGCAACATCGCCTAAGTTGATTGATTCACTAATAGATGATCTTCAACCTCATGTTACAAAAATTGCTAAACGCTACTCTGGATTAGAACGAGCGTTAATCAAGCAGCCAGAGATTGCAATTGGATTAGGGTTGTTTGAATCAATGCACATATTAGATGGTGGTAGAAGCAAACGCTCAGGCAGCGCAACCGATTTATTGGAGGAATTAGATTGAAATTTGTAGTCCATAATCTAACTAAACTTCTCGAGGAAAAGAGAAGCGAAATTACTCAATGGATGGCAACTAAACGTTCCGAGGTTCCGATTCCAATCTACGGTAGCGTGGACATCAGAGATAGTGGTTGGAAAGTTGCAGTGGTAGATGCTAATCACTTCCCTGCTGGATTTAACAATGTTTCAAAAGAAGACGAATCCAATCTTTCATCATTGTTACGTGACCACATTCTGCGGTTAAATCAAAATTGTAAATGGGTACATCTCTATCCTGAATCCCATACAAGGAATCAAGGATATGTGGAAAATGTTTCAACCATAAAGCGACTAATTACTATGGGTGGCTTCCGGTGCACAGTAGGTTCGCCTGAACTGGAAGGGCATGGTTCATTGGATGGTATTTCAGGTCCATTACTATTGAATGAAGTTATCTTGGATGGCGATTCGTTACTCGTCGAAGGAGAACAACCAGATTTGATTATGCTAAACAATGACTTGACTGAAGGTTTGTTGCCAGGACTGTCGTCCAATCAAGTGTTCCCTCCACCTCATATGGGATGGCAGCGAAGAAGAAAATCAGAGCATTATGCTTGTCTACAAAGCTATGTTGACGAAATTGCAGATATTTTGGGAATAGATTCTTGGCATCTTATGACAGATTGGTTTGTTAGTAAAGATAAATGTCTTGAAAAAGAAACTTGCAGGCAGATGTTAGCTGCTGAAGTTGATGAGTTTTTAGCAAAAATTGCACATCGATATGAGATACTGGGAATAGATAGGGAACCAGTTGCATTCATCAAGAACGATAGAGGAACATATGGTTTGGGAATAATGGCAGTCAGCAGCGGAGATCAACTCCTCAATCTTTCAAATCGCAAGTTCAAGCGTTTGATGTATTCTAAAGGTGGAGTTGATGTTGAGAACTTTTTGATACAAGAAGGAGTTCCAACTCTTATGAAATCCACAGACGGCTCTCCGGTAGAGCCAGTAGTCTATCTCGTTGATGGAGAGGCGGCATCTTGGTTTTACAGAATCAATTCGAAGAAAGGTGAAATGGAAAATCTCAACTCACCATCTGCAAGATTCCTCCCCTACAGTGAAGTTGGAGATAAATTCGGAGAGCATGCTCACGGTTGGCATGCTTTAATCGCTGAATTATCAATGCTAGCCATGGGCGCTGAATCAAAAAAGCAACTGGAGGGCTCTATGTGAGAATTCACTGTCTTGGAGGAGGTCTAGTTGGAAGTTTTGTCACAAAAAATCTTGTGAATTCAGGCTTCGAAGTACACCTATACGACATTGTTTCAAGAGATACTGAAGCCAATTTCCATTTGGGTGATGCTATGTCTTTTGACCACAGTATTGCAGATTTGATTGTAAACATGCTTCCTGGTTCAATAGGTGGAAAAGCTACTGAACTGCTAAAGGATTCAGGTCAAAAAATAGTAGATTTGTCATTCAGTGAACAAACTCCTGACCGGCACAATGGTATTGTTAGTTCAATTCTTTGGGATGTGGGAATCGCTCCTGGTTTGTCGAACATGTTGGTCGGAATGGCCTTCAGAGAATTTGGTTTCTTAGATAAGGTGACAATCAAGGTTGGAGGCAATCCTCTAATTCCAGATTCAGAATGGTCGTACATGGCTCCCTTTTCTCCACATGATGTGATTGCAGAGTACACCAGACCTGCTAGAATTGTGGTTGATGGAAAGCATACTCAAGTCGATGCGATGAGTGATTTACACACTATAGATGCAAGCGGTAGAGAGATGGAAGCATTCCTTACAGATGGTCTTAGGTCCTTACTAGATATTCCTGCCACACATATGGGTGAATATACCGTGCGATGGCCAGGCCATATTCAGAAATATCAGCAATCAAAACTAACTGCGGATGAGTTGGTTGATGCGTGGAAATTAGATCCTCAACGCCAAGAATTTACTTGGATGGAAGTATTCATCTCATCAGGAGATGAACAACAAAGATGGATTGTGGAAGACCGTGGCAAAAATGGTGATTCAAGTATGGCTAGAACAACTGGTCTAGTAACAGCTTGTTGTGTCAAAGCCTGGGCTGAAAATCAAGACATGTTGTCACCAGGAGTACATGCACCTGAAGATTTACCAGATGATGTTGTGCGAATGGTAATCGATGTAATGCGTTCAGAAGGTGTTTCAATCGAATTGCAATGAAGGGATATGCATGAATCGTGTACTAATCTATGTCCTCACAATTTCGATAGGGCTGTATGTCAGCGCTGAATACTCTGAATTACCAGTAAATATTTGGTGTATTTCATTGTTCATTTGGCTTTATGTTTATGCCGAGAGGAAAGAACGAATTGAGATGCTAACAGTTCTAGCATTTGCAACTCCTATGGAGTTGTTTTTTAGCGAGGTATGGCTAATCTACGAGTATCAAAGAGGATTGATGCCACTTTTCGTACCAGTGGGTCATTGGTTCTTATTTGATACTGGTCGCCAACTCTCTCACTATCTTCCAAAAGACAAGGCTGTGTGGTCTCTTATTCCATTTGTTCCATTGGTGGCCTATGGAGTTTGGACTGGTGGAGATACTTCTGGCCTCTTTTTGCTAATTATGGTACTAGGTTTCACAAAATGGGGCCCTCAGGCCTCACTTTATGCCACAATGGCTTGGCTGGCCTTGCTAATGGAATTGTGGGGCACACATCTTGCTAATTGGACGTGGGCTAATGATGTTCCTTGGACTGGATTAACCGCTTGGAATCCACCATTATTAGTAGGTGCATTCTACTGTTTGGGAGACCTTTTGGTGAATCTATCAGTCGAGAGGTTTGAAGGTAAGCACTTGTTGGAGGGTAATGAATGACCTCACCTGAAGACTTGGCTAAGCGTCGCGAAGCAGAGGCTGAGCGAATTGCGATTTCTCTTGCAAGACAGAAAGGAGAACGCAGGTCAACTATCAAAGGTGGTGAAGGTACAGTTGCTTGGGTGACTGAGAACTTGTGTATTGGATGTGACCAATGCACAATCGTTTGTGATGATGACGCCATTGAATTATATTTCAAAGAGATGTCTTCACCATTGTTAGAAGTTCCTAGCAACCGTAAAGCCAAGATCATCAGAGATGCATGTACAGGATGCAGACTCTGTGTGTTGGCATGTCCTACTGATGCGATTACAATGATTGATAGGTGATAATATGAGTAAGCAACCAGAACACGAAGGGGCTCAGAGATTTGGCGGAGAATTCGGGCCAGTCAGAGGACCAAATACCACTGGAGTATCACTTTCGACTTTCAAAACTCTTGTCTGGGTATCCAATATAGGAGGATTGTTATTGGTCGTTTTTGCTCTAGAATTCTTGTTCGTTGAACAAAAATTTGGCTTGGGCTTGGGCTTCCTTATCGCAGGAGTCATTGTTGCTATGTTCCCTTCAAACTATGAAATCCGGGGTATGGACGAAGATAGTCCTCCAACTGAATGATTATTCAACTTTGAATCTTTCATTACATGTAGGACATTTTACTCGTCCTTTGTAACCGATTGGTACCTTCAATTTAGATTGACAGTGAACACACTTTGTGACAATTTTTCCTTCAGTAGCCGGTCTTTTATCTGGTTCTTTCATCACAAGTGGTGCTGGTGATACAAAGTCAGCCGTATTAATTGCTGAAGTCATATAGTTGGGGGAGCCGGCTCTAAATTGGGAATCAGCAACTCCTAGGAGTGGGGTTGCTACAATGATCATACATGTTCCAGAGCATAAGAGTGAAAGCCAAACTGGCCAAAATCCTCCCATTCCAATGGACAGTGGCGAAAATTCGTCATGATTGATGAGTGAAAGAATTCCTGAAACAACTAATACTCCTAACGTAAGTTGAAGTCCTTGTTTGTAACCCTGAATCGTAGTAACTCCACCAAGAATAAACCCTAGGCCAATCAACATTGCCAAAAATGATTCAGCAGGCATCCACTCGTTAAACAGTAAGGCCATGCCAATACGGAATATTCCATACAATAGAATTCCAATTCCTGTTAATTGTAAAGTTAAATCAGAATTATTGTTTACATAGATATGAGTCACAGGTTGAACCTGATGATGTTGTGGATGCATCTGGATTGTTTGTGTTGGAACCATTACAGGAGTAGGTAATTTTGATTCATCATCTTCCATTAGACGAATGATTACTTCTGCCTTTGTTCCACTGACTCTGAGTCCTCTATCTTTACACATTGTTTTGAGTTGAATCAATGTATGAGAGTCATAATCCATAACCATCTGATATCAATATTGATTATCAATCTTGGGCCGTTTTTTATCACTGAAAAGTGATTAAGCTTCTACAGAAACTTGAGCAGTTGATACTTCATCTGCAATGGATTTCTTTGCTTCAACTTGTCTTGCAAGGAATGAAACAACATCGAGAATCTCGATATCGTGTCTTTCATCGCCTTCAAATTTCAAACATTCGAAGTGAGAAACACACTTTGGACACGATGTAATCATCATATCAGCGCCTGTGTTCCTGATTTCTTCCATTCTTGTAACTCTCAAAGCACGTGCATTTTCGTTGCATGACATCATGCTGGAAACTCCACAGCACATTGCATCTTCACCATGGTGTTCCATCTCAACAAGTTCGACACCTTCTACACCTGCAACTAATTCACGAGGTTCGTCATAGATTCCCATTTGCCTACCAAGTCTACATGGGTCATGATAGGTTACAGTCAATTCATCTTCGACCTTCATCTCCATATCGAATCCGTTTTCGATAAGGAACTCAGTGGTGTGCATGACTTTCACACCTTCTAATTCGTAATCTCTTGCGAAAGTTCTGAAACATTCAGCACATGAAGATACCAGAGTGTCAATTCCTGATGCTTCGATCTTCTTCTGATTGTATGACTTCAATTTCTCAAATACTTCATCAAGTCCTTGCCACTTTTGGTCGTGGCCACAACACTTCAGGAAGTCTCTTCCTAGGTATGATACCTCAGTTCCCATTTCCTCAAACAGAGTGAATGCAGAGTTTGTGGTGTCCCCGAGGTTCATTTCACCTTCATTGAGATGGCTGAAGACCATTTCTTGGTCCAGATAATCAACACATCCAGGATAGTAACCAATGTTGGAATCGATTGGATATTCTTCAACAGATACAAAGTCGCCATCACTGTCTTCTTCCGCTTCGGCAGCTAATACCGCTTGTAGAACCGTGTGAGGAATCTCAGCAGCAGGCCCTCCGACTATTAGTGAGCGGCGAATATCAACATAGGAGTCGTAATCGACAAGTTGTGGACAAGCATTGGTACATGCTGTACAAGTCAAACATGAATACATCGGTACGCCATCATCTTCATTATTCCATGAATTGTAAATGATATTCAATTTGTCACCAGCGTTGAATAATCTAACAGGACAAGCATCATCACAAAGGTCACATCCGTAACATTTGTTCATTTCGAATTCATATCCTCTTGCCATGTTTCTTAGAACTACGAATACAATCGCACCTGCAGTTAAGCACGGAATGAACATTGCATAGGTCAATTTTGCATCTAATGCCTTAGGATTTGCATGGTATGTTGGATTGACAACCTCTCCCATGTCGTCTCCTACAATTGCTAATTCGGTAACGTTTGTCAGGTCAACTGTTTTGCCAGCAAATCCGTGCTTTGCATCATCATCATACAATAGAAGTGGCTGGTAAGCACTTATTGTGAACATTGTTTCAACAGTAACACTTTGATTTGTCTTGAGTCCATCTGTTGATTCAACTCTAAACTCGTAATCATATTCTCCGTCTTCGAGTTCAACTCCAGTCTCACCACTGTTACAATCAGTATCGATAACCGTCTTATTTGTGTCTCGGGATTTGATGATCAAACTGGATTGAATCATTGCAGAGGTAGAATCTCCTCCATCGATAATCACTTCACTCGCCCTTGTTTCACAAGTCGCATCAACTGGAACTGTTGTGAAATCATTATCTTCTGGCCAATATGTATCCGAAATAATGAATGTACCTGTTGCCCAAATGGTTTCGTCAGCAGTATAATTTTCTAGACCAGTAGCGCCGTTAATTCCTGAATCCAAATCTTGATGACCATTATTATCTGCGAAATCTATCAGATAATATCTGGCAGGTTGGTATATATTCCAATCCATCCAAGCAGAAGCAGGTACTATTTCTCCTTCAAATCCTTGTGCGTCCATGAATTCGTTTCTCTCATGGACGTGAACATCAGTAGGCTGTGAACGCATTTCTTCTAGTTCGCCATAATCAGAAATGGTAAGCAAACCCTTTGCATCCCAGAATCCATTATCATAAACAGGATAAGAAACAACGCTAGCTGCAGTAGCAACGATAAATGCACCAACAATCAATTTCTTTCCATGAGCAGGAGTGAACCTTGCACCCCAAGCATTGTTGAATAGCCATTTAGCTATGAAGTAAATCATAATCCATAGTAAGATGCCAGTCATTATCCAAGGAATCATGTTGAATAAATCTGCAATCCAAGGATCTCTTGTACCACACAATAAATCTCCATGACTATCTAACTTACAATAATCACTCCTATTCTTACCATATAATTCTAGGAAGATATTGATTGAGAAAACAGAGATGAACCAAATGTGTGCTAGGTAAACTACACCTGCACTTGCAAACCACGGGTCTTCAACAGGTCTCTTTTCACGACCACCTAGGAATGGAGGTAGCGCTAGGATTCCTACTGGGATTCCAGTTAGGAAAGCACCCCACCATGCAGCATTCCAAGGGAACGATGGTTGGCCAAAGAAGTCTCCAACAGGACCTAAAGGCACGTCGAATTGTGGTAGATATTCTCCCCATCTTAGATATCCATAGGAGAATAGAACATACCAATCAGGGAATACGAAACCAGCTTGTGCGAATGGGTCCGCAGCACTATGTAATGGAGGAGGAATTAACCAAGCATAGAACAATAGAACACATGCCATAAATCCGAAGATCAATGTGTCACGTAGAACTTCATGAGGCCAAAACCCATGGCCAGACCGAGTCCTCTTTCTCTTTTCGTCTGCGGTTTCTAGCCTTTCTTTTTCATCCATATAGGATGAAGCAACTGCACCAAGATTCTCAATTAGTCCCATGTTTCAAACCTCCAATATCAATGCGGCTCCGCAATTCCTTGTACCCATACAATGAACAAATGTATGATAATCAGTGTTGTAACAATCACTGGTAAGATGAATACGTGAATGAAGTACATTCTAGTTACGGTTCGGTGTGATAGGGATGAGCCACCGAATAGCAGAGTTGCAATGTTTTTACCAATCAACGGTGTAGCATTTGCTAAGTTGATTCCAATAACTGCAGCACCGTATGCCAATGTGTCCCAAGGCAGTAAGTATCCAGAATATCCGAAAACAATAGTCAGCGCCATCAGTGCAACTCCGATTAGCCAGTTTAACTCACGTGGATTTCTGTATGCCCCAGTGAAGTATACTCTACACATGTGTAAGAATACTGATGCTACCATGAAGTGAGTTCCCCAGTGGTGTACTGCACGGATAATGTAGCCGAATGGTAACTGAGTCATGATGAACTGCATACTTGCGTAAGCAGGAGAAGGATCACCTTCACCACCAGGGACGTAGTATATTCCCAGAACTGTTCCAGTGATTACAAGAATAATGAATGAAAGGAAAGAAATCCCTCCTAAACAATACAATGGATACCAATACCAAATGATTCGCAGTTTGTATTTCTCTGCGTGAGTAAGTGGCATTTGTCTGTGCATGTTGTAATATGCGCCCTTGCTCATGTTCCAATAATCTTGAATTCGGAATCTCGTGTCTAGGAATGAAAATACCCAAAGGAATGCACGTTCAGCGAATCCCATCTTTCCACTTGATTCTACAGCGCGTAGAATTTCTCTGCGTGGAATTTCTTCGTTTTCTTTTCGCAGTGTAAATGCGATTAGAACGATGATGAATGCTATAAAGAACCAAAGTACCCAAAATATTGTGCTCATATTTTCACCTCAGTCGCAATAGGTCAACCAGCCCGTGTAATCTGTAGACGCCTCAATAGTGTCTCCATTCATAATGATAGGAATAATTGGTAGTCCTACTGGAGCAGGACCTCCTGCTCTACGAATACCAAGATACTCGAAAGAAGCACCGGTGGATCTGTTTGCGTTTCTATTGACTTCAATAGCGGTAGGGTCGAATCTACTGGAGTGGCAAATGCAGAACATCTTGCTTCCTCCATCGTCACCTCCTCCTGGTGTCCAATTATCATCGGTAAAGGAGTTAGAAACTAGTTGCCATCCCGGAATACAACACAGGTGTGTACACCTTGCGAAACTCATTACGAGGTTGTTGTTTGGGTCGAAGACATCAGGATTTCCGAGCAGGTATTCAGTAGCATGCCCAACATAATTTCCACCGATGTCGTAACCTGCCATCTCTTGGAATCTTGGAGAGTTATCGGAGACTGGAGTTGCTGCATTCTGAGAGTGTGGGACATAATTTACGATTACTGGTAATCCATTCCATACTCCTTGAGCCCCTGACATTCCAACATTGGATGCTGCGGCTTCAGCTTCGAAGTCTGATTTCATCATCGGTTGTAAGTGCTTAGCACCGTACCATGCTTCATCTTCACGACCTTTAGCCCAGTAAAGAACAGCAGAGTCTCCTCCTCCTCCTCCAGATGGAGGTAGTAATATAGAAGCAAAACCAAGTGCTCCTAAGGTTGCTGCAAGAACACCACTGGCAGCATTGAATCCATATCTCATGAATTGCCTTCGATTAACCGATACATCTCCAACCATGGAGAGTTCGCTTCCTTCAGTAGCAGGTGCAGGTCTTAGTTTCATGTCGTCCATGATATCACCACTTGTATTCTCTCCAATCCTTCTGATGTTCAGGGATGTACTTATTTTGACTGTGCTTGACAATTATTGTGTCAGGCAAAACCCACTTCAGGTAAACAATACCCATCATGATTAGTGTGCTAAGTCCCATTGCAAGATGGTATGAAAGTTGTTGTTGGTCCCATGTGGAGCCGTTTAGGAGTCCGTATAGCATAGTGCCAAACCAGTAAAGCGACCAGAATATTCCCCATGCGAAGAAGAATAATGTTAGAGCAGATTTGCCCGATGGTGCTAATGATGCAGAAATCACAGTTCCTGGTTCTGCTGGGTTGAATACACCATGATTGATGGCAGCATCCATCTGCTCTTCTGTGAGGGATGCATCTTCCAATGCGGTTCTAGCATCCTTGACGCTAACCTTGCCAGATGCAACCTTTTCGAGTAATTGGGTGATTGTATCCTTAGCCATCACTGATCACCTCTGCGATTAATCTTGTAACGAAGACGTAGCAAGTTGCTACGACCCTTGTAAGATGTTGAGAATCCATATCTAAGCAACAGTCCACAGAATATGATTACAGCCACAACAGCTCCAAATCCAAGAAGTCCTAACCAGTGTGCTCTAAATCCTGCTCCTAGAGTAGAGATGTCGATTTCACCAGCGCTACTCTTTGGTGCTTCAGGAGTGCCGCTGCCTGCGATTAATGTCCTTGTACCACGATCTTCGGTGTATTCACTTTCTCCGATGTTGAAGAAAAGTTGGTTCCAATAATCGCCAGCAGGGCCATCAGCTCCATTTACTGCGTTCGCACTAATCCAGAAATCGACATGTCCTTCGCCACTTGCTGGTGGGGTCCATGTTATTTGGAAAATTCTTGAGTTGGAATTTGTGTGAGATAATGTTGCAGGGTCTTCGTCCCAAGCCTCACCATCGCCAGATAATTCTCCAGCACTAACCCTTGCCGAAAATCCACCCATGTCAGTGTCTGGTCCTCCAATAATTTCCAGTCGCATGTTGTATTCGCCAGTTTCATTCCATGAATATGGGACTCCGACTAAGACTACCATTACAGAATTACTTGGTTCTCCGCCATGACAAAGACATCCTTCTTTGGCTACATCATCGATAGTTTCTCCAGCATTGCTTTGTTCACCTCCAATGCCGTTAGGGTATGCATTACTGAGCCCGGGCAAGAGCATCAATGACACAAGGATGAGCGGAAGGAAACTTCGGATGAAAACCCGTGACATACGCATAGCCAACCCCAGTTGTTTTGGGCGACTTGTATTGCGCCTATAATCGTTCCTTGCCCTAACTTCGTTAGGGTGTTCTGAGTGTTACATTTTTCATAGGTTTTCATACTACACAATTTACGGCAAATCATATGTCCAAGTTCGACGACGACTAGACATGTCAGACCACCCTTTTGAGAATACTTACGACCTCTCAAATGAACAACTTTTGCTATTGGATGAGGCAGAGGAAGAAATGCTTCGAAACAATTTAGGAAAAGCTGAAGAAATCCTCTTGCAAATGCTTGATGAAGATTACAAATGCATCCCTGTTCTAAACAATTTAGCTCATCTATATGGCCGCCACTTCTCGGATTTCGAAAAGGCTGTTGAATTGTATGACAAAGTTTTGAGTATCGAACCAGACAACGCTTGGGCTAGAGATGCTAGACGCAGATATCAGAGATATGTGGGAAGAGATTGAATAACCTCCAATCTAAGGGGGTTGTATGGATGGCGCCCAGATATTGATTGCTGGCGTCGGAGGATTGGGTTGTTCTTGGGCCAAAAGGGCCCACCAGAAAACTGGCCATGGAATCGATTTAGTGCTTATCGATGCTGATGAGAGTACACTTTCATCTAACGATGCACACATCATTCGTTTAGGAAAAGATCTCGATACCGCTGGTTGTGCAGCTCTTCCTCCTTTGGGAGAGCAGAGGATGAGGCAAGCATCTGGAGTTTCAAGGACTTTGCTTGAAGGTGTTGAGATGGTAATCCTCCTCACAGGTTTAGGTGGAGGGACTGGTACTGGTGCAGCTCCTGAATTTGCCCGTCAAGCAAGATTATCAGGAGCCATTGTAATATCGATTGCAGCATTGCCATTCGAAGCCCAAGAAACCCGTCTTAAGGTTAGCAAAGAAGGACTTTCAAAACTTGAATCCAATTCAGATGTTTGTGTAAGACTTGATTTGGATCGTCTAGCTTGGCAGGCTCGTGAAAGAGGTACAGATTGGAGAATCGGGGCTTCTTGGGTTGAAGAATTAGTAGATGGGTTGGTTAGAACTTTGATGAGACTTGGTCTAATCAATTTGGATATGATGGATTTGAAAACAATTGTAGGGCATGCTGGTGGTTCTACTTTGATGGTCGGACAAGGAGATCCAGATGATGCTAATGGATTGCTTCAAGATGCAATGAGTGCACCATTGGCTAATCTTTCATTTGATGGAGCAAAGGCTTGTCTTCTACAAATAGAAGGCGGCCCTGGAATGACTGTTGGACAGGTGGGATTGATTGCTGATGCCTTTACGGCAAGATTCGATGAAGATGCTCAAGTCATATTAGGTGCTCGTGTAAGCGATGACTTACAAGGTAGAATAAGAGTGGTTGCAGTAGTTGCAGGATTAGAGGAAATGTCTAACCTAAGCCTCGTCTGATTCAGCCAATTCTACATCTGAATCTTCCGACCAATCAGCATCTTTCGAGATATCAATTCCTTCTTTCCAATCAATCTCGGTATCCTCTTGCCATTCTTCTTCTTCAGCATTATCCTTAACTTCTTCAACTTCTTTTTCTTCGTCATCACTTTTTTCTATACTGACCTCTTTAGCAGTTGCAAACATGTCTGATGTTATTCGACTTGTACGTAAAGTCGGCCTGAGAAGCAACATCATAGCACAAATCGACAACACGTGTCCGAAGATCATTACTTCCTTCAGACTATCAAAAGTTCCAGTTAGCATTGCTACTGAACCAGCATAAGCATAACCAAATGATATGCCTAGTGGTAGTGATGCATCTTCTGAAATCAGCCTTTTACCATCTCTTACAGTATATGATGTCAATGACCAAACAGCAAATATTACCGTGAATGCCATGAGTAAACCTTCTTCTAAAATAGTTGAGAAATCAGAAGGGTCCATCCATGTTCTTCGATATATGCTGAATGCGTGCCATGTGATAAATAATTGAGCTACTATCATCCATTTGAATGAAAATCCAGCCATTCCCTTTTCACTACCAGCAGCTTCCCTTTCATCTCTAGTTAGCCAAAGGGTTAGTAATTGGAGAAGAAGGCTTACAGCAAGGAAAGCGAACCCACCCAAAATAGCATCTTGCATGCTTAATTGTTCAGATTGTGTCAACATTTGTCCAATCCAAATTATAGCCAAAGCAAAAACCTGAATGATTACAATTTGTGATGCTGTTGATATCTTCTCTTGGTAAGTGTGTAACTTAGCATCTCCAAGACCATTTGCTAGCCATTCAACCATTCCTGTACGAAACGATGCTGCTTGCGCTATTGACCAAACTATGAACAATGATGCTAGCAATGGTGAGATCCATAGATTGTCCTTTCCTCCTGTTAAACTCCAAAAAACACCAATTATAATTCCAGCTATCAACAAGGGTACTATGGTAATTCTAAAACTGAATAAGAATCTAGTTATCCAAGGCTGGTCACCTTTTTCTTCAGGTAACTTTGTCAAATTATTGATCAACTTTTTGTTGGATAAGGATGCTACTAGGAGGTATGAAATTGCTAAGGAAATAAATGCCATAGCAACAAACACTTCTTGAGTACTAACCAAGAATAGTAAGATGGAAGAAACCAATGCAATCATGATGATATGTGGTAAAGTGCGTGGCGACAACATGTTGCGAATCAATTGTAAAATCCCAACCTGTTCAAATTGGCTTTCTGGATTCTCAGACATATGTTCCCCTAGAGAGCCCTATTGATAGCATTATGTTAATACAAGTGCCTCTAAGCATTGGATATGGCCAAGAAACTCTCTAAAGCCCTTAGGGGCAAAAGACGTTGGATTGGCTGTAATTGTACTGGATTTAATTCACGTAAAGAAGTTGAAAACTTCCTATCTGATTTACCTGTCAAATTATATGATTTTGAAAATGACAAATGCATCATAGTTGTACAGTTAGAACAATATGAGCACGTTAAACAAAAGCTATCTTCTGAGCCTATAATTAGTGTGACTTCTAGTGGTAAAATTAGGTTGGTTAGAGAGAGAATGCATTTTTCACGTAAGCCTAGAAAGCGTTGAAGTGCTAAGTCCTACTCCAGCGATATATGGGAGCAGGGGGGGAAGCGCCACCGGTCAAGAGTGAAGATGTAATGATTCTAATTGGTGCATCCATTTTGCTCCTGATGTTCATCTTACAAACATGGACAGTTCCAACAAACATTACTGCCGGTGAAGAAAATGAGTTTACTATAAAATACGACCTTTCTGAAGGTGATACATTTTCTTTCGATGTAGTCAATGGTGAGGTTCGTCCGACTGTGGTACTTCCTGATGAAGAAAGAGTATTCGGCGATCTAGTTGGCGAAGGAAATGATTGGGAATATGTTGCAGAAAACTCAGGTGTACACATCTTCACAATAGTCGCTTTTGAAGATTCTGAAATCACTTACGATATGAGTCGCGGTATTCTCATTGACTTCGCATTATATCCTATCGGCGGTCTAATCCTTGGTTACGGTATTTTGAAGAAGGTCGCAAGTGCAGACGAAGAGCCATTGGAAGCAGTCCTAGAAGACTAATTCCAAAATACATCTTCGCCGTCATCAATTATCATTCCTCCGAGAACCAGTTGCCCTCTATCATTTAATTCAAACGAGTCGTATGTAACATTGTTATGTTCAGGTAATCCAAATCTCTTCATTTGTTCGAGGACTTCATATCGAATATCATCATGTCTTAATGGAGGTAAATTTACCCCCTGTTCCAAGAGAGATGCCAGATTACGATGAAGTTTAGAATCAAATTCCTCATGTCCAAAAACTTGAATCTCATCCAATGAAGCATACTCTAAGTTTTGATTTTCTTTACAATTTAAATTCACACCTATGCCTAGAATAACTTTGGTCATGTTACCTGATGTTTTTCCTTCAACAAGAATTCCACAAAGTTTCCTTTCCTCTAGTATAATGTCGTTTGGCCATTTAAGTTTTAGACGTTTATCATCAACAGTTTTCAAAACGGCCAATCCTGCGGAAAGTTGTAGCATTCCAGGATTGAAATCATTTCCTTCACGAATAATCCAAGAGCCCGCATATCCTCCTTCTATAGAGGTCCAGGTCCTATCTCTTCTGCCTCTTCCTGAATCTTGCCATGAGGTATGGAAATGAGTTCCAACACCGGTTTTTTCCATTAGGTCATCATTAGTTGAACCGGTCCTTTCCTTGAAGATACTATCTTGTCCTTCAAATGGTTTCCAATGGCATGTAATAACTAATTTTTCTCCATCATCAAATCTAATTTCATCCCACTTACGATTTGAAAAAACTGAAAAATTAAAATTAGTATCTCTTCCTAATGTGAGTATTCTGCCTTTGGGGGACAACAATTGATTTCTTTCTACCGTTTTCAATAACCTATTACCTAAACCAACATCATCTGTATCCAACAAACTGGCTTCTTCCATTGGACCCAGTAACTGGTCAACTTCTGCTAATGGAATGTATGGTAAATTCCACACAATCAAATCATATTTACTTTCGAAAGGGAATTTTTCTGGACCAATTCCTCCTTCTTTCACTACACCCTCTAATCGATTGAGGTCTAGGTTTCCAATTGTTGCAGCCACTGCAAAGGGATTGACATCGCAACAAGAAACCTTCCATCCCAAATATGAGGCCAGTATACTAATCGCTCCAGACCCACATCCTACTTCTAGGATCTTCTTGCCTCTTCCAGGGCCTATTGAAATCAATCTTTTAGCTAGCATATCGGTATCTTCTCTTGGAGGATAGACGGTTTGTGGAATTACTAATTCGAAGTTGAATCCTTCTTGCGGAGACCAGTTGACAGTCTTCGAAGTTCTGTTTAATCTTTCAATTTCAGAGAGACTATCTTCTGAATTGAAAATCGACTTTTTGGTCATCTGCTTCAGACTCCCGGTATCGCCGAAGCCTTTATGCCTCTTGTAGGTTAAAGACGGTTTGAGACGAGTATTTCGTCAACACGCTTCTGTCGTGCGTTCAGCAAGTATTTTTAGCAGGCGGAGCCTTTAAGAACCCTATACAGGTCGGCCAAGAAGCCCAACA
>QQSK01000010.1:4690-141045 GCA_003602415.1 Candidatus Poseidoniales archaeon | reverse complement strand
AGATGCTCGTGCCGGGATTTGAACCCGGGTCGCCGGAATGAAAACCCGAAATGATGGACCACTACACCACACAAGCAGTATGTTCCGCCCATAATTTATTGTTCATGAATGTTGGGGTCGATAGTCAAACCATTCCACCATCGAAGAACGAGGTACGAAGCACCAATTCCTAGGATTAGTATGATTCCAATAAGTACCTCTCTATCCAGTAACCACCATAAAGCTTCGACGGCTTTACTTCCATAAATTCCAATCAAAACCGCCTCGAGTCCAAATCTCAAACCGCGTCCAATAAGTCCGGCAATAATGAATGGTTTCATCTTCATTTCACCCATTCCAGCCGCCCAGCCAAATACCTTGTACGGAATTGGAGAAACTGCTGCAATGAATACGCCAGCAGTTCCATATTTGATGGTCAAAGCCTCTATTTTCATAAGGTGCTTTTCAGCCTTGAACCGATTGAACAATCCTCTTCCCCATTTTTTGCCAATCCAATAGCCAACTATACTGCCTAATACACTTGAAATTGTGACCACTAGCCACAACCAAAGAACCAATGTTGAATCTCCTTCTGCATTTACCAGCATTGGCAAAAATAGCAAATCAGGTGGCACGGGTTGAATAATTGCTTCTGTGAAAGACATGCTAGCTAGGCTTAACGAACCGAACCCGTCAAACCAGTCAACAACCGTCTCTTTCCACGACATTCAGACCTTGGGGCAACAATCACACGAATGAACCCTTTCTTAATCGAAGTCTTGATTGCTACAAAACAAGACCCGTTGTTTGATGCCGGTACTCGACACAGCAGCATTGCTTCATTGGCCGGCTGAAAAGTTGCAAGGAGGCATCGTTGCACATAGTCAATTAGAGGAGTTGAGAAAACTTTCACCTGAACGGGCAATGTTGCTTGAGTCTATCGAAATGGAATGGCTTAGTATTGGAACAGGGGATGCTGAAGCGGCTGCGGTTGCTACGGGCGATCTCACTCGATTGAGTCCTGTAGATTTGGAAGTTCTAGCCCTAGCACTATCTACCGGACAGAAATTGTTCACAGATGATTATTCCTTGCAAAACGTTTGTCGGCATTTAGGTCATCCATTCGAATCAGTTTCGAATAAGAGAAGCCGTGAATTGTGGTCATGGGAATTGAAATGTATTGGCTGTAGAGCTACCAGGAAAGTGGAAACTAAGCAGGAAGCAGAATGTGATGTCTGTGGTTCACCGATGAAGGTAAAGCGCTCGAGGAATTGATTATTCTTCTTCTAGAATTTGTTCAACGGTTTCATCAGCACCAAACATTGATGCAAAAATTGCTGAAATCCATTCCAACATCGAAATCATTCTTCAGCAGTAGCGATCTCTTCTTCGACTTCTTCGGTAGTCTTACCAGTAGGGTCGATTCCAGCAGCCTCAGCCTTTTGAGCAACTTCGACGGATTTTGTTTTTCCACCTGCTTCTAAATCAGAAACTGTGTTTGCAGTAGATGGGTCTCCAGTGACCTCTGACAAGCCTTTTTGGAACTCGCCTTTGGACTGACCAGCAGCTCTAGCAAGTTTAGGAAGCCTCTCCGCTCCAAATAGTAAGAAGAAGATAGCAAGTAGAATCATTATTTCAAATGGTCCGAATCTCATGTTGTTCCCTCTAATACACTCCAGTGCCTTCCGCTTTGTCAATGAATCGGCTATTATCCACCCGAAACAGGCGGAAGCAGGGCAATCTCGTCTCCGTCATTAACCGGTTCATCTTCTTGCACCTTTTCGCCATTTAGACTTACGATAAGCCCTTGACTGAGCCACTTTTCTAAGTTTATTTCTTCCAGCACAAACCTAACTGATGAGTTAGGCAAAATGTCGATAATGTGTTCTCTACCTCCCATTTCCTCCGCCAATGGGCCGAAAGCGAGAACCTTCACCTGCATGATTGCGCCATTGAGCACCAACTTATCAACCCGTGGCGCTCTGTCTCGTTCAATGGCGGTCGCACTATCTTGTGAGGGACTTTGGAAGGTTTACGAAATGGGCGATGAAAAAGTCCAAGCTGTGAAAGGAATTTCTCTTGCTATAAATCAAGGAGAAATGGTTGCTGTTATGGGTCCTTCTGGTTGTGGAAAAACCACACTGCTAAACATTTTATCCGGAATAGATGACCCCTCTGCTGGCCAAGTTATGGTCGCTGGGAAACAACTTTTTGGAATTAGTGATGATGAGAGAACAGAGATTCGCGGTCGCGAAATGGGTTTCATTTTCCAAAAATTCCACCTCCTCGATGTAATGAATGCAGTTGAAAATGTAGAAGTTCCTTTGCTATTGTTAGGATACAGTCCAGATGATGCTAGGCAAAAGGCCTCTCTAGCCTTGAAGAAAGTCGGACTCGCAGACAGGTTTGATCACCGGCCTTCAGAATTATCCGGTGGCCAACAACAGAGAGTTTCAATCGCTAGAGCATTAGTACACGACCCTTCAGTCATACTTTGTGACGAACCAACCGGAAATTTGGATTCGACAACAAGCACTCAGGTAATGGATTTACTTGCTGAATTAAACCAAGCAGGTTCGACAATTGTTATTGTAACACATGATGATGAAATTGCGAAAAGGTGTTCGAGAGTTATTCGAATCAATGATGGGAGCATTATTTTCGAAGAGGAATAGAAATGTTGTACGAGACTCTAGCAGTATTGTTACTGGTTTTGCCAATCAGTGCAACATCTGCATGGGTTCTCAGGAACGATATGGAGAAATTTTGGTATTCGAGTGTTCTCACACTTGGTCCTGTTATCGATGCTTGGCTAGTATGGTGGTTACTCGATTGGCAAGAAATGGGGTTCTTCGCAACTTGGGGTTGCGTGATTTCTACCGGCATATTGTCCTGCATGTTGATTCAGCCAATGCTTTCTTCCAGAAGATTAGTGATTTTCCGCCTATCTTGGCAACAGGTGAAAAGACGCCCTAGGCAAGCAGCACTAATGATGGCAGGTTTGCTTGTCGCATCTTCAATAATCACCTCTTCATTGGTGATTGGAGATAGCCTAGATGCTACAATCAGCAAAGAGGTTGAGGCAATTTATGGAGAGACAGACCTTCTGATATTCCAAAAAGATCGTAGAACTGGATTCTCTTTTGATATGGATTCCAACCTTACTTCGTCTTTCGGACAATCCTTGTTGGCTTCAGGAATAGCAGATCAATGGGGGCATGGTATTGATAGTGTTGCAACTTTGACCAATAATGAGGAGTTAGCCCTCCCTTCAGCATCATGGTTCGCATACTCTGATTGGCAAGGAGTCGCTGTAAACCAAGTCGTAGCCGATGAATTAGAAATTGGCACGGGTGATGTAATTGAAATTTCTTGGTTTTCCTATTCAGATGATGCAGAATTGATTCGTAATTCAGAGAATCTTACGGTAACGTCGGTGATTTCCATGGAAGGCAAAGGTTCGATGGCTGGCACAAAGTCTCCTGCAATTTTCACATCACTGGCTTTGTCTCAAGAGTTACAATCAAAACTGGGTCAAGTCAACATGCTCAGGGTTTCTCTAACAGATAGTGAATCCGCTGATGAACAAATAGATGCAGTGGAAGATATTCTCAATATACTAATCGACTACGAATCTGCAGGATTTGAGATTACATCTGATGAAAATGCCATTTCCATAACCAATACTAACGGTTTGGGAAGATTAGATTCCAATTTCATGAACTCCTGGAATGAAAACAAAACAACTCTCTTGGGGAATGGAAGTTCAATGGAAGTATTGCAAATTCCATTAAATCAGATTCAACAGAATGCCAACATTCTATCTTTACCCGACGATCGTATCGATGAAATATTAGTCGCAGTAGACGGTGATTGGTACTTATCTGGAGGAGCTGTATCTTTCCAAAAACAGCGAACAGGTAGTTCACACGGCTGGGCAGTACCCAACGGTGGTCTGATTCACGATGTTACACTTCTGAGCGATTCTCTATTGGTTGCCCACAGCGATGGTTTAGTGGAAATACCTAATGATAGAGATAAAGATTTGATTCATCATGTAAAAGGAGAAGAAGTAATTATTGCAGCAACATTTGTCCAAGAATTACCCGATTTACCAGCAACAATATTTTCGATTGATTACCTCAATCATTCTGGGCAAGATTGGATAGCAGTGAAGCATCTGACGGGTTCAGAAGTTCACCGATATGACGGTGATTCGTGGACTGAAGTCGACTTGACTGGCGAATGGTTACATTTCGATGGAGAAATCATGGCAGGTTCGCCAAATGGAGGATGGGAAACCATTTCCGGATTGAAATCACCCGATGGTTGGTTAGCATCCAAAGGCGGCCATCTAATTCACAACGGTTCGCTTTATTCGTTTGATGGGCAAGAAAATCTTCTGACGGAGATTAATTCAAATTGTGATAACCGAGTCTTTGCATTTGACTCTGATATTTTGTGCTCAACATCTTTTGGTGTTGTCATAGATTCTGATGATTTAAGCCCCAGACTCCCATTTACTGTTGATATCGGCGGCTTTGGCGTAATGCCACAATTATTGCTAGCAACCGATGGACCTTTGTCACCTCAACAAGGTGATTTGCTTATTTCTTCTCGTTTGTCACTTTTGGACGAATCACAAAATGTGCTATTGAATGGGCTGATCCCTTGGGCATACGGTGATGATACGCCATTGATTTTGGAAATAGAAGGCAACATGTCATCTTTGGATGCCCCTGGTTTGGATGAATTAGAATCCATCATTATTGGGTTTGTCAATCTAAGTGATGGGGAAAAATTGGCTGCAAGTTCAGAAGGTGAGCGTAGCATTCTAGTAATCACTCAAGGAAATAATTCTCAAATCGAGACTTGGTTAGATTCGATTGCTAATGTCGATACAATGGACCTAAGAGTCGTTGCAGCTAAAGAGGAAGCACTAGCAAATGCCGAGGAAGGCGCTGGTGCTTTGTCTGCAATGTTCCTAGTATTTGGCGCATTTACTATCGGCGCTGGTTTGTTGCTAGTACTTACTATTGTGATGATGCTAGCAGATTCAAGGCGAATCGATGAAGCAATCATGCGAGCAATTGGTCTAAAGCGCTCCGACATGCGTTCCCTTGCCTTGATGGAAGGTGTCATCACCTCCTCATTCGCTTCTGTTTTGGGAGGTGGATTTGGTTTATTCTTGGCTTGGCTAGTTTCTATTGCATTCAGTAGTGTGTTTTCTAATGCTGGGGCCGATGGAATCGCATTTTCGTTCACGGTTGAGAGCATGTTGATCGGTATGTCTTGTGGTTTCATCATAGCCATGCTTACTCTATGGACTACCGCATTTTGGACTAGTAGGCTAAACATTGTGCAAGCTCTAAGAGGGCTCTCACCTATGAGAAAGCGTGGTGTTCCATGGTGGTTACTTCTACTAATGATCGCCTTTGTTGGCACAGGTCTATTGGCGGGACTTTCTATATTGACAATTGATTCCTCTTCCTCACTAAGGTATGCTATGTGGCACATTGCAGCATCTTTCCTGATTATTGGAATGGTGCCAGTTTTCACCTACGTTCTACCTCATTTGAGGGGCTCTTCGATTAGAAATTCGGGCAGGAATACAGTTGCAGCAATCGGTATATTCCTTGTTCTGTGGGCACTTTCTCCAGATTCATGGGTTCCAGTAGATTCGGGCGTTAAACCCGATGAAATCACATTCGCAGTTCAGGGAATGATTCAGGTATTTGCTGGAGTGATGGTTCTGACTGGAATCGCACCACGTGTTGCCACATGGTTGATTGAGAGGTCACCATTTTCTAAGAGATTTGGAGCGGTGACTCGAGTATCTTTGGCTCATCCAGCAGCTGCACCTTTGAAGACAGCAGTGATTATGGGAATGTTCTCACTGACGGTATTCAGCGTTATTGTTTTGGCAGGATATTCAGTACAGTTCGAAGAACATTCAGGTGGTTTTGTCGATGATGCTAGTGGAGATTTTGAAATTCTCTTATCCTCATCCAGACAATCTCCTTTAGAGTTATCATCCAACCCTCAAGATTGGAATTTAACTGAAACAGATCCTAATGATATTGATGCAGTAGGCAAAGTGAGTCGTGCTGTTGTTTGGGTTGAAGATGGAGACGATAGAATTGGATACATTTTGCGAGGTGTTGATTCAGGATTTACCGAACATGGAGCAATCCCGCTTGAGGACTGGGATCGGGCCCTTGGAGAGACTCAAGAAGAGGCTTGGAAATCTCTCAGAATAAATCAAAATGTTGTGTTTATCGATAGTTCATTTGCATTGGTTGACCCCAATACTGGAGAGTCTATTTCAGGCATTACTCTTTCAATTGGAAAATCAATTTCGCTAATTGATATTTCCAACCCCGGAAATACCCGTGAAGTGGTGGTTGGAGGTATACTTTCACAATCTAGCCAATTGTTTTCACAAGGTATTTGGATGGATGGCGAAATTGTTGATGAACAGTATGGTGGAGTAGTCACAAGAATTTATGTTTCACATGGTGATGATGTCTCATCTACTGACTTGGAAGATACTCTTTCAACCGACCTATCTCAAGAGGGTGTTTACACCTCTGTAATCAAGGATGAGATATTGCTAATCCTTGGACTTGTATTTGCGATATTGATGATATTCCAGGCATATCTTGCATTGGGATTAATTGTAGGAATCGCTGGAATTGGAGTTGTAACCTATCGGTCGGTATCGGAACGTTCTGGTGAAATCGGAATGCTCAGAGCTCTTGGCTTCAAGAAACGAATGGTGATGTCAGGCATGTTCCTTGAGGTGAGTTGGACCTCAATACTCGGTATATTGAATGGCGCATTGGTTGCTGTTGCATTCCATGTCGCACTACACAGAACGTTTTGGGAAGATCAAGGGGTTGATTTGATTCTGCCTTGGGTTGAGATAATTTCTATGATTTTAGGCGGATGGGTTCTAGTTATTCTGGCGACTTGGGTTCCAGTAAATCGTGCCACAAAAATTACTCCTTCACAAGCGTTATCTTCTGTGGATTGAAAATTCCAAATATTATATTTTAACAAGTATAGAATAAACAAATACATTGCACCATGGATTAGATTATTGAATTATTAATTGGTACTTAATTGTAAAAATAGAGTTACTGCTATGGGTAAACTGTATTCTATATTGTGGTTATTTGTTGAAGACTCAATGAATCTCTTTTGCCAACCCATAAATACCCTATATGCCGTCGGGAGAGCAACCGACCCTTTTGGAGGAGATGACAATGAGCAAGTTAACCCCAATGATTCTGGCCATAATTATGCTAGCTAGCACCTCGCTAGTAGCACTAGACTGGTCCGAATTAGAAAACAATAGCATGACCGAAGCAGATGGCCGTTCAGGACCGGACGCTCAGGTTACAAACATACTGTCGCCTAGAGCGACAACGACCGACAGCATTACTGGCGAACAGTTGCACACACTGAAAGCTGGAGAAGACGTACACTTCGAGACTTATATCGAGAACGTGGGCGACTCTGCAATCACTGAAATGGGAGTAACCGTTTCAGTGTATCTAGCACAAAACGGTGCGCGTGGCGATCTAGCTACTGATGCTGCAGGAAATGACCTATCTTGGACAAACGGTGACATCGTCTGTGACGATTCCTTCGTTTGCCCATGGTCTTCTATCGGCGCAGGCGGACTACTGGACTATGGTAAGTACACTATGTCTTACCAAGGTTCACCAGTTACATGGACTCCAGAAACTGGAGACTATGTAGTGGTAGTTGAAACCTCTGCAGTTGGAGATGCTGACCCAGGTAACGATTACTCCGAGAACCTAGTTTCTGTAGTCGACTGGACTGACATTATCGTAGACCTTGAGTGGGACTCCGGTAAGGAAGTCGAAGGTGGCGCAGGTGACAAGCCGTTCACACTAACTGTAGCAACCGATGGTTCATCAGCTTGGTCTGCACGAAATGTAACACTTCTACTAACCGTTCAAGGAACACTTTCTGAAGCTACTGACAACAATGGTATGGATATCATGGGAACTAACCAAATCACAGGATTTGGTGTAAACGGAATTACAGAAGTATTCCGCCACCAAGAAGATATCGACAATGTAACAAACGATTCTCGATATGTAATCGATTTCCAGAACTCTTCAACTTGGAATGGACAAGTCAGCCCTGACATGTCTGGGTCAAGTGGAGATTACTCTATTGAAGTCAGCCTGGTAAGTTACGCCCTATACGGACAACTACCAGATTGTACTGAAACCACCACTGGAAACAGTTCTAGCCAAGAAGGCGGCGAGAATGAAGTAACTTACGTTCACTACTGTGAAGTAACTCAGTATCAAGATGATGATTCAGCAACTAGCGAAGACATGATCGAAGGTAAGGTTCAGACCTATCACGATATCGGTGTCACAAGCCTAGTTGTTAACCAAGGATATACCGTTGATGAGAATGGTGCTGCAACAAGCCCACCTTCTATGCCGGGAATGACCACAGGTCCTCTTAACCCAGCATGGTCCAGCGTACAGGCATCTGTACGCCACTTAGGTAGTGACTTGTTCGTAACATACAATTGGACTGTAACCTTCGAAATCGAGAACACAGTAACAGGTATTACTGAAACTCAGGATGCTAACAGCTGTACCTTCGGATTCGGTGAAGTGTATGAGTACAAGGCACTTGGAGATGACATGGGAATGGGCGGCGCATTCGAAATGGGTGAAGCATGTATCATGTATGAATTCACACCAGGCGTATACAACATTACTGCAACTGTTTCCATGGTCGGTGGAGACGCTGAAACTGCAGATATGTCCGCAAGAAACGACGATGCAAGCATCTATGATATTGCAGCACTGAACAACAGACCAAGTGTTTCACTATCTGTTGAGCAAGACGAAGGCTCCATTGTAATCGGTCCTGAAGGAATGATTACTCTAATGGCTGACGCATTCGATGCAGATGACGACGCTGGATTGTCTCTAAGTTACGTCTGGACACATCCAGGTATGCAAGAGATTAACGGTACTCTACAACCATCTATCTGTAACGGAATTGGTCCAGAATTCTCGACATGTAACCTAGTTGCATTCGATGCTGAATGGGCTGGTGTTCAAACCTACAACGTCAGAGTTGCTGACGCATACGGTTCATATGCACAGGATTTCGCAAACATCTTTGTTTGGAACAAGATTGTTGCTACAGATTCAACCGCAAGTGGAATTGGAATGGAATACGACCTAACCTATGACGGATTCAATGACTTCACAATCTCTCTAGAAGATAGTGAAGCAGAATATACCAAGGATCTAACATTTGCAGGTTACTCTGGAGAATACACATCTGTTGCAGTAGTTGATTACGTACCAAGTACAACATACATGCCAGAAGATGTAGATTCACAATCTATCACAATGACCTATGATGCTTCAGTACTAGAGCCAACCAGTCTATTCTGGATTAGCAACGGTAACTGGGCAGAATTGGATGCAACAATCACTGCAGCAGGTAGTGATGGAACAATCGACATCGACATGGGCGCTGGAAACCAAGTACTTCCACAAGGTGAAATCGTCATGATGGGTGGAGAGTTGCAAATTATCGAAGCACCACAAGCTAACCCAACTGGTCTTAGCGTAGTTGCTACTGCAGGTGGACAGATTACCGCAACATGGTCATATTCTGGTACAACAGTTACTGGATTCGACTGGTTGTCCATGGAAATCTGTGATTCTGAAGGCTGTGACACCACACAAGAGAACACAACTATGGTTGCTCACTCAATGAGTGGACAAACAGATACTGTACACGGTGAAACATACACCTACACTCTACAGGTTTGTAACACCGGTGGATGCAACCCAACAATCGCTACAGGCTCTGCAACAGCAGACAAGAGTGTTGATGGAGATGCAAGCGCAACCGCAATGACTGTTGCTAACAAAGACTCTGGAGATGCATGGACAGTATCTTGGACTGCAGATGGTGACACCTCTGATGTAGCTGGATGGAAGGTCTGCTGGACTGACTACTCTTGGACAACATCTGGTGAAATGCCAACTACATGTGCAGATGCAGGAGATTCCACAAGCACTGACATCAACCACCCAGGTGGTACAGGAACAAAGGCGTATTACTTCACCGCAGTTCCTTATGATGACAAGGGCAACATGGACAATGCATTGCCAGGTACTGACACATTGCTAGAGCATTCAACAACTGTCGAGGACCCTTGTGAAACAAACCCTGACAGTGAAGAATGTGCTGCAATCGGCGATTCTGGCGACAGTGCAGAAAGTGGCGAAGTTCCAACATGGACATGGGGCGTAATCATTGGATTGGTTGTCGTTGCATTCGTAGTTGGAGCATTCATCCTCTCCCGTGGCGGAGATGGTGATGACGGCAAAGACTGGGATTACTGATCTCAGAGATGCCTGAAGAATAACGGTGCTTGACACCGAGGCTGCCATGGTGGGCGGTTCGCCGCCCACCATGGCTCCCCCCTTTCCTTTCTAATTCTACAATCTTCACGATTAGTTCATAGTGAATCTGTGTAGAATTACTTGATAAAATCAGCTCAACATTCGGCGTGGATTTTACACACTTTCATTTTTACACTACATTCCAACAAATTGTAGCTTTCATCGAGTAAACTTTTGTTATAATTTGATTTCAAAAATATAATCAAATGTTATATTTTCATGGTTGGCCAGATCTTGTGCGATATTGGATGTGTAGATTGAATGCTTTGTAGTGTTGCGTTTATGCCTCGATTTACAGTATCCAGAATGAATACTAAGTGCCATTTTATCAAAAATCTAAATTCCTCCAAACATGTGATAAAGTGTGAAATTATTGGTTACATAATCACTGGTTTTCCATGACTCTGTAAAAGCGCATGTACCCCAATGCTCATAAGGGATACAATGCGTGAGGTGCTCTGCATACAGTCCGTAAGGAGATGATGACGTGATGTTGGGAAACAAAAACACGAATAAAAAGACAGTAATGGGTGGCGTAGGAATTGCCCTATTGCTCTGTGCACTAATGGTTGGCATGACAATGACCAACTTCGTACAGAACGACGCCCCTCAGGTAGAATCTGAGCTCGCAATTGCGAACGAAGAAAGCGATGACTACTTCGCTCTACCAGAAGTCTACGAGCCTGCACAATATGAATACGATGAAACCTCTGAATTAGAGGGAATGAGGTCAATGAATCAGAAGGCCTTCCGTACAGATGACGGAAAGACCACTCTGATCACTGCTTCCGAGCCACTGCACTACATGAGCAGTATCGGCTCCTGGGAGGAGATTGATCTTAACATCAAGGCAACCGTTGATGGTTGGGAAGTAACAGAAAGCCTCTACGAGGTTTCCTTTGCTGCTGAAGCTGCCAACGGTGTCTCGGTAATGGTCCACCCGAATGTGGACCCAATCGTCACTGGAATGAATCCAATGGTAATGACGCTTGACGAGACTGGCACCATGCCAATGCCGTACATGACCTCTCCATCACAAGATGGAATTTCTGTTGGTGGTAACGTTCTACGTTATCCTCTTGCAGAAGGATTCGATTTGGATTACACCGTTGGTGAAACCGAATTGAAGCAAAACCTTGTGATTAGAGATCGCCCAGTTCTTGATGAGAACGTAGCATTCTTCGGTGTAACCGAGCAAATGCGCCTTCCAGCAGGATATGGATTATTCCTAGGGGACGATGTTCTACGTGAGGAAATGACTCAAACTCAAGACGAGTTGACAATCCGAAACTTGGAAACTGGAGAGTTGCTAGCAACTATTCCAGTACCTGTTGTAATTGAGAGGGATGCAGATGAGCCATACCACGCAACTTACTTCGTACAGGTTTTCGGAACCACAGTAATTCTGACCACTGCAGTTGATGCAGATTGGTTGATGGACGAAGAACGCCAGTTCCCATTGGCTATCGACCCATCAATTAAGGTCATGAGAAGCGGTGGTGGGTATTGTTATACCTACTATGGATACTGTTACAACTCTGCATATGGTGACATGCGCAGAACAAGCACACGTATCTACTACCTACCATGGAACAAGTACACTTTCACAAGTTCTAACGCTCTACCTACTGGAGCTACAGTCGACGCAATCGATTGGAAGCAGTATGTACGCTACGGCTACTCTTACTCTTCTAACGCAATCACTGCAGTCGTAATGGAGACTTGTGGAACAGCGGCTAGATACAGTTGGACTATTGCTTCAGCATCCTGTTCCAACTCTTTACTGAGTTCACTATCCTACGGATATGGTGGAACCACGCAAAGAAAGATGATCAGTTCCGCATGGAACTCAGCATCTGCAGGTACCTACTCTACAGGTACTGGTTGGAAGACTGCAAACCTATGTAGCAGCAGCGGAACAGCATGTTCCTCTACTACTGGTAGCCACAACTACATCATCAACGCTCTATCTAACGGTGGAACAGTTGGTATGAGTGCAAGGTACACCACTGCTACTACAATTTACTACTACACGTACAGTTCTGGAAGTACAAACAGTTACATCCAGGTAACTTACTCTGGTGGTAGTGATACAACTCCTCCTATTGATGGATTCGTTCCATACACAGGAATAACATCCTACAAGGAAGGCGAAAGAACATTCTTCACCAACCTAAAGGATAACGGAGGAATTGATACAACTTCATCTGGTGCTCCACACTTGCACTACTCGATTAACAATGGTTCATACACCGCTGTAAAGGCTACCTCAATCGGTACCTGCGGATCTAGTGCTACCGATTGTTCATTCCGTGCAACAACTGGAAGCATTTCAACAGGTGACTATGTCAAGTACTTCTGGGCATATCAGGACGCTGCCTCTACTCCCAACATGGCAACGAGCCCATCTGGTGGATCTGGCAGTCCAAGTACTGCAACAGCTCCAACCAGCCCATACTGGTTCTTCGTTGATGATGTAGACAACGCTGGAGACGACAAGAAGATGACCATTTCAATGACAGATGTCCGTGCTTACACAACAACAAGCACTGCAAAGACATTCGATCGACAGATGACTTACTACGAGGATTCTGACGAGTATGTCTTCGAATTTGACACATCTGACTGTGGAACTGGAAGCAACTCTTGTTTCTACACCACCAGCTACTACTTCTACTCTCAGTGGAAGATGAAGTGGACAACAACCCCATCCTCCGGATACAATGGATTGGGTGGAACCTTGTCTGGTACAATGAACATGCACAAGGATGACACTGGTGGATATCTAGCAATGTCAGCTGATGACGGTCCAGGAATGAACTTGATTTACCTATATGATAGTTCAAAGAACGCTTGGGCAATGGTTGGTCTAGGTACCGAAACCGGTATCGAAGAACCATTGACTTCCGGTACAACTGCGAACCAGAGATCTACCTATGGATACACTAAGGCTTTCCTTATTGATATCCCAGGTGACATTACTGGAACAATGGGTAAGTTCGATTGGAACGCTACTTACAGCAGTTCCAAGGCTAACTGGATGTGTGTTGGAACAAACGGATGGTACTATTTCTTCCGTTCAACAAGTTCTAACCCAACCTGTACCTCTGGTTACTTCTACATCTACAGTGCATCCTACCGCTGGTCAGGATTCTCTCTAGGTGGAGGTTACTACGGACCTCAAGCATCGAGCGGTGATGTGGTCTACAAGGTAGCAAAGGTTGCTCCTGAACCAGATACCACTGCGCCAGAAGTTGATCACTCTGCAATGCGCGACTCTCACTCAAGAGACCGCACATTCAAGTTCACAATTGCTGATGGTGGAGAACCTCCATCCGGAATCAACGTAAGCACTTCTGCTGGCGTTGGTCCAACAATGTACTATCGTATCACTGATGCAGATGGTACTGTGAACAACTGGAATAGCGCAGTTCTGTCGCCTTCAAGCACACGTGCTGCTTGTGTTTCAGCGTCTTGTGACTGGTCTACTACTCTAGAAGACCTTGAAAGAGGTTCAACTGTTGAGTACTACGTGACAGTTACTGATATCAGTACTGCAGCAACCGGAGTCAACACTAACACCACTTCAACCAACTCTTTCGAAGTTGGTGACCCGAACAAGATGTTCGTCGTCGAGTGGCACGACTTAGGTTACTCCAGTTACGATGTATGTACATTCCAAGTAATAATGTATGACGTAACCAATGAGATTGAGTTCCAATACGATTCTAATTGTGAGGCAACTTACGATTACGCAACAGTTGGATACCAAGACCAAACCAGAACTAAGGGTGCTACCCTACGTACTGACCAAGGTTACATCAATGGTGCTAACCCTCACTCTGTCAACTACCGTATCGGTACTGATAGCAGTGGACACTCTTGGGAAACATTCGACCTAGGTGTATCTGAACTACCAACTTACGACACTGCAATTGCAGGCGCAAGCAACGGTAGACCATACGGATACTACTGTGTCTCTTCCTACTACTGGAACAGCTACAAGTCTGGATGTAACGCTAACATCGATCTACCAGACGGATTCGTATTCGACTACTTCGGTACTGAATACAACGGTTCAGATTCTAAGAACCGTGTCCACATCGGTAGAATGGGTAACATGTACCTGAAGGCTGATGGTTCTACCTCTCTGGAGCGTTCCATCACATCTTGGTACAGCAATATGCCAAACTTGCCATACAGCAGCAGCTCATACAGCAAGCCAGGTAACATTGCTCCATGGTGGGGTTACTACTCTAGCTACTACTGCTATGACAACAGCGCTCTAGATTGTTCAGTGCGTACACGTGTCATTCCATTCGAAGGAAAGGGTACTGATGTTTCAGCAGATATTACGCAACCAACAACATGGTCCCTAATCGATTCACCGATTAGAATCAATCCAAGTTCCGCAAGCGGATACTTGTCGATTGGTGACGATCTAACTATCGAACCAGGTGTCGTGATTCAAGTCGCAAGTGGAAAGGGTCTATCTTTCGATGGAAGTTGCAGTGAGTTTACCGCAACAGGTAACTCAACCAACCCGATTCTCTTCGAGGGTCAGCAAGGTGCAACATGGAAGGGTCTAGCATTCACTGCTGCGTGCAGCACTGGAACAGATGACCGCCACGAGATGTCTTACGTGAACTTCGCTAACACAAGCGATGCAGCGATTGCAGCAGGAAGCCGCCACGGCTCCTCTCCTTCAAGCAATGCTAACGTTGGTAACTTCACAATGGACCACGTGACATTCAGCAATGTTGGAACCGCATTCAAGCACGGCTCTGGACAAGGTACAATCATGACCATGTCCGACTTCGAGATTAATGATGCAAGCGATGCTTGTTTCGATCTTGCTGAAGATTCAGATGTAACACTACGTGATGGTGAAATGAATGATTGTAACTCCGACGGTAACAGTTGGGGTGGCGCAGTCATCAACTACCCAGGTAGTTCAACAGGTTCTCTAATCATGGAGAACGTTGACATCGACGAGTCACTTGTTAACCTAGTGAATGTTGACTTCGCAAACGTGTGGATCAGCAACGTTACTGCAACCACAACTTCCACTCAGACTGGAACTGTTTTGGGAGCAGATGGCTCAGGAACTGGTTCAACAATCTATGTCTACAACATGGATGCTGACGGATACTCTGATGCATCACTGATGGCTCTAGATTCTCTAGAACTTGAAGATGTAGACTGGGGAAGTGCAGACGTATCAATCGCTCCTGGTGGAACATCTTCCACTGCAGCAGGTCCATCCGGAACTAGCGCATCAATCGATACGCTAACTGCTGGCGATTTGACTATGACAAGAACTGCTCCAACTTTGGATGACATCACTATCGGTGCATTGACCATCCTAGGTAACTCACCGAGCAGCGATGGAATCATGGGTGCAAACTGGGATACTGACGGAATTGCAGTATCTGGATGTGGCTACAAGGTAGTTGCAGACACAGTAACAAGCGACTATATTTCTGGTTCTTGTTCCAACTCTGCATCACCAAACAACATCGTATTGTCTAACGTTGACGCAACTTACACTGGAACTATGAACGCAGTTTATGCACGTAACTCCGCTGTAACAATCGGTGAAGGAAGCATTTCTATGCCATCTTCATACGACAAGATGTCCAAGGCATCTACCAACGGACGCATCGTTCTAATCGATGTCGACCAAGATGGTACAGATTGTCTACAAGCAAGCGACTGTGATGTTTCATCCAGTTCATCTGGTGCTATCTACTTCGGTGGACTAGCAACCGTAAAGGTGTTCAAGCTGCTTGGTGACGGTACTAAGGATTACAAGGAAGGGCACACAGTACAAGCGACCACAGTGGACGCAGGTGCTGCACTCTTCACAGTTGGTACACACAAGACCGATGCAAATGGTGAAGCAAGCGCATGGGTATTGTCTGGAAACGACGCTGGTGATTCTTACACCGACCACAACCTTGCAGCATGGGGTCCATCTGGACAAAACGAGACAATGACCACCGACTCCTGGTATCCAGGTAGCTTCGGTGTCGGTGACTCAATCGAGTTACGTCTTGAGCCTGCTCCGGTATCCCTAAACGGTACTAACATGGACTGTGCATACCTTCTGACAAACACAGAAGCAGCACTAGGATATGATGGTACAGTTGCATCTGGTGGTACTAACACCTTCACATGGGAAGGTAAGGTAACAATGACTGGTGATCTAAACATCGATGATTGTAACGTTGTAATGCGTAACGTATTCCGTGTCGCATCTGACGCAACCAACAGTCCAAAGCTAACTATCTCTAACGGTGGTTCTTTGACTCTTGAATCTACATCAACCGATACTGGTACACTGAAGGCGTCTTCTAGCACATACCCACTTGACTTGGATATGGATGGAGGAAACCTAATTGTTAACGACGGAGTTATCCGTGACGTTGCTGGCGGAATCAATCTTGATTCTGGTACAATGACCGTTTCAAACGGTGCAATGATCTACGGTAACGCTGGCGCTGCTGCTAACGAAGCAACAGTATACGTTAACGGCGGCACTCTAGATTGGGATGATTCCACAATCATGAATGCAGCACAAACAGGTATTGGAATTATGTTCGAGAATTCAGCGGCAGCAACCATTGACAACATCGTTGTCAAGAATGCAGCAGTTGGTATGTTCTCAAAGAACGCAGCTCCTAACGTGAACGGATTTACTCTAACCGACAACGATGTTGGTGTGGATGTATACGGTGGTATGAGCCTACCAACAATTTACCGCAGTACAAGACTGTCTGGTGAAAGCACTGGTTGGACTACTTACGCAATCGACATGAGCCCTTACTTGGCTGGTGGAGATGACTACCTACAAGTTGGATTCAACTCCATCTACGCAGGTGGTAACGCTCACCCAAGATACAATTACGCTACTTCGAAGTACTACATGATCTACGACCGTATGAACATCGAGTTGACAGACGACCTAGGTAACACCTGGAACGTCACCAAGTCTACTGATGATGGATACTATGACGGTTCAATGGGTGGTGCAGCAGGTGCTCCATCATGGCATTGTAACTACTATGGTTACTCATACACACAGTGGTATGATTACCAATACATGTACTACCTAATCGCCTACGGCGGTTACACAAGTGGCGGTTCTAATTACGACTATCCAGCAAACTTCGGTTTCCGCTGGGAAGACACAGATAACACACCAAACACCTACTATCCAATGCACTACTGGGGATACTACTCTCCAAGTTCAATGTTTAATGGTGTTTACGAGCCACCAGAAGGCCGCAACGGTCTATGGGGATACTACAACGTATGTCTTGACTACGCTTACTCCTACTACAACAGTCCAGGAGACGAAGCTCGTCTAGCATACCCTGCAGTTGATGTTTCAGGAAGCAACATTACTGGTGCAACCATGTATGTTGACGTACTTCACAACCGTGCTGACAACTACCAAGATAGATTGGAAGTTGTTGCAAGGACTGGAAACGATCCATCTGACATGGGTGTTTACGCTCGTGAATCCGGTACTCCTTCGTTCAGCTCCGGTACAATTACCGGTGCTGACAATGGTATCGAAATCGGTGGTAGTTTCGCTGCAGTTGAATTCGATGATGTCACAGTAACAAGCCCAGTAACATCTGGTTTGGAAATCACAGGTTCATCCGCTGCAACAGTAACTGACCTAGCAGTCACTGGTGGAACATATGGTGTTCTAGCAGGAGCAGGTGCATCTGGAAACGTAGCATTGGAAAATGTTGACATTTCAGGTACTTCTACTGCTGGTGTATACTACATCAAGGACCTTGCAGGTGACCTAACCGGTTCAATTGCAAGCTCTTCTGGAGCAGGTATCAAGTTCGGTTCTTCTACATCTAAGGATATTTCTTGGAGTGGAATGACACTTGGAACCAACGCAGTTGGTATTGATACAGCAGGTTCTGGTGCACTAACACTGATTGACAGCACATTTGCAAACACTAAGGATTTCGTAATCTCTGGCTCTGCAAATGTAGACTTCATTGAAGGAACAGTCGACTCAACATCTGTTCAGGTAACAGGAAATGGAATATTCAACAGAATGCGTCATCTTGATGTCAATGTTCTGGCTGACTCTAACCCAGTTTCCGGTGCAAACGTTGTATTGAAGAACGCTGATGGAGAAGTTACAGGCTCTGCCGTAACCGACTCATCTGGTGATGCTTTGGACATGACTTTCGTAACTCAAAGAGTAGATCTATCTGGATTGTCTACAATGAGCCTATCTGGATATGAAGCTGTAACCGTTGCTAAGGTTGGATCGTATTACTACAATTCAGCTAGCGATAACGCAGCAGACTTCAGATATGCATTTGACAGTCTGTCTCTATCTGATGCTAGCGGTAACTCTCACAACATGGCTCTAACAAACGCTGTTGAAGTTCGTGTCTGTTACAGTTTCAGTTCAAGTTCGTTCGCTTACGTTCAGAACTGTCCTGGATTGAGTACATCTAGTTCTACTGGAAGACAATATTCCTCTGGTATGAAAGAGTACGGATACTACGGTGCTACACCAACCAATATGGAGAACAAGGTTGTAATGCTCGACGTAGGTTACTGGTACATCGATGGAAACACTGATGTTTCTCTGAATGGAAGTACAATTCTATCTACTGGATCTTACAAGTACTATGATTCAATGAACATCTGGTCTACATACCCATACGGTGCTCGCTTGTATGCTCACAACACAGAGTGGGTTTCAACTGCAGTAGACGGTGAAGATGCACAAGGTATCAAGATTGGATACAACGGATGGAACGATGTCGTACCTGATGTTCAGAACTCAACAATTGCTGGACTAGCAACCATTGTTACAACATTCGGTTACAAGTCCTCATGGAGTGCATATGTTTGGGAAGCGGATTTCTTCGATATCCAAAACAACACATTCACTCACTTCAGAACAATGCCTAACACTGGATCGGTTGCTTTCCAAGACATGTGTTTGAATGCTGGTGGTGCTAACACTACCATCATTAACAACGTCATGAAGAACTGTGGTGTTGGTGTTTACCTGACAAGAACTGGATTCTATTATTCATACAACCAGTCCTTCTGGGGTGCTGATGATGCAATTATTGAGAACAACGAGTTCATCAATTCCGAGACAATCGATGTATGGTTCTCCTTGAACTCATACTCAGATGGTGTGGAAATCAAGAACAACGAGTTCAAAGGTTCCTCTAACCCATCTTATGGTATCTACACACAAGATAGAACAACTTCTGATCTATTGATTGATGGAAACACCTTCAGCAATTCACAAGAAGCTATCTACATGCGTGGTGCACTAGATTGGAACATCATGAACAACGTCATCAATGGAGGAGGAGACTCTTCCAAGGCTGGTATCTATGTAAAGGATGGATACGGTGTAATCGACGGTAACACACTAGTCGATGCAGATGGTGGAATTCTGATTGATGGAGTTCAGTTCGGATACAATGCTAACGTTACCAACAACGATATCTCTCAATCCGCAGGCCGCAATGCTCCAGCAGCAATTGGTCTATGGGCTGAAGACTGTGGTTCCTCAGCAGTTAACGCTGGTGGAAACTCAATCAGTGTAATGGAGAATGCAATCGTAACCGATGGCTGTGACCTGGTAGACTCTGGTTCTACTCTAACAGCAGTAGGCGGTAGTGGTGGAGCTGTATCCTCAGTTCAAATCAATGCTAACGCATTCGCACCACAAAACGTCAACATCAACGAAGGCGACACAATTCGCTGGAGAGCTAACGAGTACTACAACAACAGTGGTGTAGGAGAGGCTCACGATGTTACTGCTAACGATTCCTCATGGGGATCTGGCGGAACAATGAACCTTGGATCTACATACACCAAGACATTCACTACAGCAGGTACATACGATTACCACTGTAGTATCCACTCTTGGATGTACGGTACAGTAACTGTTTCCACAGGAAGCAGTTCTGGATTCTCATCTGTTGGTGTTAACGTAGTCGGTACAAATGATGAAATCACACTTGATGGAACATCTGTCTCCGGATTCGGTACCTCTATCGAACAGTATGGTGGAGAAATGACACTATCTGGTGGAGCAATCCTATCTGGTGGCGATTACGCTGCATACGCTGAAGACACAGATGTTGTCGTCGACGGTGCTGAACTAATCGCTGACAGTGCAGGTTCCGCAATGTACGTAACAGGAGCATCAACTTTCGATGCAACTGATATGGATACATCTGGTATGTACGGATTGAACACAGATGCTGTAGACTTCCGCTGGAACGGTGGAGATTCTGACGCAACAACTGCTCTAATGGCAGATGGTGGTGCAGAAGGATCTGTTGAGAACGTCACATGGGCAGACTCAACAACTCAAATCAACGCTGGTTCTTACGTAACAGTAACCTCTGTTGGAAACACAGTTGATGCTTCTAAACTAGTAGTAGATGCAACTGCAGTTATCCATGAAGGAAACTTGCTAGACTTAGACATCACCCATAAGGGCGCTGCAGCAACTGACATTGGACTGCTAATCCAGTCTACTGACGGTGCACAAGCAGCATATGTTTCACCTGCATACCGTGCTCCTTACATGAACGCTGATGGCGACATGGAAGAGTGGTATGGAAACATGAAGAATCCTTCAGATGATGCTATGCCTGGTGTAATGTCAAGCGACGATGCTGGCGAGGACTTCCTTGCTACATGGGATGCTAACAACCTATACATGGCTCTAACAGGCGTTGACATGGGATCTGCTGACTTGCAGATTTACATCGATTCGAGTACTGGTGGAGACACTACCGGACAAAGCTGGTATGTCTCTCACTCTCTGCCATTCGCAGCAGACTATGTCTTCTGGGCAGAGGATGGAGGCAACGGTAACTCCGGACTAAAGGTCAACGGATTCACCGGATGGTCTGACGTCACCAACTCCTGTGGAGGATTATCTTCCTTCATCGGACACTCTGGAGACACAGACACTGAAATCTCAATTCCATGGAATTGTATCGGTGAACCATCTAGCACTGTTAGAATGATTGTAATCGTTCAAGACGAGTCCACTGGCGCAGTAGAATCTGTTCACCCTGACCAGACTGTTGCAACTGGTGCAACCGGCCAAACCTTCACAGACGAGTTGACCCTATTGATGGGACACAGCGACCTTGCTGAAGGCGATGACCTACGCAACCACTTGCTAATCTACCGCAGCTACGTTGGTTCCAACACTCCAAGCGATGCTAAGACCTACGACATCTCTGTCAAGGTCGACGCAGCATGTGCAGAAGACTGGGGAACCATCACATCTGTAGACATGAGCACAAACGTTGCTGAGTCAATTGACATCAAGCGTGCGTGCCCAGTTATCCAGAACTTGATCGACATCACAGTTAACGAAGACAGTGGTGCTTACACACTAACACTAACTGACAAGGCTGACGATGTACAGGATGAGGAGAACACTCTGACCTGGACCGTTGCTGATGACACAGACCCATCTCTAAGCCCAACAATGCTTCTAGATAGCAGTCTGTCAACTCAGACAATGACCATCACACCAGATAATGACCAGTTCGGTTCCTATGTCTTCCACTTCGCAGTTGAAGACAGTCATGGATTGACTGACAGTACAACGATTACATTCACTGTAGTGAATGTTAACGATGCACCGATTATCTGTAACACCGAGCGTGCAGACTGTATGCCAGTCTTCGCTGATGATGGTGCAGGTAACCTGAATGTTCTTGACGAAGGATTCGGAAGTGTCAGCAAGGTCCTAGGATCTGCTGCTAACGCTACTGGCTCTTACATCATTGACATGGCAAGTAACGACATGGCAAACGAGCAACCTCAAGTTTACACTTGGGGAGCATCAATCAAGAGTGATGAAGTATCTGTTGAACCATACTGGGTACAGAAGAAGTACTCAAGCGTTGCAGCACTATTCGCTGATGCAGGAGATGCAGTAACAGCTAACGGTGGATTCCAGGACATACCAATGACTGGTGACCCTGGAGCAGTTTCGCCTAACGGTTCTTACACGCTACCAACTCTGAACGATGTTACTCTACTAACATACCTACTAGCACAAAATGGCTGTGGTACTGTTTGGTACCAAGAGTACATGGACTCTAGCGGAAACAAGGTTACCGCAGTTCGCTCAGACGATGGCTGTGACAGTACAATCGATGCAAATGCAGTTGTTTACAACAGCATGAACTACACTGACTTCTGGTCTGTAGCATATGGAGTAGATGTCGAATCATTCGATACTACCTGGGACGAAATCTTCCCTAACGGATACACCACAACTGGTGGATACGACCCATGTCCTGCATACTCAGTAACTGTGACCAACAATGAGTTGACAATCACAGAGAACGCTGCTAACGAACTTGGTGGCGAGTGTACTATTGTATTGACTCTGAATGACGATGGTGGATACTGTGCAAACACCTACCTAGGTCGCACAACAGACTCCAAGTCTAGCTGTGTCTCATACACATGGTTGATCAACTACGATGTTGTTCACCCATTGTACGGACCAATGACCGTTACCGGATGTTACAACCTATACCTAGGACTTGCGTCCTTCATCCCTGAATATCTAGCACCAGGTGTGCCTTCTGGAATGACAGAAGACATCTGTCTAGCATACTCATGGATTGGAGAGAACACAGATGCAATGGATTACGAAGTTAACTTCTCAGTTACTCCAGTAAACGATGCACCTGAAGTTCTAGAGTGGGATCGCCAAGCAGGCGTTGTTATCTCTGACGGAAATGGAGAAGTTCCAAACTTCCCATGGAAGGTCACTCTAACTGAGGACGATGAGAACGTAGACAACTTGACCTACGATCTGTCTGCTATGAAGCATGACAACGATCACGAGGACAATGACTTGGTCTGGACAATTGTCAAGGCAGATACATGTGACTACGAAGATTACTTCGCAGCAACAATCACCGATGATGAGATTTCATTCGACCTAATCAAGGATGCAACAACAAACGCTCCTGAGTGGGAAGTTGACTACCTCAACAACGGTGGTATCCACCAGAAGAACCCTCTATCTGGTGAATTCTGTCCAATCACACTGTACCTACACGACACAGCTACTGCACCTAGCTACATACCAAACTACGGTATGAGCACTGCTAACTATCAGCAAGGTGAAGACAGTGTTACACTGTACGTACGTGTTGACAACGTCGCAGAGAATGTCCCTGACTACTTCCTAGACGATGTAACTGGATTCGACTACAACGAAGTTTCGAACATTATGCCGAAGACCTTCGTTCCGACAACAGTAACTATCGGACACGGTGGAGATGAAGGACCGTACAACTACGACCACATGCTGGAAGTTACCTTCCACAGCAACGGATACAACAGCGATGATCCTAACGGTGAAGAGTATGTATCTCTGGGAACACAGTACGTTGTACCACCTGCATACGGTGAGACAATCGAAGTAACAGACTATGTCTACATTACTTCTACAAGCAACAGAATCTGGGTTGAGGTCGATGTCCTAACTTGTGTTAACGAGAACTGTGACATGTCCGCATCACCAGCAGACCGCTACTTCGGTTACTCCTTCCCATACGCCCACGCATGTATTGACAGCAACGGCGAGCAAGGAGAAGCATGGAGCTGTCCTGGTGAATCTGGTTCATCCAGTGTTGACGAAGATGGTAACCCATCTGCAGTCACTCTTGAGAACAAGCGCCGACCAATGCTAGAAGACCAAGATTGGTGTAACAACCTAATGAGCACCGATGACAACGGTACAGACTGTGCACAACCACGCACATTCGGTAAGACTACATCCGCTTCAGGACAAGAATTACCGGTCGTTGTACGCTTGATTGGAACTGCTGACGTACCATCGTTCGCACCTACAATTATTGCAATCAGCGCTGCTGGACTATTCGTCAGTGCATTGGTTCTACAGAGCCGCCGTGACGAAGAAGAAGAGTCTCTTGAAGAGATGATTCTAGAAGCAGATGAGCAAGCGGTGAGCCCAGTTATTGCAACTATCCTAATGGTTGCAATTACTGTGGTACTATCCGGTGTTATCTACGTCTGGGCATCTAGCCTTGCAGATACATCTGCCAAGGGTGTACCTCGTATGACATTCGATGTCGATTCGAGTCAAGCCGCTGGTGGAGATAACCCGTTCCATCGAATCACTGTAACCGGTAGCCAAGTTGAATTAGCAACTCAGGCTATTGAAGTGACAATGGAATACACTGATGCAAGTGGACAGATCATCAATAATCAATACAACCTAGCAGAAACAACCGTTTACGGATTCTACCCAGGAAACTCTGACAGTATGGTGACCTTCACCGACTCTGTTGGAAGCGAAGGTGGAGCTGTGAAGTCAAGTTTCGATACAGGAGACACCATTTACATCCGTACTACGGATGCTGATGGCAACCCAGTAACAGACTTGTACGTCTCTGTTAGCTACGTACCATCATCCGGTGCAGGTGCGGTTCTCCGAACCTGGACTGGTCTTTGATACGGTTGATTACTGAGCACACCTCACCCTCCTTTCGGGGAGGGTGAGAGTCTCTGTTGTAGCAGAAAATACCCATCCTTAGGGATGGGGGAAGCCCCACAAAGGAGTGTGGCCCCAGGACTTCGGTCCTGGGGCCCTCCCCTCTGTACCTCAATTCTTTCCTTTTTCTTTCAACAAGTCCAATAGCGTCAGCCCTGCCCCACTAAACGGGGACGAGTATGGACAAGCCACTTTGCGTTGCTTTCGATTGCGATGGCGTATTAGCAGATTCCATCTCATCCTGGAGAACCATCCACGAACACTTTGGAACAGATTCGAAAGATCTGTTACAGAAGTTCATGGCAGGAGAATTAACCGATTCTGAATTCATGGCTGCAGACATAGCACTCTGGAAAGATGTATCTCCAAAGATCCACAGAGATGATATCTTCAGAGCATATTCTGGATGCAAATTGATGAAGGGAGCTAAGGAGATAGTTGCTGATTTGAAAGCCGCAGGCATCCACGTTGCGATTGTTTCCGCAGGTGTTGATATGTATGTTCAATCGATTGCTGCTATGGTAAAAGCAGATGACTGGATTGCGAATGGTTTCCAGTTCGATGATGATGGTTGGTTGTTGGATGAAGGAATTGTTAGAGTTCCATCTATGCAGAAATACACTTCGATTGAAAAGTTGTTGAAGATTTTAGATTGCCCTCCTGAAAGGCTAATTTCAGTCGGTGATTCAAGTATGGATTTGTCGATGCATGTTGAAGGTTCGACATTTATCGGCTTCAACCCCCAGAGAGAAGCAGCAAAATCCGCTTTTGCTGAGGCGGGTATAACCGTAATCAATTCAAAAGACCTTAATGACTTACGTCCTTACCTAGGATTGTAAAATTAAATCTATGCTAAACGCTGGACTGAGTGGTTGTTTCAGTGAGTGGGCCCGGTGGGAATCGAACCCACGATCAACTCGGTGTAAGCGAGGTGTCATAACCGCTAGACCACGGGCCCAACCGAGCCTACTTGGCACCTCTTTTTGAATAACACCCCTCTAACTTCAAGAAGTACGGGCTCTCACAGGTACCTGATGGATGAGGAAGTCCAGGCATTAGCGGCCCGCTTGGTCCGCCGCCTAAAGGAAGTCAAAGCGACCATTACTATCGCAGAATCATGTACTGGTGGCCTATTGGCAAGTACATTAACCGATATATCAGGTGCAAGTGATTGGTTTGGTCAGAGTTGGGTATGTTATTCATATGATTCTAAGATTAATGAGTTAGATGTTCAAAGAGATTTACTTGAATCTAAAGGAGCTGTTAATGCTACTGTAGCCATTCAAATGGCTGAAGGTGCTAGAGAACGTTCAGGTGCTGACCTTGCTATTTCGATAACAGGTATTGCTGGACCAGTTGCTCTTAATTCGAAAAAGCCAGTAGGTCTAGTATATGTTGGAATAGCATCAGCCCATTGGGCAAATGCAGAATCTGTACAGATGGGTGGCAGTCGTCTTGAAAACAAAATCTCATTTGTTCATTTTGCACTAAAAACTGCTATCGATTGTTGGGATAAGGCAAAGGTTCGACACGAATATGCAATTGCTGAAAAGGAAAAAGCGGCAGCAGAAGCCGCTGTTGAGTCTGCAAAATCGGAAGCTGCCAAAGCCAGAAAAGCAGCAGAAGCCGCAGCAGGATCGCCCTGGCAGGACGAATCTTGGCAGAACCAAGGCAAAGCTATTGGCGATGATACTGATGTTGAATGGCAAAAGGAATGAATATCCGATATTGGATAATCATCCGAACACCTCAAGAACATCCGATTATGTATCGTATTCATGGCAACGGCATGGGGCGAGATTTTCCAGCACCTTATGGGTGCAGGATTGCTCGCATCACGTGGTGTCAAAGAACGCCTAGAACAACACGATGACCCATTGGGAGTTATTGCAAAACTACGCTCTCAGGGTGTAAAAGGACAATTGACAGTGGATATGATTCCAACTTCAAACCCAGGTAGAATCATCGCCCCAATCTCTGAATCAACGATTGAAGATATATCGATGCGTAACAATATGCCAGATTGGAAGCGTGAAGATTTTCCAATGGATGCAATCGATGCAATGATCGATATCAAAGTGCATTATGACATTACTGGAAATAGCATTACTGAAGGTAAGATGGGTGACATAAACAATGCGTTCAATGACCGTTTAGAGAAGTTACGTAAACTGATTATTACCAATTCTAACCTACCAAGAAGGCCGATGGAGATCGCAAGATTACAGGCTGAGAAAAGTAGATTTCAAGGCAGAGAGAATATTGCTGTTGCAATAGGATTAGTCAATGAACCTCGACATACAAAGAATGGTCATTTGATGTTCTCGCTTGAAGATGCGAGTGGAGAAATGACTTGTCTATTGATGAATCGTAAAGGAGAAGACAGGGTTATTGAACATGCGCAAGTTGTAGAATCTGGCTTAATGCCGGATGATGTAATCGGTGTGTCAGGTACATTTTCACAAAATGGAGATATGTTCTACATCGATGATTTACATTTCCCAATGCAAGATAAACACGACAAAACATTCGCCGAACAAGGCGTATCTGTCGCCTTTTTGTCCGATATACACGTAGGGAGCAAAACCTTCCTAGAGGCCCAATGGCACAAAATGGTTCATTGGTTCAACAATGACCCTTTGGCTCGAACAATCAAGTATCTGGTTTTGTCAGGAGATTGTGTTGATGGCGTAGGAATTTATCCTGGACAGGATAAGGAATTAGCAATCAAAGACCTCTATGGTCAATACTCTAGATTTGCAGAATTACTAGAATTACTTCCTGAATGGGTTGAATGCATAATGCTTCCAGGAAACCATGATGCTGTAAGGCCAGCAGAACCTCAACCTACCCTTGAACCTGATATTCAGCAAGATTTCAACACTACTACATTTGTTGGTAACCCCTGTGATTTCAGTCTTGATGGAGTGAGATTGCTTTCATACCACGGTAAATCGATTGACGATTTCGTAGCAGGTTTGAGGACTGTAACATATCGTGACCCAGTCGAAGCTATGCGTCAAATGTTACGCCGTAGACATCTAGCCCCTCAATGGGGAGGAAAAACTCCTCTTTCTCCAGAACCAGAGGATGGTTTGGTTATCAGGGAAGTGCCTGACATATTTGTTACAGGTCACGTGCATGGTCACGCATGTGTTGATTTCCGCGGCACTACCCTAGTTTGTTCTTCGACTTGGCAAGACCAGACATCATACCAGAGGATGTTAGGTTTCCAGCCAAAGCCCTGTATGTTGACTATCGTCAATTTAGGGACTCACAAATCAATTTCTATTCCGTTTGCTTGATTACCAGATGTGGTCTTCAAGTTCACCATCTGTAACGACTTTTGTAATTCCATTTATTCCATCTGCATCATCAACTAGTAACAGATGAATCGCTCGGTTATGTATTCCTGATTGAAATGCAGAACCTCTGTGGTCCACACCGATAAGAGTGCCATCCAGTTCAGCAAACATCCAAGCCGATGTGGCTTTAGAAAGGTCTTGTTTTCTAATCAATAGCCAACGCAGTCCTTTCATTTCTTGACGTAAGTCACCATCAATTTCGTGGAACCATCTTGAATACATAATTACACCTTGAAACGCAATAATGCAACGGCACCGCCCATTCCAAGCAATTGTTCTCCGGCATCATGATCTGTGGAGCATTGAACTAACTTAGCACCTATGTCGCCCAATCCTGCTACAATTGATTCCCAATCCGATTCTCTAAGCAGGTCAGCGCTGACAAGCAGTGTTTCAATCGCACCTTCTGCCAGTGCTTTCTCAATCATTTCTCGACCGTATGCAACAGCACCATTTGTTGAGATTCTTTTCCACACCTCTTCCAATAGTGCAGTCTCCTGAACAACGGCGTGTTCTGATAGAATGTCTCCCGCTAAACCTTCAGAGATTACCTCATTAGCAGCACCTCTTCCACCCATACTGGTGGCAATCAATTTCTTTGCTCCATTGATTAGAGGTGCCAATCTTTCTCGAGCATGTCCGGGTCCACAAATCACGATTGGTGTTCCTTCATGAATCGATTCGTTTGCCTCATTTGCGATTTTTTCAAAGAATGATTTCGAGACACCTTCGCTGATTTTGGCTCCGGTGTACTTTCCTCCTCCACGCATTGTCCATGTCGATACTTCTCGTACACCCCTGCTGCTAACTTCATACAGAATCGCTTCATCAGATTCTACTACCAAAATTACGACCTTAGCCTTGCCACTATCTTTGCATGCTTGCTGAATCAATTCCTTATCAACATCTGGAAAACCTTTGGCAGATGTTAATTCGACCTCATCTCGCACTTCAATAATGTGAGTGTGGTGGCTACCTAAGTCAAACTTGGCTTCCTCTATGATGCCATGGACCCTCAGTGTATCTGCAAATGTATGGAACTCATTGGACTCTATTGCCAACTTGATCCACATTTTCTTTCTCTCGGCAGATTTTGCTCTTCCACCTTCTTGGCCAGCGGTTGTTTGGTCACGTCTTTCACCCAACATTCCTAGGCTTCGTCCTTTGATGCAAAGTCTAGCTAGCGCCCACAAGTCATCTTCAGAATCGATTCTAATTCGATAATGGTCGAACTCGCGTTTAATGACCTGCATTACGCTTCACCCGAATACACCGAGGAGATTCCCGTCTTCATCCATATCCATGTCTGCTGCAGCAGGGCGTTTTGGAAGACCTGGCATTGTCATGATTTCACCAAGTACAGCGACTACGAATCCTGCTCCTGAGTTTAGCCTGAATTCTCTAATCGGTACTTCAAAACCAGTTGGAGCACCCAAAAGGTTGGCATCATGACTGAATGAGTACTGTGTTTTAGCCATACAAACCGGCAAATTTCCATATCCCCATTCCTTAATTTGTTTGAGTTGTCTATCTGCTTTAGCAAGGATGTTTATTCCATCAGCACCATAAATTCTAGTCGCAACCCTCAACGCCTTTTCTTCTATTGGAGTACTTTGGTTGAATAATGGTGTAAATGGTCTTCCTGCAGCGATGTGGTCTTGGCAAGATGAAACGACTGCTTTGGCTAATGCTGCTCCACCTGCACCACCTTTAGCATGAACTTCAGTCATACATACTTCGGCTGCACCCGATGCTCTGGCACATTTGACAAGACAATCTAATTCTGCATCGGTGTCACTCGCAAAACGATTGACTGAAACCACTACAGGCATACCGAATTGTGACATATTCTTGATATGCCTGTCCAGATTACTCTCAGCACCGGTTCTTACAGCTTCAACATCTTCTTTCTCGATCTCTTCTTTGGAAGGTCTTCTTGCGGCTCTTTCTCCGAATGCTCCACCATGTAATTTCATTGAGCGTACAGTTACATTCATGACAACACAATCTGGTGATTTTCCTGAATTTGCTGCTTTGATATGCATGAACTTTTCAGCACCCATGTCCGAACCGAATCCAGCCTCGGTTACCACATAATCCGCAGCACCTAGTGCTAATTTGTCAGCAATAATAGATGAGTTTCCGTGAGCAATATTTGCAAACGGTCCTCCATGAATGAACGCAGGGTCTCCTTCTAGTGTCTGAACAAGGTTAGGCAAGAATGCATCTCTTAGCAACAATGCCATAGCACCTGCAGCCTCAATGTCATCTGCCTTCACTGGTGAGCCATCATTTCTCTGTCCGATTACAATTGAACCTAGGCGCTTTCTCAAATCAGCATAATCAGATGCTAATACCAGAATTGCCATCACTTCACTAGCTGCAGTAATGTCGTATCGGTCCTCTCGAACAACTCCATTAGCAGGTCCCCCAAGACCTACTGTGATGTTTCTTACCGCTCTATCATTCAGGTCAACAACCCTTGGCCAGATGATTCTGGTAGAATCGATATTCTGTTGATTTCCATGCTTCAAGTGATTGTCAATCATTGATGAGAGTAGGTTGTGGGCACTGGTGACTGCATGTAGGTCTCCTGTGAAATGTAGGTTGATGTCCTCCATTGGCAACACTTGTGACATTCCACCACCTGCTGCACCTCCTTTAATTCCGAATACGGGTCCCATTGAAGGCTCTCGAATCACACAGGTTGCTCGCTTACCAATACGGTTCAGTGCTTGGGTTAGTCCAATTGTGGTTACAGTCTTGCCTTCTCCGAATGGAGTTGGATTGACACTTGTAACAAGGATCAGTGAACCTTGGGGCTTAGATAGCCTACCTTTCAGTGCTTCCCACTTAATTTTCGCTTTACCGCTGCCCATCGGCATGATTTCTCCATCGCCGATTCCTAGTTTCCAAGCAATTGCAGAAATGTCTTCCATTTCTGCTGCTCTTGCTATCTCAAGGTCACTCTGCATGCACCCATGGCGCATTAGAGGGTTATAGAAACCACGGTCCCTTTAGGGACCGGTGAAGGCGGTTTCAATCGTCTTTCATGCTACCCAAGTAGTCCGGTAGGTCAACTCCCGCCATCTTTGCCACATCGTGGACTGGCGGTAGTGAGTGAATTAGGCTGGACACGAAGTTAGCAGTGGAGCCTTCTCCGCTGCCGCCACCTGCTGAATCCCAAACTGTGATCTTGTCAATCTTCAAGTTAGAGATAGCCTCAACCTGGCGAGCAACGATACCTTCGATCTTCTCGACCATTAGTAGAGTTGCAGCAGCCTTTGCATCGCCACCAGCACTAGCAACTAGGTTGGAATAACCAGCCGCCTTTGCTTCTAGAACAGCTTGTACACCTTCCGCTTCAGCACGGTATCTTGCAAGGATAGCATCTGCTTCACCACTAGCGACACGGCGCTGGCGTTCTGCTTCTGCTTCTGCAGCGATTTCGATTTGAGTCTTTGCGATTTCTTCACGAACGATTTCTTCAGCTCTAAGTCTCTCTTGTTCAAGCATATACTGAGCCTTTTGAACTTCCATTTCCGCAGTTCTGCGAGCAACTTCTGATCTCTGCATTGCTTCTGCTTCCTTTTCAGCAAGTGTTGCGTTATATTCAGCGATACTTGCTCTAGAGGTGTTTTCTCCTTCAATCGCTGTTGCTTCGAGTACTGCAACTTCCTTACGTTGAGCAGCGTCAGCACCTTTCTTTCCAATTTCTGCCTGAGCTTGGTTCTCAGCAACCTGAATGTCACGAGTACGGTTTGCTTCCGCTTGTCCGATGTCACCATCACGGTTAGCAGCAGCAACGTCTGCCTTTGCAGCGTTAACCGCACCTGCAGCAGCCTTCTGTCCAATACTCTCAATGAAGTCAGAATCGTCAGTAATATCTGTGATGTTAACGTTGATTAGGTTCAGTCCCAACTTGTTTAGTTCATGACCGACGTTGTCACGAATGGACTCAAAGAATTGGTCACGGTCAGCGTTGATCTGTCTAATTGTTAGAGATGCAACGGTCAAACGTAGTTGACCGAAGATAATCTCAGAAGCCATAGATTCAATCTGTTCAGGCTTCAGATGTAGAAGACGTTCAGCAGCATTGTTCATGATAGTAGGGTCAGTGCTGATACCTACTGTGAATGTAGAAGGTACGTTGATTCTGATGTTCTCTTGTGAAAGAGCATTAGTCAATGGAATGTTGATTGTCATTGGAATAAGACTCAACTTCTTGTAATCCTGAATCAAAGGCCAAACTAAAGTTGCACCACCATGGATACAGCGTGATGCTCTGCCACCACTAACACGTCCATATACTACCAATATTTCATCAGATGCACATCTTTTGTAACGAGTTACAAGCAAAATAAATCCAAATGCAAAAACCAATAATCCACCAAAAAATAGCATTGTTAGCCAAAATCCACTATCCATACATATCACCTCATTCTTCTTCTGTTGTTATTTCATTGCCACTATCTAGTGGCTCGACTACTAATGTAGCCCCAATCACGTCAACTACTTTGATTAGTTCGCCAGTAGGAATTAGTAATGTTTTGTCTTTCGCTCTTGCGATAAGTGTTCTTAATGTGCCATCGACATCAACCTGGACTTCTCCAGTTTGATTAGGCCTAACACGAGAATATACCTGGCCAGTTTGACCAATAGCATCTGAATGTTTCATAGTTCCATCTGCCTGCAAGTTCATGATTCCTTTCATCATCGACCTTACACCATACAGAGAGCCACCTGCAGCAGCTCCACCTGCGAAGACTGCAATCACTTCTTGACCAGTAGCGGAAATAGTGAACATTCCAGTTAATCCAAACATCATTACAGCAGCAGCAATACCTTGCAAACTGAATAACTCAAATGACAAATCAGAATCTAAACTAAAATCTCCATCAAATACGGTGTCTGCTACGCCGCCAAGAATATCTCCAACCAGCATAATTGCCATCATCACAATGAAGAATATGGCACCAAAAAATGCACATCCAATGAATAAAAACTCCACTGCTGAAGGAGCAGTTATCCCCAACACGTCTGCTATCCAATCTAAAAGACCCATTGCGACCCATCCTTCCCTTGTCTCTTTACTTAATGACATTATTGCCGTCATCAGAATTTGGATTTTCTTGTTTAAGTTTGAATTTTTCAAATATTACAACTGTAGATGCAGATGCACCTGCCACAATTGAAGCAATAATTACATTCACTCCAAGAGTATAAACAATCAGAAAAACCCAAAGAGGAATGAATACGATTAGAAATCTACGAAGAAATGGCCAAATGCCACCGAATAAATCAACGGAACCATCGTCTAGCATTAGATCATCTCAGATCATTACACTACCAAGAACAAGAGTGAATATCCACAATCCAACTCCAAACCAAACCCCTTTGCCTTGTTTGTTTATTGCATCTTGGTGAACTTCTCTCTGTATGTCCTTCAATGGATTAATCAGTAAATCACGTTGTTCTTGACGGAATACGATTAGTGCCAGAACGAAACACGCAGCGGCACCTCCGCCGAAAAGCGTAGCAATTGCCTCTTCTGCTTCAGCAAGCAATTTTATTGAGAGCCAAATCTGAGTAACCGCAATCATCATCCACATGAACGACCCCCTTTCAGCTGCTGCCATGTACAACCGCAGAGCTGCCTATTAATTCATTCTTACCCGGTTTTGTTTGAAAGAATCACTCGTTTAGTAGGCTTATTCAAGTACTTGCGCTTTTAGTTCGATTTCATGGCGAAGGTGCGTCATGGAGTTGCGGGTAATCCCATTACCCATTCGCTTTCTCCAGTCCTTACTGCTTTGGTGCATGCGCACCTTTCACGTATTGAGGGAGTGAAACTTCCTGGATTGAAAGGAGTGGTAGTAATTCCTACCGACGGAGTTGAAAATGCTCTTGCATGGGGGTATGCGGGAGCATTACCCTCTCCTCCTAATTGGGAATTGGTTGATTCTCCATTGGGTAAATTCAGAGCAAACGCATTGCTGGACAGGGCCGTCAATGCCAGCATGGAGTATGTTGAGGCAGATTCACGATTGCCAAATATTGACCTGCCGAAGTTAGATTTTGAACCTCACCGTTACCATGACGATGAAGTATGGGTTTCTTTGACATCTCCTTTGAAGCATCAACTATCCGCCGCTGCAGTAAGGTGCATCGATAACGCCATGGAGATTCGGTCGGTTAATTCTCTTAGATGGGATGGCCGTTCATGGTGGGCTGCTTCTACCGATGGCGAAGGTTTGTGTTTAGTTGCTCAAGCCTTCGGATATTCAACCGACGGAGTGATTGGGATAACTGGTGGTGGAGGAACTGCTAGATCTGTGGCTTCTGCTTGGTCATCAAAAGGTGGTTCTGTGAAACAACTAGGTGGTAACAGATTGCTGGAAGAAGGGCCATGGTCATTATGTGACGATACTCCTGATTTTGTCGTGAATTTTGATGATGACGGAGGAGATATTTCTGTACGTTATGAGAAAATGGATGGAGATTTTGATTCAAGGGTTGAATCTCTTTCAGCAAATGCAGATGGAAGGTGGTTGTTATGTGCTCAGCATTTGATGTCATGGGCTAGTCTTTGGGCACCCGAATATGCCGAGCATCTACCTTCCCTATCCTTACTAATGACTAGATTAATCGCAGTCGAGGTGCATTTGAGTTGAAACGAGCAATAGTTTTGGTAGCAATTTTGCTCTTACCATGTGTAATTGCTGAACAATTTCCAAATCAAAACTTGAATTCTGGATTCGTTGGTTGGCAAATCGAATCGAATGAGAAAATTGGCGAATATAGGGTCTCTTATCCATCAGTTGCAGATGGTGAGGAAATCAATATGGCCCAAAATGGACCATTTGCAATTGTTGTGTTTATGACGGATGATGGCGAAGACATAGACCAGTATATTTGGCTTCAAGATGGTTTAGCAAAATGGGGTTACATCACTTTAGTAGTCGAAGATGGTGCTAAATGGGATTTGATAGAATCGCAATTGGTTGACTGGAATAATGGCGTTGACCCATTGGTTCCCGATGCTCAAGGAATGTTTGCACTCAGTTACATTTCATTAGGTGGTCATGGCACTGGAGCGCATACTGCTGCTGAGATAGTCAAAAGCGGTATGTATGAAATTGACGGATTGTTCGGATTAGGATTAGATGGCGCATCCACACAATACACACAAGCAATGATACTTTCTAGGCCATCAGCGGCTCTATTCCTCACAGGTACTACTGACGATATTGCTCCAGCTGGAGAGAATGTGATCAATTATCTTCAAGATTGGCCTGGAGCATGGCAAGTAATGTACCCTCTTGGTGCAAACCATGTTGGGTACCAAGAGAGTGATACCTTCTTTGAAAGATTAGCAGATGGCGATTCAACCATGGGCCGGGATGGTCAACAAAGTCATGCGTTAGAACACATTTTACCTTACCTCAATCTTTCATTGAGAGGCGATGATTCAGCCTATCAAAAAGCATTCAACAGAGAAGACAAATCTGTTTCAGTTGATGATGACTCATACATTGATGAGGACTTATCTCGTTCTCGATTGTTCAAAATGGAGAACATAACATCATCATTACTTGAGGTGATGCTTAATGAATCATTCACACTTTCTTCAGATGTAACGATGAGAGATGGCAGTCCTGCAATGGGCAATGTGTCCTGTCTTTTGCCGAATGGGAATATAATTGAAGGCATTTTACAAAATGCTGTGGCCTCTTGCACCATTAATGGTTCAGAACTGGCTCCAGGTCCAGCAAATATTGAATTGAGAGTCGCCGACCATTCATTTTCTGATTGGCTAGATTTAATCATCATGAGAGTTGGTATGCCTTTACAGATTACCAGTCCATTACCTGAAATCGTCCTCGACCAACATTCCTCAGTTACAGTTTACCCAGATGCTTTTGCGCAAGACCCTGACAATGAAGAAATAATCTTCTTAGATGCTCAAATCGTTGATGATGAAAACAATCGGTTGATGGTCAATAATACTCTATTCGAATTGTCGATTTGGCATGCAAATGATCAAGAATGGGATGGTACAGTTCAAATGAATTTAACTTTAGCAGCAGGACAAGATATGGCAGATATAGTTGTGAATGTAACAGTCCTGCCTGTAGACGACCCAGTATTCCAAACCGATAATGTGCCTCAGCAACAATCGATAGAAGATGGAGAAAGTATCATTCTGGATGTCACATCCTATGTCAGTGACCCAGAGAACCAACCATTAGTGGTTGAATTAGCTAGAGAATATTCTGGCCTAAGAATCAATTCCACATCCGCAAGTTCAGTCCTAATCGACCCTCAGCCTCATTGGAATGGTGCTGAATTAGTCGAGTTTTTGGTATCTGATGGAGTAACTGAACCTATTCAATTAACGGTTCCAATTTCAATTGAGGCAGTTGATGATTTGATTCAATTCACAGATTCAAGTATTGATGTTGAAATGAATGAAGACGAAGTTTTGATTCTAGATTTACAAAATTACACAATAGATGTCGATGACGATGATTTAGTCTACCAAGTAACTGGGCAATCAGATATTGTTGGAATCTCGTTATCTGGTAGTGAACTTGTTATCGCAGGGAATCCAGATATGTTTGGTGCAAGTCAGTTTGAGGTCAATGTTTCGGATGGTTCTAATTTCAGTTTAATGACAATCGATGTCGACACTAAATCAGTTCCCGATTTACCTACAGTGGCAATTTCTTCAATAGAGGTAGATGGCAATACAATTTCGATATTGTGGACTATATCTGATGCAGATGGCGCAGTTAGTCTATTGAATTCAGTCATGCTTTCTGACGAATCGATAGAGACAGGCACTGAATGTACTGGTTCCACTTTGATGACCTGTGCTACATATGCAAGCACAGGGCCAGATGGAGTCTACACGGTAGAAGTCAAAGTTTGGGATGGTAATGCCCAACAATGGTCGAATACTGTGACTCAAGAGATTGAAGTTAAGGCCAAGGTATCTACTCAAGATGATTCCGAAAGTGAGGTTGAGATTAGCGACTGGGTTTTACCAATTGGTCTTGGGCTGGTTGTACTTCTGCTAGTAGGTTACATGATTCAATCTAGAAAAGATTGATCACAACGGAATATTGCCGTGCTTCTTTGGTGGTGACCATTCTCTCTTTGAAGAAAGAATTCTAAGTGCTCGAATTAATCTTACACGGCTCTCTTCAGGCTCGATTACATCATCTAGCCACCCATTTCTCGCTGCAACATATGGGTCGCCAAATTTGGATTTGTATTCATCAACTAGCTGCAATCGAGTTTCTTCTTTCTTACCCTCTTCAGCAGCCGCTATTTCTCTACGATGGATGATATTTACCGCACCCTCTGCTCCCATTACTGCTAATTCTGCAGTTGGCCAAGCAATATTGTAATCCGATTGGAGGTGCTTACAACTCATGGCAAGATATGCCCCTCCATACGCCTTTCTTGTCACAAGTGTCATCTTGGGCACTGTTGCTTCAGCATAAGCAAACAGTAATTTTGCTCCGTGACGGATGATACCACCCCATTCTTGCACAACTCCAGGCAAGAATCCAGGAACGTCTTCGAATGTAACCAATGGGATGTTGAATGCATCACAGGTTCGAATGAATCTCGCTGCCTTGATGGATGCATCAATATCTAAACATCCTGCCAAGACCTTTGGTTGATTTGCCACGACCCCAACGGTTTTGCCATCTAGTCTGGCGAAACCGATAACGATATTCTCTGCATATGAATTGAATAATTCCATGAATATCCCATCATCCACGATTTCTTCTATGACCTTGACCATGTCATATGGCCGGTTAGGATTGTCTGGAACTAGAGTGGTAAGTTCTGGATTCAATCGCATAGGGTCATCTGCAGTTGGTTCAACCGGAGGGCTGGATGCGTTATTGTCTGGTAAGAAACCAAGAATATCTGCTGCAAGAGCACATGCCTCCTCTTCATCATCAGCGATTAAACATGCAATACCTGATCGGCTTGCGTGTAATGTAGCGCCACCCAATCCTGCAGCATCAACTTCTCCACTGATACATTCTGGAGTTTCTAGTGGAGATGACATGAATAACTGACCATGCTCATTACCTAATATTGTGAAGTCTGCAAGGCTTGCACCCAGTGCTGAGACTCCTACTACCGGTCCTAAAACCAGTGAAATCATTGGGATTCTGCCTGAGCATTGAACTAACCTATCAAGAAGTTCCCCAGTGCCTCCTAAAGCAGCCACTCCGTCCTGAGCACGCTGACCTCCTCCATCCCAGATTCCAATTAGAGGCACCTTTGTTCGTTCAGCCATTTCAACGACCTTAGCGATTTTTTTGGCGTGCATTTCACCCATTGAGCCTCCATGAACTGAGAAATCTTGAGCAAAACAGTAAACTCTTCTTCCATCTATTGTCCCATGGCCGCATATTACTCCATCACCCAGTGTTTCATGCATGAACATGCCGTGGTCTGAGGTTCTGTGAGTAAGGAATGTGTCGACTTCAACAAATGAGTCTTCGTCCAAAAGGTTGCGTACACGGTCTCTTGCAGTGCCTCTTCCAGAGATTCGAATGCTCTCCTGGCGCTTCAATCCACCACCTAAACGAGCTTGCTCGCGACGGTATCTCAAATCCTCGAGCGCGTCGCTCGAATCTTTCGACATATCACCTTCCACTCCTTTGCGGTTCTTCATTAAAGCGGTCAATTCATCAACGACTTTTGATTCTCTCCACATAGGTTTTGAGATAAAACTTCCAAATTCTTTTCATTGGAAATCGCCCAGTGAATTTTCGCTAACAATGCTTCAGGTGAACTGGTTGAGCCATGCCCTAATACTCCAATTTCCTGCTGATGTCTGCCTTTAGAATATACGTTCAAGTCGATAGGTCCATTGATACACTGGTTTGCAACTACTACTGGTACCGGACAAGTTGCGATATATTTTGCAAGTTTGTCGTTTTCAGGTGCATCGCCATTTGGATTTTCAATAGGAAGGTGACCTAGACCTGTGCCATGAATTAGTATTGCAGAATAGCCGGCATTAACCGCCGCCTCTAACAAATCCGAATGAAGATGAGGGCCTGCGATAAATTGAGCAATTTTCACTTCTGTATTGTATTTTGTAGGCGCCATTACCGAACGGGTTTGTTGTCCTACAGTTGTCGTGTGAGTCAACCCCTGCCTCGAGATGGTAATCTCGCCGATTCTCTCACCATTGACCATTTGGAAGGCATCTCTTCGAGTTGAATGCATCTTTCGAACTCCAACCCCTGGGCTTACCGCACAAATGCCATCTCCTGAACCAGCATGCATAATCGTGACAGCAGTATCTCCTTCGCCAGTGACTTCTGGACCGTTTGCCGCCCAGTATACAGCGGATAGAAGGTTTTCAGTTGCATCCGATGAAGCCCTATCCGAAGATCGCTGAGAACCGGTGAACACAATTCTTCCAGCTGGCCGGCCTCCTTCTCCTGCAAAAGCGAATGATAGAGCAGAGGCGCTGACATGTAGAGTGTCAGTTCCATGAGTTATTACCACCCCTTTCGAACCGGAATCAAAGGCTTCTACACAAGCATCGATCATCTGATTCCAGTGTTGTGGACGAATGTCATCCGACCACATATTTCCTAATTTTACAGCATCGATATTGGCGATTTCCATTATCTCTGGTACACTGGAAAGCAATTCTTGGGGCTCAAATCTTGCAATAACTGCTCCAGTTTCGTAATCTACCTTTGAGGCGATTGTTCCTCCGGTGTGAATAATTGTAACTTTAGGCAATTGTTCATTTTGTTGAATACCTTCTACAACACTTTCCTTTTGCTCTTTATCGCTAATTTCATCAATTGATTTTATGCAATCTATTGGGTAGCTAACATTGTATCCATTAACCAGTTTGACTGTGATATGGTCTTGGGCTGCACCTGGTAAAACCACTCCTTCATGAGCGGTACTTCCAGCAGGCCCCTCCGCCACCATTCTGACTCGCTTTCCAATAGTGGGCATCTCTACCATGAGGTAGCCTAGTTCTGATGCCACTTGAATGTTAGTGATTCAAATAATTCAAACACCCTAATCTGAATTGAATGTTATTTGTGCCATGCACTATTTTGCGTAGTAAGTTAATCAAGCCAATTTACCAAACCAGTATCAACATCAAATACAGCACCTATGATGCTCACATCATCTTTGATCAACTCATTCTCTTGTAATGACTTTACATCTGCTCTCAATTTTGATTCTCTATCGTCAATCATTCGAGGATTAAATTGTGAGAAATCTTTACCCGATAAATCTTCTAATCGAGTTCGAACATCTGCAAGTGGCATACTTGCCATTGCGCATTTGGTATGAGGCATTATCAGAATTGTGTGGCAGTTCAGAAGATGGCTTGCCAAGACTATATCTTTCTCGACTTCAGGATTTAATTGCCCTCCTGCATTCCTTACGACTTTAACATCGCCAATATCTAAGTTGAAGATTTGGTGTGGAATTATTCTTGAATCCATGCAAGTGAGAATCAACAGTCCTTTCCCAGCCTGTCCAATAACTCCTTGGCCATCGAAAGAAGAGGCGTAAGACTGGTTTTGAAGGCCGAGTGAATTGACCAGTTCGGAGTTTGACATGATTTGAAGGCATGATAGGTAGCATTTTGTTGTTACCGTAATTGTTCACTGAGCGATAATAAAATCTCCACATCGACCCAATTTTCAGTATTGCCCAAACCTCCATCATCATTATATGAAGAATCGAAGCGGAAATTATCATGACATCTATACGAAGTGTGTCGATTTGCGCAATCGTGCTTCAATTGCTTATGTTTGGTGCAATAGCATCACCTTTAGCGGATTCTGTGAATCCTTATGGCGATATGTCGAAAATGAACAAAGATCTTGTAGACAAACTAGATACTGTTGACCAGAACACAATCCTTCCAGTAATTTTCCAACTGAATTCGCCAGTCGAAGAAAGTGATGAATTGTACATGACTGAATCAGGCTTCGAAATTTTAGGACATGCTCCTCTTGTCGACGGTGGTTTGATTGAAGGAACAGCATCTGATATTCGTAGACTTTCTACATGGGAACGTATTGAATATCTCGAATTGGACAAGCCACTAGATTTCTTCTACCTACCTCCTGAATGGGGAGGAGACCCGACAGGGCCAGGGATTATGATGCACGAAACTACCCATGTTGTAAGAGCAACAGATGTATGGGATAGAGCCATCATTTTGCCTTCTGGTGAAGTCCAGAGAGAAGTCGACCTTTCGTTCTCCGAATGGGATGGTGATGGAACAGCAATCGTAGATTTGGACACAGGTGTTGATGCAGGCCATCCTGATTTTGATTATCTAGAGCCATGGACTGGTGAAAAGGTGATTTATTCTGCTAAGTTCAACGGAGTCACTTGGTCGGAAACAAGAAACTCCGACACATCCTCAGGACACGGCACTCACGTTGGTGGAACTATTGCGGGTAATGGCGATGCTTCTGGAGGAAGAAGGGCTGGAGTTGCAAAGGGTGGTCAATTAGTAGCATTAGGAACTGGAGATGGAGCATCTATTTTCGCTGCTGAGCAAGGATTGGAATGGACATATGCTCATTCGATTCCTGGACAGAACCCGTATCATGTTCGTGTTGTTTCAAACTCTTGGGGTACCGATGGAGATTACGACCCCAATGGAGTCATTGCACAATTGACAGATATGTTGACCTTTGACAATAGCGTTGCAGTAATATTTGCAGCATCTAACTCTGGAGGTTCTGGTGGTGAATGCTCAGGTGATTTGCGAACCAATGTATATGCAAACACTCCTTCGGCAATTTCTGTTGCTGCATTAACTCATGATGGAACAGCGGTAACATCATTCTCCTCTAGAGGTTGTATGAATCAGCAGCATACATGGCCTGACGTAGGTGCGCCTGGGCGAGACATATGGGCTACTGCGCCAAGAGCTACTGCAATTGATGCCTCCACAAGAGCACAAGGTGACCTGTACTACATGTCCATCTCTGGCACTTCGATGGCAACTCCTCACGTGGGCGGAATGGCTGGTGTATTGCTAGATGTCGCACCATCTTTGGGAGTCGCTGATTATCATAGAGACGACCATGATTTCGGCTCGAGTATTGTAGGTGGAGATGGAACAGCAGCTTATGCACAATATGAAGACTGGAACCAAGCAAATTACAGCCGAGTTCATGAGATTGAACTAATTCTTGAATTAACTGCTAGATACGAAGGTATGGCCAACTCTTGTGAGGCAGGAAATGACGAAGACGCATGTGCTGATATTCCTGCAGAATGCTATCGTAGTACGACTGGCAAATGTCATGATTGGAGAGTTGGACATGGATTGACAGACACTGATGCTGCAGTTGCATTAGCTAGAACTCTTCAATTGATGAGAGACCAAGACAATGATGGAATTGTAGATCATCCTGAATACAATGTATGGGATGCTTACGAAATTTATGAGAACATGATGGTAGATACTACAATTCCAGTAAATACTGACCGAGTACGCCATTCCTGGAAGGGAGATTGGAACCATTTCAACAATGGTGCAACAGGGGCGGTTTACTATACTGAAGACGCACATTATGTTTGGATTCCAAATGGTACAACTCGTCTAGAAGCAACATTCACAGCAACTGAATTTGACAGTGATACTGCTCAAGCTGGCGCTTTACAACTATCTATCGACCTTGCAGAGGATGGAAGTAATGATGCTCAAGGAGCAGGTATTAGACAAGCAGATTCATGGTATTATGACCTTGATGTGGACGAATCTGCATGGGGTAAGTGGGCCGAGTTCGATATTTCAGGACAGGCCATTACAGTATTCGGTTTCATTGAAGATATCGAATTCTTTGAATCTAGAATACCATATACTGTAGATGTAATGCTTACCTTAGATCTATCACAGCCAGTGGATATCCAATTTGACCAAAGGCCAGATTTCTATTCAGATTTGAATCCTGCCACACCATCAGACATGTATGACAGTTCAATGGATGGTATGTTGACATTCACTAAACCAGCATACGACCAAGCGGGAGTAATTTCTCTGATCAAGCCTAAGGCATCAAACAATGGTGATAGCGACGAGGGGTTGTTTTCGTCAATTGCACAATTGTTTTCGGATAATCCAGTGACTATGTTCTTCATTCTAGTGCTAATTCTTTTGGCAGCAGGTGGAGCAGGATATTCTATGCGTAACGAAAAAGAAGAAATTCAGATGGCTACACTAGCAGATGAATCTGAAGACGAAGTATGAACAGTATTCACAGCACCGTTCCGCTCAATCCTTCTTTAATGCGTGCATCAGCCAAAGCATACCATCCCAGACATCGGTTTCATCCTCTGAAACATCTCCTTGATTAGCGGATGTGAAAACATCGATTGCTCGTCTCCATCGGCTTCCGAAAACTCTCACATAGCGTCCATAAAATGCATCTACTAAATCCATAGATAGATGTCCATGCTTTGCCAGTAATCCTATGTTGTTAATTCCAATCATCATAGCATTCATTGCATTTTTTTCTTCTCGGTCGAGTCCTGCAATATCTTGGATTGTGATGTCATCATGAAGTTTGGTCATGCTGACTGAAAAACCTCTATGAATCAAAGGGTCAGAAAGGTGGTTAGCAAGATCTCTCCCAATTTCGTAACGTCTATTTTCGTTCCAAAACTTGATTTGACGCAGGCTGAATAATAGCGTGAACAAGATAGCAATTCCACTTACGGCCTCACCAATGTTGGCCGCTGTTTCTATGTCCATCGTGAGTTACTAATGTTGGTGTGTCTTTGTAAGTTTTGGAAGAACACGTTCTCAATCTCATTATTGGTTGTCAAAGTTTGATACACACGAAACCAGTCGATTGAATGGTGGACGCTGGGGGATTTGAACCCCCGGCCGCTTGGTTGCAAACCAAGCGCTCTTCCAGCTGAGCTAAGCGCCCTTATTCCCTGCGGCACGCTTCTCCCTTTTGAGGATTCACACGCGGTCGACAGTTGCATCACGGTCTGGACCAAGCCCTACCGAGGAGATAGTTACACCAAGAATTGATTCTAATTTAGTGATATAATTTTGAGCAGCTGCTGGTAATCCCGTAAATCCGAGTCCTTCAGAATTACATTTTTGAGCAATACCTAGCCATTCTTCAAGCGAATGAGATGCAAATCCTGGCATAGTGACATAAATCGGTTCACAATCCTCTAACGCAATCGCACTAGCGGGCATTTCGTTGAGTTCCACATCACCCATCTTGTATCCTATACAAATCTTGATTTCATCAAGTCCTCCCAATACATCCAGTTTTGTTAGAGCAATCTCGGTGAAACCATTAATTCTGTTTGCATGTCTCATTACTACTGCATCAAACCAACCACATCTTCTCTTTCTTCCAGTGGTGGTTCCAAATTCATGACCTACGGTCCCTAAATGGTCGCCGTCTTCATCGAACAATTCTGTAGGCATATGGCCATTACCAACTCTTGTGATGTAGGCTTTAGTAATTCCAATCACGGTGTCTACATGTCCTGGATGAATTCCTGCACCATGGGTTGCGTTTCCTCTTGAAGTAACAGATGATGTGACATAAGGGAATGTTCCTTGGTCAATGTCTAGAAGACAACCTTGCGCACCCTCTAGAATAACTCGTTCACCCATTTTCAAGGCGTTGTCCAGTAGAATACCTGTATCGGTTATCGCAGAACCAAATCTCTCTAGAATCCAACCAATTTGTTCTTCCAGCTCTCCAGAATTCACTCTTTGGCGACATCCTGCATTTTCTAATGCCTGGTTTTGACGGTCAGCCATCTCTTGGAAATTGCAGTGCTTAAGATCGGCGAATCTTAGACCTATTCTGTTAATCTTGTCAGCATATGTTGGTCCTATACCTCTACCTGTGGTTCCAATCTTCTTGTCTAGGCCATCAATATAGGTGTGATATGGTAGGATAATGTGTGCTCTGTTTGAAATGAATAATCTCTTTCCAGCAGGATCATTTCCTCCTCCTGCAACCCAATCATTGAGTTCTCTATCCAATACCCAAGGGTCGATAACCATCCCATCACCAAGAATAAGGTTACACTCTTCACGAGTTATTCCTGAAGGTAATAGGTGGAATTTGAGTACTCTATCGCCAAGCACTACAGTGTGCCCTGCATTGTTGCCGCCTTGGAATCTAGCAACCCATGTTGCATCTTCTGCTAATCTATCGACAAGTTTACCCTTGCCTTCATCTCCCCATTGAGCGCCGAGTACAACCGTTGCTGGCATAGTATTCCCATTCCTTGCGCATAGAAAGGAGTGCTTGAACTATGCGCTAGTTGATTTTTCTAGAAAACTGCTATTTTCTGCATTTTTGTACCTTAAACTGAAACCAAATGTATTGTTTGTTTCTAGTAGGTGGAAACTAGGTTTTGATGCAAGAAAACCACGGGTTTAAGTACTACGCCGTCGCATAACTATTGTTACTCGAAGAAGGGCGACTAAGATGCCGTAGTCAGGCGACCACAAAGTGGGATTGCCTCCGATATCTTTAAGAACGGTTGCCCTAACTACGTAACCTGGAGTTGAGAAGACATGGAACACGACGAAAATATCCGCCGACAAGCAGACAGAACAGACAACCTACAAAGAAACGACCGTGCACGCGGAGGACTTGGCGCAAACCGTCCTCAGCGCAGAATCACCGATGGTCACACTCAGCCATGCGTTGAATGTGGCGTTGTAGATTGGAAGACCGATACATCCCGTGGAGAGGTTTCTTGTGGCAGTTGTGGATTGGTCGTTGAAGAGAATAGCATTGATCCTGGTGCTGAGTGGACAAACCACGACAGTACCACTGACCGCTCAAGAGTTGGAGCTCCGTCAACGTTTACTTTAGCTGATAGAGGGCTCAACACCACTATCTCCGTGTCCGACCTTTCATCTGGAGCTGCTGGCCGTCATGGCATCTCATCCAAATCCAGAAGTGATTGGCGAAGACGCCGAGTCATCGATGAGCGTTCTAAGAACACAGGGCAGACTCGTAACTTGGTTAAGCCAATCATGATGATTCGTGATAAATCTGGGCTCCCTAGGTCTTTGCAGGAAGAAGCCTGCCGCTTGTACGGTATTCTTTCCAGAAAGGGTTACGTCGTCGGTCGTTCAATTGCTGGGGTTACTGCAGCCTGCACCTATCTGGTCGCCAGAAATGCAGATGTTCCACGCCAAATAGCGGACGTAGCAGAGGCGTTTGAAGTGAGCGAGAAGGAATTGTCCAGAATGATTCGAAGAATCGCTAGAGAATGTCGCCTTCAGAAGGTTTCTTCGCCGGACGTTTATTTTTCCAAGTTCATCAGCGACTTGGAACTGCCTCCGAATACTGTACTACATGTGGACAGACTATGGTCCAAACTGAAGCCACATGTTGATGTTTGGCAAGGAAAGAAGCCGATGGGTGTAGCAGCTGCGCTAATCTACAAAGCGGCGGTTGAATCAGGTAACAAGAGAACGCAAGCTGAGATTTGCAAGGTTGCCAATGTCTCCGAAGTAACCCTCCGCGGCCTCAACCGCTTGGTTGAGGGTGTCTTCAAGAGTATGGGCGAATCTGGTAAGAATTGAAGTAATGTTCATTTGTACTAGTCTTCCCCATTGCAACATGAGCCGTCGTACTGACCGTGTACAACGTAAAGTTAGAATCCCTTCTAGTAAGCGTAAGAAGTCGAATTCAAAGAAAGAAGAAAAGCCAGGAGAGATCCCTTGTTGTATCTCTAGTTGTGATGGATTTGCCGACAAGCACAAAGGCGGACGTTCATTGAGTCAAGAAAATGCAATAGAAACATGGGGTGAAGGCGGGTTCGAAGTTCGCAAAAACCGTGTACGTGTTTGCAAATCTTGTTACAAGGCCTGGAAGAAAGACAACAAGGATGATACATCATCACACTACTAACACTTTCACTTTCACTCTAAGGGTCTACGAAATGAAAGTAGACCGAAGCCTAGCATTTCAGTTGTCATGAGACAATTGAGAACAGTGATACGCTCGATGCTTACCTCTGAAGGAAGCATTGTAGCAATGGATGATGCAACTATTGTGTGGAAGCCCAAGGTTGGAAGAAATAAACGAGTAAGGATTGAGGCACCAGCTAGCGTCTTACTAGGACTGATAGGTCCCAGAGGTATGGTTGACCGTATTGTGGCTGGAGATGAATACGGTGGAGTCAATCTAATTTCATTAGCAAACATGGAAGTGATTGACAGATTTGTTGTTGGCAAATCCAAAGTTAGATCCTTATGCGTCTCTTCGATAAGTGGTGAAAGTATTCTTGTTGGTTGCGAAAATGGTTCGGTACATATGGTTGGACAAAACGTACCTAATAGGGTAGTGGACTTGTTTGAATTAGATGGTCCAGCTTCTGCTTTGAGAGTGGTTGGACAAGATCTACATATCCAACAAGGATGGGAACGAAAAATCGTTTCCTGGACTGGAAAACCATCACTTCTCTTGGCCTGAGGATTCCTTCTCCAGTAACGGCCAAGGCGGCTCAGATACCAGGAAATATGCAGTTCTAGCTGGCCTTGGCCAACTCCTAGGAACCTCGCCATCATTTTCTAGACAATTTTCAAGGAAATTGAGATGCTGATTTAGAACTTGTTCGATTCTATCATCTCCCCTAATTGCAGGGCCTCTGGCTGGAACTAAACTACTAGGGCTCAAATCATGAATGGTTTTGAGCGAGGTTATCAATTCAGGAAGGCTTCCTCCTGGCATATCCCATCTACATGGAGTATCTGCTCTTGGAATAATAGCACCAGTAACTAAGACTCCTCGTTGTTTTTCGAAATAACCCATCCCATCACTGCAATGCCCTGGTAATGACAATGCAAACAATTCACCATCCCCCATGGGAAATACATCTCCTTGGCCGATAGGTTCGCATTTTGTGCTAGGCATATCGGAATCATATCGATTAGCCCATGTTGAATAAAAATCACCAGTCTCCAATACCGAAATTGCATCATTGTGAATGTGTATGGGAATGTTGTCAAATGATTCTGAAATATGTTTAGCAGCTCCTGCAAAAGGATATCTTCTGGAAGTTAGAAGAATTCGGTCTAGTTTTTGTTCCTTTAGATGACCAGTAATTCGCTCGACCTGAAGCATTTGATACCAAGTTGTTCCAGCATCAACCAGAATGTTGGTCTCACTTCCGGAGAAGATGACCGCATTGGCATCATGGTGAATTCCGGGTAACCGAATAATTCGCACAACCTACTCCACGAGGCCTCTGTGCTTCAAACAGTGGGTAATTCATACATGGTTTGGGTTAAATACCGGAAGTTGGTCGGCGGACACATGGCTCGATTCCCTGAAGCAGAAGCACGCTTGCTTCACAAGAAAATCTGCATGAAGTGCAATGCACGTAATGCAGTCCGCGCTGCTGCTTGCCGCAAGTGTGGATACAAGGGTCTACGTCCTAAGAATGTTGAGCGCAAGGGCGCTTGATCATAAACCAAGTAATGGCATCATGTATGCCATCGGTCCTCCAAATAGGAACATCGGTATTATTGCAGGCCATAAAAATACCAATAGTGGATATTTTCTGGTAATCCATACTACTTCGACACCATTCTCTTTTAGGATGTTAATCTCTGTTTTGAGTTTGTCAAGTGATGGTGTTTTGGCAGGAGCCCTTGTTCTGTGAACAATTTTTTTGTCACCATTTGGCATATCTGCGATTGTAGAAAGTAACCAAACATGACTCTGTAGAACTTTGTCGACGTGCATTCTCTCGGCATGCCAAATTAATTTCAAGTTGGTCTTTCCATCTTTCAAATTCTTGATTATCATGATGATTGGAAGTATGAGGAATGCTAAACCTCCCCACACCAAAAGTGCGATTGCAGGAGGCATTGCAATAGCTGCGGTCTCCATACTTTCTGGATAAATTAATGGAATACTGGACCACGAAGGAACCAAGATTGAAACCCACATAAGTCCTTTACAATCAGCTCCTCCATGAATCAATCTCATTCTCCATGCCATGTCGACTAAGAAGATTGGAATAAAGACAGCAAATGTTGACCACCATAATGTTGCAGCCTCACTAGCATCTCCTGATATTACTGAGAGCAATGATTCATCGGTGTGCATCATCAATCCTTGAACGACTCCAGTGATTCCAACAATATACCAAGCGCTAACAGCGATGTCAAGCGGGTTACCTGATTTGATATCCTTGAGCGACGGTCTTCCAATTACTGCAATTGAAGCATAAGCAACCATTCCTGCTGCGGTTGCAAATACATACCACTCGGCTTCAACCAATAATAGATCTAGAGTCCAAAGAAAAATTGCAGGTTTTGACCATGTAATCCAAAATTCATTTGGCACTCTGCGTTCTTTGTGGTCCAGCCATGCTGCTATTCCCAAAGCCAGTAGTAGCACTATCAGTCGGGTCCAAGAGACGATTTCCGCTGAATCCATGTTGGACGGATGGTGGCAATCACCTTAAAGCCGCCACTCTTGAGGATGTATAGCACGAGTCTTTGTGCAGGTGATAGTGATGTCCGACATCGAGACAAAATTAGGTCAGATTGCAACCGTCATCAATCAAATTGATGATCCTAAAGTCCCAAGGAATATCCGTAAGGGAGCTAAGGAAGCATGTGAACAATGGTTGCTCAACAAGTCAAAACAAATGGATGTCAGAATTGCAATTACTCAAGCTAAACTTGAGGAATTATACGAGGACCCAAACATTCCTCCTGAATTTGGTACACTCATTCTAATGATTAATACCGAATTAGAGAAGTTACTCAGAGAAACTCTGTGATTATTCTTCTTCAGATTCGTTTTCTAGTGTTTCCACTAGTTCTTCCAACATATTTCTAGTGTCTTTACTGATTTTTCCAGGTTGTAAATCGGCCAACAAATCAGAGAACTCTTTGCGTTCAACACATGAACTGATGATGAATTCTATTTCATCAGCGCGTGCCCGTCCACGCTTTAGGATGGTTTGTGCTGCAGAACGTCCAGATATACGCATAACTTCGTCATCAGAAACTCCTAGAGTTTCTTGTAACTTAGACAGTTTGTGGAATTCTCCAGATGACAAATTGCCATCCTTCAATGCATCTTGCCACGCTTCTTCTAAAGTAGGCGCCCTTTCAGAAAGCAGAATTGCTATCGGTCTTGTTTCTTCGATGTTCTCCAAAACAATCTTCACAATAGCGAACAATGGAACTGCCAAAATCATTCCAAGTACCCCCCATAGCCAGAAAGAGAATGCTGTGATCAACAACAGAACTACTGGAGACAAATCTAAGGCTCTACCCGCCCATTTTGTTTCGATGTAATTACCCCACAATTGCTGATTTACTAATAGTAATAGTGTCATGATAATCAACATAGTTGGAGTTAACAGAATTACTCCTAATATCAGTGGTGGAATAGTAGCAATGAGTGAACCGATGTATGGTACATAGTTCAAAATAAACGTCATAACAGCCCATACGAACCACAAATCGATGCCAAACATGAACATCACCAACGCAGCAATAATCGCACTACCTATTCCACAACCAGTTTTCACAATGATGTAAGTGTTGATTCCTTCCTCGATTTGACTTTGTATAATTTCAACTCTTTCAGTAGCACTTCCTGGCCATGCACGTTCAATTCTTCCAGGTAGTAAGTGGGCTTCGAAAATTATGAAGATTAAGAAAAACAAAACTGTGATGCTTGTAGTTAACATGGCTCCTACTTCACTTAGCACAGAGGCGATAAGGTCTGTTGCCGAACCTCCCGAACCAATTCCCAAGCTTTGCAAATCACTACCCAAACTTTCTCCGTCACCGCTCACAGCTTCTTTCAATGCCGGACCAATTACTGGTACATTCTTGAGTTTCTTCCACTTTTGATCTAATTTATCATTATATTCTTGCTGACGATCATCATCTTCGATTAGTCCTTGAGCTTGAGACCATGCAAAGAAGGCTGCTGAAGTAATGATTAGAATGAACAGTAGTAGCATTGTTAGATAGGATAAAAGAACAGGAAAACTGTTTTTGGATAACCAATCTGCTCCTGGCTTTAGGACAAAGTAGATTCCTAATGCTATGAAGAATGGTTTGAGTACACTTTCTAGGTGAATCATTGCTAAACAAAATATAGTTAGCAAGATTGCTGAATGAGAAATTGTAGCAATTCTACGTTGAAAAGAACGGCTGTTAGACAACTCGACTTGTTCTCCCATATTTTACTACAGAAATTACCAATACTTGAGTTATTCACCTAAATTGGTGATTAAAATCGGCAACAAGTTGCATCAGGATAACTGGCTATTTGCAGAAACCTCAGGCGTCAATCTATCGATAACAGCAGAAAGACGCTCTACAAGACTTGTTTTCTTGTCACCAATAATCAAAGCATGTTGCATGACTTCATCTAGCGTATCGACGGCTATTACTTCGATATCTTCGAATTGCCTGTCCAACAATACATCTTGAGCATTTGCTCTAGGGATGACTACTGTCTTGATTCCAGATTTAGCAGCAGATTCAATCTTCGCAGTAACTCCTCCAATTGGAAGAACTTCTCCACGAACAGATAGACTACCGGTCATTGCTAGATCTTGACGAATTGGGATATTTTCCAAAGCTGAGATTATTGCCGTAGCGATTGTAATGGATGCTGAGTCTCCATCAACACCGTGTGTGTCAACGAATTGGATATGGATGTCATAATCCGAAACATCTTTTCCAGTTAGTTTCTTGATTACAGCACTGACGTTGGTTACGCTTTCTTTAGCAAGGTCTGAAAGACCACCAGTTGCATACACTTTACCACCACTGGATAGTGAAGGGGTAACCAATGCCTCAACAGGTAACATGATTCCACTGTAATCGGATAATCCTGAGTCTGCACCCAATACTGCTAAGCCATTGACTCTTCCAATACGATTTCCAGAGTTAACTACCAATGAGTATTCCTGTCTTCTCTCAATCATTCGGTCTGCAACTTGTTGTTCCAGAGGTTTTGCAATCTTTCTTGCTGCAAGAACATGTCTGGATGTAGTGAGTTCTGCTCCTTCTTCGCATGCTAAATCTCCTGCGATACGAACAAGTCCTCCAAGTTCACGTAGTCTTAGAGATAGTTTACCTCTTCTTCCTGCTCTTCTTTGCGCTTCACGAAGAATGACTGATACTCCTGAGCGGTCAAAGTGAGGTATTTCTCTAGATGTACCAATATCTCTTCGTACTTCTTGTGCGATGAACCTAATCAAACGGCGTCGATTTGCCGTAGTGTCTGGCATATGAGAATTTACGTACACCTCGTAACCATATCCTCTGATACGACTTCTCAATGCAGGGTGCATTCCTTGGATAGCATCCAAGTTGCCTGCAGCAATCAAAATGAAGTCACAAGGTACTGCTTCGGTTTTGGTCAATGCACCACTCGAGCGCTCGGACCTACCAGAGATTGGGAATGCTCGCTCTTGCATTGCAGTAAGGAGAGCCTGTTGCTCTTCAAGTCTTAGAAGATTAATTTCATCGATGTAAAGAACGCCACCATGAGCACGATGGATAGCACCTGGTTCAACTCTCTCGTGGGCAGGAGTTTCCATTCCTCCACTTTGGAAAGGGTCGTGTCTTACGTCCCCTAACAAACTTCCAGATAGTGTTCCAGTAGCATCTACAAATGGAGGAGGGTCTTGTCCTTGATGCTTGACCAGTACCTTGGGAATACGTGCTTCATCGGCACCTCCCATTCTAGATCTCAGGAACATGTATCCAAACATCAACAGAAGCATTCCAAACAAAAGGGTGAGAATATCTCCGCTTTGAATGGCAACTACTGCAAGAAGGAAAGCGATAGCAACGAAACCAATCATCAACATCTTCTGACTCTTTTCTCGTTGGATTTTGATAACTTCTTTTTGGCTCTTGACAATCCTGTCTCCTCTGCCTGCTGGAACGGTTCTAACTCTAGGTTCGTTTTCATCATCCTCGTTAGGGTAGCATAGGATATCTTCCAATTTATCCTGAGGTAACAATTCAGTCATTGATCTTGCAAGCATGGACTTCCCTGTGCCAGGGTCTCCAATCATCATCATGTGTCTGCGTTGTTCTGCAGCCTTTTTGATAACGATAGAACCAGCCTCTTGTCCAATGACTTGGTCTACCAATCTCTCAGGAATAGGTACATCTTCAGTTGAAGTGAAATCAACGCTTCTAACCCACTCATCGATTGGAACGTTGTTTATCTCGAGGTTGTCACCTGATTCTGGACTCCAAATAGTTACCATTTCTTCCTCTAAATCTGGAGCAGTAATTTGCTCTTCAGACTCGGTCGATTCGGTAACTTCCTCTTCGGTCACATTATCCCCTCTAACACAGTCCGTTTTAGCCGTTTGGCAAGCACCATAGATTCTAAAATGGATTTGTTTTTCCAATCACTGTTGGTATTGGTGGCCGTAATAAGCCCACTGCTCCATAGTCCATCCGGCAGGAAGTCCGCCTTCAGGAAGTGGTGGAGCGCCAGGTGGTACTTGAGCTACAACAGGCGCAGGTGCTGCGACAGGTTGCTGGAAAATCTCTTGAGCTCCTCCATACATTGAATTTGCAACAGCATCATTTGCTGGAAGTTGATTAGCCCAATCGACCATTTGCTCAGGTTGTCCACCATTGCCTCCACGCATGAACATTAGTCCTGCTAGCAATGCAATGATTACAACACCGATTACAATTGCGATAACGGTCAAGTCTAGTCCATCATCATCGACAGGGCCATTTCCGTTAGCGTTTAGTTCGACACATGTGGTGTAACCACAAGCTTCGGTTCTATCTGCTTCTAACTCATCAAGTTCTGAAACAGCCTCATCGTAAGCATCAGTGCCTTTCTCAAGTTCTTCGATTTGAGCCTTCATTGTAGCGATAGCATCATCCAGTTCAGCAACCAATACCTTGACTTCTTCTTCAGTCATAGAATCTGGTCCTGGTGGCATATCGTTAGCGGTCCATTTCAAAGCAGGCTCCTTGTATTCGAACTTGTCACCATTTGATGCAATTGCAGAAATCTTCATCAGTTTGACATACCACAAAGTTCCCATTCCATCTCTACCTTCTTCTAGAAGCGCTCCATTTGAAGGATCGAATGTCCAACCAATGCTCTTCATTGTAATGTCGTGCTCATGGAATTCATTAATCATACAAACTTCGAGGTTACAAATTTGCCATTGAGTAGTTAGAGAAGTGATAGTTACGTCGTTCTTGTTTAGGAACATAGTTACTTCAGGAATCTCTCCAATGTATACGTTAGAAACGCTAACTGAAACATCAGCATCAGGTCCTTCTCCTACGAGTAGAGGCATGCTGTCATAAACATCTACTACCAATGTGTAGATGTTAGAATCATAGCGGTCTTCAACTTGGATTGTGACAGTCTGCAAACCAGCAGTATCCCAAATCATTGTCAGTGTATTGTCTAGGAAGTTTACACGAGCAGCGCCTGGCACTGGGTTGCTAGCAGTTACAGTAACTTGACTAACATCTCCATCAACATCGGATAGAATCTCGTTAAGGAAAACAACCTTCTGAGTTCCAACCTTCAAACGTAGTCCTTCAAGTTCAGACAAGTCTAGACGAGGAGCATCGTTGATTGGGTTGATTGCAATTGTAATCAATTGGTCGGAGTATTGGTCACCATCGCTTGCACGTACAGTGATTGTAGTTTCTCCGTTGATATCTTCATCCATTGTTTCCATGTTCAGTGTAAATCCGTTTAGAGAGATATCAAGCAATTCTGGATTGGTGTTGTCTACAATAGCCAACATCAGATCTTCAGAAGAGACGACATTTCCATTTTCGTCAGTATCGGAAAGATATGGTAGAAGATACAGGGATGAGATTGAATTCTCATCAACATACTGCTTTTCAACACCAGCCCAACGTGGTTGACCATTTTCAATCACGTTGAATAGCAATGTTCCGAATGCGGTATCTGTTCCATCATTAACTGCAATTTCAATTCCAGAAGCTGTTGCTTGACCATTTACGAATCTAATATTCTCGAAGTAAACTTCGATTTCTTCAGTAGCAGGGTGCCAATCGATGAAATTAGGGCTGCTACTAGTGATTGTTAGTTGATCTAAATCAGTTTCAGCGTCGCCAACATTGCTTGCAATAGATACCATTGTGTTTGTTTGAACCTTTACGGTAGGTACAGGTTCAGAGGTAATTGTTGGTAGTGCGTTCTTCAACTCGAATCCATTTTGAGTGATTTGCCAATCACTTGTTTGTGCTCTTGAATCGATTGAGCGAACACGGATGTCATAGTCTCCTGCACCCATGCTCATACTTGGCTTGACCAAGTATTGGCGGTGCTCGTTGGAAGTTCCTTCTTGGAAGACTTGATCTCCTCCAACAATCAAATCACCACTTATCCACTGGCCCATTCCAGCAGGTGAAACCTCAACATCGAATGTGAAGAAAGAGGTGTTGATATCAACCGCATCATTGAAAGTGGTCTTTGCTTCGATTAGGAAGTTAGTGCCTCTCTCAATCTCATTGTTACCAATGACTTGAGCCTTTCTTGCAACAGGCACTAAGTCATGAGGAATGATATTTGTAGCTTCATTGTTAGTTCCAGACTTGTCTGCAACTAGGTTAGAAATCTCAACTCCAAATGTAGACTGATAAGCGTTGCTTGGCAATGACGAAGTATCAATCTGTCCTGTGAAGGTTTGAGTATCACCATTGTTTGCAAAGTTGGATAGAGATTGTGTAGAACCTACGTAAGTCTTCATGTTATTTGCTTTGTAGAAGAATCTGACATCTCCTCCATCACTGTAAGCGTCAACACCATTGTTGACAATGGTTGCTTCAACACTGATTACATCTCCATTTACGTATCCACCATTTGGAGCGGATGGATTGTTTGTAGTGAAGGTCTGGACACCAACATCGATTGTTGGAGCCATGTTAGAATCGCCGGCAGATAGCACATTGCGATGAGAAGTGTGGTCTCCATCCAATAGTGCTGCAACTGTTAGGAAGTTGTCAGCTGAACTAATTCCGCTCACCGCTCTTGCGGTTGAAGTTGGCACAGTCCAAGTTTTGGTCACTGGTGTACCTGCAGTTAGTGTGAATGTCTCGAATCCGCTATTTCCGCTGTTGAGTAGCCACTTTTTCCACAAATTTGGTGGGTGGTCTGAGCCACTACCTGCTGTGTATGGCTCGTATCCCTTTTCTTCAGTTACTGCTGCGTAAAGGTACACGTTCTTTGTTCCTGAACCACTGTATACAGCGGTTATTTCGATATCCATGTTATTGCCGTTTTCGGATTGAATTACAGATAATGCGTAATCGTTTGCGTTTTGCATGTTTCCGCCATTCTGGTAGTAACTGTCGTATGACTGCCCACCTACTGTGTAGTATGTACCGGACGGTGCATCACCAAAGACCGTAACTGGGATTCCGCCGGTGTATCCTGGAGCGTTTTGAATGTGGGATCTGCGATTGATAGGGGAATCAGATGGCCATCCTGTAGTTTGAGATTCCCAAAATGATACGAAAGTGAAATCTGCGGATTGGCTTCCTCCTCCTCCGTTAGTGCTGTACAAATTCTTCAAATTATTTGTAGCTGTAATACAAGGTCCACACCAATGTGCTCCCATATATTCTGCAAAAACAGGGTGCCCAGGGCTTGTTGCTTCAAATTGAATTGGTTCATCTTCAAGTTCAATTGTGGAGTTATTATCTTCTGCAATTAGTCCACCAAAAGAGGCAAGAATGCTGAGAAGCATCAAAGCAACTATCGAAAATGCGGTGTAACGTACGGTCTTCATGCTCTTGTGTTTTACTAAGTGGTATTTGAACGTACGCTATCCTCGTCAGTACCCCCTACGGGGGTGGTTTGTATTTTGATGCGAATTGTTCTTGTCTACTTTCACCTCGGACATGTATGGCCGAATATTCTGTTCTGATGGAAAAAGAAGGCAAAATACATGTTGTCGAAGTGACAAATGAGATGGTCAAGCACAAGGGTTTGGGTGTGTTGAATACTGCTGATTTACTTGCAGAATCTCAAATCGGAGATGAAATTCTAGTTGGGCAAAAATATCTCACAGTAATGCCTTCAAGACTTCCTGAATTAATAGCAGGAATGGCTAGAAGAGCACAAACCATCTCTCCAAAAGATGCAGGTACTTTCATCACCAAATTAGGAATAGGTTCGGGCGATGTTGTTCTTGAAGCAGGCTTAGGTTCGGGCGGCCTTTCCTTACATTTGGCAAGAGTTTTGGGCAATTCTGGTCACCTTGTCACGGCTGAACCTAGGAATGAGCATGCCAAGGTGGGTTTGGTCAACCTCGAAAGAGCCACAGAATGTTTTCCTGAATTCCCCAAACATACCCATTTGGAAGGTATGGTTGAAGATGTAGTTCCCGACTTGGATTTTGATGCCATAATTTTGGATATGCCGGTTCATTCTCCTGCTATTAAGGCCTGTGCGCCTAAGTTAAAATTCGGTGGAAGGATCGCTTGTTACGCTCCTACAACGTCACAACTTGAGAATTGCTGGAAAACATGTGAAGAATCAGGATTAACAGTGGAATGGGCAGGAGAATTGATGGAAAGGCAATGGGGATTAACCTCTAAAGGAGGAATGCGACCTGTAAATGGGCCGTTTGGCCATACCGCTTTCCTACTATTTGCTCAGAAGCGATAATCATTCTACAACTCTGATTCGAGTGTCACATTTAGGGCATGTAAATCTGAATGGAGGTTCACTGCCTTCAGGGACTCCAAGTCTTGCTTCACAAGAGCAACATGTTACCTTGTTGTATTCGTCAATTCTTACTTCGTTTGGACCTAGAGGGATTTCTTCTTCTTCCTCTTCCTCTTCGGCTTCAACTGTTTTTCTAAACAATCTAATGTATGCTAGAAGTAGTATGGATAATACCCATCCTGTTGATAAAAGAATAATTGAATTCTTGTTTGTCAATTCCAGTAGTCCAAGATTCATTCCATCTGGAGGCATGTGAGGTCCTGCGACATCAGCCCGTAATTCAGGAGATTCGTCTCGCACTGTTTGACCTTCAACTTGGCTGACCGAGTGAATGATAATTACAGCTTCAAACCCATCTAGATTTAATGGTGTTAACATCAGTCTGAAATCTTGGCATCCGTTGCTGGAAAGGCTGTATGTGGAATTTATTCCAGTTTCTCCAGCACGGTAGAAAACACCATCCATTTGTGGCTCATTTTTACCAACTAACTCAAGTTGACCTTCAACGTAGGTATTCGCTGTATTACAGATAGTTAGTGAAACGGTTTGTTGCTCATTGCTTTCATCGAATTTCAAATCGTTTTGATCTAAAGTGAACGATATTACTTCATCTCTCCAAATTGGTTCAACAGTATATGATTCACTTGCAGTAACTACCATATTTGAACGAGCGGCTGAAGTCAATCTGAATGTCAGGGCTTTAGTTCCTGCATTCTCTTCATCCCCTATTGTGCAGGACCAAGGAATAGGGCTGGAAGACATACTAGGTGACAGTTCGACAACCACATCGTCAAGATTACAATCCATCTCAACAGTGTTAATCCTCATCGTATCAGTAGCAGTTCCTAAGTTTGTGACAATTACGTTTCCATGAATTGTTTGGCCTGGTTGTGCTTCGTCATTATCGCTTAGCACAGTGATCATACCATCGGCAACTTGAGGGATGATTGCAATAGTCATCATATCAGAAACCGATGAGTCAGCAGTACTCGTAACGGTAACGGTCAAATCTTCGCCAGTAAGTGATGCTCCTGTAGCAACTTCTCTGGCTGATATGGTTATACTTCCAGATTCTCCAGATTCTAAAGTCAGAGATAATTTGTCAACACTTATAGTAAACCAATCGCTAACCATTGAGTTATTGATGTCTGCAACAAACGTACCCGATGATGTACCCAAATTAGTGACCATGATCGTTAGGTTGGAATCGCCTAATGGTGATGCAATGATACTATCTCCGCTAGAGTCTATCAGGACCTCATTTCGGTCTGTAATTTGTAATTCAATTGTCAAATCGGTTGAATCCCATCCTCCATCGAAAGCGATTGTGAACAGATTACTACTCGGCTGCATTCCAGATGATGCCATCAATTCTAGTTCAACATCAGTCGATTCGCCAGCAGTTAACATGACATTTTCTAGCCCCTTTACTACAGAAATCCCATTCGGCAGACCACTTATCGAGGCTGATAGATCGAGGTCCTTGGTTCCATCATTTGAGATATTGAGAGTGATTGATGAGTTCTGACCTGGGATGATTACCATTCTATTATCAGAAGGCCCAGTCATCGATAATTCTGCAAATTCCTTAACTTCGAAGATGCCACTATCGTTGACGCTTCCAGTGCCACTATTCGTAGATGAGATAGTGAAATCCAGTGTAATATTGCCGACTAATGAAGATTCGATTAAAACTTCCATTACAACATAGACTGAACTTCCTCTATCTAGTGTAACAGGTGCGGGGTTGGTGAAAGTAACCCCTTCATCATCTATTCCTATAAGTGAAATTGTGTCTTCCTCGGTACCATCATTATTGACTACAACATTGAATGTTTCAATTTGGTCAACATCTAATTTGATTGAGGTCGGCAATACCATGGACAATCCCCACATTTCACCAACAGATACAGTGAATTCGTAATTTTCAGAAATCGAGGTATCACTGTCTAACTGGCCGTGTAGGGAAATATGGCATTCATCGTTGACATGAGTATTTACTCCTGCAGTGATTAGAATGTCTAATTCATAATTTGAATCTGCCATAATCATTGTTTGATATTCCATTAACTGAGCGGAACAATCTCCAGAGTCCACCATAGTTTGCCAAGTCCAATTTCCGTCGGATGTGGACAGACTAGTTATGTCTACAGTGGAAGTTGTGTTTTCTCCAGGAAGTAACATTTGTCCAGCATTGTGGGCAAATGATAGGTTGTGTGTTGCTGTAATATTAACGATGATTGTCGTAGACACCGAGAAGTTACCATAAACACTAGCTGCGAATAAATCGAATCCATAATACCCTGGATCTTCATCGGTAGGAATTGAGATTCTTAACACCGCATTTCTCTGCTCTGATGGGTTCATAATGTCCATTGAATCATCGAGGAACCTTACTTCCCAGCCCTGAGGCGCAGATCTCTGGATTCCGTTTGTAGAATTGCCTGTGCTATTTCCACCAGTATTGTTGCCACCTGCGCTATTGCTGGAGAACATGTACTCAAGATTTTCATTAGTATAATCATAATATGTCACGTGCAGATTGTCATTGGAATCAATCGCTAATGAGGAATCAGAGCCGACGTCATCAGTGCTGTCGAGCGAGACCGGTGTGCTCCAAGAAGAGCCATCATGGGTCATATACTCAAGATTGTCATTGGTGTTGTCAAGATAGGTCACGTGCAGGTTGTCATTAGAATCAATCGCTAATGAGGATTGCCAGCCGACGTCATCAGTGCTGTCCAGTGAGACCGGTGTGCTCCAAGAAGAGCCATCATAGGTCATGTACTCAAGATTGTAATTGGTGTAGTCAAGATAGGTCACGTGCAGGTTGTCATTGGAATCAATCGCTAATGAGGAATGATAGCCTAGGTCATCTGTACTGTCGAGGGTGACAGGTGAACTCCAGGAAGAGCCATCATAGGTCACATACTCAAGATTGTCATAGACTTCGTCTTGATAGGTCACGTGCAGTTTGTCATTGGAATCAATCGCTAATGAAGAATCATAGCCGACGTTAATTCCGTTGTCGAGTGTGACCGGTGTGCTCCAAGAAGAGCCATCATGAGTCATATACTCAAGATTGCCGTTGGCGTTGTCAAGATAGGTCACGTGCAGGTGATCATTGGAATCAATCGCTAATGAGGACATCGCACCGACGTCACCTGTGCTGTCGATTGAGACTGGTGTGCTCCATGAAGAGCCGTCATAGGTCATGTACTCAAGATTGTCATATGTGAGGTCATAATAGGTTACGTGCAGGTTGTCATTAGAATCAATCGCTAACGAGGGTTGCCAACCTACGTCACCTGTGCTGTCGATTGAGACCGGTGTGCTCCAAGAAGAGCCATCATAGGTCACATACTCAAGATTGAAACTGGTGTAGTCAAGATAGGTTACGTGCAGGTGATTATTGGAATCAATCGCTAATGAGGATTGTTCACCGACGTTATTTGTGCTGTTGTCGAGTGTGACCGGGGTGCTCCATACTTGAGAGAGATTCCCACCAGTGTTGTTACCTCCGGTATTGTTACCTCCGGTGTTATTTCCACCAGTATTGTTCCCTCCGGTATTGTTTCCTGAAGTATTATTGCCTGAGTTATTCGATGCGCCCGATGACCAGTTGGCCCAAAATCCTACCAAGTCTGGTGATTGGTCAACAGATAGAAGAATTGTGTCGTTAACATTGCCATTGTTGGTTACCATCACAGTAAGATTCAGATCATCTCCCGGCGCCATACTAACCAATCCATTATCGCCGACCATACTTGCATCAATAGCGGGTAAGTACTGAGGTTGAACGGACAAAAGAACATCGATTTGACTAGAGATATTGTTGTCTGGTTCAGTAACTGTGATGGTTAAAGTTCCTGAATCACTTGGTAGCGCAGTTGTTGATAATCTGACAGCAATTGTCGTCGATGCACTGAATGTAGGGATTACATTGCTGATATTTGTGTCACTTGGTATGATTTCCCAAACCGAATCATAACCGGAAACTGAAATCGAATATGATTCGATTGATGAACCATTATTGTCAACAGTGAGTGTGATATTTGTTGTTTCTCCTGGAGAAAGTATCACATGATTTACATCGGTTGAAAGACCGATACTGGCATCTGCACTAGCCAGTGGAACCAGTGGTGCAATTGCCATTAACATAACCAAGATGAGTGCATTCACTCGGTGCGACATGGTGTTTGCGACTTATTGCTGACATTTCATCCAATCGGCCCTAAGGGCCGAGGATAATCAGTTCTTCAGAGCACTAATCTTTTGCTCATCGAGTTTTTCCCAAGGGAATTCTCCGTCAATACCCGGAGTTCTACCAAAGTGGCCACCTGCGGCAGTTGATGAGTAAATTGGGCGAAGTAAATCTAATTCATTTGCAATTGATTTTGGTGTAAAATCAAACACAGATTTGACCTTAGATGTCAAATCGGTATCACTCAACGATGAAGTTCCATAAGATTCAGCACGAATACTAACAGGTTCAGCAACTCCTATGACGTACGAAAGTTGAATTTCACACTTAGATGCTAGCCCCGAAGCGACTACATGTTTTGCAGCCCATCTTGCAGCATAAGCTGCTGAACGGTCGACCTTGGACGGGTCCTTTCCAGAAAATGCACCACCGCCATGTCTGCCCATTCCTCCATAAGTATCGACTATGATTTTTCTTCCAGTCAAACCAGCATCTGCATATGGCCCTCCAGGGTCTGCGAACCTTCCAGTGCCATTGACGATGAGATTGTACGGTTCTTGTAGTAATTCTTCTGGAATTGCGTGTTCGACGACATGCTTGATGATTTCATTTCGAACATAATCCAATTCTTCTTCTTCAGACCCACCAAACTTATCCTTCAGATTCTTGTCATGCTGTATTGCGATAACTACTGTATGAACATGAGATGGCTTGCCATTTTCGTATTGAATGGTAACCTGACTTTTTGCATCAGGTCTAGCCCATGGTAAAGTGCCATCTTTTCTGGCATTTGTCATCCTGCGAGTTAGTCTTTGAGATAATGCGGCAGCAAGAGGGAAGAATCTGCCTTGTAATTCCCGATAGTCCTCAGTTTCGGTACAAGCGAAACCGAACATAATTCCCTGATCGCCAGCCCCTTGTTCAGAAGTATTGACCCCTTGGCTGATGTTTGCTGCTTGAGCTGTGATTTTCTGAATCACTTCACACCTTTCCTCAGAGGTAGAATCAAACCCTATTCCGTGATTATCATAACCAATTTGGGCGGCAGTATTTCGAGCAATCAACTCATAATCAGGGTGTTCTCCTTCAAGCGTAACTTCTCCTGCGAGTAGGATGATGCCCTTCTTGGTGCCGCCCTTTACACTGGTTTCAACAGCAACTCGTGCATTACAATCAACTGCAATGCATGCATCTACGATTGCGTCACTGATTGCATCGCACAATTTATCAGGATGGCCAGAGGAAACACTCTCCGAAGTGAAAAGTTCCTCTGCCATATCTATTCGGGCAAGATTATCCTCTATGAATTATGTGTTTTTTGCAGCGATGACTTCTTGGCCAAAAGTGTCACGCCCCTAAGCATGGCGAGCGACACAGTTTGGCATCCGACCTCATTTCGAACTCATACTATTGGACAAATTCAGTCTGACGGTGAATCTTTAGTTGGCACTGAAGTGACTATTTGCGGATTCATGGAAGCAAATCGTGGTAAGGGTAAAATCTGTTTCATGGATGTTAGAGATGGAACTGGAAGAGTTCAAATTTTCTTGAAGCAAGGTGGAGTGAGCGATGACGAGTTAGAAATTGCTCAGGGATTATCTAGAGAATCAACAGTCCAAATCATTGGAGAAGTTGCCCAAAAGCGACCTCCTAAGGTGGCTGAAGGAGAACCAGTTCCTCCTCCAACTTACGAAGTGGTTGCTACTAAATTCACAGTCCTAGCAAAAGCAGCAACTCCTCTACCGTTAGGTGTTACAGACACGGTTTCAATTGGTCTAGATACTCGACTGGATAACAGATTCTTAGATTTGAGAAGAGCGCATGTTAACGCAATGTTTACTCTAAGGTCGAAAGTTCTTCAATACGGAAGAGAGCATCTAATCACTGAAGGATTCAAAGAAATCAATTCTCCAAAAATTATTGCTTCTGCATCTGAAGGGGGCACCAATTTGTTCCCAATGATGTATTTCGATACACCAGCTTTCCTCTCACAAAGTCCACAATTATACAAACAACTCACAATTTTGGGTGGTATGGAAAGAGTGTTTGAGATAGGGCCAGCATTCAGAGCTGAAAACCACGACACTTATCGACATCTAAACGAGTTTATTTCCTTCGATATTGAAGGTGCTTGGATGAATGATGATGACGTGATGTGTGTCCAAGAAAGAATGATTCATCATATTTGGAAAATGGTTGCAGAAAACGACCAAGACCAGATTGATATCATCAATGAATACCGAGCAAGCCAAGGCGATGAACCAATTACTGTTGAAGTGCCTAGCCTTCCATTCCCAAGAATCGAATATTGTGATGCAATAAAAATGATTCAGGATGCTGGAGAAGATATTGCTTGGGGAGATGATATAGATTCATCTCACTGTGACATTATCGCAGCAAAATATCCAGGCTTCCACTTCTTACCGCGCTGGCCTATGGAGATGAAACCATTCTACATCCATCATATACCAGGTGATGTTGGTGCAACTGGAGAACAATTGTCTCGAGGTTTCGATTTGAACTATGGCCGTGATGAAATGACAAGCGGTGGTCAAAGAGAACACAATGTGGATATTCTCGAGCAAAATCTTCGAAATAAGGGACTAGATCCTGCAGATTTCGCATTCTATACCGATGGTTTCCGCTATGGTGCACCTCCTCACGCAGGATGGGGATTGGGAGTAGCACGTTTGTTGATGGTTCTTACAGGTTCAAAGAATGTTAGAGAGACAGTACTCTTCCCAAGAGATAGAAGTCGAGTTACTCCTTGAGTTGATTTAGTTGCCAGTAGACCGCATGCAATGGGGTGCTGAAGATTGGCAGTTTGCAGACTTGTACATGCCTGATGAACCATCGCCTTACCAAAAGGACGAGGGTGTACCATGCGTGATGCTGATTCATGGTGGTTTTTGGAAAGAAGAATACTCATTAGAATTGATGGCTCCAATCGCTGAAGACCTTGCAGAACAAGGGATTGCGGCCTGGAATATTGAATTCAAGCGCTGGTCACCTGATGATGAAGGAGTTTGGATGGATACTCTTTCGGACGTGATGAGAGCATGGGGCCAACTGGCACTCTTACCTGGAATCGATATTGTTCGCTCAATGATAATGGGTCATTCTGCTGGCGGTCATCTCGCCTTACTGATGTCTTCGGTTGCTGAGAGAAAACCTTGGCTAACTATTGCGCAAGCTCCAATTGCAGACTTGGTTGCAGCAGATCATGCTAAATTATCAGATGATGGAGATGCTGTTAGAAAATGGATGGGTTGCGTTCCTGAAGACAATGAAGAGGTCTGGCGGAGAGTGAACCCTGTCGACAATCCTCCAAAATCGGCTGTTCTAATTATTCATGGCAAAAGCGACGAGGATGTGCCTTGGATTCAATCCGAATCCTATGTAAGGGCTATGAAGGCCAAGGGTATTGAGGTTCAGAAACTGTGGCTGCCTGGAGACCATTATTCTATCATCGATGTTGCAAGCGATGATTGGCTTAGCCAGTGTGAAACAATTCGGGATTGGCTGTGAAGGTTCAAATCCCTGCTGCCCATGGCGTGTACATGGACTGGCTAGGAGAAGACTTCCCGTTCTCAACTTCAGCTCTCTCTGGAAAGCATGCAATTGTATGTGGTGCTTCCAAAGGAATTGGGGCAGCGACCGCAAAAATGCTTGCTAAAGCAGGCGCCAAAGTAACCGCAGTCAGTAGGAATCCACAGCAACTTGTGGCATCATTGGATGGAGATGGACACACCGCAATTAGCCTAGATTTGGAAGACCAAGGTTCAATTGCCAAATTCATTTCTTCAATTGAAGAATGCCACATATTGATTAACAATGCGGCAGGTCCTCCTGGAGGTCCACTACTTGACAATACCATCGAAGACTTCGAAGCCCCATTCAAACGCCATTTACATGCAGCCCATACATTGGTAAGAGGAGTTGTCCCAAAGATGGAAGAATCAGGTTCAGGTAGAATTGTGAATATTATTTCAACATCGGTAAGGGAGCCAATCCCAAATATCGGTTTGTCAAATACTTTGAGAGGAGCGATGGCATCATGGGCTAAATCCCTTTCAAGAGAATTACCTGAATGTATTACAATCAACAACGTACTTCCAGGATTTACTGACACTGATAGATTGGGCTCACTTGCAGCATCAATCAATCAGAAAACTGGTAAGAGCATTGATGAGATTCATGGTGGTTGGATGTCACAAGTGCCTATCGGTCGTTTAATCGACCCACTTGAAACCGGTGCTGCCATAGCATACCTTTGCATGCCAATTTCTGGTGGTATCAGAGGTGTGTCTTTGGCTGTAGATGGCGGCCGAATGCGCTCAATTTGAGGTGAAAAATTGCCTGAAATTAATCAATCACAAGCAGAAGAAATTCTAGAAATGTTCGCTGAAGGCGAAGGCATCGAATCTGTAAATACCAGTCTGGCTCTTCATTTGGTTGATTTGGCCAGAGATCTAGGTAGAGATGCTTTAGTTGGTAGACTTCTTGACCATGCTGCAAGCGTTGCTCTCAATCCAGAGGATAGAGGATGGTGTCAATTCGAGTTACTCAAGCATCAATCTGCAAGTAAGGATGAATTGATTGGGCTAGGAATTAACTCTGAAACTGAAGGTTTGTCTGGTTTGGCTGCTGGTATTTTCCATCACGTGTCCTTGATGTCATTGGGTAGTGAAGATGCTGGAGTTTTTGCTAATAGATCTATGAGATTGAGAGAAGAGGCTGAAGACGTTGAGGGAATGATATACGGACATGCTCTCTTGGCACATATTGCAAAATCTGAAGATGATTTTGAGAAAAGTCAGTTGCACTTACAAAAGCGATTAGACATAATTCCAGAATCTGCTCAATTTGAGAGGATGGAAGCATTGGCAGATTTAGCACATTCACATTCGTCTCTTGGTGAATTGGAACAGGCACAGGCCATGCTGATTGAATCATTGGAGATTGCAACGCAATTGCAGGAGTTATCAGGTATTTTGGTTGCCAGATGGGGACTTGCAGATCTGGCCGAAATCTCTAGTCAACCCGACGAAGCAATGGTACAATTATCCGAGGTCATGACTACATTCATGGAAGCTGGTGAAATCGTTCCAGAACCTGTTAGGCAACGAATTTCAAAACTAACTTCTGAATAGTGATGTTGATACATCGAGCCCCTCTCCCTTAGGGAGAGGGATTACATGGAGTTCGATATTTTCTTCTCGATTTCACAGACTCCAGACCATAATGGATATACTCCCTCTGAAACTCAAATGTTCTCTAATTACTATGACCAATTAGTCGCAGCAGACCGTTTAGGGTTTGGAGTTGCTTGGATAGCACAGGCACACTTATCCACTCAAACGCAACAAGAAAACTCCAAACCGGTAGTTCCTCACTGGAAAGGAGAAATCGGTTTGTGTACCGATTTTTGCCAATTAGCATTAGAATCATTCAGAAGGACAGAAAGAATCGATGTAGGTTCAGCAGTTGTCAGTATTCTTGCTAGTGGTGGACCTATAGCGCAAGCCGAAAGGATAGCAAATACAGTTCAATTCTTGTCACATATGGACGATAATAGAAAATTGCATGTTGGATTCAGTGCAGGCCGTTTTGAATTCATGGCTAGACCATATGGTATAGTTCCTCGAAATGCTGTTGAAGAAGCGGCTTGGCCTGCTCTTCGCGGTCAGATTTTCATGGAAGCAAGTGAGATATTCTTACGCTTATTGAGAGGTGACACTATCCATTCGAACGATATTCGTGAAACGATTCTAACTCGAGAAAACTTCCGTTCAGATGAAGACTGGGCTGCTGTACAGGATGCATCATCTGAGGAATCTCCAACTTCAGTAGTTATTGACAGGCGCTATAACTTTGAAGAGATTTCAATTCTTCCAAAAGAATGGCCTCGTTCGCAATTAGAATTAGTTGCAGGAACTCATGACCCAAGAGCACAGAAGTTTGTCAATCAATTTCTTCCAGTCAAAGTATTCAATCTTTCAATCACTTCACCAGAGGTTATCGATTCTACCCATGAAAGAATGAGTCAGTTATTCCATCCAGATGGGGGAGATTGGCAAAGGAGAGACATGCCAAGAACCACATTTGTTTTCCTGAATGCTGAAGAGGGACTATCTCCCCAAGAGCAGTCAGTCGCCGCTAAGGAAGAAGCAAGGCAAGCATTGGGTGAATACTGGAAAGCATTGGAAGGGACTCTTGATCCTTCAAAGGTTGAAAAAGCTGCAGATAATGCATTGATAGGAAATCCTGAGGAAGTTGCTGAACAAATCAAGCAACGTTTTGATCCTGATGATAGACTTATGTGTTGGTTTGATTTCTTTAATCACGACAACGAGCGTGTGATTCGCAATATGGAAGCGTGGTGGAGTGAAGTGGTTCCTTTACTTGGGTGATGTTATGGGATTGAGGCACGATAAAAACTCAGCCGTAGCCCCTGGAAAACCAGGTTCTGCGATTTATCCAGATTCTCCTCTAGGAGAGTATGTTGAAGGTATTCCTACGGGCCGTGATGTCGAGTGGGAACCTTTGGTTGATTATCGAAGAAATGGAGTCTCTGAGACGACCATTCATGGGGCTGTGGCTTGGTGTCATGGCGATGAGGTGATTCATTCATTTGGAGGAAATGTTCTCTGTTATGGGCGTTCAATGATGAAACCATTCATGCTCAAGGCATTCACTAAAGAATTAGAAAATCACACTTGGGAACAGAAAGCAATTTCTGTTGCCAGTCACAATGGCGACACTGAACACGTAGCAGCAGCACAATCTCTGCTTAGTGAAGCTGAATGGCCGTTGATGCTAACTCCTGTAGATGTGCCTTTGATACAATTCGGGCGACAGGTTAGGCGGCCAAGAAGATGGTATCATACCTGTAGTGGAGAGCATGCAGCAATTTTAGCCGGATGTCGTGCTAAAGGTTGGAATCGTGCGGGATACACGTTGCCTACTCATGAAGTATTCAAGGCCTACATGGAGCAGTTGCGAATATACTTAGGTGAAGATTGGACTCCTCTAAGAATTGCTAAAGACGGATGTGGTTTGCCTACTGTGTCGAATACTGTTTCAGAATTGGCCAAGATATATGCTGGGTTAGTCCGAGATAAGGATTCAGATTGGATTTGGGAAGCAATGTGTAGATTTCCAGATTTAGTTGGAGGATTTAACAGATTAGATTCCACAATCCTCAAAATCGGTAAGGGGAAGGTCATTGCAAAAGAAGGAGCAGATGGTCTTCTTGGAATGGCAATCGAACATCCTGACTATCCTAAGGGTCTAGGGATTGTTGTAAAAATCGCTCACGGCTGGAACTCTCAAGCAACATGGTATGTCGCTAGGGCAATTTTGGGATGCTTAGGAATAGAATTGAGAAATCCATATCCGTTGAATAGACAAAAAGCATTCATCGTCTCAGGAATTGTACCTCAATCTCTCAATCATATATTGGAGACAATCCCTACATGGGATGAATGGGACCCAGATCGTGATCGTTGGCATTACGAGGTGGAACCATGATAGTGGTTGAAAATTTAGTCGGTGGAAAGTTTGTTACAACTGACGAAGCTTTTGATGATATATCTCCACTTGATAATTCGATTATCGCCAAGATTCCTCGAACAAAAAGCGCTGATGATGCAGTTTTTGCGGCCAAACATGCCTTTGGTGAATGGAGCCAATTGACGATTGAACAACGCTGTGATTGGCTCGACAAAATCGCGGATACTTTAGAATCAAATATCGATGAAGTGGCCCGTTTAGAGTCATTAGATACCGGCAAACCATTCGATGTAGCGCTAAATGTTGATGCAAGTCGCTCGGTAAACAATTTCAGGTTTTTTGCTGAATATGGTAGATCCTTGAAATCAGAAAAGTTCGAAATGTCAGATGCTACAAACTATGTCATGAGAAAACCAATCGGCATCGTTGGACTAATTTCTCCATGGAATCTCCCTCTGTACCTGTTGTCCTGGAAGATTGCACCTGCGCTTTTGATGGGCAATGTAGTAATTGCCAAGCCCAGTGAAATAACGCCTCTTACAGCACATTTCTTGGGCAGGTTGTGTACTGAAATCGGCCTGCCTGGTGGTGTTTTGAATATCCTCAATGGATATGGACCTGAAATTGGACAGGCGATTGTCGAACATCCAGAAATTAAAGCGATTTCTTTCACAGGCGGAACTTCGACAGGAAAGATAGTCGCAGCTACTGCAGCACCAATGTTCAAGAAATTGAGTTTAGAATTGGGTGGTAAAAATGCATCATTAGTACTAGATGATGCAGATCTAGATGTCGCAGTTCCAGGTGTTTTGAGAGCTTCATTTCTCAATTCAGGTCAAATCTGTCTCTGTGGTTCTAGAGTATTGGTCCATTCCTCAATCTATGATGAATTCATGAGTATGTATCTGGAAGCATTGAAGGATTTTGAAATAGGTCCTGTCATAAATATGCAGCACCGTGAAAAGGTCCTATCTTACATCGAATTAGCAAAGCAAGAAGGTGGAGAAATCTTGGCAGGAGGAAATGTTCCTAGCAAAGAAGGTGCTTGGATTGAACCCACTGTTATTGCAGGACTTTCTCATGAATCTAGAACTGCAACAGAAGAAATATTCGGACCAGTGGTTACAATTCATAAATTTGAAACCGATGAAGAAGCCATCGAGATTGCAAATTGTACTCAATATGGATTAGCAGGCAGTGTCTGGTCCAAAGAACGCGGTCGTACTGTTGCTGAAAAAATAGAATCGGGAATGGTATGGGTTAACACATGGTTGCATCGAGATTTACGAGTTCCTTTCGGTGGGGTCAAAGATAGTGGTGTTGGGCGAGAAGGTGGCATGTGGTCAATCGGTTTCTTCAGCGAAGCGGTTAATATCTGCGTCATGGAAGATTGAAGACAGAGATACTTGTCGGCTAAGCGAGGCACACCCATGTCTGTACATGCAAACGCTCGCAAAGTGACCACTCACACTCTTCAGGAAATGAAGAGAGCTGGTGAAAAAATCACTATGCTTACAGCATACGATTACAGCCTGGCAAAATTAGTTGACCGTGGTGGCGTTGACGTAATCCTTGTAGGAGATTCCGCATCAAATGTAATGGCTGGAAGAGATACAACTGTTCCAATGAGTCTTGAACATATGATTTACCACGCTCAATGTGTAGAGAGGGCAGTTGATAGAGCCCTCATAGTGGTGGATATGCCATTCGGTTCATACCAAGGTAATTCAGCAATTGCACTTGAAAGTGCAATTAGAATCATGAAAGAATCCGGCGGACATGCCGTGAAACTCGAAGGAGGTTCGGAAATAGTCGAGAGTATCAGCAGAATACTGTCGGCTGGAATACCAGTCATGGGTCACTTGGGATTGACTCCTCAATCGATTTACAAATTTGGAACCTATACTGTTAGAGCAAAGGAAGAAGAGGAGGCTGCTAAATTGATTGCGGATGCAAAGTTGCTGGAAGAAGCAGGTTGTTTCGCAATAGTATTCGAAAAGATTCCAGCCAATTTAGCCAAGCAAGTAAGTGAAGCAATTTCCATTCCAACCATTGGTATTGGTGCTGGACCCGATTGTGATGGCCAAGTACTCGTACTCCACGATATGCTCGGGATTACTACAGATTTCAGTCCTCGCTTCTTGCGAAGATATTTGGATTTGGAAAACCAAATTACTGGTGCAGTAAAGCAATACTGCGATGATGTTAGAAGCAAGGATTTCCCTAACGAAGAAGAGTCGTACTAGAGTAATGAAGCTACAAGCATTGCTCCAGGTACTATACAAGCAGCGATTCCAAATCCATGCCAGATACCGTATCTGAATGGTGGATGTTCTTTCTTAGACCAAGATGCACATTGCCAAATCCAAACCAAAAATGGCATTGCGATGTTGAAGTAGTTAGCACCAATTGCCCAGACAATGGTCATTGGAATACAAACTATGGCTACTCCAATAGCGTGTTCCTTGAGATTCCCTGAACGAGTTAATGTGCCTAATAAAGGTGAAACGATGACTGCGGACAATAATGCCACCATCATTGGAGGATATTTGTACTCATCAAGTGTCAATACTGATATTGCAACTAGTGCTATTGCAAACACCGAAGGCCAAACTACGTGGCGATACTTCAGATCAACATTCTCTCCCATATTGCGGGCCAAGAGTAGCCGATGAATAGAAGATGCGGAACCTTTTGGTCGATTCATGGCGAAGGGTAGTATTGTTGCAGGTTGCTTAGCTCCACACCCTCCTCATTTGGTTTATGCAGAAAATCCTGAACAAAACGAGCCGGTTTCAGAAGGAGGCTGGGAGCAACTTCGTTGGGGATATGAAAGGCTGAGGGAATCGCTTAAAGACGTCGATTATGATGTCATCGTAATACTCTCCCCCCATTGGCAGACTTACATCGGCACCCATTTCATCGGTGTCGAGAAATGTGTCTCAAAGAGTGTCGACCCGGTTTTCCCTAACCTATTCCGTTTCAATTACGACTTGACCATAGATGTTGAATTGGCTAAAGCCATTCACGACCAAGCCAAATCCGAAGGAATGTCAGTGAAAATGATGGAGAATCCTGATTTTAGAGTAGATTATGGAACACTGGTTTCTTGTCATATGGTACGTCCTGAATGGGACAAACCAATCGTTTCAATTTCTTCGAACCGAAGCCTATCGTATTACTCGGTTGAAGTCATGCAAGAAATGATGTTAGAACTTGGGCGTTCTACTGCAAAAGCAATTGAGGAAAGCGGTAAGAAATGCCTACTTATTGCTAGCAATTCTCTGTCTCACCGCCATTTTGTCACAGAAACTAATCCTCCAGAGGATATGAGTAAAGAGCACATTACCAGCCATGCTATGCATTTGTGGGATATGCGTATGATCGAATTAATGCGTCAAGGAAAATCACAGCAAATCATCGATGAAATGCCAGAATTTTGTGAACAGGCGATTGCAGAAACCGATGGTGGAGCATTGACATGGATTTTATCGGCTATGGGAGTCCCTAGTGAACCTGCTATTCTACACGGTTATGGGACGATTATTGGTACAGGTAATGCAATTATGGAATGGCCATGTAGAACTTGGGGTGATGAATGATGTCTGGAGAGATAATCAAGTCACTAATCGTTCCAGCACACCCACATCCAGTGTTATGTCCTGAGAAAAATGAAGGATGGCAACGCGTTCGAGATGCTTTCGATGAAGCACGCAAGCAAATTGAAGAAACCGATGCAGATTTAATCATCATTTATTCTACTCTTTGGCCGAGTGTTATTGGACATCAAATTCAAGCGGACCCCAATCCTGAGTGGGTGATGGTGGATGCTGATTTCCATGATTTAGGAAGTATCCATTATTCTCTGAAAATAGATACGGAATTCGCAAATGCTTGGAATGAAGCAAATATCGCTAGAGGGCTGGAATCTCGAACTGTATCATACCAAGGCTTCCCAATCGATGTAGGTTCTGTAGTTGCATTGGAATTGCTAAATCCTGGCAATAGAATCCCTGCTGTAATTTGTTCAACAAATGTTTATTCAAACCGTGCTGAGACCACGGTTTTAGCAAAAGCATGTATGGATGTAGTGAAAGCACAAGGAAAGAAAGCGGTCGCAGTATCCGTTATGTCACTATCAAATCGAATGTTCACTGAACCCATTAAACCAGAAGAAGATCGAATTCATTCTTTGAAAGATGATGAATGGAATCAGAAGATTTTGGAATTCTTGTCGGAAGGCCGTCTCGAAGATATCGGTCAATTGAGCCGTACCATTCATGACCAAATCCGAGTAAAGAAAGTTGTAGCATTCAAGCCGATGTGGTGGCTATCTGCAATGAATGATAATCGCAATGACCTATCTGGAAATGTTCTTGCTTACGAGCCAATACATGGAGCAGGAGCAGCTGTAGTGGTTCTAGACCCGGAATCCAACGGTACAGGAGACAAAGAGTACGATGAGGACGATGTTGAATTCTATGGAGGGGACAGAGGAGTTTTGGACTCTGCAGAATCGAAATCTAATGCTTCACCTTCAAATTCGGGACCTGAATTATATGATCCAGTAGAAGGAAAGAATGCAGTCAATACTAACAAAGCACCCAAACCAGTTGGTGCATATCCACATGCTAGAAGAGAGGGCGACCTGATTTATTTGTCAGGTGTTGGACCTAGGCAACCTGGGGACAATTCAATTCCTGGTGGACCGATTAAAGATTCAAATGGTAATCCTTTGAACTACGACATTAAAGCTCAAACTAGGGCAGTTGTTGACAATATCTCTAGAATTCTTGAAGAGGCAGGTTCATCTTTAGACAAAGTAATCGATGTAACTTCTTTCCTTGTTGATATGGATAGGGATTTTGCGGGATATAATCAAGTTTGGGCCGAGACTTTGGGCAAGGTTGGCCCAACAAGAACAACACTTGCGATTAGGGCATTACCTACACCAATAGCTGTTGAAATGAAGGTCATCGCTAAGATATAATTGCCGTTTTTCGGGGACTTGTGTCAGCGAAATGTAGTAAAAAATAACTATCGTTGTCATCTGACAGGAATTATTCAGCGATTTAGTGTCATAAAGCGGAAATTATTCATTCAATTGGAGGTATTCTATGGGGATTAAATCAACAACCAATAAATTGCTGAAAGGAGATATTTCTGGAGTTGTTTCCGATGTCAAAGATACTATTGAAAGGTCTTTGTCACTTGTAGGGGTAATCATAGTAACCGTCGCAGCAAGCATCGGTGCAGGCTTGTTTGTTCTTCCATCATTTGCTGCAGCAGTGATGGGTCCAGGAATTTGGCTAGCATTCTTATTGGCAGGAATAGTTTTCTTACCTGGGACTTTATCCAAATCAGAATTAGCCTCTGCTATGCCTCAAAATGGAGGTGCATATCTCTACTTGGACCGTTCCTTTGGCCCATTGATTGGAACAATCGGTGGTCTAGGACTTTGGGCATCCTTTTTACTCAAATCTGCTTTTGCTTTGATTGGTTTTTCGGCTTACATGTACGCAGTAACAAATTATCTAGATATTACCACTAATTCTACAGTGATGATAATGGCTGCACTAGTATTGATCACCTTGCTTAATATTCTGGGTATCAAGAAAGTAAAAGCGTTCCAAACGCCAATTCTTGCTATTACAACTGCGTTAATTCTCATAATTTGTTTCGTTCAGATTTTTGATGCGAATTTCGATATTTCTCGGCCAATTGACGGAGCATTCGATGTTTCAAGAGACAATCCTACATTGGTCGCTGAAGCAGCAGCGTTAGTATTCGTAGCCTATGCGGGAATTTACAAGGCTGGTGCAATTGGAGGAGAGATAAAAAACCCTGAAAAAAATCTCCACAAAGGTATGATAATTTCTCTTCTACTAATCACTTTACTGTATGTAATTGTCACAATGATAATGATGGCATCTGTCGATGGAGAGTGGTGGCTCAATGCAGACAATTCCCCAAGGGAAGATCCGATTTTCGCTTTCGTTGATGCTGTTGCATCGACGAAGGTTGGTATAGCACTGGCAATGCTTGCGGTTTTGACAATGATTTCGGGCGCATTATCTGGGTTATTGGCAGCTTCCAGATTCCTATTCGCTATGGCCAAAGACAGTTTGCTTCCAGACAAGTTGAGCGAAACCAACCAAAAATTCGAAACACCACATTTGGCGATTGTAATTACTGGCTTAACGATGGGAATTTGTATTCTTACTCTACCTGTCAAAGACGTGGCAAAATTAGCATCTGGTTTTCAGATTATGGTAATCGTGGCGCTTAATGTAAGCGTGATGATTCTAAGACAAGATAAGCCTGGCTTTGAATGGTACAAACCAAGTTTCAAATCACCATTATTCCCTTGGGTGCAAATTTTTGGTATTGTAACCGGTGGATATTTAGTGATAATTATGGGTTCCAAAGCAGTAATTGGAGCGGCAGCTGCTGTAGTAATTGGAGTTGCCACATACTACATTTATGGCAAGAAGAATTACAATGTGGACAAAGTTAATTCTGAAGAAGAATGATTATGACATTCTTGTCCATTCACCAGATTCACTCACTAACCATGATGTCAGTTGCCCATCTGAATCTATGTACCATCCAGTCTTACCCTGTTCGGTTCCAGGTGCTGCTTGCATAACACCTGTGCGTTTTGCTTCTTCAGCTAGTCTTGCTCGCAACTCTTCTTTGGATTCTTCAACCTTGACCTCTTCTTTTTGCTCGATTGGAGTTTCTGGCTCATCGTTTGCAATTTCTAAATCCGCATCTATGTCATCTTCCTCGGATTCTTCTTCAAGTTCATCTTCCCAATAATCGTCATCAGACTCTTCACTCTTCAGACGACGTATTAGAACAAACATAATTGCAAGGAATAAGAAAATGATAATTGATACCATTGTTAATGCTGTATTTGAATTCCCTAATCCTCCCCCAAATAGAACAGCATCAACATCGAAGAAGCGCTGAGCAACCAATTCTCCCCAGTAGATATTACATGATTGAGATTGGCCCGCTTCATCTATTGAAATTTCGTATGTATCTTCAGCGATATGCTTTGCAGAGCCTACAGTGCATTCAATCTTAACTTCATCAGCAGGAACATCAACTCGGTTTCCTGCTTGATCAATTGCATAAATCCTGACAATCATTTTACTTCCTTCTTCAGGATTTTGTTCTGGAATTTCTGCAAGTAATCTTACCGCTTCTCCGTATGAAACAGAGACTGGTATGTCCAATGTGGCTGAACCAGTCTTTATTCTCAGATTCCACTCTCCAGTCTCTCCACCCTCAATAATCCAATATCCATCACCCTTTGAGGAAGGAGAAACAATTCCTTGAGGGTCATCAAATTCGAAATCAACACTTGAAGCTAAAGCAATATTTCCGTGTACATCCAATGTGGAGATTGTAATTTCTACTTGTTCGCCACTGTTGACAATCACTCCACTGTCACGGTCAGTAACAATATGCCTAGCAGTGCCAGCAATTACCTCAACATCTGTGATTGCAAATACACCTTGTGCCATCGCTCTAATTTCATGCATTCCAAGGGATGTAGGTGCCCATTTGTCATCTGCCAAACGGATTTCCATAGTCATATCAACACCGTCAATAATCCAAGTTACCATTACTTCATCTACCGTATTTCCAAATTCATCCTCAAAGATAGGTTGCAGGTTTAGTACACCATCAGATGGAACTCTAGTTCCGCTTTCTGGAAGAATAATTCTAGCCAATTCACCATATGTTATGATAACTATTTTTTCTACTTCGTGAACAGTTTGAGTTTCGTTATCAAACCATGTTGCAGAAATTGAAAACTCACCCATGGCACTAGGACGCAATTGCATCCAATCTCCTTTGTCTTCAGCCATTAATTCGTCATCGATTTCCCAAGCTCCGTTAACAGACCTATGGTTTCCTGCAGCATCGTAAGCAGAGATTGAAGCAACGATAGAATCTCCAGATCTTAGAACATCTTCTGAAAGCATCACATCTATTCCGATAATGATTCCATGAATCACATTGACTTGCATTGTTGCTGAAAAGCCTTGGTCACTTACACCTATTGTCCAATCTCCTGTTTTGGAAGGAATCCATACTACTGAATCTCCCTCCATGGCTAGTGAACCAGTGGGCACTGTCCAATTTGCTAAGGGAAGAACCACTTCCCCAGAGTTACCCAAAACATCAGTTCTAATCGCAGACAAAACAACTGGAGAGCCAGTTCTTGCTTGATTTACATCCATTGTAACACTAAGACCGGTAGCCTGCGCTGGTAAAACTCGAATCGTGCCAGTTCCATTTGCGCCAGATGTGCTGTTAACAGAAACATTCCATATTCCTGGAGCTCCAGCAAAGTAAACTCCAGTAGGCGAAATTGAACCATTTTCGACACTCCAAGTTAGTTCACCTGCTTTTGAAATTCCTACTTCATTTCCATAGGAGTCTTGAGCGGTTGGAATAATATGGAATGTAGTTCCACTCTGAACGGTTAATCCAAATGGTATTTGCAGAGAATTAGGGGTTCCTGGAATTACATTGAAAATTACTTGAATTTCAAGTTCCATGTAAATTATTCTCATCGTAGCATTACCTACTTCATCAGGATTCCATGTTTTGTTTAGATAGTCTATCTCACCGTTCTGACATCTCCATGTCAATTCACCATCAACAGGGTTACCTGCTCTATCTACAAGAGTTGCATTCAAATCAATTTCATCATCAACACTAATTTCTGTAACATTAAATCCAGATTGTATCCCTACTGGCCATCCCGGTGTGACGTTTATGCTACTGGTTGAATTAACACCTCCACTGGTGGCGGTGATTATCGTTTGGCCTGCCTTTCCAGGTGTAAACAATCCATCAGAATCTATACTGCCAGAACTTGCACTCCAGTTAATAGGCTCATTTATCGGACTTCCAGATGAATCTTTCACCACTGCCGTGAAGCGAATTGCTTGGTCAGCACTAATCGATTGCGAATGAGAATCAATCTGGATACTAGCGGGAGTTGCAGCGATTACAGGTGATGCAATTTGCACTAGCAATATGAAAACTAACAGGGAAAGAATGTTCTTCTGCAAGGTAATCCTCCAAGTTTATTTCACTCAATCAATTAGTAAGTTTTCAATCAATCTTCCCAAAGTTCCCAGCCACTAGAACCTGTGTCGAAGTAGTACCATGAACCATCATCGGCTTCAGCCCATGCGGTTCCATCTTCGTCATCTATTCTGAAATCGGTAGCCCAATCAGGTTTAGTCGGGGTACTAGATTGAGGTGGACCACCAGGGCCCGGTCCTATTGACGGAGCAGCAGTTTCTTCATCACTTTCATACTCGTAGTCGTCATCATCATCTTCGTCGTCATCGTCGTATTCTGAACCACCAGAACGTAGTACCATGACTATGACTACAAGCAATACTAGGATCACAAGTATCGCTAGACCTGCTCCAGCGTAATACATTGTTCCGCCGGCTTCAAAGAATCCCATGAAGGTGCCTTCAACATTGATTTTACCAGAGACTTCCTTGTTGTGAACAGAGATAGTTACTGTTTGTTCAGCATCATCTAATGTGGTAATCGTCCACTTTCCGTTCTCTCCAGCTTCTGCAGTCATTCTTCCAGTCATCTTGACCTGAGTTTCTGGAGGCACTGGTATCTCATTCTCCCACGCATCAAATGTACGAACTTCAATCTCAAAGGATTCAAGTTGCATTACAGATTCTTGTAAAATCGTTAACTCGATACGGTTTACAGTTTGGTGTGCAGACACATCAACAGTCCACTCACTCTCAGCACCACTTGGAGAGCGGAACTTGAAGGTGTGCTCTCCTGCTGTTGTAGCACTCCAGTTGTAAATTCCAGCTCCACCTTCAATAGTAGATGGTGGCACTGCCTTGTTATTCTGAGTCCACAATACGCTTTCTAAGAAGGTGTTTCCATCAGCGTCGGTTCCTGTTATTGTTAGAGTGTATACGTCTCCTGCCTTAGCAGTGTTTGCAAGAACATCTAACTCTACTGATACTGCATCTCCGTGTTCAACAGTAATGCTAACAGTTTCAGAGATATTGTATCCACTTTGTGATATAGCCCATGCGGTAATACTCCAATTACCAACAGTACTCGCTTCCCAAACTCCACCATTTCCTATGATTATTGAAGTGATGTTTGTTAACTCACCGGAATCAGTATTTTCTAGCATGTAGGAAACAATCGAGGAATCGATAATGTTTCCATCACCATCTGTTAACTGAGGTAGGAATTGCAAGTTGTTATCAGCATCAATATTCTGTACCAAATCCACTGGCTGAATTAGGTCCACACTTACAAGGTCACCATTAGCCACCATAATATTGAGCGTAACTTCTAGTGAAATATTCTCGTCAGTGTATGTTGCTCTGAGAGTATATGCACTATCTGAAGAATATACTGGAACAAACATTGTGGTTGAACCATATGTCATTTCTTGCAGAACACTTTGGTCATTGAATTGTATATGCTCTATGGCCCAGGCAACATTTTCTGTCCAACGGTTTCCATCAGCGTCCATCGCCTTGACTTTCACAGTAATCTCATCATCTGCAGTGATCTCTTGTAGAGACGAAGTAGAATCTACAGAATCAATAACTAGAACCAAGTCTGTGATTGCTCCTTCACTTACTTGTACAACGACACTGTTTTGCATTCCTGCATAACTAGCAGTTAGAGTCTTTGAACCTCTTCTTTGAGCATGCCATTCGGCTGGTTGTCCAGCAGTAATCATTCCATCACTTACAGTCCAATTCTCTTGAGGAATAACCACTGATAGGCGATTACCCATGACATCTATTCTAGTGGTGTTGAGCCATACAATGTCATCAGCTGTAACGAAGGCATCAGATGCAATAATCTCAAGACTTGCCATTTCTCCATGGGTTACTTGGATTGGAATAACATGGCTGATACCACCAGTAGATTGCATAGTAATGTTGTAATTACCAACAGTCTTTGCGAAGTAAGTACCATTCTCCTCGGTGAAGATTCCTCCACCAGCATTCCAAGTAATTCCTCCACCAACTTCGAGATTCAGAGTGTTTCCATATTGGTCGTGTAATGTCCAATTCAATTGACATGTTTGGCCCGCATGAATGACCTCTTCACATCCACTGGTAACGTAATTGGTAGGGACACCTCCAAGAACTTCAACATTCACAGTAATGCTTTGACCATTCCATTCAACAGATACAGTTTGACTTCCTGCTGAATATGGGTGGAATGTTTCACCACTCATTGAACCATTACTTGGAGTGTAAGTGATTGTCATTCCAGGGACAGTATTGCCATTAGCGTCCTCAATATGTGCCATAATTGTGAACGATTCATCTGCTGTTATTGTAGCAGAAGTTTGGTCAACAACTAGGGTTACAGGTGCTCCAGGTGTTACAGTAATACTCTCTGTAGTACAGATTACACCGAAACATGCAGTAATATCGTTTGTTCCAACCGACCATGGTGTGTATACTCCTGTCGAGTCGATGGTACCGTCACTTGATTCCCAAACAACATCCTCAGAAACCATTCCTCCCAGCGCATCGGTTAGAATGTGTGAGAACTGTACTGGTGTGTCCGCATCGGTTGTTGAACCGGAAGGAGAGATAGATACTGAATGTACGTCAGTGTAATTGATCAGAATCAGTGGTCTATTGTCGAATGAATTTTCACTAGAATAGAATTCAACGTTGACTCCCGGAGGTGAGCCCGACGGAAGACTTGCGATGATAATCCAGCCATGGTCTCCATTCATTGTCATACCTGCATGACCAAGGTCTAACCAAACACTAGTGTCAGTAGGGGACATGGTTGTACTCGAAATCGCAGTTGCATCATATTCTACTCCAGCAGTCATTCCTCCCGCACTCCATGGAGTTCCTGCTGCGGAATTATTCCATGTCGAACCGGATTGAGTCCAAGCGTTGGTTAACAATTCGTGAACACTGAGTGTTATCGCACCAATTGGTGGGTTTTCTACTTGTAACTCCAAAGAAGCAGAATGTATCATAGCACCTAATGGGAGCGGGATTTGGCTGTTATCCAATGCAATAATCGCTCTACATTCAGTATTCGCACCTTCACAATTGAATCCAACATTCATAGATTCTGAGCCATGATTCATGTTTACAAATCCACTACCAATGTAGGAGTCTCTGATATTGGTGTGTCCCAAATCAGCAACTTCGTTTCCTGTTTGGAATGAATACGTCCAAGTATGGTCATTATTGTAAGAATGGTCTACTGGTGAGCCAATTGCAAATGCTCTTCTGCTTGAAGATGGCCCTGGAATAGATCCATTAATCGCTTGGACCCACCAACTGTAAACTTCTCCAGCAACTAAATCCTGACTAAATGTGAAAGTGGTACCATTGATTTCAGAATCTTCCCATGAACGATACTTTTGTTGTCCATCAGTATTCGCTATAGTTACGATATATCCTGTTGCATTTGTTACACTGTTCCAAGTCAATTCAGGCTTGTCCAATGATTCTAGTTCCCATGTGCTGGTGTTGTACAAAATTGCACCATCAGCAGGATAGGTTAGGGTTGGTTGTGCAGGAGGTATCACTCCGTCTACATTGTCAACATAATCCAAAATGAGCTTAGGGCGAAGAGATTGACTTGCCGAATTATCATAGAATGAATGGCCTGAAGAAGGCGTTCCTACAGATTGAAGCATCACTGTTAACGTATTATTTCCATTCGCTACATTGGATTGAGCTAATGATGTGATATCCCATACCTGCCAGCCGTTAGTTGGAGTAACTAACATTGTTGAACGAGTAACTTCACTCGAAGAGCATGTTGGTGCAGAGTTCCACGTTACGCTATCTTCGACAAAGGTATCACAAGCGTGTGCGCTAACCGTAAGTGAAGAAGTTCCAGACACATTGTATCTGTAAAGCGATAACAATGCACTGGTCGGAGTCATTGTAGTTGGGAAAGGTAATTCTGAAAGGTCGAATGTAAGCATTAAGTTCGATTCTCCAGAACCACCAGCAGATATTCCCAAATCCAATTGTCCATTATCGCCTAGTGCAGAATTAGGTCTGTTAGAATCTATTGTAGCATCTGGTACGCCTGGTAAATCACCGGTGTCCTCAAACACTGAACCTTGGAACAAAGTAACAGTGTTGTTGCCGGCTCCATCATCGCTACCGACTGCATTTGGTACTCTAAATGCATGGACTGAAGACCATCTTCCGAGTCGATGGTCTTGGTCAGCTCTTACTCTCCAGTAAATCCAGTAATCTCCAGTAATGTTATTTTCAATTGTAAAGGACAAGTTGGAAAGGTCCCATGTTCCGTTGAATGTTCCGCTGTCTGTGAAATCATAGTTGCGAGTCCAGGTTTCATTCGAGAAAGTTTCCTCTGTAGAGTATTCCATAATCCAACGAGTTTCATTGTTTACAGATGAAGACCAGTTCATTGTAGTATTATCAGCACCACGTGGTCTTGAAGCACTCTGATCCCAAATAGTCTCACCATCTAGAGGATGGAGGTTTGTTGGCTTAGAAGGAAGCCACTGCGTGCCAGTTCTCCACTCTAGGTTCAATTCAGGTCTCTTTGTTTCGTCCAAAGTATAGTCGCTACTAGCGAAATGCCATTCGTCAGTTGTGTTGACTACAAGATAGAACCCTAGACTTACTTCGTCAGTCCCATTTGCATGGGCATGTTGAACAGCATATGTAATATCGAAATCAACAGTGTAATCATCATGTGATATGCTTGCAATTTCGAATGGAGTATCGCAACCTCCACTATGTGCCTGTTCTGTGTAACTTGAGTTGCTACCAGTAGGGCCACTCCACGTTGCATTTTGATTCCAATCGTCGAACATTTCGCATACTGCTATTTTGATGGTCTCCTGTCCATTCTCTCCACCACTCAGTTTGTGTAATGTCAGTGTGGCAGAGATGAATTCATGTGATGCCGGAATAGGCATACTTGACCAATTTACCTTCAGTAAGGAAGCAGACATGTAATTAATTGATGATGTGAAATTAGACCTGCCCATAATTAGGCGCTGCGATGATTCAAATGCTTGGTTTGTTGAACCTTCGTCAATGTATGTGTCCATGAAAATGGCTGGATAATCTAGAGCTTCCACAATTTGTCCTTCTTGCAGAGTTATTTCAGCATCTGTTGAATTGATGCTATTTCCAGTAGCGGCAGGGATGTGGAATATGGTATCATTACCTCGAGAGCCAAGGATATTGTCGGTCACTGGTTGAACAAACCATTCGTATGATTCCCCAGTATCAAGGCTGTTTGGAGACGTCCAAGTCAAATTGGTTAAGTCCCAGCCATTTGAAGATTCACGGCTATCATATACTGTCCAACCTTCTCTTTCATCGGAGTAGTCATTCCAGATGAAAATTCTCCAATCATCTACATTTGATGAGTTAGGATGTGACCATGTGAAACTTGGTGTCGAACCTGGTAAAAGAGCATGAGTTGATGTGTCCCATATGATTTCATCCACAGCAGGATTGGTATTGGAGGCAGAAGTTTCAGGAGAAGAAGCATTGCCAGTTGTCCAGGTCATATTCAACCATGGTCTCTCGTTTTGATTTCCACTAGTTGATGTGAAAATCGTTTCACCCTTTCCAACAGAACCAACAATCATCAGCGATAGGTGGGAGTCTCCATTTGCAAAGGCACGTTGTACCAATTCTGTAACGTCAAAGTTCATCCAATCGGCAGATGCACCTGTTTGGACATCAGACATTACGCCTCTGTCATTAGCACTCATTGCCCCGGGCGCAGACCAGTTGTTGACTCCGTCGTAGGTAGTGCCGTTTGCACTTGTATTCCATGCAACTAATGCAGGATGTATGGAAATTGCGTTATCAGTATTAGATCCAAATTGCGCATACAGATTCAAAACAGCTTTCGATATATGTGCGTTTTGAGGATTTGGTAGTTCAGTCAATGGAATCTTCATCAATGATGTAGCGTTAACTCCTGTGCTGTCTGTTCCTGCTTTGAAAGTTGCAGAAGACGATTGGTCAGAAGTCGCTCCTGTGCCAGAATCAGCAACCCATGTGTCGATGAAGTTTGGAAGGTTCAAAGATGGCATAGCCTCTCTGTGGTGCAATTCCACCGCAGCAGAGTCACTGCTTACATCCCATGTAGTAATGTCAGGTAGAAGGAAATGGAATGTATTGGACCAGTTTCCAATTTGGTTGGTAGTGCTGGTCGCCCTTACTCTCCAATACCAAGTATTACCAGTTTCTAATTCATCAACGAGATCAAAGGTTCTGTTACTGATGTCAAATCCTGTATCCGTCCAACTTGTAGCCATAATTAGGTCCGGTGAATCAAAAGAGTTGGATGTATCGATTTCAACCGACCATCCTCCAACGGTCACTCCTCCTGATGTAAAGTTCCAATTCAATTGCGGACTCTGATCAGGAGCTGGATTGATTCCAGTATCAACCGACCATGAACCATTTAGTGGAGAAACCGGTACAGGTTCAGATGGTAATGCATCGGAACCAGGTACATAGACGAATGAAATTTCAGGGCGATTAGCTGAATTAGCATTGTTTGGATAGAACAAGGCGCTGCGATCTGAGCCACTTCCAATACCCACTACTCCGATTACCAAATCGACGGCGCGGTCTTCGCGCATAGCATTTTGAACTGCTAGAGTGATGTCGAATTCGACCCAGTCTCCAGCAGAATATCCACTATCTAGGGATTCAGAATCAAGTAAACCGGCTCTTTCCCAGCCCTTTGCTCCTGATGTTCCCCAGGAGTTTACTCCATCATAGGTTGACCATGTAGCACCGGATTCAGTCCAATTGTGCTGACGGCTTTCCCATGCACCAACAGTAGGTGTTCCAGATGGGTAATCTGTTAAACGCATCTTCAAAGTTGCAGTCTTGACTGCATATCCACTCGGCAGAAGGTGACTTGTCAAGTCACATCCCATCAGAATTGATGTTTCAGATGGGAATGTATTGTAAGAGACTTGCATTTCTTCTTCACCGTTGTAATTATTGTTAGGAGTTCCACTGTCAATGTATGTGTCTTGACAATTTGGTGCATCTCCTGCAGTGGTTGCATTTCCATGTGACAATCTTAGTCTGTGTTCATCATTCTGTATGTATTCAGATTCAAGAGATGAAACTAGGAAGGAAGATGTTGACCACCATGAATGGTGCATTGAAGTAGAATCTACTTGTGCTAATCTCCAATGATACATGACTCCGTCTTGTAGTGCATCGCTAGCAGAAATGGACCAATTTCCATCAGTTTCCGCAAATTCGCTTGTGGTTGCGGTGTTGAATGAATGAATGATGTCGCGGTATTCAGCATCTGTTGAAACCTGCATTAGCATGTCGCCAGTCCATGAGATTGAACCATCCCATGAAAGTGTAGGCATTGTGTTGGCAGACAAATTATCTACGGTCAAATTCCAAACCGCATGACCGTCTAATGGCGAGATGTGAGTTGGGATGGTTGGAGGTCCATTGCTTCCCCAATCGTAAGTAATTTCAAGGTAAGGCTGGTTACAATCACTTCCTTCTGTACTGCACAGGTTGACGGATTGTGTGGATGATTCTTCAATTCCCCAAGTAGATGCGACCATCAACAATTCCAGAGAAGTAGAACTCGAACCAACGGTTGAAGAGACTGCATTATTTTGGTCAATCCAACGCTGAATTGCAGCTGTCAAATTGACTTCAATGGTTGAAGATGATTGGTCTCCTTCAAATCCACCAACTGACATTGATGGCACTCTTCCTCCATCATCCCAGTAATAGGTTCCATCGTATTTCCTCCATGTAACTCCAGTTTCAGTCCAATCTTCATTGTCCATGACGTGGAAACTGACATCAGCAGAACCACTGTATCCTGTCCTGTCAAAAACCAAATTAGCATCGATGATCGATGAATTGGAATGTAATCCTAAATCATCCAAATTGAATCTCATCAATCCATATTGGTCTGTGGAAGATGAAGAACCCACTGTTATGTTTTCATCACTACCCATGTTTGCATTTTTGGCAACACCGTTTGAATCTACAAAAGTATCTTCAATTGTCTTATCCGCTAATCCGAGGTCATCAAATCCGAAGGATATCTTACCGTATCCATCAACCTCAGTAACGCTGTGCCCTGGTAAGTGGAAATGCCCAGTCTCCCAACTGCCCATGGTATCTGTAGAATCAATTGTTCGCATTCGGTAATACATTGTAGAAGAATTTGCTAGTTCATCACCTGCAGGAATAGTAATTGTTCCATCCCCTGCATTGATAGTGAATAGAGAGGAATTGTCTACTGTGTTGTAATACCATGTGTCATCTGCATCGGATTTGAATTCAGGGCTAAGTGATAATTGGACTTGTGCCTGTGTTCCAGTTGAGGATTCCCAAGATAAATCAGGATTGGATGCAGCAGATAGAATGAATTGAGTTTCATCCATCAATGCTGCTCCGTCTTCAACGAAGTTTGGTACTAAACTTCCTCCCGTTGTGTGAGTGCCGTTTTGATGAGTTACAGATAGAGATGGCCTACTGTTAGTGTCCATCGATTCAGACATATGGCAAGAATAGGAAGCGCCAGTAGCAGCAATTAGAATGTCAATTGTATTTCTAGAATTGATGACTGCATCCTGAACAATAGCTGTAACATTCAGAGCAAAGGTATTGTTTGCATATCCATAGAACGGAGGTTCCCATGCTCCATGGTCAGATACATCATCTGCACCATTCAATCCCCAGTTGCTACCGGAATCAGGTCCGTTCCATGTCGCAGTGGATTCACTCCATGTTTTCTTCATGCGAGAGGTGAATATGTTGATACTTCCAATTTCCAGAGGGTCTACTCCACAGGTCAGATCCAATGTCGCACCGTTTACCATATCGCCGCTTGGAACAGTGTTATTGAATGAAATAAGAATCCTCGATTCGCCGAACATTGAGAATCCCAAATCTACGGTTTCATCACTTCCATAATTCGAGTTCGGGTTAGCTGAATCAATCGCAGTGTCCTTTGAAAGATTCATAGTCGAGGTAGTTTGAGAAATCAAAAATGTATCTTCTAATTCTTCATCTGTCCAATCAGATACTGCCTGTGGGACCGATAAATCAGCAAATAAAAACATCATGACCATTAGTAATGAACTAGCAATTTTGCGGCGGTTGCGGGTGTTCGTTGACATGGGACTCGTACACCCACTGGAGGAGCCAGTATAGTTTCCTTTCGGCTGGCCACCCTACGGGTGGCCGGCAGGATTTGCGTAGTTTTATCCAAAAGCGAAGGTTCAAGTTCGTCCTGTTACGACCTTGTGATGTATGAGCGAACTTTGGGTAGAACGCCATCGACCTCGAACGGTTGGAGATATTCGAGGACAGGCTTCAGTCGTTCAAAGACTAGCATCATATGCTAAAATTGCAGACTTCCCTCATCTGTTATTTGCAGGCCCTCCTGGTACGGGAAAAACTACTGCTGCAATGGCATTGACTAGAGATGTTTTTGGTCCTGAATTCCGAAACAATTTACTCGAGATGAACGCAAGTGATGAACGAAAGTTAGAGAGCATCAGAACCAAGGTGAAACAATTCGCAAGAACAGCACCTTATGGTGGAGCAGATTTCAAAATTATTTTTCTTGATGAAGCAGATGCTTTAACCCACGATGCGCAAGGTGCCTTGCGAAGAATCATGGAGCAATATGCTCAGACCTGTAGATTCATTTTGTCTTGCAATTATTCAAGCAAAATCATCGAACCAATTCAGAGTAGATGTGCTGTATTCCGCTTCAGGCCACTTGCAGACGTGGATGTGATGGAACAGGTAAAATCTGTTGCAGATTCAGAGAAAATAGGATTGGATGATGAAGCGGCTGAAGCATTGGTTAGAATTTCACAAGGCGATTTGAGAAAAGCAATTACTGCATTGCAAGTTGCTGCGGCTCTTGAGAAAAATGTTTCACGCTCATTGATCTATGAAACCAGTGCAACAGCACCACCTGAATCTCTACATCAGTATCTAATGGCATGTAAGCAGGACGGATTCCACGCAGCTCGTAGAAGGCTTCGTGAGTTATTGGATAAATATGGGCTGGCAGGTACCGATTTTGTCAACCAACTCCATCGAGAATTATATGGTGCAGATTTCTTATCAGAAATACAGAAATTAGAGCTTACAGAATTGATGGCTGAAATTGATTTCAGACTTGTAGAAGGAGGCGGAGAATCAATTCAACTCGATGCTTTGACAGCGAGATTGTCAAAACTACTCAGTTGATTCTTCAACAATTTCTTGGATCACAACACTCATTTTCACAGTTCTTGTGTTTTCCCAAGGGTCACCATCTTCAGTTACTTCTACAACAATGTCATATGTTCCTGCAGCAAGACCATCTGGTATCTTTATGGCTACTGGATAATCAATGTCTTTGTGTGCTCGAACTGGATCTAAAGCCTCGGGAGATTCTGCCTCAATATCACTCCAATCGTTTTCGACAGTATCTCCTGCAAATGTGATTTTGTAATTCGAGTCACTAGGGTCATAATTGTCGCTGAATGAAAGAACGACATAATGCAATCCAGTATATCCTTCATCCAATGCAACAATGTCCTTGGATGACTTGGTAAAGTCATAAGTTCCATTTTCTTCAGAAATCATTCCCCAACCTTCGTCGACTTGAGGAGCAACAATATCTGCAAATGGTGCATTTGTCAGTAAGAATGTTATTGCAAGCCATGAGAATATATGCAAAAATGATGCTTTGAACCATGTGCCTTTGGTATAATGCTCAACGAATTTCTCCGGTAAAATCGCACGGTGTAATGAAGGCAATAGGAATATACCCATCATTGGAATAAACCATAGCATGTCCGCATTATTTTGTGCACTTGGCATTGCAACATAGCGCATCAATAATGATACTGTTAGAGCGAATGAAATTACTAACCACATCGAGACAGTATCTGCCTTTTCCTTTTTGACGTGTTTGACAGGGTCGAAAGATTCGATTCCCATGTCTGCTCCGGAACGATTTTTCTTTCGCTCTTTGTCACCAGTACTACGGTTTCGCCGTTCTCCAGCGGCAGCAGCCATGGCAGTGTTGATGTCGACCATCAGCCATGCGGATGGTTGACAGTGAATGAAGGCTGTGGTCGATTATTAATCTGAAAATACTCAAATTGGAATTGGATTTCTTCCCAACCACATATTCTTGCGCATCCTTCAAAGAGGGGTGTACGGTGGGCGGACTGCTTGCCGGGGTGGCGTAGTTGGTGGCGCGTCGGACTCATAGGGCAGTTCTAACGAACTAATTGTGACGTACCAAAAGCCCCTTCACATGTCTGAGACATCCGAAGGTCGCGGGTTCAAGCCCCGCTCCCGGCACCTTTTGCTTGTAAGAAACTAGTAGTCATAATGTTAGATTTCAAACAAGACAATATAACCTATGACGCTTGAGAATCAGAAGGTGAAACCATGAAGAAGGTTTTCGATGAGATGACAAGACTAAGTTCTGACAATCCTAAAACTGCATTGGGAATCATAGCAGTGTTAATTTTAGCACTTACTCCAAATGCGATGTTCATCAATTTTGACAACAGTGAAGATGCGTTTTTCCCAGATAATGAAACGGTCAGATTACTAAATGAGGTTGAAGACGAATATCAAGCTTCTATCGATTTTATCCGTTTCATCTACAACATTGATTCTGGAGATCTTTACGAAGAAGAAACATGGAAACAATTAGCTATACTGGAAGCAATACTGCTTGAAAACCCTGACCTAGATGAATACCAGTATCCTTTGTTTGGAATTCAGGCCAACAGCGGAATGGCAAGTGCAGCAATCCAGTGGCAAAATTTGCAAGACGAGGAGTTAGCATCTGATTGGATTACTGAAATTAATTCAGCGATAACAGGTGTTGCAAATTCGAATAATTCAACACTTCAATCAAATTTGGATATTCTTTCAGAATCTAGTAATTCGATACCATCTCCTAAAGTAATCACCGCCGAAGAACTTCGTGCATGGGAGCCAGGAACACCTACTGAATGGCTGAATCGCTTGGATACAGGTAACAACTTGATAGTCGAATTAGAATTGATGATGGGCGATTTGAATGCCCTTATGCAAGGAGAAAACGCTGTTCAAATCGCAGCGGTTTCAGGACCTATCTCTGGTAAACTAGGTATGCTGATGGGTCTACAATCAATCGATTATCGTTCGATGATGGTATCTAATCTACCTGCTGATGACGAATCAAAACCTTGGGATTCAGATGGTCCGGTTTTGACTACGTTCGTAGTTGTAACCGAACCTGGTGTTCATGGAGAAGAAGTGATTGGGGACGTGCAGGAAAAAATCACTATTTGGGCAGAGGAACTTCAGAAGCAGGCTGATTCTGAAATGGAAGAATCCGATGTTACTGTATTCTCCTTTTCACAACTTGCAACTGGGCAGAATGCTAATCTCGGTAAAGAATTAGGAATTCTAAACTCATTGTGTTTGTTATTATTAGGATTCATTCTTTGGACAAAGTTCCGTAGTTTGAGAGATACTGCCAGTGTGTTAACTCTAACCGTGTTGGCTATTCTAGCAACCTATGGTATGGCTGGATTATTAACAAATCTCGGAGTTAATATGGTGTTTAATGCCGCAATGAATTCAGTCCCAATTTTACTATTGGCAATCGGTGTCGATTATGGATTACACGTAGTTGCAAGAATACGGGAAGAATTACAGGACGAAGAAAAGAGAAATCCGCAAGACCGTAAAACGTTGCGTGATTTTTCAATAGAGGCTCGAAGAGCAGCTATTCGTAAAGGAACTATACTCACCTCTGCAGCCTTGATGGTTGCAATTTTCACAGATATGGTTGGATTCTTATCGTTTAGATTCTCTTCTCAACAATTCTTAGTGTCATTTGGTACAGTAATTGCAATCGGTTTATTCTTCATCTATTTGCTCAGCATTACAGCTTTACCAGCACTGATGATGGTTATTCCTTCGAAGAAATTACCATTGGAAAAATCTGGCAAGAACGACATTGGGCCGGTCTCAATGAAGATTGGCTCATTCACCAAAAATCCAGCAATGGTAATTTTGGTTACAGTTCTAATTTCAGTACCTATGTTCATTGGTTTCCAAGAATTGGAAGTTGGATTTGATACAAGAGACAACTTTGATGATTCAGTACCAGTGGTGCAAGATTTCCTATTGATCGCTGATGAATTCCAAAGTAGTCCCTCTCCATTGTATGTAGTAATGAATGGCGATGTCATTTCTAAAGAAGGGAAAATGGTTTATGACGATATTATCGATAAGTTATCTGAAAATGACAAAGTGACAGGTCTTCCAATTGGGATATGGGGCGTGTTAGAAGAATCTAGAACTTCCAATTCTGAACTAGATTCGTTCATGAACAATTTGGGAGATGATGAAGAGTCATGGGACATGTTACGTATTTGGTTACTGACCGAAGAAGGCAGAAACATCTCTTCAGGTAATCTCAATTCTCAAGCAACACAGACCGTTATTTCATTCCAAGCATCAACACTTGACTGGCAAGCAACGGCAGATTTCGAATCCGAACTAAGTTCTGAATTAGCCAAGTTATCAGAAGACAAAGATGGAGATTATACTATCAAATTGTCCGGACGTTCTCTGATATTAGCACAAGTCACTGCGGATGTCGCAGATTCAGCAGTTCTTTCAACAGCCACAGTAGCAGGAGTCATTCTTGTCATGTTAGTAGGAATAAATACTGTTAGACAGAAAGATTTTGCTAAAGGTGCAGCAAGAGGATTCGTCACTTGGATTCCACTGATGGTAGTGGTGGTTTGGGTATATGGAATAATGGGATTGACTGGTTATCAACTGAACTCTCAAAGTGTTACGATAGGCGCTTTGACTTTAGGTTTAGGTGTCGATTATGCCGTTCACTTAACCACTAGACTAGAGGAAGAGGTTGAACATGCACCAGACGCTAATCCTGAAGATTGGACAACAAAATCTGTGGCAACTACTGGAAGAGCAATGTTTGGAGCCGCTCTTACTACAGCAGGTGGTTTCTCAGTACTCAATTTCTCGTCACTGGTTCCCCTACAATTGTTTGGACAAGTATTCGTGGTCGCTATTATCCTAGCATTAGTGTCGAGTTTGTTCGTACTTCCTGCGCTATACACTCCATTCTTGAAGCAAGATGCCAAGAGGATATTAGCAAATAACTCTGAGAGTGAGTGATTATACAGCCCGGTCTTCAAGCAATGGTAATGGTATTATTTCCAGAGCTTTGATGTTGGTTGCTTCTAGATCAACAGGGCATGCCATGCCATGATTTAGAGCGTCAAGCCATGTTCTAGCACATACACACCATGAATCTCCAGGCTTCAACCCTGGAAAATTAAATCGCGGTGCTGGAGTGATTAAATCGTTGCCTTTCGACCTAGCAAATTCCAAGAATTCTTCAGTTACAATACAGCATACTGTATGTGAACCTCGATCCATTTCATCGGTTTTACAACTACCATCTCGATACCAGCCAGTCATTGGCTTACAAGAGCATTCTCCGATATCTTGCCCTAGGACATTTCTTTGCATGGACATAAACATCGCTAGGGAAATCAATACTTCAAACTGTGTATGGTTACAATCACTTTCAACCAGTGATGATAAAGCGATTATTCTTCGCTGGAATCGCTACGCCTTCCCTGGCTTACGGCTTTTTTTAACAAGAATTCAATATGTGAATTTACAGACCTAAAATCTTCTTCAGCCCATTTCCTTAATGCCTCGTGAAGATTGGGATCAAGGCGCAGAAGAATCTTCTTTTTTGACATATTTTCCCATCCTTAATACGGTCACCACTTGGCGAAGATATTACCAAGAAATGCTAGAATACTGAATAATATCACTAACACTATGTTAAACCAAAACATCTTTGGCGATTCTTCTCTAGTTCTCCACCCCTTGCCTTTGTGAAAGCAACCCTGATGTACCCAGCAATAACCTGCATAAAGTAGCATTAGAATTGGTCCAATGGAATTGATTAGAAACCTCGTATCTACCATTTTTCCACTTCACTGGTATAGCGTTCCTGTGTTAACTACGGGAGTGGTATCTGTTTCAGAGCATAGAACAACCAGTAAGTTGCTTACCATAGTTGCTTTCTTGTCTTCGTCTAGATCGATAATTCCCTTGGTGCTAAGTTGTTCAAGGGCTAATTCAACCATTCCAACAGCACCATCAACAATCTCACGGCGTGCTGCTACAACTGCGCTTGCTTGCTGGCGTCGTAGCATTGCCTGAGCGATTTCCGTAGAGTAGGCTAAGTAACTGATTCTGGCCTCAAGAACCTGAATTCCAGCACGTGCTAGGCGTGCTTCCACAGATTTTTGTAATTGCTTAGCGATTTCATCTTGGTGACTGGATAGGGTAATGCCTCCAATGTCCTTCTCTTCGATGGCATCGTAGGGATATTTGGTAGCCATTTCACGAAGTGCTGCCTCACTTTGAATCTGAACATAGTGTCCATAATTTTCGACTTCAAACATAGCTTCTGCTGCATCGTAGACACGCCAAACAACAACTGCTGCAATATCGATAGGGTTTGCGTTAACATCGTTAACCTTCAATTTGCTTGATTCGAAGTTGTTTATCTTGAATGAGATCTTAGATTTCTGATATAGCGGATTCAAGAAGAATCTAAATCCTTCAGTCTTCAATGTAGCTTTGTATTTTCCAAAGAATTGCAAAACAACCGCTTCGTTAGGGTTTACGATTACATATGAGTTCCACATTACTAGCCAGATTGGGCCAGTGATGATTAGTAGTAGTGCTCCTGGACCAGTAGCGGTTAAAATCAAGTTGAAAACACTCAATCCCAAGTGTAAAAGTAGCCCAATAAATCCATTAATTGATGTGGCTTGTTTATCCTTGAATTGTGGTTCATTAGGAGGCATTATTGCTTGTGTGGGTATGTTTACGGCAGCGGGCTGCATGGCTAAGGGGTACATATATGGTCTATATTATGATATCTAAGTGATATCACTTTAATATCGCATCATTCAGTTTCGCTTGAATCGATGGATTCCTCACTAGTGTCTAATGATTCCAAATCCAAATCGGCCTCGATATTAGCCGGTTTATCCATCCATTTGTTTTCTCCATTAGCCATATTTTTCTTAGGTTCGAAAATCGATGCAACTCCTGCAATCAATGTGATTGCTACTAAAATCCAGAGTGATAGACCAATATAGTCTGCCCAATGGTCAAAATTGGTGAACCAGGCAAACATATCTTGATTTGTGACGATTTGTGATTCCATTGTTTCGGCCGTTTCATCATCTAATTCTCCTGACGTTTTGATTACGAATACTTCTTGCAAATCACTCATCTGAGGAGGAGTGCTTTGTTCGGTACTATCTCGAATATCAAGCCAGAAAGTTGATTCTGATTCTCCAGCAATAATCGCCCCACTGATCTTTTCAGCCTTCATCTCTACATCACTTCCAAAGTAAACAGGAAGCACTCCTGGAATTGCATCTAATAAATCGCCATTGTTGATGAGTTTGGCCTGAATTGGACGGGTTAGTGGGTCCATTGAAGCAGTACATATGTCAACAGGTATTTCTTTGAGAGTACCTTCTGAATCACAATTGATTTCGGCATAACCATATCCTGAAAGGTCGACTAAATCACCCTCACCTGTGATGAAACCACCAGTAGTCTCTCCTTGTTTTTCAGCAGTAATCAAGCCGTAGGTATCTTCCTCTTTTTCGATACTTCTCCACAGTACGTAATCGCTATCGCCAACACGTACTGTTTCTCCTTTGTCACATGAATCTGCTTCTCCAGTACAAATTGTAATGGTTCCTGGTTCTCCTGTTGAAATTCCTCCTTCAACATATTCGCTAGAACCAAAATAGGTTTCATTTGATTCTAGACTAGTCCATCCTGCGGTCATATTTTCGGAGTCGCCAGTGGCCAAGTAAGCATTAACTGGGTCATGCCATCCCAATAACCAGTTGTTTACAGATTGCGTTAGGTAGAGAGATGTTCCGAATGAATCTATCAAAAAATTTGGAATAAAGTTCTTGTAAATTATCTCCATCATTAACAATCTAGCAGCTCCAGCAGCATTTTCATCTATTCCATAAATTTCTGCAACAGTTTCGTTTGTCCAATTTTTGGCTTCAGCATTTTCTTCAGTTGAGTAATTTATAGGTAGAGATTTACCGCTTAACTCACCATATAGGAACATTGTTGCACCTTTTGCAGTAGCTAACCCCCACTCTCCGTATAACATTTCAGAACTCTGCTCTTGTGTCAAATTAACAGGGTCGCCATCCGGGAATCCATAAATTCCTGTCCCCCATAGGCCTCCTGCATTCAATGAGTATTCCATGTATTTGTCATCTATTGGATTTATTGAACCAAATGTCTGGTTGACAAATTGAGAAGCAGTAATGTTTCCTTCACCACCAAGTAGGATTAGTGGTAATGCTACAACATTGTTTATCCAATCTGAACAGTACTGTTTCAAAATTTGGTGTTGGTATGCGGTTATTCCATAAGTTTCAATCGCAGTCTGTTGATCCATTTCCAAGAATTCAGATAATCCAAAGGAGGTTCCAGAATCACTAACCGCTAGGATACCCATTGGCTCTTCTGTTCCATCACCCATAGTGAGTACAGTTTGTGCCACTTCATCATCGATTTCAAGTCCTAATAGGTTCATCATACGTGTTGATAGATTGACACCATCTTCAGAATAATCTGTCTTAAAATCGTCATTACCTGCTCCATAATCTAGCATTAGTTTACCCATTCCACCGTAAAGAGTCCAATCTCTTGAAAGTGTGATATTGAGGTCTGTTGGGTGGGCAAAATCCCACAACTCTGCTCGCTCTAAAGTTACAGATTCTTCAGGATTATCTAGTATGTCTTGTAGGGAATCAGGCTCGCCCATGGCAGAATATACAAGAGGTCCCATGTAATTGATGAGAGATAGATCTTCTTGGCTTGGGCCTACTGCCTCATAGAATGCATAATCCAAATCGATAGAAGAAACGAAGCTGCTAGATTCATTGTCGATGATTCCATTATTGTTTAAATCACCAATCAATTCTCCATTATTGTCATAATACCAGAACTCATCTTCTTCAAGAACTCCATCTCCGTCATCGTTCCAAGTTCCATCGACCCACTTTGGTTCACTAAATCCTTCACCAAGGAATGTTTTTGTTTCATCATCCAAAAAAGCATCTCCATAAGCATCATCGAATGCCTCAAACATTCCATCGAGGAAGTATGATTCCGCAGAATTGTGTAGATTCGTGTTGACAATGTACGCTTGTCCTTCACCTTCAACTTCACTTAGCAAAGCCATATGCTCGTTTTCGATTTCATCAGCAACAGCATAAGCAGCAGATACTTGTTTTAGGTGGATGTCAATAACTCCTGAAGCAAAACCGGTTTTCGTAATATCCATGATAGCATTGATTCCAGTTCCAGTTGCTCCTACCACCTGAGGATTAAATGCAATATTCAATTGACTAACTTCGGTTGAACATGGCACTAAAGTTTCATCAGAACAAGCGTATGAAGTAATTTGTTTGTATGTCAACAATCCATTTTTGATGTCATAACTATCCACTTCTTTCTTGAGCGTAACATCATATGTTACAGGGCCGATTTTTTCGTAAATCGGGTCTGATTTATTTTCAATTACATCATCAACATTGGTGATATGCCATGCATAAAAATCTCTTTGGCTAGTGGATTCTTCCCAGTCAGGGTTTACTTCAGTACACATTGTATTTTCACAAATGTCATCTTTGACTTTCATAGCAACTGCTTCTTCAACCGCATCAGGAACTGCACCTGTAGCATAGGCTCCTAACCCCATATTTAGTGCGACTAAAAGTAGGCTAGTCGCCACAAGAATTGCGTTGATAGGTTTGATATCCATAGCCTTTCGAACTATGATTAAGAATTGAACCTTGCGTATGAAATGGGGTTAAATGCTCACTCTGTGCCTGAAATAGTCCCATCGGGCTCCAAGCGATAAAGTCGAACTGTGCTAGTTGCTCCACGCATGGCTAGAGGTGAACCAGATATCGCTACTATTCTTTCACCGGATTTGATCATGCCATCTTTAGCTAACAACTTGATTGCCGCTTGCATTGTTTGAGAACCTCTTTCATGTTCATCAACAATTACTGATCTTACTCCTGGGAGCAAATTCATCCTTCGAGCAGCCCTAATTCTATCTGTTACAGCGGTCACAACAAAATCAGGCCTGTAACCTGCTACTAATCTCGGTGCATTTCCGTGTTGTGTGGCGACAAGAATGTGTCTTGCTCCAGACATTTTGGCTAACTCAACACCTGCGTGTGCTACCGCCCGAGTCGCACGGAATTTGGAAAGTGCCCCTGGGGTTCCACCCGATGAAACCAATCCATCTTCAGTTGCCTTTGCAATTTTGACCATTGTTTCTACTGATGCAACAGGGTGATTTCCTGAAGCGGTTTCCCCAGAAAGCATTACAGCAGTTCCTCCATGTCGAATTGCTGTTGAAACATCACTAACTTCTGCTCTAGTAGGTCTAGGATTCAGAGTCATAGATTCTAGCATCTGCGTTGCTACGATAACAACCATTCCTCGCATCAGTCCTGCATCGATAATATTCTGTTGGGCAAGTGGAACTTGCTCAAGTGGTATTTCGACGCCCAAATCTCCACGAGCAACCATAACTCCATCTGCAGCGTTTAGTATTGATTGTAGATTCTTCAAGGCAGCAGGGTGCTCTATTTTCGCAATAATTGGAGTATGTACTCCTGCCGCTTTTATTGCGTCTCTTGCGGGGCGAATATCTTCAGCGCTTCGAACATATGATACTGCAATCCAATCGGCTCCAGACTTGATAGCATGATCTAATGCAAGTTTGTCTTTGGCTCCAATAGCAGGCAAGTCAATGGTTGTGCCTGGCACATTCACTCCTTTTCGACTTGTAAGTGGGCCTCCATCTTCTACAATGCAATCAATGAAGGAGGATTTTTCTCCTCCGGTATTGATCACTGAAAGTCTGACTAATCCATCAGCTAGCAAAATTGAGTCACCTTTCTTTAATTCAGCAGATAGTCCATCATATTCTACAGGTAACTCTTCACCTTCGTGTCTTTTCTTTCCACACAATAGTCTTACAGTTTCGCCATTTGTAAGGAGTTTGACTCCTGTAAATTCGCCTAATCTTAGTTTAGGCCCAGGTAGGTCTGCTAGAATACAAGTTGTTCTTTCTTCAGTTTCTAGTGAGCGAATTTTTTCATATAACTCTGTTTTATCTTCGGGCTCTCCATGTGAATAATTGAGCCTGAAGACATCAGCTCCAGCGTTGAAAACAGACCTGAGATTATCTATGTCCCAAGAAGATGGACCGATGGTCGCAACCACCCTAGTTCTTCTCATGATTGAATCTTGAGGCATCAAGTCCTAAAGGACTCCCTATGTATTATCCTGATTTTACCGGATTCCGGTTCCATATGCAAGGAATTCGAGGGTTCCCAATTTGTTTTGTTGGCGGCCCTTTACCTTGTTCATCACCATGGATGTTTCAACTCTAACATTGATTATTTCACTCCAGCCTTCTCCGAGTGCTTGCTCTCTCAAACGTTGCATAACTTCTGCTCTACCATATGCCAAGACATTGTCAAATGACTGAATTTGTCCGCCGAAGATTGATTTAATTCCGCCAACGAATAGTTGCCACCATGATGGTGAAACCGTGATGTTAGTCATAACCAGACCGCATTGTGAAATCTGCTCAAGGTTGATCGGCTTAGATAAGGTGTGAATGTTATCACCGCCAACTATGCCGGCCACTTTTTGCTCTCTTGCGAGTAACTTTTTCTGACGACTTGATTGGTGAATCCATCCAAAAAGCATGGAGTACATAAACGCAAGAGGGAAGAATAGAACGAATACTGCAATTATTACATAAATAATCAATAAAGCAACTGATTCTGAAGTAAAGTCGTACATGAGATCACTCTTGTTCTACAACAACTGCAGTTCCATATGCGAACAATTCTGCAGCACCACCGGCTACGCTACTAGTTGCAAATCTTACATTTACAACTGCATTAGCGCCTCGTTGTGCAGCATCCATCATCATTCGACCTAGGGCTTCAGTACGTGCTTCCATCAAAAGTTCAGTGTAAGCCTTTAACTCCCCACCTACAATATTTTTCAAGCCAGCTAAGATGTCTTTTCCAATGTGTTTTGCCCTTACAGTGGAACCTGTTGCAACTCCTAGCGACTTAGTAATATTGAAACCGGGAATGGTTTCAGTGTTGGATGTCATTATCTCCATGAATATCTCTTTCATCAGATGGTGTATCAACCTTTAGATGAAAACCACTTCCGGGTACATCGTTTAGGTTGTGATACATATTATGCAGGACAATAGCTAGAGCAATGTAGAATATTCCACACATACTAGATGTGAAAATAGAAGTTTTGGCAATCCATGCATAATCTCCTCCTCCTGGAACGCTTTCCATAAAATTGGCAACAATTTCAGAAGAAAGGTAGGCTTTCCATACTTCTCCAATGACAGATATCGCTCCGAACGCTAATCCGAAGTGCAGCATTTTCTCATTTTGAGTCCAAAACATGGCAATTGTTGGTATGCCGATTAGGATTGTTAGTACGGCGAAAATCTGTGAAATCTCGGTAACATAAGATTCCTCTAAATCATCCATCATTTCCATGTAACTTTGGTAATCTTCCCACTCTCTCAATGAACTGTTGTAATTTCTTTGTTCTTCTTCAGTTCCATTTGCAGGATAATCTCCTGGGTCTTTCGGGTTATCTTCGAACGTGTAATGGTTGATTCCATTGATTCCAAAAATTTCGAGATAGAAGAAATTGGCTACAGTTGCTAATAGCATGAATCCTAGAAATATCGCAAACGCTCTTGCCCACCAGGGGCTGTGGTCATTTATCGAATTGATGTCCATTGTGATCACAAAATCGGTTGATTCCTTAACCATTCTAAATCTGAGATGTAGAGTTGTCTGATATCATCAAGACCTAGCACTAACATTGCTAATCTCTCTAAACCCATCCCCCATGCACATACAGGGTCTTTGATTCCAAGTGGTTCTGTGACCTCTGGTCTAAAGATACCTGCTCCTCCTAATTCAAGCCACTTTCCTCGCCACTTGACTTCAACTTCCAAGGAAGGTTCAGTGTAAGGGAAATATGCAGGTCGAACTCGAACTTCGGGGTAACCCATCTTCTGATAGAATGTTTTCAGGGTTGTAACCAACATTCCCAGGTTTGCTCCAGGTTCCATTATGATTCCCTCAATTTGATGGAACTCAGGAAGGTGCGTTCTGTCGATACTCTCCTTGCGGAAAACTCTGTCAATTGCGAAAACTCTGCAAGGTTCTTTGGGGTTTTCAGCTAGATATTGGATTGTGTTCACAGTAGTGTGAGTGCGAAGCAGCCCTTTTTGTGCGATTTCTTCACTGAATTCACCACCCCATCCTGTTGATTCAGTATCTCCACCATGCTCGTGAATAGCCTTCCAATCAGCAAGTAGTTTTGCTTCAATTTCAATTTTCTTAGGCTCGTCAAGATAGAATGTATCTTGCATTTCTCTGGCTGGGTGGTCTTGAGGAATGAATAGTGAATCCATATTCCATCCGGCAGTTTGAACATAATCATCGACTAATTCTGAAAATCCCATCTCCAAGAATATCGAACGAATTCTTTCGATTAGTGCTTGCATAGGATGGCTTCTACCAGATCGAGGCATCGCAGCTTCTAATGACACATCATAGGGTCTGAATGTTGCATTTTTCCACTCATCGCTCTGTAATAGTTCAGGAGTAATTTCTGCAATTTGAACAACTTCTTCAAGTTCTTCAACAGGAATTCCACTTCCATTCTTAGTAATCTTCCAAGTACGGCTAACCATTTCTACAATTTCTATTAGGTTTTTGCGGCCCTTGAAATGGTCTAAAAGTGGACTATCAATAGATGGGGATTGGATGAATTTAGTTCTTTCAAGAATTGAATCAGCAACACTATCATTGTCCTCACAAGAAAAATTGCCACCTTGAATCGTTACTCCTAAACCTTTCAGAAGACCAATACCCGGTCCTGCTTCATGCCTTTCAAAATGAGAGGACAAATCTTTCATTGTAGAATTAGGGTTTGATTGAATAAAATTCCAAAGCCTTGCTTCAAGTAAACCATTTTCAGAGGCTTTGATTCCTTCTTCTCCAAGAATTACTTCTTTGTTACTGGATTCCATTGTCTTTGCAAGACCCTTATTGGTTAAACCATGTCCTGCTGATACTGCAATAGCCTGGTCAGTCCAATCACATTCTTGGAGAATTTCTTCTAAAGTCCAATCATCTGACCGCTTTTGCAATGCTCGGAGCATCCTGCGTTCTGGATTGGTTAACTCCGCCATGGACTTGCGTAGGACAATTAGGTCTTGAATGCCTTGGCCGAAAGCAGCGTTCCTGATAACGAATCAAACAAATTTTTAGTTACGGAAATTTCGAATTACAGAGTCACATTTCATCAACTGAAATGAGGAGCCAACGGAGGGACTCGAACCCCCGACCGTCGGATTACAAATCCGAAGCACTACCAGCTATGCTACGTTGGCGATATACCGGCCGAGTCTGATTTCGTTCATGAATGCGTCGGCAGTACAATAGCCTCAAACCCTGTGCGTAAACTATGGCTGGAGAGAATTTGCTTAATGCCGCAGGTATTGCAAAGCAAGGTAGTGACACAATCTTCAGCTGGTGGGCTAGATATCAGGATGCTAAAGCAGCAGGAAAGCCTGCTGTTAACGGAACAATTGGAGCGTTGCTAGAAGATGATGGAAACCTAGCGATCAACAAGGTGGTCGATGCTGCGGTAAGAGCAGCACCTGAAGTTGAGATATCTGCTTATGCACCATTAGCAGGATTACCTGCATTCCTTGACTTATCGAAGACTCTAGCCTTTGGAGATGCAAGAGCAGGTTTGGAAGAGTTAGGATTTAATTTTGCATCAACCGCTAGTCCAGGAGGGAGTGGCGCATTGTATCTTGCCGCTAATAACTTCCTTGATAGAGGGCAAAACACATTGCTAAGAGACAGGCACTGGGGTCCATACAAAGGCTTCCTTCAAAATAACGGACTGGATTTTGTAACCTGGCCTTTACTACCTCCTAATGGTAATGAACTTCATCCATATTTTGCCAACGATGAGTTTGAAAATAGGCTGAAAGAACTTTGTTCCACACAAGATAAAGTCATGGTTTGGTTGAATGACCCTGCTCACAATCCTACAGGACTATCCATGACAGCAGAAGGCCGTTCTGCATGTCTCAATTCATTTGCTAATTCTGCAATAAATAACGAAAATGTAGGCCACACTTTGCTAATCGATTCTGCTTACAGTTTGTACGCAGATGAACCTCATGCATGGGCAGAAACTATTCTCGATGAAATTGAAAATGGTTTACTGTGGCCAGAAAATCTCTTGATATGTGTGGCAATTTCTCTTTCTAAGTCTCACACCATATACGGTCTACGTACTGGAGCATTGGTGAGTTTGCATCCCGAAAAAGAAGTGACGGATAGACTGAACACTGTTCTCAGTGTAACTGGAAGGCAAACTTGGAGCGCATCTCCTAGAGTTGCGCAGTATTGTGTTAGTGAAATGCACTCAACCGAAGAAGGAGGTCAAGCTTGGGGTAAAGAAAGAGACCGCTTGAAACAACTTCTCGATAACAGAAGAGAGTCTTTGCTTAATGAATGTCAAAAGTTAGGTGTTGATTTGAATCCAACAATGGATGGATTCTTCGCTTGGATCGAATCGGATGACCCTGTTTCTGTAGCAGAAAAGTGTGCAGAGAATGATGTCTACTTGGTACCTCTTAACGGAGGAGTTCGGATTGGTTTGTGTGCCCTCTCTTCTGGCGATATGCCGAAGGTTGCTGAAGCATTGAAATTCGCAATGAGTTGATAATATGAAAAATAGGAGAGAAAATTTCCTAATTTCTGGTATTGTATTGATTATTTCAGGTGCAATATTCACATTGGCAGTCAACATTGTCATGGGTGCGATTGCAGGTTTAAGTGGAATACTTTGCTTTCTAATTGGCATGTCTACTCCTACCGATATGCGAATGAGTCCTGAAGCAGTAGCGGCTTGGCAACCATCCATGGAAAGACTACCTGATGCTGGACGCTTCATGTATCGAGTCGATGTCACTCTTGACGAACCTAAGCGTTCGACAATTCTTTGTGGCCCATGTGGTAATTTGGAAACAGTAGATGGTCCAAAGCCAGAGGAATATACCTGTCCTGAGTGTAATAGATTGCTTTGGTCAAACGAAGAGGAATGATTGTTTCGCATCACAAGCCTCATCACCGTAATTACTCTCGCAAAATTATGACCGCTGTTCGTCTTGATGGCAAAGCCTGTGCAGCAGACCTTGAAGAGAGGTTGAAACAGCGAATATCAAAATGTGGTGTTGAGCCACATTTAGCAGTGGTTATTGTCGGCGATGACCCTGCTTCACATGTATATGTTAGAAACAAAATACGCTCTTGTGAAAGACTAGGGATTAAGTCAACTCATATCGAGTTGCCAGAAGATACGTCTCAAGAAGAAGTTGCTAAGACAATTATCTCATTGAATAATGATGATTCTCTTCATGGAATATTGATTCAATCACCATTACCTTCGCACATGAATGAAGAATCATTGACTGATTTGATCGACCCAAGTAAGGATGTTGATGGTTTTCATCCCGTTAATTTGGGAAGAATAGTACAAGGGCGTTTAGATGGAATGATTCCTTGCACCCCTGCGGGAGTAATGGAGATGTTACGCTGGGCAGAAGTTGAAATGACTGGTAAAAAAGCAGTAGTCATTGGTCGTTCATTCAATGTAGGCATGCCTCAAGCACTACTGCTTGCAGCCAAAGGAGCAGATGCAACAGTTACGATAGTTCATTCAAGAACTGCCGATGCTAAAGCAGAATGTCTTGCTGCGGACATAGTTATTGCAGCAGTTGGTCGTCCTGAAATGGTTCAGGCCGATTGGATAAAACCTGGAGCGATTGTGGTAGATGTGGGAATAAATCGAGTGGATGATTCTTCCAGAGAAAGAGGATGGCGTCTAGCGGGTGATGTGCACCCTGATGTGGAAGGAGTAGCATCTTTGCTATCTCCCGTGCCAGGTGGTGTTGGCCCTATGACTGTAGCCATGTTGATGGCAAATACTGTAACGTCCGCAGAAAGCCAACATTCTTGAGTTCTATACCCGTGTAAGGTACATGGACCCGAGGCATCCCAACATTGCATTCGCTGCGAATACAGGGGCTTTGGTATTCTTTGTTGCATTGTTGTTTTCGTTTTTCTTGCCAATTGGAACTCCTAAAGGATGGAATCTTCCTGAGACAATTCTAGTAGGATTGACTCCAATCTGTTTTGGTATTTCTTGGTGGGCGAAGAGAGAACATGAGATTCCTGTAGTTCACGAACATGGAAGTGCTGAGGCCCAATATGAAGCAATGGAAGATCTTCCTACAATGGTCAGTTTAGATAATGAACAAGATTTTGTCAACCCTAATACTGCTGCTGTAATCGCTTCTATTGTAGGTGAATCATCTACTCAACACGAACAAGCAGTCTCCAACGCCATCAACACACTTAGCAGTGGCGAGATTGGGAAATCATCAGCCGCAGAAGTTGCTCATAATGATGGAGCTTCAAATCCAGTAAATGTAGGTGCTAAGCCACAACCAATTGCTGAGGAAACTTCAGGTGTTGACAATTCAGTTGCCAAATTCGATGTTAGGGGTTTCCAAACTCAAGGAGTAGCCTCAGTGCCACTGCCCACAACTAATCCAGTGTCTGAATTACCAGAATTGCCAGCGATTAATTTGCCAGAAATGCTTGACCTCGACGATTTGTTCGAGGACGAATCTACATCGATAACACCTCCAGCATTAGATTTGCCTGAATTGCCGGATTTTGAGTGATAACATGTGGACCGAAATGGTAGATTTGCACTGTCATTCATGGCATAGTGATGGCCTTTGGTCTCCTGAAGAAATGGCGACAAGAGCATTCAACTCTGGAGTTAGAGTTTGGTCTTTGACCGACCATGATACAAGTCGAGGCTGGGATGAAGCCAAGCAAGCATGTGATAAACTAGGAATGCGTTTTATTCCAGGTGTAGAGATTACTTGCGAGGTTGAAATGAATAGTGAGACTCATAATCCTACATCTTGGCATTTGCTTGCGTATTTCCCAGATGGAGCATCGGTTGAATTTACAGAATGGTTAGAGAGTCTGAAAGAAGCAAGAGTTCCTCGAATGAAGAGCATGTTGGCTGCATTGGAATCATTAGGTCATTCGATATCAATCGAAGATGTCGAGAAGCATGCAGAAGGCTCACTTGGTAGGCCACATTTAGCAAGAGCAATGGTTGAACATGGAATTGTTGAATCCGTTCAGGAAGCATTTGACACATGGATAGGAGATGGCGGTCCTGCATTTAGAGAAAGGCCACTTCCTAGTATCTCACAAGCTGTGGAAATGGTACACCAAGCGGGAGGAATCACATCATTGGCTCACCCCAAATATTACGGGATTGAAACTAAAACTCTTATTCCAAATTTGTTAAAATTAGGTGTTGATTGTGTTGAAGCAGTACACAATTCACATCCTGATTCTTACAGGTGGGAATTGATGCAACAAGGATTGCCGATAACAGTTGGAGGAGACTCTCACGGAACTGAAAAAAGGCCGTCACCTGGGAAAATATCAGTTCCAATCAAGCATTTGCACTCATGCTTTCACCCGTAAGCCTATCCCAAATTATTGCGGCTTCAAACAGGAGAATTATTGGTAGAGATACCAAGAATAGAGACAACGGATCTGGTGGTGAAAATGCAGCGCCTAATACGAATGTGATAAACCAAATATGTCTTCGGTAACCGAGTAATGTTGGCCTATCTATGGCTCCTGATTTTAGCGATAAGATTGTGATTAATGGTGCTTGAAATCCTATTGCACATGCTAAACACAAACTGACTATGAATCCTACAAATGAGGAAAGTCTCCACTCTGTAGACAATCCTGCTGCTTGGGCATCGCTCGCCAAATAATCCAGAAGCATTGGAGTTAGGAGACTCCATGAATAATACAGGCCACAAGTTGCGAGTATTACTGCTAAGGCTGCTGAAATAACAACAGTTCTGGCAGGTTTGGGTCTCTTACTGGCAAGTCCAGTTTTCCAGGCTCCATCAATAATGAGTGCGAACAGTGCCAAGCCTGCTCCAAGCCATGCTCCAACTCTAACTTGAAGCATGATGAATTCAACCGGTGTTAGAACAATGATGTTTACATCATCAGGAAGTAGCCCAACTCCCAATAGCCAATCTACTACTCTGTGAGCGAACGGAATACCAATGACAATTCCAATCAAAAAAAGAACAACAATCAACTTTATTCTACTTCGAATGTGGGTTGAAACCTGCTTGAATAAATCCCTTATTTCGGGATTGATAATCGGCTCATCACTCATTCATTCTTCCTCCCACAAATGGGATGGGGTAGAATCGATAAACGAGCGGCCAGCTTGTTTTAGTCGCTTTAATCTGTGGATTACGAAACCGGTCATCCACATTGAAGGAATTGAAAGTGCGATAGCCTTCCACATTTCATCATCTCCATAATCGTTGATTATTCTAACTTCTAAGACATCGTCTGTTTTGTCGGCTCCATTATGCAGAATGACAAGATGCCATAATTTTGGTTCAGTAACTTTGACATCCAGAGTATCTCCTGGACCAACTTCATAAATTGTTTGATTTTTCTCTAATTCAGACCAATTTATCACTCCTTGGTCCATGGCAGAAACTGATTCTTCAACCCAAATAATCGTGAACTGTAGTGTCAATGAATCATCCAAATTGGTTATCGAAGTAGTCACTTCATCCTCAAAACTCAATGGAGTCAATATCTCGTATGTTGAATCACCTCCACCAAGGCGCATTGAGACACGGTCGTCAATATTGTTCTCTTGGTATGAGACTGCTGAAAGAACAAGGAATAAGATTACTAATGTTGCAGCTCCTTCCCAGAATGTGTGATTAACAACTTTCTTCTTGGTTACTCCTTTGAACATTGGTCCGTGATCATTACGCATCCTAGGTTGCAAGTGGTGTATGAATAACGCTCCGATACCTCCAACAATCATACCTAGTGGGATGTCGACAAGCCAGTGTATTCCAAGATAAGCAATTGTGAATACAAATAGAATTGTATTGATGACAATAAATAGATGATATGGCCAATGTGTCCATTCTCTCATTTTGATATTCTTCTCCTTGCAATGTAGCCAATTTAGCAATATGATTCCAAATGGAATTGCAACATGCAATGACGGAACTGCATTATCTAACGGGTCGTGAGTGGCATAGAATACTGTATACCATCCATCATGATACAGCAGTGCTTCCATTCCTGGAATCCAAGATGAGGTTACCTCCACATTGAAGAATAAATAATATGGGACAGCCAATGCGTAAATTAGAAGATAATTCAGAGTGACTTTATCTGTCATGTCTCTTTCTCCGACATATGCAAAATATACTGTTGTGATGTAGATTAAGAACAGGTAAATGAACAGATAATGGAAATTTAAGAACTCGGTTAGCCAAGCATTCTGAAACGTATCTTGAACCCATAAGGTTGCATTTCCTTCAATTGAGTAAATCCATTCGGTCCAGTTTCCGGTTCTGATTTTGATGGGTTCGTTCAAATCATCTGTTGTCGCTTTCCATTTGATGATGAAAAGGTAACCCAATGCGTGAAGGTAGTACCTTTTTTCATGGATAACTTGGAATGCTTTTCCTAAAGGAGTACGAGTATGTTCTCTGCCAATTGTAAACAACCAACAGATAATCGGTGTGAGAATTAGGATTAATCCCATCATCACCGAGTAAGGGCTCATGATTACCCCCCTATAGCCTATGGCTATGAGCGTTTTCACTACTCAGCCGCCGAACGGTTTCTTTCATCTTCTGCTTTGGCAACTGCAATACCGTCTTCAACATCGACCTTGCGCAAAATTAAGACACCAGCAATAATCAAAATTGAGAGTGCGAAAATTCCTACTCTTGAATCAAACCAGACTGTCATCAAGGAATAGATAAGTGGGCCTAGTAATGCTGCTACCTTTCCAAAGAATCCGAAGAATCCGAAGAATTCTGCGGATCTTGTTTCAGGGACCATTTGTCCAAACATCGAACGAGCTAGACCTTGAGAGCCACCTAGTAGCGCACCAGCAAATACGCCTAAGAGTAGGAATTGGAAGAATACACTGATTCCAAGTGGAGCCCAAACCAACGATCTGGCAGTTTCTGGAATGAAGTCTAATGTGCCATCTCCAAGGCTGGATGGGTGATTAATTCCCAATCCAGTTTGCTCATCGAAATCTCCACCTTCAATGCTGTATGAGAATCTGGATTCATCCATTGATGCTTGTAATTTAGCTAACGATTCTTCAGTTAGAGTTACTTCGACTGGAATTGGTTTTCCATCTTCATCGAAAGCCCATTTAACCGCATAAGCACTTTTGACATCATCATTTTCTTCAACAGGTAATATGCCTTCGTTGTCTAAAGCCCATGCTTGTTCGTCATCATCTGGAAGTGCCGCAATATTGTTTACTCCTTCTCTTGCTTCAACGATATAGACACCTGCATCTTCATCCCAGGTGTATTGTATATCATATTCCTCATGCTTTTCTAATTCTAGTGGCGCAAATGATAGAGCACCTACAATGACTACACACCAGCAAACCAATGAGAATTGTAAGGCTTTCTTAGTGCCCCATTTGTCTGCCAATTTTGTGAAACCTATTGCAGCAGGTGCTGCAACGAACTGGATAATTAGTATTGTTAGAATCAGCCCGGTAGTCGTCAAACCTAAGACCACTATTCCAAACACTCCTGCCAATGCTGTCACGGAGTTTATTCCATCAATGAAACAGAAGTACGCTAACATGTAAATGAATAGAGTTCTGAAACTTTTGATATCTTTCATGGTTGAGATGACTTCACTCAGAGCCATCTTAGATGAAGCGATTAGCCCCATCGATTCCATTTCATTTTCTATGTGAGGTTCTGGAACCATTTTGAAAGTCATTTGAGCAAATCCGAGCCACCATAATCCGGATGATGCCATGATGAATGGAATAACCCAGCCGCCATCTAGCGTCAACCACATACCGAGGTGGACTACGAGAAGTATTCCTCCTCCAAGGTATCCTGCAGCAAATGCTTTGTTTGAGATAGCATCCATTTCGGATTCATCACCCATGTGAGGCAGTAAAGCATTGTAGAATACTCCTGCTCCATTCAATCCAACATTTGCGATCATGAACATTATCAATGCCCAAACCCAACCCATAGATACCCCGAGGTATGGTGAAAGTGCTAACAGAATACAGGAAATAGAACCCACAAATGTCAGGGTTCTGAGCCACCACATCTTGATCATTCTTCTATCTGCAATTACTCCTAATGATGGTGCACAAATGGCAACGATTAGAGCACCGACCATCACAGCTCCAGAAAACATGGCATCAGCAGTCCATTCCGAACCTAGGAATTTTGTTGAAATACCGTTTGCTTCAGCGAAAAGGTAAGCGAACCACGCAGGGAATATAGCGGTAGTAACCGATGTTTCGAATGCACTCTTTCCCCAATCATATGCACAATATCCTCGTACGCGTTGGTCTTCTGCCATAATTGACGAGTATCATTTTACCTTATGATGGTTGGGCCGGATTAGATAAACGGCACATGATTCAATAACAGAATCGTTACAAGCCGATTCAATGGCATATAGTCCTCCTCCAGAAAATACGCATGCTTCACTTGTTGAGGCAATGCGAAAAATGGATGGAGTAGAATTTGACCTTCGACTTACTGCTGATGAGAAATTAGTTGTTCATCATGACCATACAGTGTCAATTCCCAAAGAAAATCTAGAGGGACGTTCTCAAATTGTTGAAGAATGGACCTTGGATGAACTAGAATCTGTAGGTTTCTGCTCTTTTGAGAAATTGATGTCAGACAAAGAATGGTTAACGCCTTGGCAAGAACATTCCAAAGTGGCATGTTTGGAAATAAAGCGAAGTCTACCGCAGATTGCTAAAGACCCTACAACTCGAATGGCCAAAATTATGCAAATTGCTGGAGAGATGGTTGATGAGGCAGGCATCCCTAAACAATCAGCAGTCTTCTATGCGTTCCACAGACCTATGGCCAAAGTTGCAAAACTCTCAGGCTCGAGCCGGCCATGGTCGAGATTACTACCAATAGTTCCCAGAACAGGCTCACATAATAGCAAACGAATTCGAGCCTTGCCTGAGTTCATGATGTATTCATTCAAGAGGTTGCTAAAATCACAACAAAAATCAGGAGCACCAATGATGCCCTGCGCAGTAGATTATTTTGAAGGATTCAAGAAATATCTCCATTTCGGCATGCCGGTTGGTCTTGAAGGTTCAGGCCTGAAGCGCTTGAGGAAAGCCAAAGGAGATTTTCCTGTTTATGTTTGGCCAGGTCATCCTTATCTTGAGCGTAATCTACTCGATGCAGGATTATCTATGCTCACAGATTATGCAGACCCAGAAATGGTACTTCCTTGTGGTAGCAAGAGATGGTTAAGGCCCGCTACAATGCCGCTGAGTGAGGAACAATGGATTGGCCTAAAAGAAGGAATTATGCCTGAAGATGTAGCGCCTTGGCATGAATTAAATGATGGAACTTTAGGTTGGAATGCGGTAAGAATGATCGGCCACAGAGGCTGTGGTAAAACACCAAGACCAGTTATTCAGTCAATGTGACGAAGAGTTTGTTCTTCAGCAATATACTTTGGTCGGTAGATTGGGATGCCTCTACCATTACGCATTACAGTTCTTTCGTCAACGATTTGAGCTCCAATACCTGCAACTCTTGCCCATCCAAAGAAAGTGGTGTAATACTCAGCATCCTGTAGTCCAACGAAGTTAAGTAGAGTTCCACTGGCAATGTCAACGTTAGCATTCGGGTTACTGATTTTGTGATTTTCTGAAAGTACCTTAGGTGCAATTTCCCTTAGAACTCTAATTATTCTGAAGTATTCGTCATCAGGGCATATCTCTTCACCTAATGCGAATTGTGCAGTTGCCCTTGGGTCTTCTGAGCGCAATACAGCGTGTCCAAATCCGAATACAGGTCGCTTTTCTTCTAATTCTCCTCTAACGAATCTCTCTACCTCAGCAGGATCCGAAGTTCCAATTCGCTTGACAAATTCGAAACATGATTGGTTCGCTCGGCCGTGTAGTGGTCCAGAAAGAGCATTCATTGCACCTGCCATAGATGAGTACACAGTAGCATGACCACTAGCTACTGCTTTGCCAGTGAATGTAGATAGATTTCCTCCCCCATGGTCCATGTGTAAAACAAGATAAGTCGATAGAACACGATTCATTACCGCCTTGTCAACATCTACTAGGTCAAGAGTGTTGGTAAATCTTCCAACCAAAGGTAGTGACAAATCATCCTCTGGGATATTGTCCGTTCGACCTTCTCTGTAACGGAAAATAAGTCCCATCAATCGTGGCATTCTGGCGATTAGATTCATTGCATCTTCTCGCCAATCATCAACACCGCCCAGCATTCCTAGTGTGTGAATACCAATCGAAAGCCAGTCCATGGGGTGTCCCTCACAAGGCAGTGTAGCCAAAACTTCTTCCACTCCATCTGGGAGTTTTCCTCTTGACTGAAGTTCGTTGCGAAACTCAACAGATTGATCGATGTTTGGAAGTTCTTTGTGGAACAGAAGATAGACGATATCTTCAGGAGACATCATGGCTAATTCACTAATAGGATAGCCACAGTAATGGACACCTTCACCAGGTGTAACATATGATGTTCTACAGGTTCCAACCGGAACTCCACGCATACCTGTATTCAGGTGTGCAGTAGTCAAGTCAAGTAGGGACTCTTCGTCACTCATGATTTCACCACCAACCGCAGGGACAAGCCACCACGGTATAAGGACGACGCTAATTTTGAGCATCACATTCAGTTTAGGTGTGTTTTGTAACACCTAGTGTTTTCAGATGCAATCATGATGATTTAGAAAAATTATCATCGTGATTTCACAGGCCATTCACGAAAACCTCGCATAGCATCCCTGTCGTCAATAATTTTCATTCGAATCGTGTTTCCATCAATAATTATGGCATCTTCAGAATCCAGTCCCGGGCATTCACTAACCGTTCTTTTCCAAGACCTCTCGGAACGAACGTTTTCTGCCCAAAATGGGAATGATTTACACTGTGCGGGGCGAGCTTGATACACAGTGCATTTCTTGTTTTCATCCAAGTAGATACAGATGTCTGTTATTGGATCTGATTTCAATATCCATCTGCCATCAATGGTTTGTCTGCAATCTCTGTCCAACCATTCTTGAACACCCATTTGATGATGTGATGCCATTATTCGAGCATCTTCAGGTCGTAAGTAGACAATTCCACCAGGCTCGTCACAACATTTCCCGCAATCGGGTTGGCATTGGAATGGAACTCCATCCATCCACCAAGGTCGCGTCATTCATTTCCACCTAGTGGCTTGAGTACCTTAATCGGAGTCAAAGTTGCAAATTCTGGTGCAGGTGAGACATTTCCTAAAATGACTTCAATTTCACCAACTCTGTCGGCAATTTCTATCAATTCATCAACGGTAGCATCCTTGCTTTTGTTTGCTAATGCAATCATTTCTTCTTCCAATTCTGCTAACTCTGTGGCCTGCTTCAAATGATTTCTACTCATTTCTTCGAACATTTCTTCCGCCATTTGGTTTATTCCAGAACTGGTTTCTATTGCTCTGACTTTATCCAAACCACTGATTATTTTGTCTCTTTGAACCAAGAATTCTTCTTTTTCATCAACGGTCAAAGTTGTGGTAACATGGGGTGTTAAATTTTCACTTGTCAAAACTGCATGAAGTTCATCTTGCTCTTCAATAGTCAACTCAGGAACTTCCCAATCATCATTTAATTCGGGCAATTGTGTTTTCAGGTCAACGCCTGCTGGGTCTGCCCTAGTGTATACGTGGTCGAGTGTTTCGTTGATTACTCTAGAAGCGATATCTTCCAAGTTTTCTCGCTGTATGAACTCGTCACGTTCACTCATTGCAACCGGTCTTTCTTCGAGGATTTGCGTAATGTCATCAGCATTGACAATCCTTTCACCTGATTCGATAGAAAGTGCAATCTTCTCAAAACAAGCATCGGTACTTCTCCAACTTCCATCTCCATGTTTCACAATTCTTGCTAACATTGAGTCGTCTAGTAGTAATGCTCTGCCACTTGATAATCTGCGTAGGTGAGTAATCAAGGAAGCAGAACTTGGTTTACTAATCCAAATGCTAGTCGCTGATCGCATTACTTCCCACAATCGTCTTGCTTGCCACTGATTTGAATCAACTCTAGATGTTGCTATGACCTGAACTCCCATGTTCAATGCATAATCAATCATCAATCCGATTTCAGTAGCTACTTGTTCTTCTGCAAGGTGAAGGTCATCGATAGCGATTAAGTTCGCATGAGACACAGCTTCCTGCCAACCATTGGGCAAGGATTCCCATCCTCTCATGGCCGTTGCAGACAGAAGGTGCACATTCCCATCCTGTCTTCGAATCATCGCCTGAACTGAGGCGCTCAAAATATGTGATTTCCCACATCCACTCTCTCCTAGAATTAGTAATGGATTCATGGTTATTCCAGGTTTCTCAATCACCTTTTCACAAGCGTTAGATGCTCTGACGTTTTCTTCTACGACATGCCATGTTTTCCATGTATTATGGTCTGACAAGTGCTGAACAGGTGGCCAATCTGGTCTAAATGATGGGTCCTTGAAACCATAATCCGTTGAATTGGTGGAATATCCACGTTGGGTGTCTAAGACCTCAGCCCAAATGGGACGGCCATCTTTCAAAATTCCAAGTGAATCTCCTAATAGTTCTTCATCGATTTCATCAGTGACTTGTTTCTCTCTCATTTCACTGATTCGTTTTGCAGCAATTTGTGCTAGAGTACTATCGCCTTTTTCTAAATCGATACTTGGTTTCCATTCAGGTGTTTGACCTAATACCTGGTCGGCGACAATGTCAAAAACCGGCCTAGTTTTCACTCCAGTCCTTGTGATTAGGTCTCCCTCTCTAGTGTCTTTTGCACCTTGGACTCCTCTCAGTTTATTCAATTTTGACAGTGCGGGTCTGCCTAAATTTGATTCAATACCCAGCGATTGTCTGGCATTTGCAAGTGCAAGTTGGAGTTTTTCTTGATTCTTAATGCTCAATTTTCTTCCTCCAATTCTTCTTTCCACGAATCCAATTCTTTGTCAACATCAATTTCTTTTTGCTGAACACTAGATGCCTGTGAGCGTTTTGAAACATTTCTTCTTATTTCAACTCCTCTAGCAGCCAGTGGACTGATTACGTTCTTGCTTGATGGTTTGGCTTTGGACGGGCGCTCAACAGTTTTTGGGCCAAGTTTAGTTTCAGGCAATCTTAGATTCTTTGAATTGATTCTTTGATTAACAGCATTACTTAGCTCGGTAGGAATAATATCTGGAATCGATGGTAATTCGACATCTCTTGCTTTACCGATTGGAGTTTTTGGAATAGATTTACCAGGGGGTAAATCGCCAATTTCTCGCTCATTCTTGGCGGCAGCCAATCCTGCCAACTTCATCTCTCTCTCAGACAAGATTTGTTGGCGCTTTACGGTACGGCGCTTTACTCTCTGAGGGCTTCTTGGCCCCTTCTTTACTTCTGGAACCTTTTCTTCAATCACTGGCTCGGCTACCTGTTCAATGATTTCAGGCTCCTCCTCAACGATTTCAATTTCAATGATTTCTGGTTCTACCGGCTCAGGCTCCGCTTCCTCAACGATCTCTTCGACAAAAGTTTCAGGAGTGTTAGCTTCTAGATAAGCAGCCAATCTAAGCAATTCCTCTTCGGTAGGTGGCGACATTAATGGATGATCAAGTAATGAATCGGGGTCGGAATTCCATGCAGAAATTGTTTCAGCGTCCAAGTGAGGTGCCACTCTCAGTAATTGTGCCGATTCAGATTTTGTCCATGCAGATTTGTCGAAGGAAATCAATAGGCAATCATCCTCAAATCTCATTCTGTCTCCTAACTCACGAACCATATCGATAACTGGTTTTGAACCACAAATGTTCGCTAAATATTCTAAACCATCCAATAGTAATACGGCTCGTAAATTACCTTCTAAAAAGCCGTACACAGTGCCCTTGATTGCATCCAGGTCTACGAATTGGATGCCTTCTCCATCTTTTTGGGAAAGCCACAAACAATCATCTGCAGGCAGGCCAAAATTCACAACTAGTTCTTCTCGAATCCTTCTCGATATTACAAGAAGAGGTTTGCCGTGAGATTTCAAATTTGATGCTAGAGTTAACAATCCATCATTCTCGTTTGAAAATACACACCCTGGTTTGAGCAATGTGCTCCCATGAACATGCTTGTGTACCATTGATGCAGCCTTTGCCTTAACGAATTCTGGTGCTTCAATTGTGGCTTCAATCGTTGGCAATCTACTAGATCTGGTCCAACTATTGGAATGATTACTGATGTCCTTCCACCATTCTGATGACTTACTTTCTTCAGGTGTTTCAATATTCAATTTGGCATTGGGATGTAGGTCCAAAATACGATGAACATCAACATCTTCCACCAATTGTAGTTTGCAATCCAGTTCCATGCAATCAGTTTCGATTTCAAGCAGAGCTTCAACACCCTCCAAAATCGCATCAGATTCATGCATTGCCGCTGATATTTCACCATTATTGATTATGACTTGGCCTACTCTCGGCATAGCCTCAGTCGGCGTTCTCTCTGTACGAATATACCCATTTGAGTTGAGTTTGATCATATCGTTTACCAGAGTGGTGAGGATGCCTGCGCCACCACGTCTTTCTTCGACGATAATACCTTGCGGCAACTCTACCATGGGCACCCCTACGGGGTGGTTGGTGATTGTACCCTTCTTGAATGATGGGGGTGCAAATAGCATTAGAACGAGGGTTTCATGTCCTTATTGCTACTGGCGAGGATATGGACGAGCCGCGAGGCCTGATTTCTTTCTCGAACACTCCATTAGGAGAAGAGTTTCGAAGTACTGTATTGAAAGAGAAAATTATGATTTCTCTGATCTTGACATTTACGGTACTTCTAGCCCTTTATTGGTTCATTGATTTGGTTTTCATTTTGCTAATCATATTGCTTAGTGATTTCCTTGTTTTCAGAAATTTCAAATCGATATCAAATCTGCCACTGGCAGTCAATTTGAATCATCCATTTATGGAGTCAGAACCAGTTGGAAAGTCAGAAGTAATGGTGAATTTTTCTAATAAATGGGTTGACCCAGGAATACATCGTCTAAAATTGGTTAAGGATGCATTAACCGGATGGGTAGTTCATAGAACAGATGATGATTTGTCGATATTATCGACTTGGGATTCCAATTTAGATGAGGCGATTTTGTCAAAGCAATTAGCAATAATAAATCAGGCGATATCTCTCAATAATGCTGTGAATGAATCTAATGATGAGTTTGAAGATGCTAGAGAACGTGAACAACAAGATTCGACATTATTGGAAAGAGAGTGGCTTCCCGAAGAAGAAATCGAAGTACAGGGTCCAATCTCACGAATATTCTCACCAGAGTGATTATTGTCCATAATTGGGCATTTATTCACCGTACCTTCAAATGTTGAGTTCTGTGCAGACGGGTTATGGCCGGAGAGGCAACTTGGGGTGTTAACGCATCATCTCTTGATGACTCTCAGAAGGAATTGCTAAGCGGTGGCGGATTATCTACTAGGTTTGCTAAGCTACCATTGTGGCTTTCCCACCCTTCAAACATTGGAGCATTCTATGGTTTGTTGGTTTCTTTAGCACTAATTCTTCCTTACATCACCACTGAGGAATTTTGGTTCCCATTGTGGATTTTTCATTCTAGTCTTTTAATTGCAGCAACTGCATTTTTAGGAATGACTAGTAGAATAATGAATATAATTTTCAAGAGAATGCCTGTCTCTGTCAATCGTAAATTATTGTATCCCCTACCATTTTTGGGATTCACCTTAGTCACATTAATTTCAACTGGTTTGTTGACTAACACTGCCACAGTTTCATTTATCTCTTGGAGCCTATTAATGGCTCCAGGTCCGCTTTATATTCATCTTTCTTGGGCTCCTAGATGGAGGCTTTTGTGCATGATTGAAGACGGAATAAATCCATTTGAGCACATGGAGTCTAAAGATTATGATCGTTCACAAGAAGTTGCTGAAGTAGCAGGTGACGATTCCGAATTAATGGAAGTCGTTGAATCATTTGAAGCCGAAGAATAATATCTTCAACTTTAGGAATTCATCCTTGGATTATTGCAATCATATCAATCCAATTTCTTTGCCGGATGTCTCGAAAATCCGTAGAACCTCATCAAGGTCTTCTCGAGTTAGACCTGCCGACATTTGAGTCCTAACTCGGGCTTTGTCTCTAGCTACCATTGGGAATACTATGGCACCAGCCATTACTCCATTCTTTAGCATTGATTCGGACAAACCTTTGGCTACTGATGAATCTCCACACATAACTGGAATAATTGGAGTTGTTGATACTCCAGTATCGAAGCCTAGCGACTGCATTTCTTTACGGAAATACTCGGTGTTTTCCCACAGTTTTGCATGATGTTCAGGCTCATCCATCAAAACCTCGACCGCAGCCTTCTGAGCAGCAGCCACACCTGGCGGCTGTGAGCCAGATAATAGCCAAGAGCGAGAATGATTTAGTGCATGATTGCGTACAATTTCTTTGCCCGCAACTATGCCTCCTTGTACACCTAATGCCTTAGAAAATGAACCAACTTCGAAATCCACTCTTCCTTGTAGTTTGAAGTGATCAACAATACCTCTTCCACCATCACCAAGAACTCCTTCACCATGGCAGTCATCAACGAATACCATAGCATTGTATTCCTCTGCTATCGAGGTAAGTTCATCCAATGGACAAATATCTCCGTCCATTGAAAACACACCATCAACGATTACTAACTTCCTTTCAGCACCTTCATTTTCCTTCAATACTTGTTCGAATGCGCCCATATCATTGTGGGGGAAAACGGCTCTCTGAGCCTTTGTTAATCTAACACCATCGATAATCGAGCCGTGGTTAAGTTCGTCTGAAATAATGACATCCTGCTTGCCTTGAACCAATGATGGAATCAATCCAACATTGGCAGTATATCCTGCTGAATAAATTAAAGAAGATTCTACGCCCTTGAATTCAGCAACTTTGTTTTCTGCTTCCAAATGGATGTCCATTGTTCCAGCAATGGCTCTAACTGAACCGCTTCCAGCACCGTATTTTCTTATTGCTTCAATCGAAGCTTCGACCACCTTTGGATGGGTGGTCAAATTTAGATAATTATTTGCAGATAGCATAATGGTTGGTTTACCATCCATCATACACCTGGGTTGATTTGCAGTCTCTAAAGTCGGTGGTTGCCACAGTAAGGACTGCTCGTCAAGATGAGCATATCGCTCTTGCATCCAAGATAGGTCTCCTGCCATACTATACCCAAGAGGAGGTTCTACATGTTGTTTTGCTCGGTTGCAGAACAGTCATGAGTGGGAGACCTTTCGGGCCACCAATGCGCATCGAAGGTATCGTGTCTTCTGGCCTCGGCCGTGCTCACATCTTTATGTCGCAACACCATTACCAAGAGCAATTCAAAGCTATTATTGGAAGGAGTGCTTGGCCAGGCACATTGAATGTATCAGTTGAAGGAGATTCATTGATCAGTTATCAAAAACTTAGAGTTTCAGCAGGCTTGGACGAAGGAGTACCTAGCACAATTATCTCACATCGAATCAAGGGATTCGATAGAGATGGTGTTTCTTTTGGAGGCGCAACTGCATTCTTGGGCCAAATAATCTGCAATGAAGGGGAACATGATTGTGCAATCTTGATTCCCGACTTAACTAGACATGAGGATGTAGTCGAAGTTATCGCAGGTATCTTCCTTAGAGAATCATGCAGTCTTGAAGATGGAGATTCTGTCAGTATTGTCCTTCAATGAGGTCAAATTGACGAATTAGAATTTCTTTCTGCTGTTGACGACACAATTCTTGCCATCTTGAACTGGAATGGTCAGGAATAGGAATCGTAGGTTCGGGTGAATCAATATCCGGTATATCTTCCCAAGATACTGACCATAGAATCAACCAATCTGGTTCTGCAAGACCCAAGTCAATTTCTGTTTGAGGGTTATCTCGAGCTTCTATGACTCTCTCTATTGTTCTGTAGTTGGTAATTACTGCGTGCATCGCATTTGCAATTCTTCTTACTTGGTTCCATACAAAGGCTTCACCAACAATCTCGAATCCTACAATGCGTCCCGAGTTGATCCAAGGTTTACATGATTCGACGACTCGGATAGTCGTACGTCCAGGCTCGCGACGACAGAAATTAGACCAATCGTGTTCACCTTCAAAAAGTGAACATAGTTTCTCAAAATCCTTCAACTCAGGTTCAATCCAGCCTTCCATACATTCCATTCGGTATCGATATGTTCTGTGTAATGCCCTCCTAGGACTCCAGTCATCTGTTACCTGTCTTGCATCTATCAATGAAATGCTATCTGGGATTTGATGGCCCACAGCCTTGATGAATCCTGATTCACCCATAGCATCCCACCTGCTCTTTTCGAGGTCAATAAATCCACCATTTAGGCGGACATGAACTCCAGAATCCGTCCTGCTTGCCATAGCTACAGGCATTCTTTCATTGGTCCATTTCAATTTCTTCTTGAAAATATGCATCAATGTTCCTTGAACAGTTGGAACATCTGGTTGAACTTGGCTGCCATGAAAGCAATCTCCAAAGTGTCCAAACCGGAAGGCGATTCGCGCCTTCTCCATTCGCTCACCTCACTCGGAGGACAGAGTTTCAACAGCGTCTTCAGAACTAAATCCAAGGCCGCCCACTGCCCAAACTAGGGCTTGTCTTAACCAAGGCTGAATCATTGGGTTGTCTCTGCCTTGTCCGACTCTCTCGATTGCATCTACAATAAGTCGACTTGCATCGAATAGGGTGTCGTCTACTGGAATTTCATGTAAATCTGCCATCTTTTCCAAACGCTGATATTCTTTGATAGCCATAGGGATTCTTCCACAATCTAGGCAGAAATTTGCAAAGGATGCGACATACTCGAGGTTTTCTTCATCTAACTGCATTGCTTTCTTGTAAACTTGCATGATCTTGCCTGCAGGGACATCTTCTTCCATGTCTACTGATAGTCGCATGAAAGCAGCTTCAGCCCAACCATAGTGAGCCACTGCATTGTCTGGCTCCGCTTCTCTTAATTGGTCAAACAATGTCATTGCTTCAGTAAATTGGCCACTAGATAGCGCCATGCCCGCCTGTTGAATGAGGTCGCTCATACCGGGGCCTTACTAAACAGGTTTTTGAAACCTATGTGAGATTATTGACTTTCTGCAATCTGGTCCTTTAGCTCATTTAGAATGCCAGATTGACTGTGTCGCTGATGCATTTCATTCAATAATTGCTCAATGGTTTTCCAGTTTGTGATGCAGAAGAACGAGAATCTAGGGTCTGGCATGTCGACTTTTCTAGTACGCTGATATGTAATGAAAGCAAACATTTTCTTTAAAATGCTCTTAGTAACTTGTCCTTCAATAGTATTTGAATCAGAACTTCCTCCACCGGATGTTCCAACCGAGACCGACATAGCATCTTCACCAATTCCAAGTTGACTGCCTGTGTCACAGATAATCGTGTTGTAGCCAAATAATGCACCCAAGAAGGTTCTTTGAGTTCTTATTTCGTTTATATTGTCGAATAGAATTCTTCTTCCATCACCTGGTATGATTAGGTGTTGAGTGAAAATTACTCGGTGGTTTGTTATTGCATAATGGAAACTTCTCTGATAGAATACGGTGATTGCCGTAAACAAAACCGCCCAGAATATGCCGAAGAATGTGTAATTAAAATCATCGAATGGAATAAATCCACTTTCTTTACCCATTAAGGTGACAAGAATCAGATCGTCAAGTTGCAGTACGGGTGGCGTTAGAGAAACAATCAGCAAGAATATGGTTGTCCACTTTCCACTAGTGGTGCCATTTAGCATTCGGTTAAACCAAGTAATCGTAAGCATAACTAGCATGAATCCTATCTGGCCAAAGTCAGACATTTCAATCAGGAATACCATGATCTTGACGACGATATTATCTTCGGAGTTTGTGTTCCAATCTATTGCGAAAAGGAAGTGTGCACCTAGAATTAGTACGGCCACTAGATACATAGGTATGAATGCGAAAATAGATGGCTTCACATCTTTTAGTATCTCTTCATCTCCAGTTAATCGAAATTTTTCGATGAGAGAATTAGATGTAGCAGCCTCCGTTTCAGCTGCCGAATCATCTACAGTATTGCTTGTTTCTTCTTCCACAGGTGATAGTTCCTCGTCGGACATAGTTACCCTTCCTAAACCCTAACAAAACATAGACGGTGATGAACCTTGCGGCGATTTAGTCAATGAAGTAGGCCCCAAGAGTGTTCTGCGTTGCCGCGAATGGTGCCCCAGTCTTTGCGAGTACGGACTCCAATCTCATCATCGATTTCTAATTTGACAACATCTAATGGATATTCGTTATATGTCAAATGTGACTTCATCCCACCTCTAGTTGGTTGGTCAAATGTCCAATGTGCTCTTGTTACAGCTCTTGCTTCGATTCTAATTTCGGTCAATCCATTCCACATGTGCACATGAAATGTAGGCAATCCATCAGAGTTACATGTCCTTTCAACTCTAACTTCACTGAATTTTTCACTTCGTTGGCGATTAACATCATGGAATAATCCTCCCATGGATAATGGAAGGTGGGTGAAATCTCTACGCTTCCATGGTTTGGAATCCTTTGCAGTAATTGTTGGAGATACGTGGGGTAAGAACCAATCGATATATGATCCATCATCGAGGTGGAGCATTCCCCAAAACCATGGCGGAGATGGTGCCTGAACGCACACCTTTTGGAAATATGCAGTGCCATCTACCTCTTTGCCGTCAATTGTCCCAGTGCATAATGCTCCATGTAATCTGGATATGCCGTAACCCATCCCTAAACCGTATTCAGCCTGAGCAACTTTCATACTGGACATTGCATTATTCCATGGAAGCATTTTCAAATCAAAATCGCCATGCTCTGTTTGCAGTCTTAACCAGAACTCATTTTCTTCAGGATTCAATCCCATTGAATATTCATTCTCAGTATGTGATGCTACAACTCCACCTTTCTGATAAGGCCATTCAGGATGACCTTCAGCGACAACAATAATTCTACTCTCTTCCAGAACTAGTGGCTCAATTAAATTGGTTCCATCATACCACCATGCAGCAACCATACCGTCCATGGCAATACCTCCATCCTCGTCAAAACCGGGCCTTCCTACAGGCATCCAGGGATGTCCGTTTACCTCGACTAATGGGTTATCCTTTGTTGACCAAAGTACCATCAGTTGTTTGCCAGCAGGATTTCCTCCTTCATCGTCTAGCATTACCAACCACCACCACCAGTCCCATGTGAGGTGATGTATTGGTGGTAAATTCTGTAACTTCCAAAGGCTAGACAGATCGCCTGTGAACTGTTCAGATTGCATCAATCCACTTCCTTTCCTTTGAAAATAGACTGCCCGATGAACCATGCTGCAACACCTTGCATCACTAGGACTCCAGTTGAAATCACGAATGCAATCCAGTTGCTGACACCAAGGTTTGGATTTCCACTAAATGCACTCAATGGCTCTGCGCCAGGTAGAGGGGCATAGTTGATTTCTCCTAACCAGTTTTCTTCACCATGGCCTCCGCCCCATAATCCGGTTTCTATCAAAAACCAATTATCTGGCCATGAAATTGCAACACCAGCATCGACGATTATCATTCCCCAACCAATAACTGACATGTATCGTATTGAAGAATCTCCTCCCGAAAGTATTGCAACGAACGCCATTCCTAATTCCCATGCTGCGAAAATGATAGCTAGGATAACACCGTTCTTCCAAATTATTCCAAATCCGCAAAAGATTGTGCCGTAAACAAGTGAAACCATCATTGCAGCCCAAGCAATAGACATCCATACTCCAATGTCAGACCATCTGAAGAATCCATCACCAGGTCCTGTAAATCCAGTGATTAGACATAATGTTACACATAAGCCAATGATAAATGGCCATGTAATTCCTAAGTATCCTAGCATTCGGTAAAGGAGAACTTCGCCTCTGGCAATTGGTTTGGCAAGCATGTAGTGTATTGTTCCATCACTCATCTCTTCTCTGATCAATCCGGTAGCCAAGAACAATGGAAGGAATATTCCAAGCAAATACACTATTCCAAATTTACCAATTCCCAGAATGAATGCTCTATGGCCTGCTTCCTTACCGTATTTTTCTTCGTCAGGGTCTTCATCAACATAATTGTCAGCATCGATGTATATGGTTTCGTTCACAGTATCGATATTAACAATTATATCACATTCAAGCCCGTTATCATTAGTATCCTTTTGACTGGTCGTATCCTGTGATGTACAATCCCCATCATCATCTTGACCAACATAATTTTCACCTTCAGACAATCCATCCCAATCGATGTCATCTTCGTTAATCCATTTTTCAGGAGGGTCGGGTTCAACCCAACTTGGGAATGATGCATCTGAATCGGGATTCGTTCCTTCCAGTCTTTCTTGGCCATCTGGATAACCGTCGCCATCAGTATCGAATGAATCCCCGTCGTTGTCAATTGCCTCGATTTCACTATTCATCGCTTCAATGTAGAATAGAAGCATCAAAAATAGTGCTACAGTTGCTGCAATCATTACAACCCAGGTTGAAATTCGTGTGCGATATTGCCGCATTGTAAATTCAGCAATAGCAGTAGATTTCCTGTCTAACTTTGACCAAATCGTGTCCATTCTACTGCTCATAACATACCCCCTGTAAGATACATCAATATTGACTGTAGGTCATCATCAGGATTATCAATTGCAGTGACTTTAAGTCCGCTATTAACGATTGTTTCAGGTAATTTTTTGTGGACTTCACCAAGATGTTTGGTTTCAATTAGGAGTTTTTCTGGAACTGCAAAAGACATTCCAGTGACCTCTTCAATCTTGATGATACTCTTAGCTAACTCTCTTGGTTTTTCACATTCGAGAAGGATCTTGTGAGGATGCTGGTCAAGCATTTCTCTAATCGCATGTGAGTTTCCTAAGGCCAAAATTCTTCCACGATGTAGAATGACAATCTGTTCTGTTATTCTTTCAATCTCGTGCAATATGTGACTAGAGACCAAAACAGTTCTACCCATGGCCCCCAGTTCTTTGATCACGTTCATTATCGTGGTTCTCGCGAGTGGGTCACAACCCTGAAGAGGCTCGTCGAGAATGATTAACTCTGGGTCGTTTACCAATGCATGAGCAATTTTTACCCTTTGTCGCATACCTTTGGAAAATTGTCCTATTTTTTTGTGCATTACATCACTCAAAGAAACGAATGACAAAACACGTTTTGCTTCAGTTTCGGCTTCATCTCTTGTCATTCCATGTAGGCGAGCAAATGTCGTGATGAAATCAAATGCAGTCATCCAATCATACAATTTTTCGTGTTCAGGAACAAAACCAACTCGAGAATATGGTGCCGGGTTTTTCCAAGGGTCAGTTCCAAACAACTTAATGGCTCCAGAACTGGGTTTGATTTTCCCCATCATCAATTTGAACAGAGTTGATTTTCCAGCTCCATTCATTCCTAGAATTCCAGTTACTCCACCAGATATGCCAAGGGAAACACCTCCTAGTGCATTGATTCGGCCATAGGATTTTGAAACTCTATCGAACATTATTACCGGAGTGTTGGCAACTGGCTGCCACTCTTGTGTTTGTGTAGTTCCATGTTGTGTGACATCTGGCATCATTCTCTAGTCACCTCCAATGATGAAACTCTACTGGCTAGAAGATATAGGGCCAATCCGTTGATTACCACTACTGATATGAGACTCCAAACCCATGGGTGGTCATAGGTCATTTCAGTTCCAATCAATGCCTGACAAACGTGTGCCACAGCATCATATGGTGAAATGACATAGAGAACGGATTTGTCAAACAAAGCATCGATAATTGAAGCCATTGCTCTAGTACCCATCAGTATTGCAACAAGGCCAATCGCAGGGAAAAACCTACCACGAGATATGCTGGATAGTGCTAATCCGATTGATGTATATGTAAATGAGAGAATTATTCCACAGATGAATGCTGACAAAAACATGGGGAATGTGTCGATAATCCAAGCCCAACCTTTGCCCATAACCAATATGTCAACGAAATAGTAAACTGCTAGAGTTCCGTTGATAATGAAAAAGAGTATTAGTCCAACAGCAAGGAATTTCATCGAAGCATAATCAAACCTGTTTATCGGTCTTGAAAAGTAGAGTGCACTTGTACCATGAGCACGATCTTCAGAAATCATTCCTCCAACAAGAAGTGCCGCAACTATTGGGTAATACAGAATATTACGAGGGAAGAATCCCATAACATGGCCATACAAATTATCGCGATTGACTCCCCAAATATCATACAAAGTAGGCTCTCCAATCATTCCAAACAACAGGGCCATCGCAACATCGGTCATCGATGCAATAATCACGAAGAATATGAATAATTTAGTAGGTATATTCCACGGTCTGTGTCCTGTTTTGAAAATTCCCAAAATGTGGTGGCGTAAGATGGCCCAGTTTCTCATCCATCTAGGATTAAGAGTCCCTGTCCAAGGCTGGTAAATTTGTTCAAAGATTTGGCCTTGCTGTGATTGAGCAACTTGCGCTGATGATTTTTCATCATCGCTTCCGGACCATGCTGCTTGCATCTTTGTTTGTCCGGTGACAGGAGTTTCTGCTCCGAATGATTCCTCTTTGGATTCAACAGGTTCGAAAGGGGTATCTTCAGACATCACGTACCCCTCATCAAATCTTCACTACTCTTCACATCATGACCTAATCTTTCCATGATCACAAGGAACAAGTCTTCTAAACTTGCTTCGTGGTCATGCATTCTTCTTACCTGAGTTCCAACCTCTACAGCTGTTTGCAAAATACTGTTGTAAGTTTCATCACCAGTGTGGCCTATGCGCATCACTCTACCTTCTCTGCGGACTTTCATTCCCTTGTCCTTCAGTGCCTCTTCCATTTTATTGGCTGAGCCCCATACGTGAATTTCGATCTCCTTATCGATTGCTTTTAAGTCCTCAATTTTACCTTGGGCTGCTAATTTTCCTTTGTGCAATAGTACGATATTTTCGCACACTCTTTCGACATCATCCATCAAGTGTGATGCCATTAAAACAGAGCGTTGCCCCTGGTTCACGGTTGTTTCCAAAGTGTTCAACATGAATTCTCTCGATTGAGCATCCAGACCATTACTTGGCTCATCTGCTATGATTAATGCAGGGTCGTGAATCAAGGCACAGGCCAATTTTGTGGCCTGCTTCATACCGGTTGAAAATGTGGAAACTTGGCGATATCTTTGTTCTCCTAAACCCACATATTCCAATGCCTGATGAGCTCTTTGAAGAGCGATATTAGGATTCATTCCGATCAACTCACCGCTGTATCTAACTTGATGAATCGCATCCATTCCTGGGTTCAATGCATCGTATTCTGGCATGTATCCTATTCTTTGACGGATTTGGTCACCTTGGCTTCTGATGTCGAAACCCAGAACCTTCCCTTCGCCCGAAGTTAACTGAATCAAGCCGAGAATCGTTTTTAGAAAAGTGGATTTTCCTGCACCATTTGGTCCGAGCAAACCAGTAGCTCCTTGTTCGATTTTGATGTCGAGAGAATCTAGAGCGATGTGAGGGCCATAAGCCTTGGTCAGAGCAGTTGATTCGATTATCAAATCCCTGACCATGAATTGCACACATCATGATGGGCCCTTGAATGTGCCCCTTTCAGGGGCAGCCTTCTCGAACTTTTATCGCAATACCTTTCGTGAATGAGTCCAATTCACTGGATGTTGATTGAGAACGACCATATGCGAGTAATTTACCGGCCGAATTTACAACCAATACTCCTTCATTAGGTCTAATCCAAGGGTCACATGCTAAGACAAACCCATGCATCACATTTCTTCCTTCTTGAACAAATGGCTCTGAATCTTCATTCACCACAACCCATGCAGGTCCATGACCTGGGTTTTGCGAGTAGTCAACATTGAATCCTTCTGGCATCGGTAATTTCCTCAGTGAATGAAGAATTCTTGCACCATCAACAGTTAGTGACATGCCGCCTTCTGCTAATCTTGGAGAGAATAGATGCTTACCAGATGAATCAATCATATTCCTGATTCTTCCTGTACGGCTCATGACGAAAGTTGCATCGTTACAGATTTCAATGGCGTCGCTGACATTTACATTGTAAAGGACACACAATTTGTCAACTATTTGCGAACGGTTTTTGGCATCTTTATCTCGGTCTGTAGGCTCTATACCTAACATTTCAAAAACGCGGTTGTGTAATTCTTCAGTATCTGAAATATCTATTGTGATGATTTTTCTATCAGTGATTCCTAATCGCTCTAACTCGCGTTGTAACCAAGCATAATCTGGCCTTCTTTTCTTCAACCAATCTGGTCCTTCGATGTGTGCCCATGGATTCAAATCTTCCAATCCCCATGGAATTAATCCCAGTGGTGTTTGAATGAATATTTCATAATCGAGATGACAGATTCTTTCGATTAAATCTCCGATTTTATCTCTCCATGGTGCACTATTACCATGGAAGACGATCACATCTCCGCTTTTTCTAGAACTCCATCTTGCGAATAGCCTTCTTCTTGCCATCTCAACATGGGGGCGGTGGTGTGTGTCTGTTCCACCCCATGATTCGCCTCCATTTCTTGGAGTAAATTGTGCATTTACCAACCAATCCCAATTCTCTTCCCATCTACCTCGTTCATTACCGGTTTCCTTTGCTGATGAATAATCATCCAAAATCAAAGGTTCCATAGTTGAAACAGCAGGGTTGGTAACTAGCCATAGAAACGCTTCTCTCAATGCAGGGTGCTGATGACTTCTTCTCTCAGCTAGTCTCCAAATTGTACCGTTTCTTATTGCTTGACGACACCTTGACAATTCCTGAAGAGTGATTTCAAGATTATATCTAGAAAGCAAAATCGTTCTGTCTTCTTTATTCATTTTCCTTACTTCGCTAGGTGTGAAATTAGAAATTGAAGGCATAATAATCGGCCACTCTTCAATATCAGACAATTTTTCTGTTCCCCATGGTGTCAAAATTCTACTATCTCTTGCGAACAAAACATATGCTGCAGAATCAAACAAATCAGCGCCCATAGCGATTAGCATAGGAAATAACATTGGATGGCCACATCCAAACATATGGACTGGTCTATTCGGAGTTAGATTAGATTTACATGCAAGCATTATTTTTGCAAGTTCTCGATACTTTTGTTGCTCCATTATTGGAACAATTCCCCCAATTGGATGCACAGAGAAGTTCAGTTTGCTCATCTCTTTAGCACTCTTTGTTCTCAATTCAGGAAATAAGCCACCCTGAATTGGACCATTTAGCATAACTCCTTCAGCAGTTTCAATAGAAGAATGGGCACGATTTACAGTCTCATCAACTGCTTTTTCAACTTGCGTGAATGTCATGTCTGGGCGAGTGAATACATCTAGCATTGTTGCGATATCAACACCAATGTCCTTCTGAAATTGAACAATTTCTTCTACTCCAACCTCAACATCTCCGTAGACATAAGATTGGAATGTTCCAGAATCGGTCATAATCGCACCAGGGTAATCAATCAGTTTGTGTACTCCATCTGCCAATGCCACATCTTTCAATTTATCATGTTTCCAGATAACATATGAATTAGTGATCAATGCCTGTATGCCATATTTGTCCCACATTTCACGTGGTTCAATAGTTCTGATATTCGGATTGATGACCGGTAACAAACACGGAGTCTCAATAATTCCATGTGCGGTGTGAATTTTTCCTAACCTCGCTTGACCATCTCTGGTGACGATCTCGAATCGACCTTGGTCTTGTTCTCGACAGGGTTTAGGACCTTCTCTAATTCCTTCTTGCCATTTCATATTATCACCTATTCAGACAAAGTCAACCTTTCCATGAGCGAGAATAAATTCTCGTCCTAAATCATCAAAAGTATCTAATAAACTTGAGCAAAAACTGATTTTTGCAATTTCATCATCAGCCTCTAAATCAGTCTTTACGCCTTCAAGTGTTCCTGGAGCGGCGCCACATGACAAGCATGCTCCTGTCAAATCAAGAACGATGTACATCCCATTTTCCACATCTTCAACTTTGACTACCGAGATGCCTCCTCCGTGACCATCTAATGCAGCACGCACAGCTCCCAATCTGGCTAGTAGAGCAGGCACTAAATCTTCTACATCCTTTAGAGATGTAGTCCTCAAACGTTCTTCCATTTCAGCGTCTGTTGACTCAGAAATTCGCTTCATGGCTTCGACTTCCATAGCGGCCGCTGCTTCGCGACGGTACCGCTCAAGAATGTCGTCATCCATGGCATAGCGTCCAGCCTTATCTTCATGAACCCTCGCTTTGCGAATTATTGCGCCGTACAGTCCTTGATAAAGGGGTAACTGTACGAGTAGTCATGGGAGACGAAGTGTTGAGTATCAACGACCTTCACGTTAGCGTGGAAGGAAACGAGATAATCAAAGGAATTTCTTTGACAATTAGCGTGGGTGAGATTCATGCAATTATGGGAAGAAACGGGGCAGGAAAATCCACTCTTGCTAATGTAGTCATGGGCCACCCATCCTACGAAATAACCTCTGGCACCATTAGTTTCAGAGGAACTCCGTTGGAAGAGATGGAAGTTTTCGAGAGGGCTCGTGCTGGAATGTTCCTTTCATTCCAATATCCTTCTTCAATTCCCGGTGTCCAAGTGGGAACATTTCTCAGGAAATCTGTATCTGCGGTTAGAGGTGAAAATGCTCCTAGTGCTCGTGATTTCAGAAAAGAATTGAAGGGACATATGGAATCTTTAGACATGGACCGCTCATTCCTTTCTAGGTATGTGAATGATGGTTTTAGCGGAGGTGAGAAAAAGCGTCTGGAAATTCTTCAAATGCTATTATTGAATCCTTGCCTTGCTCTTCTTGATGAGACAGATTCTGGATTAGATATCGATGCGCTACGAGTTGTAGCAGATGGAATTAACAGCATTGCTCCGGAAGCTGGATGCCTCCTAATTACTCACTATCAGAGATTACTTGAACACGTAAAGCCTGATTTCGTCCATGTTATGATAGACGGGAAGATTGTGAAAACCGGTGGTGCTGAATTAGCAGGTGACCTAGAAGCCAAAGGATATGATTGGCTTGAGGCTTGAGGTGATATGATGTCTGGTGATTCTGCAAGAGATGCTGTCGGTGATTACCGCTATGGTTTCCACGATCCAGAGAATGCTACTATCAGATTTGATAAGGGACTTTCCGAGCAGGTAGTTCGAGATATTTCTGAATTGAAAAATGAGCCACAATGGATGACTGATATCAGAGTCAAAGCATATCGTAGATTCATGGAAATGCCAATGCCATCTTGGGGCAATTGTGACATGCTAAATCAGATTGATTTCGAAGCAGTGACCTATTTCTTACGTTCATCTGAAGGTACTGAGAAGAATTGGGATGAAGTTCCCGAGGATATCAAGAACACCTTTGATCGCCTTGGCATTCCAGAGGCCGAGCAAAAGTGGCTGGGCGGAGTAACTGCTCAGTATGAATCAGAAGCGGTTTATCATTCGATTAGAGAGGATTTGGAAGAACAAGGAGTACTATTCTTGGATATGGATTCTGGATTGAAGGAGTATCCTGACATCGTCAAGAAATATTTCGGAACAGTCGTTCCTGCCAGCGATAACAAATTTTCGGCTCTCAACACTGCTGTTTGGTCTGGTGGTTCATTCATTTACATTCCAAAAGGCGTTCATGTTGAAATGCCAGTCCAGGCTTATTTCAGAATCAATGCCAAAAATATGGGTCAGTTCGAGCGCACTCTAATTATTGCGGATGAAGGGTCATCAATTCACTATGTTGAAGGATGCACTGCTCCAACATACTCTACAGAGTCATTACATTCTGCTGTTGTCGAACTGATTGCAATGGATGGCGCAAAGATTCGATATTCAACGGTGCAGAATTGGTCTGCAAACGTCTACAATTTAGTTACAAAAAGAGGAATTGCACACTCTAATGCTACCATTGAATGGGTAGATGGAAACATTGGTTCGAAGTTGACTATGAAGTATCCTGCCGTCATCCTCAAGGGAGAAGGTGCCCATGCTGAAGTAATTTCAGTGGCATATGCGGGCAAGGGTCAACATCAGGATGCAGGTGCAAAGGTCCACCACTTAGCACCAAATACAACCTCGAATATTTTGTCAAAATCAATTTCGAAAAACGGAGGCAGATCCTCTTACCGTGGAATGCTTCAAGTCACTCCGAAGGCACATGGATGCAGATCTAAGGTGGTTTGTGACGCACTTATGCTTGATGCAGACAGCCAATCCGACACATACCCTACCATGGAAGTTGGTAATTCTAGTGCTGATTTAGAACACGAAGCTAGTGTTTCAAAAGTTAGCAATGACCAGTTATTCTATCTCATGTCCAGAGGACACAGTGAAGAGGAAGCAATGGGGATGATTGTGAATGGTTTCTTTGAACCATTTACTCGAGAGTTACCTATGGAATATGCAGTCGAACTCAATCGTCTTCTTGAATTGGAGATGGAGGGTGCAATTGGATGATTAACTATCCTCAAATTAGTATTCCACCACGTTCAGACCACCTTTGGCGATACACACCCTGGAAAAGAATTCACCCTACCAAGGTTGAGGAGATGCCAGAGGCAGATGAGATAAAATTCTCATCTGGTATTGATACCAAAATTGAGGATAGTTCTGAAATCGCTCGTTCATTCATACATTCTATCTCTCAAACCAGTAAGAAAATATCTCTTGATAATGAGACTCTAGAACTTGACCTTCGTTGTTCAGGACACATTTGTTCGGGCCAACTCGTGATTGAATCTTCAGGAAAATCAAACTTAATCATTCGATTGTCTGGTGATGCAGGATGGACAGGTTTGAGAATTTTAGGAATTGTTGATGGTTCATTATCGTTTGCTGTAATCAATGACCTTGCTAGCGATGGTCATCTACTAAGGTGCGAGGATTGGATTGTAAATCGTGAATCCACCTTTGAATTTGCAACTCTGTCTGCTGGTGGTTTCCTTAACAAAACAGATATTCGTGTAGATTTAGAAGCCACTGGCTCAGAAATGCGTGGTGGAATAGCATCTAACGGATATGGAAGTAGACATGATGATCATCATATCGAGATTCAGCATTCGGTTGGCCACACAAATTCATCATTGGTTATGCATGCAACTTGTGATGGCTCATCTCATTCGGTTGGTACTGGTCTTCTGACTATTTGCGAAGGAGCAGATGGAAGTGATGCAGGTCAAGTTTTCAGAAATTTATTGCTTTCAGAGAAAGCAAGGGCAGAAGCAATTCCAGAATTGGAAGTGCTTGCAGATGACGTGAAGGCAGCCCATGGTGCGGCTAGTGCCCCCATTAATCCGGAACAACTTCACTATCTTTCATCTCGAGGCTTATCCTACCAAGAAGCATCCTCACTGATAGTTGAAGGGTTTTTGATGGATGCATTTAGACACATCAAGAGCGAAAAAGTAGTTGACACTTTACGAACTAGATTGTTGGTACATCTTGAATGTTTGATGAATGGGTGATTCCATGAAACATGATTTTCCTATTTTTTCTCGTCTAATCAATGGCCGTCCATTGGTGTATCTAGATAATGCTGCGACCACTCAAAAGCCGTCATGCGTTATCGATGCAATGTCACATTACTATTCTTCTTCCAATGCGAATGTTCACAGAGCGGTTCATACTCTCGCAGGTGAAGCTACAGAAGGATACGAAAGATGTCGCACATTGCTCAAACAGATGTTCAATTCGAATTATGCAGTAATCACTAGCGGAACCACAGAAGCGATTAATTTGGTATCCCATGCTTGGGGAAGCCACAATTTGAAAGCTGGAGATGTTGTTGTGCTAACGGAAATGGAGCATCACAGCGACATAGTACCTTGGCAAATGCTAGCAGAAAAAACTGCGATTGAATTACGATATGTTCCTGTTGAAAACGGTGAATTGGATATGGATGCCTTCGAAGTTGCATTAGTAGGTGCAAAGTTGGTATGCATGGTTCACACATCAAATGTGTTGGGAATTCGAAACCCTGTGGAAGAGGTCATTTCCAAGTCGCATTCGGCAGGTGCTAGAGTTCTACTCGATGCTGCTCAGGCAGTACCTCACGAATCTATCAATTTCCATGAATTGGGTGCAGATTTCATGGCTTTTAGTGCCCACAAAATGTGTGGGCCAACTGGCATTGGTGCGCTTTTGGTCAGCGACGAAGCATTTTCAGAAATGGAGCCATTTATGGGCGGAGGAGATATGATTGAAACGGTGACTCTGGAAGGTTCAACATATCAAACAAACGAACATCGCTTTGAGGCAGGTACACCAAGAATTGCTGAAGGCTTTGGTTGGGCTGCAGCATTGGAGTGGCTTTCATCAGTAGATTTGGAATCTCATCATGAACGATTATTGAAAATCGCGAATAGAGTTGCAGATCAACTTCGAGAAAAAGGAATGACGGTATATTCTTCACTTAGACCAGGAGATGCCGCAGTGGTTTCATTCACCCACCCTACGATCCACCCCGAAGATTTTGCTAGGTTGTTGGATGCACAAGGAATTGCTGTTCGAACAGGACACCATTGTGCTCAACCATTGATGCAAAAATTAGGAATTAGTGGAACTATTAGAGCATCGTTTTATCTGTACAATGATGACCAAGATGCTGATATTTTCCTTTCAGGAATCGATAGAGTCTTGGAGGCTATGGCATGAGTTGGCCTAAAGCTGTACAAGATATAATCGACGAGTTTCAAGATATTGAGGACCAGTTTGAACGTCTTGAAGTATTGATGGATTTTTCAGAAGAAGTCGATGAATTACCTGTTTCAGAATGGAATGAAAACAACCTGGTCAAAGGGTGCCAATCAATCGCTCACGTTGTTGTAGTAGTTAACGATGGAATCGTTCATATGAAGTCTGCAGCAGATGCAAAGATGGTTCAAGGACTACAAGGAATCCTAAGCATTGCAGTCAATGGTTCAACAATCCAGCAAGTTCTAGATTTAACTCCTGATTTTGCTGAAGAAGCAGGGATTCTAAACAGTTTGACCCCCTCGCGCTCAAATGGTTTTAGAACAATGTTCGATATGATTCAAAGAGAAGTAAGAGAGGCGATTTGATGGTAACTAAGGAAGAAGTATTGAACGCATTAGATGAAGTTGAAGACCCAGAGTTAGATTTGTCAATTGTAGAATTAGGTCTTGTTTATGATGTCAGATTTGAATCTAAAGATGGCGTTGAACATGCTGAAGTTGACATGACATTAACCAGCCCAGGATGTCCTGCAGCGGCTGAAATTATGGCTGCTGCTCATCGTGCAGCTCTGAATGTTGTTGAGAGTGTTCACATCAATTTAGTTTGGTCCCCAAGATGGGACCCCAAAATCCATGCTTCAGAAGATGCCAGAATGGATATGGGAATTTGGGATTAATCAAAGATAAACTTCTTTGCGATGTATAGTGTTCTTCGGACCCAGTCCGCTGTTTTTAATGTCCTCAACAACTTTCTTTCCTTCTTCTGTGTGACAGTAAGTTATCTCACTTATACCGATATAGTAATTCCAATGCTTCAGAAATACTTCTGCTCTCTGCTTAGAATTAGCAGCGATTGAAGGAACTTTATGATACATCTGTATAATCTTCTTTTCTTTACGCAAAAATTTAGCAATAACTTCGGGCATTAGTTTTGACAACCAAGTGTCTCGCATGTACATTGCAGGTCTGCTGATGATGTATCTTGGTTTATCTAATGGTCCAAGTACTTCTTCCAATGCCTTAGTAAATTTCTCAGTTTCTTCTTCTGATGCATGTTCTAAGTGGTAGCGTAGCCA
>QQSK01000010.1:0-4632 GCA_003602415.1 Candidatus Poseidoniales archaeon | reverse complement strand
CTCAATGTATCGACTATTACCTTTGAAATTTCAAGCATAAGTGAATCATCAGTCCAAGGAGTTTTGTGAATTCCTAACTTGAATCCACCTGCAAATTCTTCTCCAACCTTTGCTTCAATAGCAGAACTTGGTTCGATTTCGAAAGGTTGTCCAATCCCCCATAACTCTCGGACATGGGCGCGGTTTTTTGATCTCTCAATCATCTCCTGATTGAACATCTCCATGCCTTCGTTAACACCTTCTGGTTTTGCATCATTGAAGGCAGCGTGAACGTGTCCAACTCCTTTTTCGATAGTTCCATCATCACAAACTCCATACAATTGTTTGTGCTTTTCTTTGAATCTTTCATAATCATCGAAACCCTTAGTGAATTCTTCGGCTAGGCAAACAATGTCCCAATTGTTCGCAACCTTTTCTTCCCAATTAGAATCTAATCTAATCGAACGACCTCGCAATTGATTGATGCTCATGCTAGTGGTTACTGTGGTCAAATCTACCAACACATTAATTCTTGAAGCATCCCAACCTTCACCCAATAATCCTCGAGTACCGATTAGGCATTTGGTCAGCCCTTCTTGGAAAAACTCAGTAATCATCAATGAGTAATATCGCGGCTTCCAATCTTCACCCACGCCTCTAACCTCATGATATCCTTCGTGCTTTTTATCAACAAATTTGACATCTACATTATTGTCAATAACCCATGTTTTTGCCCTTGTAATGAATCTTTCAAAGAGGTCATCATCCACTAATACTGTGCTCCCCGTCATCAATACAGGGTCCAATGAATCACCCTCCTCATTCGAAGATAGTGAACGGAATACTGCGATTGCTCCACCGGCTTCATCATCAAGAATCCCTTCGACGACCGATGTTGCAGATGTCTTTTCGAAGTCGGTGACAATTACTGCTCTAATTTTGTCACCCAAGGCTACCTTTTCGCTAGAGATAATGTTGTTCAAGGCTGCTATTTTACCAGAAGAGTATGCCATTACTCTTCCAACAGGAGATGCACATGGCCTTGAACCAGTTTCAGTTATCTGGACTCCTAACATTCTCAATCTTGTTACAATGGTTGAGGATAATTTGTGGTCATCAACATTTTTTGAGCGCCTCAATCCGTATCGAACATACCTATCTAGTACAGTCCGGAGCATGCTCATCCTAGTCCATGGCTGGTAATCTTCCTTTAGCGAAATGATGGGAACTCCTTCTGGTAATTGCAATAGGTGAGATTGCAAGTATCTCCTTCCATCATCAGCAAAAGCTCTACTTTTTCTTTGAAAATCACTCCATTCCTGTGTTTTACCACCGGGGGATTTTCTTTCTTCTAGTGCTTGAAAAACCCAAGTGTCGAGGTCTGGGACTCTGTTGTTATCTTCTGAATTATCCTTGCTCCTAAGGTCGATTAAGAGGTCTTCAAATTCTGAATCTACGCCTGCGATATATTGTAATTCTGAAGCGCTTGGTCTAACAAAGTAACACAAATCTTGGTAAGGAGCTAAGTTTGCTTCTCTAACTAAAGCAGGAACTGGGACTTGATAATCTACAGGACCAAAGAATTCCTCATATCTTTTCACATCCTCGTCATCAAAATCTTCAGCATCAGGGGGTGTTGCTGTGAGACCCAGAACAATGGGGTCATCGAATAATTCCTTCACTTCAGCCAGAATTCTTCCCCAATGGTGCATTAGGTGGTGACATTCATCTAGAATAATTAGTCCAATTCCTACCTTTTTCAAACGCTCAAGATTTTGTCTGGCACTAGGGCTGAGGATAGAAATTGCATTTCCTTTCTTCGCCACAGCATCTCTTGCTTTTTTGCGATAGGTTGCTAATCTATCCTCGTAGTAATCTCGGTTTCTTTCCTTTAGATCGGTTTGCCAAGCAACACAAGATTCGAAATCATATGCTTCTCCTTCTTCAAGCAGCTTATCTGCCCACAATATTTTTGCTTGGGTTTCGATATCTTCTCCACCTTTTCCCGGAGCAGTTACTGACTGATAGGTCAGCGATGTTAGTAGGCCAGGATTCTTTGGGTCTGTACTTACAAATTTGTCTTTGCCATCCAAGTCAAACAAAGATGTTCTTGCAGCCCATTGCGCTTGAATTGCTGAATTTGGAGAGAGCACCAAGGCTGGTTTTTTTACCAAATCAGACCAGACATACAGTCCAAGCACAGTTTTCCCAGACCCTGGAGGAGCTACAATGTGTAATCTGGTTGAGCCTTCTTTCAACTGTGGTTCAATAACTTTGCAAGCGGCTTTTTGTGACGGACGCAAAGTTCCTGAGAAATGGATATTGCCAAAATCAGGTAACTGTTCTGGCATGGCAATGCTAGATGTATGTAGTTTATGATGCTACACCCAACTGAATCAATATGAATCAATCAGAACCTACAAGCCTGTAGTCCTCAGATAGAGGAGTAGCTCCGGTTTCCATTGAGATGATTTTACCGTCTTTGAAACGCATGAATGATAATACCGCTTCAGAAGTAGAACCATTTGCAAAATGAACTACAGAATGAGCGACACCCACATCAGCATTCTCGAAAAGAATTCTGTTTCCTTCAGATGTAACAGCATTTGCTCCTGCAAATCCCATAATGTCAGATTTACCCATTGTTACTCCTCCAACATGAGGGTTAAACACAAATTCATCGTGAATAATTTCTGCTAATGCGTCTACATCTCCGTTGTCCCAGGCTTCATTGTATGCTGCTATGATTGACATAACACCTGCAGAAAAGACTAGCGTTTGAATATATCTCTATGGTGACCGATACAAATTAAGCAATCTGATCTGAGAATTAAGAATCTTCCAAACCCTTTCGATATGCATCAATTACAGCTTTTGCAATTGCCTCAGGGTCATTGTTGATTTGTTTGTCAATTTTGACTCCACCCATAACAGAATCTCCAACCATCACCGAGTCTGTCAATGACAAAGATTTCCCATTTTCATCATCGGAGTTCGGAGCATTGTTTATCATTTCATCCAAATTGACTTTTGATGCTTTAATTTGTTGAATTTCTTGGTCTTTTTCTTGGACTTCCTCTTCTAAGACGACAACTTTCTCTTTGGTTTCATTCAACTCGCTCTTGAGTTCATCAGCAGCACGAATTGCCTTTTTTAATTCCAAATCCATTGCAGCTAATACTTGCTCAAATGTGGCAGGTTCATTTCTAATTTCTTTTATCTGAGGGGCATTGTCATTTCGAGTATCAGACCAAGTGCCATTTGGATTTTCATTCATCCTTCCTAGCAGTAGGTCAATTCTAGCATCCCTCATTTTTTTACTAATTTTTAACTCATTCATAAATGCCCACGAAATCCAAATAAGGGGTATCAGTACTGAGCCAAGGTAGAACATCGCATATTCTGTATCTATACGTTCATCTAGCAGTAATAATGATTGAAAACTACTCGGGCCACAATTGCTGCTTCCGAAGCACTGAATAGCCATCGATAGGGTTAACACAAAAAAGAAATCAGCAACCACAATCGACAATAAAATGAATATTGTAAGTCCGTGAATGTTACTCCAAAATGGGTCTTTAGTTGCTAGTAATTTTCTGTCAATATCATTGAAATATTTGATGCGCATTCTAGTAATCAAAAACACAAATATTGTGATGGCTATGCAGCAGAAGAAGAACAGCCCGATGTATGAGTCGCCTTGCATAGTTTCACATAAACTTCAAAGTATATATTCTTTAATTCAGCAATTGTAATCGCCGGAAGTGCTAGTTTACTGATGAGTTTCTTGACTGATGACAGTATAATTATTGACAAAAATGTGTAATCAATCTACAAGTTTGTTAATTATTCTGTTTTAGCTTTGATATTAGAGAGGATATATTTTCTTTGTATATGAGTGATGTAAACAGAAGTGAAAGGACCAATATGTTCCACCAAATCGAACCAAATCCGTTGTCATCCCAATCGGACAGATCCATTTCGGATAGTCCAACAATGAATCCATAACAAATTATTCCAATTATCGGTAGAAATGTAACAATTCCCCAAAGAATTTCTGAAATCATTTTTTCATGCTTTTGCAAGTCCACCGATTGTACCAAATCTTTCCCAAAACCTTTCGATATGCCCAAGGCAAAAAGAATCATCATGCTAATTATAGCAATCCAAAACGATAGTTGAATCAAATTTCCTCCATCGATAAAAGAATCACAATCGAATTCGTCAGTCATAGAACATTCGACTCCCTCGTATTCTATCGTTTCAGTAAGTTCTTGATCGAATGGTCCTCCCCAGGCAATACCATCCGCTTCATATACGATTTCAATCTCTTCTATTCCAAAATTAAGTGTGGTTTTTTCTTCGACGTAAATACCCATTTCAGGCTCTCCATCAGTTGAAGTAACTTCCATAAAATACCATGAATTAGAATTTAATCCTAAAATTAGAAAAATCATCATTAAAAATGTAGCAGAATATCTGTACACAATTTTCAAATCAAAATGTACGGAGGAAAATCCGTTTTGCAAAATAGATTTTAGAGGTGGAAGTCCTTGGTCATCTTGTTCTTTGGACGATAATTTTCCCTTTCCATTGTCATCAACTAAACGTTGAATCAGGTCCGATTTCTTACCAGAACCCGGTGGGGCAACG
>QQSK01000001.1 GCA_003602415.1 Candidatus Poseidoniales archaeon | reverse complement strand
AATTATTACCGATGAGGAAGAGTCTGATGAATCCGAAGCATCTGAATCTGAAAGCGAAAAGGACTCTGGAGGGTTGCCAGGATTTGGGGTGTTGATTACATTAGCATCGTTTACAATGGCATTATTATTCATTGGGCTAAGAAATGCTGACGAATAAAAACGGGCTTTCATATACTCACCCTCGTTTCTAAATTTATGACAAACAAGCCTAAACTTGCGGTTTCTTCCTGCCTCCTTGGGAAAAAGGTACGCTACAACGGCGACGCAGCAGAGTTTAGGGTTCTCAACCGAGTTTGGAGTGAACACCTGGAATTGATCGGAGTCTGTCCTGAAGTTGGAATCGGCATGGGGGTGCCACGTCCTACTATCAGGTTAGTCAAAGGTGAAGAAAGGATCTCGCTCATTGATCCAAAAAACGGCGATGACTACACAGATGCAATGCTAGAATATGCTGAGGTTCAATCAGACTTCCTAGTGGCATCTGGAATCAGTGGCTTCGTTTTCAAGAAGGATTCACCAAGCTGTGGACTTGAGAGAGTCAAGGTATACCGTGGTGATAATCCGCAGGCTGTGCGAGATGGTGCTGGCATGTTTGCAAAGGTATTCACCACGCTATACCCCCACATTCCAGTAATCGAAGAAGGTCGACTAACCGACCCGCTTCAAGCAGAACACTTCCTAGCAAGAGTTCATTTCTTTGACGAGTGGCAAACAATTGGCAATGAAGGTTGGACTGCAAAGAGATTAATGCAATTCCACGCTGAACACAAGTTGTTTATTCTTAGCAGAGCCCCTGAGGCAAAAAGAATGCTTGGAAGAATTATCGCTCAAGGATTTGATAATGATGAACATCCTGAAAATGTTGCTTTGAAGTACATGACAGAAGCCCAAAAACAACTCTCAACTCTCACCAAGAGAGGAAGAATCGCTCACGCAATGGAAAGAATTGTTGGAAGGCTTCCAGAGATTTCCAAATCCGATAAGCATGAATTGCTTGAAGTAATCCATAGTTTCAGGAAAGGTCTTCTTCCAAGGTCAGCTGCTCTAATTCTACTGAGCCATCACATCAATCGACACGATGCCGAAAATCCGATTCACAAGAACTTCGTTTCTCCAATCCCAATGGAAATCGGATTGATGGCCAGAGTTTGATCAGTTTCCACAGCCGCAACCACTGATTTGACAGGACTCTTCCTCTTTGACCTCAGTTATTACTTCCGGAGGCTTAACCTTCGGAGGTTTTCTCTTTGAAATTTTGGGGATACGGACCTTACGCTGATTCTGCGACGTTCGTGGGTTCATGGAGATTTCCAAGAAGTGTTACGGATAAAATTTTGGCCCATCAATCGATTTTTATCTCGATGTTACCGTCTTTGACTCTTGTCTCGTAGATTTTGAGGTCCTTCTGCTTACTCATTTTTCCTACAAGTTTTCCATATGCCGGCCATAGGGGGAATGGAGACCACTCGACCAGTTCACCGGTGTCGATTTTGTGAGTGGTTTGGTGAAGTGGACACCTGATACAATCATCCTTGACTTTAGCACCGTATGCCAGAGGCCAGCGCATGTGTCTGCAGAGTGCTTCAGTAGCAAAATAAGAGTCATCGGTTTGGCCGATAAGAACCAATTTCTTGGCTACTGTACGCATTTTCTTCTTACCTGACTTTAGTTTGGATTGTTTGATTGCTACGTGCCAAGTCATGTTATCACTCAAGCTAAAATTTGAGACATTCCACCATCGAGGTGCATTACCTGTCCTGTGAAGTTGTCTGGAGCACCGGTCAGAAGCCAATGAATGCTAGTTGCAATCTCTTCAGCTTCGTTTATCCTCTTCAGTGGGATCATATTTGCTGATGCTTCTCTCATTGCATCAGAGCGAAGAATGGTTGCTGCGAGTCTAGTATCGGTTAGCCCAGGTGCAACCGCATTGACCCTTATTCCCCTCTTTGCATATGTTGCTGCAGCGGAGCGAACCATTGACTCGACTCCACCTTTTGCTGCTGCAATCGCTTCATGATTTACCAAACCAAGGCTACCTGCAACGCTTGAGGTGAATACCATCCTGCCTCCCCCCATTTTCAGCATGGCTTTTCCACACATGGAAAGAGTGAGGAAGGCACTGGATAGATTGGTTGTAATTACCTCATTGAACGCGTCAAGAGCGAGTGCATGTGGGGGTCTTATCGAGATAGAACCAACTAGATGAGATACCCCTGAAATGGCACCTCCTCCGGACTCTAAAGCGAGAGATATCGCTTCAGACATCACTTCTTGATCTAGGGCATCTCCTTGAACAATTTTTACTCCCTTGGATTTTAATTCTTCAACTCTTGAGATGTCTCTTACCAACATAGTTACCTTGTGTCCATCAGACAATAGCAGTTCTGTAACAGACATTGCAATATCACTACTGCCTCCAATAATCAAAAATGACTTACTCATAGAATTTCGTCGATTTGTTTGTATTTATACTACTGTTCGTATTCAATTGAGAGCATTTCACCGTGGGAAATAACATTGATTCATAAGTGAGGTTGATAAAATCGCAGTGAGGGAAGACTCTGAATATCGGCATTATTGATAGAGTTGTCAGATTACTCACAGGTTTGGGAGTGGTTCTGTTTGACTATATTGCAAGTGCAAATTGGGAAATCATCTTCTTGATTTTCGGAGTATGGAGCGTAACAACCTCAGTATTTGGATGGTGTCCGTTTTACAAAGTGTTTGGAGTTAATACCTGTCCTGCAAGTTTCAAACTGAAAGAAGATGCTGAATCTACTGATTAGTTGAGATTTCATTTTCATCTTCATCGTCTAGAATTTCATTTGCCTTAGCAATGAAAGAAATCGCTTCTGGGTTTTCTACTGCAACGATTCCCCTGATGTTGTGAGACTCTTGGAATTCCTTGGTTGGAGGAGCCACCTTAATTCTACTTCCATGTATTTCAATCGTGTTACCAGGAGCCGCTTCAATGCCTCCGTCTGGAAGCCATAGACCAATTGAGCCAATATCGGGATGATGCGAAATAATGAGTGCCCTCCCATTATCATCTTCATCTATTCTAACTACCGTTAGTGATGAATTGGTTGGAACCAATTTGGATGCATCTTGCCATTCTTTCCATGTTTCATCTAAAGGTTTGGAAAGTGATTCTGCTTTCTCATCGATGTCTGAAATCTTTGATTCAAACTCCTCGGCCACCTCTTTTGAAATCGTATTCAAATCATCCAGTAGAAGTCGTAATCCTTTGTATTGCGATTGCTGTTTAATGGTCAAAGCAGTATTAGCAAGAAGGAGAGTTTCTGCCAATAATTCCAACTCATCATTCAAACCAACTTCAATAGCGCACTCCATCGCTTCGTCAATAATTTCAATTGCGAGTCCTGGACAATCGATCGCCAATAATGAATTTCCTACCGAAGTAAGAATTTCTGTAGCCATTGGTTTGTTTGAAGAAACAATTGAATTTGCTGCTTTTAGATGTGACTTAGCAAGTTCTTCGTCTCCATCGATATGACGTGCAACACTTGCTAAAACAAGGTGAGATAATCTATTGCTGTCGATTGTCTGAGATTGGCGATCTGCTGCTTCGAATAATTTAGCCGCACGGTTCCAATTCTTTGCAGCAAGCGCCAATAGACCAAGTTGATGCATTGCTCGCATTTCTGCACCGATGTCATTGACCAATGTCGCATTGTATAACGCTCTCGACAGATGAAGGCGTGATAATTTCAAATTACCAGACATCCTTGCAAGCATTCCTAATGCAGATTCCATTCGATAAAGATAACCTGCCATGGCTCTATGAGCGATTTCAGCTAATTCCTCTCCGAGTGGTGAAAGACCCAACCCTGTGGTTTCCAATATTTCACTTAGCAATTCAGTAGATTGGTCGTAAGTCAATTTAATGTCATCCAAATTCCCAGATGAAGTTAATGTTGAAAGGTGCTCATCAAGTTTTGAAACCGGTGCGCAAACATCGGGCAATGAACCTAACTTGTTGAGAGAAGATTTCTTCACCTTCTCTCCTCTAATCGAGCGAATAAGTGCAGAAATTAACCTTCCTTCATCTGGCTCTGAATTGTCATCAACCTCTTCCGCTAAAGCAATTCTAGTAGACAATAATGAGTCGACCATCCAAGTCAATTTCTTCTGAATATCATATTGTCCTGCTCGACTAATTGCATACTTCATTTCAGCTGCTCTAACCCTTCTAGAAAGACTGCGCAATCTGGATCTTTGGCTATTGTTACCCATATCTGCTAGACGTTGTAAGAACGTTGAAGGTGGACAGGTTTCAAAATTGAGGTTTACTTTTTCTCCAGTGGTTGTCATTTTGTAATCGTCTGATACTAGAGTTACTTTGTGGCCTTCATGAGCAAGTTTCGAGCCTAGAATCATCAATGATAAATCCACATCTTGAGGTGATGCTTTTTCCCCAATATGTTGAGCCAGCGCCTTTACCTCTGCTTCATCGACAGGTACTGTAATGACCAATTCTCTAATCTCATCCAGAAGGTTGGGCTGACCTGGCCATCTTTGAAATCTGACTGTCTTGATTTCTCCATGTACACCAGGAGTGACATACAGCCCTGAATTTTCGGATTCGAGAACCTTCTCAACGTCATTGAGAAATCCTTCTCTTGCCATTGAACCAACGTGAATGAAACAGTTAGAATCGACTACCCATACGTTGGCCATGAAACTGGTTTAGGGAACTATTAGTTTGTTTTACCGCCTATATTTTCACGATTTCGCTTCTGAATTATTGAGGTATTTCCTATCAAACCAAATCGGGCCGCCTGGAGGTATAGCAGCAAGCATAGCCTTTAGGGACAAACTGAAATTCATTCTACCTTGACGCTGTTCCCACCAGACTAAGGCGATGTACAGGATGAATAATCCACCATGTATTGGCCCAATAATTTTGACCAACGTTTCATCACCGCCAATGTACTTCATTGGCATTGCAATAAAGAAAAGGGAAATTGTAGATATCGTTTCTAGAATTCCAGAAATTTGGAAAAATCTCAAACTCAGACCTCCACCATCGGCCTAGATGAACCACAGGACGGGCATAACTGATCATCGCTATCTCCGTAATCGTGTTTACATGCTGGGCAATTTGAGGCTAATTCCATCTTACCGATTGAATCTACAGACTCTCCCTGCAAAGAAATATATCCGCTGTTGATATTTCCTACAGTATACCTTCCTGCGCCTCCTAATCGGATTAACAAATCAGGTGGCAATGTGACCGTCCCAGTTTCGTCGATAATCAACTCTCTATCTTTACTCAGGTCTTCAACGTCCACATTTGTTCCATGCTCTGCAACAAATCTTCCATCGCGTAACTCTAAAGAACGATCTGCAAATGCTGCAACTTCTTTGGAATGAGTTACGATTAGGAAAGACACTCCATCATTTTCGTGTAAATCTTTGAACAGGGCTAAAACTTCTCGACTAGTAACTGGATCTAAAGCTCCTGTTGGTTCGTCTGCCAATATTAATCGTGGCTGAGTGATAAGTGCACGTGCGATTGCTACTCTTTGTTGTTCACCACCACTAAGTAATGCAGGGATTGCATGACCACGATGGCCCATACCCAATCTTTCTAGCATCTTATCAGCAATAGCGAGGGCTTTCTTTGAAGAAACACCTTGATGGCGTAAAGGTTGAGCAACATTATCTCTAGCATTGAGGTCAGGCAACAGGTTACCTTCTTGGAAAATGAACGATACTGTTTTCTGACGAAGTTCGACCAATTCTTGTCCGGTTAATCTAGTCATATTTTTGCCATCCAAACTCACTGAGCCTGCGCTAGCTTTCATCAGTCCACCTAAACATTTCATCAGGGTGGATTTACCTGAACCTGAGGGGCCAACAACTGCGATTGCTTCACCCGCTTTCATACTGATATGTAGGCCACGCAGGGCAACTACATTTCCATCTTCAGCCTTGGATTCATACACATGATATATTCCATCTGCTTCTAAAATCATATCATTCATACTTACTCCCCCTTTAGAACACTTGCTAAGTCTGAAGTCAAGGCACGTCTGGTCGTCAGCAATAGTGACAGAACAACCGCTGAGAATACAGCAAATGAAACCAAAATAATCTGGGTCCACGGATAGACTAGAGTTCTATCTATTGTTGTGCTAGAACCTATGAATATCTGGAAAATGAATCCAAATACGTCAAAGAATCCATTGAATGAAAGAGCAAGTCCCACACCCAATACAATTCCTAAAGCCATTGAAACGATTACAATGGATAAGATTTCGAATAGAACTAATCGATATATCTGATTTGGAGAAGCACCTATTGCTTGAAGCACAGCTAATTCCTTCTGTCTTTGATTTAGCACCAAAGACAAGAATACGAAACTGGAAGCAATCGCAGCAACACTAGCAACAACGAATTGGAGCGATAGTAGCCCAGGTGTTCCGAAAATCAAACCGCCATTTCTCTCAACTTCTTTGTGGCTACTCGACCAATCAATAACGGTAGAAACACGCGAATCAGCCTCAAGTTGAGAGGCTAGAGATTCCAAATCATCTCCTGAAACTCCATCTACACGAACAATCCAAGTTGTTGAAGAATAGTTGTCTGCCGCATCTTGGCCTATCAACTGCCGCCAATTTGATTCACCAATTATCAATGTATTCTCGATTGTTGGAGAACTAACTCCTGGTAAGTATTCGTGAACTCCCATGTAATACATCTGTGTCAAATATGGTGTTACAATGATTGTTACTTTGGTACCTTCCAAGAACAAATCTCCTGCTAGAGGAGGAGGTATCAAACTAGGACCAGATGAACACAATGTGTCATTGCCGTTAGATCTATCAGGACAAGTCGCGTTGTTCACAATAGATGAATTTAGGTCGAATAATCCGAACGCTCCTGCCAAATTAGCATCTGTGAAGTTTGCGTTTTCGAGAGAACCGCCACCGAAATTGACGATGATTGCGTTTTCAAGATTTGCTCCACTCAAATCGGCTCCACTCAAATCTACCCCAACCAAAATTGATTCACTGAAGTTGACTCCAGATAGGTCTGCACCTGAGAAATTAGAACCTGTTAAGTCCACACGCCCCAAATCACGTTCGTTCAAGTCCTGCCCAGATAAATTGAGTCCAGACCAGTCTCCTTCCATCAAAAGGGCGTAGGAATTGAATAGAGCGAGAGGGTCGCTTTCAGTTGAGCCTCCTGTTGTGAAATTAAACTCAATGCTTTCCCAAACGAAAGTAATAGTTTCTGATTTATCATCAGATTCTTTGAGTAGTACATCGTCTAACCTGTTTTCATCTCCGCCACGATCAGAACCAGGAAGGTCAAGAGAATATGCTGCATCAGGACCTGCACTGAATCCACCGTTTCGATAAGCTGTTAATGCATCTGAAATATCATCTCCTGGCAATGCTTGCTCGCTCCACTTCAACACGTCATCATTATTGTCAAACAGAACAAATGTCTGCAAACTATCTCCGCCTCGCGAATCTGCAATTGCAATTTGAGGCACACTTGTTGCGATTGGAATCACATCGTCGTCTGAGAATTCATTAACGATAGAAATCAATTCGGATTCATTGAAATTTTGCTCGAAAGTAATCTGCAAATCAGAACCTACTGTTGCATCCACTGTTTTCTCATCGACCAATGTCCCTGTATATCCTTGCACGGCAGCTAGAGTTACAATTGACAATGTTAAGATCATAATTACCGCTAATCTATTGACAGATTCTGTGGAACCTGAACCTTTGAGTCCTCTCTTTACATCATTTAGCAAAGGTGATCTGCCGAAGATTAGTTGCATAATTTGTGGGCCTTTGGCACCTATTACTCCGAGTAGTAATGCCCCTCCAATCCATAATGCAAATGGACCAAAAATTGCGATTAGACCTTCCAAAAAGAAGTTGGAGATAATTCCATCTTCACTACCATTCATCTCTAGCCAAGCGTCTGTAACAGCCAACATTCCAAACAAGAATGCAACCCAATGCAACCAACGCTTTGGTCGGGATTTTGTTGTTGTTTTCTTGACCCCTTCTTCAATTTCAAGTTCGATGAAGTCACGTGCGCGACTTCGACCAAATAGAAGGGCTAGACCAAGAGTTGTTACCGCTGTGAATAATGTCTCACCAATTCCAAGTGTCGGAGTGACATCGAAATCACCTGTTCTAAACTCCATAAATCCAACTGCTGAAAGAACAATTGGTACCGCTGCAAGAGCAAGTAAATATCCGATTAACCATGCTACAGTAGACATCACAAATAATTCCAGTAACACCATGCCCTGCAGTGTTTTGGCATCTGCTCCTATTACTCGATGGATGCTAACTTCTCTTCTTCTTTGTTCCAGAGATAGTACAAGGCCGTAGATTAGTACAGCGATAGAAAGGAAAACGATTGGAATCATGATTATGTAATCAAATATCTGAATCAGCCCAAGGAAGATATTCAGGAAAGTTATCGTTCCAGATACGATATCTGTATAATACAATTCTACACCTTCATCGGTATAATTTCCATCTTGTACTCGAGTTCCTAAATCTTCTAACCAATCTTCAGCATCTGCCGTTGAAGATGTGGGTAACTGACCTCTATCGATAGTTACGCCAAGATACATGTGATCGTTATCCATCAAGATACCTCTATCGGTTTCATCAAGAGCGGTCCAAGTTGCAAAAATAGGATTGAAAGGTAGTGTTGGGTTTCCGAAATCCCATGGCTCATAAATTCCCATCACTGTAAGATTTTCAACTGTCATCGACATCCTACAGTACAACATCTCATTGTTTTCGGGAGTGATTTCACCAGCACAATTTTCTTCTGTAATCGTGCCTTCAACCAATGTAGATTCGTCAACAACATAGACAAAGGTTAGCGAATCTAATACATCTCCAACATTAGCCTGTGCTTCACTAGCAATTGTCGAAGGAAGAATAATTCCTCTATTCGCAGTCATATTTTCAGGAGAAGGCCATTCTCCTAGACCAGGGATAATATTTGCACCCAAACGATCTGCTAGCTCTCCATCAAATGCGTTTGGTCCCAAGAAACGAATTGCTCGCATGTCTGAGATAGGAGGGCCGTTTGCATCTGCTTCGGGATAATCGAATGTTACATTGGACCAATATGGATTAGCATCATCAGTAATCGCACGCATTTCAAGTGGTTGTGCAACTACGAATTCACGATTGAAAAATCCACCACTGTGAATCCCCTGTCTACCTAGAACTAAGGTACAATCATTGAATTCAGAAAATTCATCCAATAATTCATCACACACACTGGTCATAGTAGTGGTATTGTTAGACCAACCAGTTGAATTTTCAACAGGGGTTCGAGCATACTCAATCTTAGCATCGAATGGCTCAGAATCGAGAGATTCTTCAAAGAATAACTGAGATAGCCCAACACCATATGCCAATACAGTCGTGATTACCAGAGAGGCTAGAAATACACCTGCAATAACTGCAAGGCCTCTTTCTTTACCTCTCCATGCACCTACACTAGCCAATCGTAGTCTGCTAGGCAATTCGACGACTTTGTGCTTGAGGCGACTAATTCTTCCTCTATCTTTTGAAAAGTCCTCAGGAGTTAGGTCTTTGACATCGTCACTCATTCTTCCTCGCCTCCTTCTTCATCTAGGCCCCATGCAGAACGGATATCAGAAGCCTCTGTTTTACCATCTCTAAGCAATAGCATTCTATCTGCGTTAGATGCTAATTCTGGGTCGTGAGTAACCATTAGAATCGAAATTGGATTTTCTTTGTCGTGACAAAGATCTTTGAAAAGTTGCAAAACTTCTGCGCCCGAAGAAATATCGAGATTTCCTGTAGGCTCATCCGCTAACAAAATTGGACGGTGCCCTGCAATTGCTCTTGCAATGGCTACCCTTTGCTGTTGTCCACCAGATAATTGATCTGGAATATGGTGCATTCTGTCAGCAAGATTGACTTTTTCAAGAGCTAACATCGCTCTTTTTTCAGCCTCTTTACTTGGAACACCTGAGATTTCGAGTGCCATAGCGACATTATCGAGAGCAGAAAGATGGTCGAGAAGATGGAAATCTTGGAAAATCCACCCTACAAGGCTCCTTCTGACATCCACTACGGATGATGGATTTTTCAAACCATAATTGCGACCATTCAATTCGATGCTACCAGAATCTCCTGGTAGCAAGCCACCGATAATATTCAACAAAGTGGATTTTCCACATCCAGAAGGACCCATTAAGGCAACTAACTCGCCACTCTTAATCTCCATCTCGATGCCTTTTAGCACCTGTAATTTGTTATCTCCAGATCCAAATGATTTGGTTAATCCACTGACATTCAGCATAACAACTCACACTACTAATCAGCATCATGAAGTTATGCTATATGAAGTAGTGTTTGATTTGCCCATAAAAAATTTACAATTTACTTGGTCCCGAAGGTCTTCTTTCTAAGCCAGTGGATAATTCCACTCCCTGAAAAGATACCGTTTCGGTATTCTTGTTTCGACATTACTTCTTCAACCCATGTGTCTAGCTCGCGGTCCATACTATTGCCTCAGTTTACTTTTGGAACCGGCCCTATAATGCGTTTTGGGTGTTATGTTTAAACTAAGTGTTTTAGATAACACCTAGATTTGAAGCGATATTGGCCTCAATTTTGATTGAACATCTCAAGCCTTTTTGCCATTACTCGTTTCCAAAGTGGAGGAAACAAGGACATCAAGAAACACAGATAATATCCTCCTGGTAATTGTGGAGATTTTTCATAAGCTCTTAATTCCCACATGGGGCTACTTGCTTTCAGATGATGGGCAGGATGTAGGGGTAATTCTAGTAGAGTCCATCTTGACCAAACTCCTCTATGTTCCCATGAATGCATCTCTGTGTGCCTTTCACCGACTTCTCTTCGTAGACCATAGTGTTGCATGTAATTTACATATTCAAGCAAAATAATGGCCAAACCAGCCTGTATCAGGAATGCTCCAAGCATTGCTATTGAGTAATACCAGAGTGTCGCCAGTAAGATAAGTTGCAACAATATTCCGTGAAGTATTGGATTGTTGAACATCTTCTTCCCTTTATCTGAATGAGTTTTCCACGCTGAGATGTATTGAAGAGGAACCGTCATTAGAATTTGAGTCCACAAACCTCGACCTTCGGGTGATGATGCTGGATCTAATTCAGTAGCATAGTTTCGATGATGACCATGATTATGTTCGGTTGTAAAATGTGAATACAAGACCAAAAACAGATTCAGTCTTGCGATTCTCCAAATCAAACTTCCTTTCTTGCGATGACCCGCTTCATGAGCGTTGATTATTCCAGATATTCCACCCACTACACCAACAGAAAGAGCACCCAAGATTATGGGTAATCCAAACCCATCAAGATTCGCTTTCCACAGGAGGATTCCTATCGATGAATACATGAATAATCCATGTGCAAATAATAGAGCATTCCATGGAACAGAGGACATCTCACCACGGGTGGGAGCCCTTTCTGGAGAGAGTAAATCGAATATGGGGCAAAGACCTACTGCATACACGAAACCAGAAAATGACCACCAACCACCAAGGTAAATACCTGAGATGGTAACAATAGGCAAAATAAAGCCTAAAAGATGAGGTAACCATGTTTCTTGGGTTTCCTCCATGATTGGCCGAAGTATAACTCACTCATAAGCGTGGGTTTGAAATCAGCATGACTTGTCCGCTTCAACATGGACCCGCTACTAAAGGCGAAGTTGCAAAAGCAACGTTACCATATTGTTGGTGAGCATGGCGGTGTCAAAATTTGTCATTGGACCAAAGAATCCTTGCTGAGAGATAGGCAATGCTACAAAGGCCGATTCTACGGTATTGCGAGCCATAATTGTATGCAAATGTCACCAGTTGTTGACCAATGTAATCTTGCTTGTTCGTATTGCTGGAGAGAGCCTCACATGGATTCCTTAGAACTAACAGACCAAGATCCGTTAGAGATGTTGTATGAATCGGTTAGAGCTCAACGTAGACTACTTTCTGGATTCGGTGGAAATCCTAAGGTACCACAAGAAAAATTCCTAGATGCCCAAAACCCCAAACATGTTGCTATATCTCTGAATGGAGAGCCGACATTATACACCCGTCTTTCAGAATACATGGAATTGTGTCACTCACACGGAATGACTACGATGCTAGTAACAAATGGAACTCTTCCTAAAGTCCTAGAAAATCTCGATACTTTACCAACTCAGTTATATGTTTCAGTAGATGCTCCAAACAAGGAAGTTTTCGATGAAATCTGCAGGCCGAAATGGAATTCTGCTGCATGGGATAAATTCGATGAAACCATTGACCTTCTACCTAGCTTAGACACTAGAATTGTTTGCCGCCATACCCTGATTAAAGGAAAAAATATGAAACCAGAACATATCCCTCAGTATGCAGCATTAGATAATCGTGCTGACCCTGATTGGATTGAATGTAAAGGATATGTCCATGTAGGAAATTCAAGAGAAAATTTGACCGCAGAGAATATGCCATTCCATGATGACATCTTAGAATTCTCAAATGCTTTAGCGCCCCTAACAGATAGAAAATTACTCGATGATTCACCTCCTAGCAGGGTAGCTTTGGTCGGCAGAGAAATCGTTCCTATTCCAATTCCAGAAGCATCGATGCATTTCCCTGAAGATCTTGGAATTGCAGAATCTATCAAACATCTAAAAATTGTACAATGAGGGATATTTTTGCGAAGGGTTATGTTAGCAAGAGGAGGAGCATTGTCTCCTTTTTCGGGCTTAGGTAGCACACATGCAGCATTGTCGGAACGGCTGGAAACCGGATTGATTGAAGGATATGAGTTGGGTTTGGTACACGAATATGACATTAGTAAAAACCCCATCAAAAGATTATGGAAAAGATGGAAAGCAGGACCTTCGAAAGTTAAACTTCAATCTAAAAGTCATGATATTGTTCATGTTACCGACCAAGAACAAGCTGGCTTAGTACCCGTTTCTGGAAAATCTGTTGTTACTGTTCATGATTTATTTCACCTATTCCCAAATTCAAGAAATGGCATTGAGGTAGGGGAGCAAAAACCAACATACATTCGCCGAAAAGATTTGGCTAGAATCAAGAAAGGTTTGAGTCGAGCCGGTTTGCTAATATGTGTCTCAAAAGATACACAACAAGAATGTGAAATGAGATTCCCAGGAGTTCCTACCACATGGATTCCACATGCTATTGATTTGGAAAAATATCAACAAAAAACCACAAAACCATCTTGGTTTAGCAATGGAGTGAATCTGCTAATCATTGGAAGTGAAGAGCCAAGAAAGCGTGTTGATTTTGCGATAAAGGTCTGTGCTGGGATGGACATTACATTGCATAAGATCGGCGCTGAGTCCTCTAAAGAATCTAGAATAAAATTAACCAAATTAGCCGAAGAGGTTGGATGCAAATTGAATTGGGTAGGCAGAGTTGAGCAACAAGAAATGGTCGCTGCATTGCAACATGCAGACGCACTATTGTTCCCATCTGTAGCGGAAGGGTTTGGGCTACCTCCCTTAGAAGCATACGCCGCTGGTACTGTCGCTTTGGTTGCAGATGCTCCAGCACACAATGAGATTCCTCTAGAACATCATATCTTACCACCAGAAGATATTGAAATGTGGAGAACTGCTATTCGTGAATTAAGCGATGAAAGTTCTGTAGTTCAAGCAAGAGCAAAAGATTTCTCAATCGAAAATTGGGCTGGAAGGCTCAAAGAAGCATATGATTCTCTTTTCTGATTGATTTCTCCAGCCGTTGAGTTCATGGAGGGGTTTGATTTGGGGCTATTCATGCAGCCTGTTCAGAGTGTGGCAATCATCGGCGCTGGAAACATGGGGTCCGGTATCGCGCAAAAAACTGCTCAAGAAGAATTCGATGTCCAAATGGTGGATAGAGAAGCACAATGGGTTGAGAGAGGTCAGTCAATTATTGCAAATTTCCTTTCTGAAGCGGTAGAAAGAAGAATTTTCTCTCCGCAACAAGTCGAAGATATTCAAGGAAGAATCGCCGGTGTTGTTGGAACCGAAAATACTGCTAAAGATACCGATTTGGTTATCGAAGCCGTTTTCGAAGACTTTGATATCAAAACTGCGGTTTTCAATACCTTGAATGAAGTATGTGGTCAGAATACAATTCTAGCATCCAATACATCTTCGCTGTCTGTAAATGACTTAGCTAAAGCATCGGGAAGACCTGACAGGTTTGTAGGATTGCATTTCTTTTATCACCCAGCAAAAAACCGATTGGTAGAAGTTATTCCTGGAGAAGATTCCTCAGATGAAACAATCGCTAGGACTGTACAATATTGTCGTGGACTCGGTAAGGTAGTAATCCTGTGTAAAGATCGTCCTGGTTTTGTAGTAAACCGGTTCTTCGTTCCATGGCTAAATGAAGCATGTTTACTATTACAGGAAGGTATTGCAAGCGCTGCTGCAATAGATGCTGTTGCAATGAAAGCATTCAGAATAGGAATGGGTCCTTTCGCTTTGATGAATCTCACTGGACCTCCAATTGCCTTACATTCAACCGATTATCTTGCAGAGCAATTAGAAACTCCAAGATATGTTGGTGCCGAGAATCTACGTGAAATGGTAGAGGCAGGTAATCAATGGGATATTGGTGAAGATATTGAGTGTAGCGAAGATGCGGCACAGACTATTCGTACCAGATTATTAGGTCAAGTATTTGCAGTTGCAGGACAAATTGTAGATGAAGAAATTTGTTCATTAGAAGACGTAGATAGAGGCGCAAAAGTAGGATTAAGATGGGCTAGAGGTCCATTTGAATTAGCTAATCGCCTAGGTATTGATGAGGCTAAAGTAATGGCTGAGGATTATTGCGAACTTGCAAACTTCCCACTACCAAGTGTTTGGAACAGAGAAGACGTATTTGATTTCAATTATGTAGACCTCGATATCAGGGACTCTATTGCAACGATTACGATTAATCGTCCTGAAGCAATGAACGCTCTGAACGAAACAGTTGTAGGACAATTGGGCAAAGCAATAGATGCTGCTAATTCGAACGACTCGGTCAAGACGATTGTTCTAGATGGTGCTGGTAAAGCGTTTGTTGCTGGAGCCGATGTGAAGTTCTTCGTCGACAAGATAAGAGCTGATTCATTCCCTGACATCTACGATTTCACCGCTGATGGACATGATGTATTAGGAAAATTAGAATCTTCGAGTAAAACTACGATAGCCCTGACAACTGGTCTATCTTTAGGAGGCGGTTTAGAATTGGCTCTATCTTGTGACTACAGAGTTGGCACAAGAAAGACTCAGTTTAGGTTCCCAGAAACAAGCATAGGTATTTTCCCTGGATTGGGAGGAACACAACGCCCTGCAAGGATTTCTGGAATTCCTGCTGCTCGATGGGCTGTTTTGGCTGGTAATTTCATGGATGCCAAAACCGCAACTGATCTTGGATTAGTAACTCATTTAGTCGATGTGACCGAAGTAGATTCTACAATTTTAGAAATAAATTCAACCGGTAAACCGGATAACAAATATCCTAGCAAGCCTACGAATCCAGATTCAAAGGTTGCTCAATTTGCAGAATCTTTCTACAGTGACAAAAACATGCCAGCCATTCTTTCTGGTAAGTGTCCAGAAGGGTTTGATTTGGAAGACAGGAATGTGTCTCGTCAAATCAAATCATTATCAAGAACCGCTCCTATCGCACTGCGTATGGCTAGTGATTTGATCGATGCTGCTGGACAAACAGAACTAGGTGATGGATTAGCCAAGGAATTGGAAAACCTAGAAGGGATTTTCTCAACCTCTGATGCTCTAGAAGGATTAAGCGCATTGATTGAAGGTAGAAAGCCAACATATCAAAATCTGTGATGGTGTTACAGTTACACTATGTTTTATTTCAGACACCGTTTAGGAGACTTATGCCCGAGCCTCCTCTTGCTCTGCCAGACCCTGTTCTAACGGATGTTGAAAATCACATCCAAAATACAATTTCTAGTGGAACTCACATTCGGAGTGTACTTGCTGGTCATTCAAATAAAGGCCCTTGGAATACTACTTGGGAAGTTGATGCTGCTGTTGAGGCATTACACGTTTTTGGAAGCCGATGGACGATTGAAATCCTCTCGACATTGTATATTGCAGGTCCAAGAAGATTCAACCAACTGAAGACCTTACTTGCAGGAATATCCAGTCGAACTTTGTCAGATAAACTACGTTTCTTGGTAGAAGAAGAACTTGTTATTCGCCAAGTTGACGATGGTCCTCCTGTTCGTGTAGATTACATCCTCTCTGAGCATGGAATAACCTGTGGCCGATTACTATCACCTCTTGTCGCTCATCTCAAGATTCGTAACGGTTCTCTGAAATCCTCTAAATGAGACATGAAACCGAATCCATTACAAGTGAGCGGCTCTAAAACGAGTATATGGCACTCCTCAGACAGTGGATTTCTCAGCGGCCTTGGCTTGCTGCAGGTCTAGCTGGTGCTACTGGTGGACTTCTAGGAATTGGGTCCAGTATCTCTTCTCTAGCGTTTGCTAGAGGAGGAGTCAAAGCAAGGATTAGTGATTACGAACACCCTTTGCGTCAGAGAATTCTTAGAACATTGGATAAATCTCCAGGATTATGTTATCGTGAATTACAAGCAACTCTTTCTGCAGCCAATGGAACTTTGAGACATCACCTCGATGTTTTGTCTAGCCGAAAAGCGATTACGATCATATCTGTTAATGGAAGAACTTGCTACTTTGCTGGCGCACCATCACAAGTTGAAGTGCTAAGAGGGATGTCTGTGGGAGAGCATGAGGCTGCTAGAAAAATGCCAATTGGTTTATCTTTAGTTCAGCGAACAATTATTGACGACATTAGAATCAATGGAATCCCTCGTTCTCAAGCCTCACTAGCAAGAAGAATTGGTAGGTCTCGTGCTACGGTTCATTCGGCTGTCAAAGTATTACGAAGGCGTGGGATTCTGCGTGAAGACCGTCTTGAAATGGCACCACATTTGGTTGATGTTGAAGAGTGGAAGCCATCAAAGAGCCCGGATTATGAATGGTCCGATGAGCGAAGATGATTCAGTAATCGTCTCTCAGGCGACGTTTGTTGCGCATTGTTCAAGACCTCTAGTCAATCGGTCGGTAGTATGTTCGACCTTCGCCTAGATGAAATTCCATTACCGGCGAGTAAAAAAGACAGAGAGAATTTGATATCTTGGATAATAGATACTCTCTGTCTACATCGTAGACGTAGTGAAAACGCTGCTGACGATGGAAGTTTTTCTCCAATCCATCGAGTACTATCTGAACACCTGTTCAAAGATCCATCTAAGGGATATGAAACCCGAGAATTGGCTGAAAATTTGGGACTCACGCCCGCTGCTATTCATCATCACTTTGCTCGTCTAGTATCTGCAGGTTTGGTATCTACTTCATCAGGTAAAGGTTGGAAAAACTATTACCTCACAGGTGGCTCGATTTCTAAGGCAATTGATAATATGAAGATACGTGCTAAACTTATTCATTCTCAACGCTTAGAATTATTAGATGAAGTTTGGAATAGAGGCAAAAAAGTGGCAATGAAAATTGAATTGCCACCAGATGGTAAACCAAAGGCATTACTTCGTATCAAAGAATGGGGTCCTTTGGAAAATGAAGAAAACGAACTCTCTCGATTTATGGCAGATTCGGGTTTGTTAGGTGAAAGACCTGGTAAGGAGAATAATCCTGATTCTCTATCTGTCAAATTGTTTGAATTGTTACTAAAATCTGGACCACCAATTTCCATAGATGAAGCAGCCAAAGAACTAGGAGGGCCTAAACCTCGTGTGGGTAGAATACTCGAGAGATTCAGAGCTACTGGATTGGTTGAGCGTATCGCTAGAACCGACCGGCTATCCACTGCACTTTGGTCAGCGATGACTACCCAACATATGAGAAGAGGAGAAGACTGGTTGTTAAAGAAAGGCGGGTTTGAGAGATTATCTGTTCCCAACTCGATTTTGAAAAATCTCAAGAAGGGTAATTGCAAGCCTGAAACTATTGAGAAGGCGTTGAAGAATATGTCTGCTAAAGACCAGATGTTACTTCTGAATTTACTTGGAGGCCGTCTGCCATTGGGTCATCGCTTAGTCGGCATGGACGTTACTATGATGAAACAAAAATCGATGGATGACTTAGATCGAATCTTGAGAAGAATCGAAAAGATTGGCTCGAATTTAGAATCTGCCAATTCTTGATTTCACATTTGTTCAAAGACATCAAAGTCGATGAGGAATAATGTTGCGAATAATGTGTATCGCTCTTCTAAAGTCAAGTTCTTATCAATAAATTGAATTGAAAAGTTATCCGCTTGAGTGAAAGCCATTTTCATGAATCCTTCGAATTTTTTATTGATAGATGCAACCACAATTCCATTTCTTTTGACATTGAAACTAAATCTTTTGAATTGGAACCAACTGCTTTCGATTTGGAACACTGAGCCTCCAACTCCACCTACTGAAATGACATAATTTCTTTTCAAAAAACTGACTCTTTTGGCACGACCTACCTCGGCATTACCGTCGACTGCAACCATCTCAGAGAAGAATAGGCGAAATGGTTTCTTAGCCGTTCCAACTACTTGGCCATGATTATCAGCAATGTGCAAAGTGCAAGCACGAGCGTTATTGAATAGTTGGCGCAGAATAAATCCACCTGCACCGCCGCCAACTTCGGAGACAGTTCCTAGCTTGTGACCTGTTGTTGCGAATAAATCGTAGTTGTTTGCAGTATCAATATTAACAATTACATTAACCATTTCTATAGCCTGTTGTACAATAATGGCATCCTGCATCAAAATGTTCTGCAATTGTGGGTTCATATTTTTCCCACATTAGGTTTTGATTTCAATGTGTTGCAAGAAAATCACTAGTTGCTTGTGCAAACTCTTCCCTGCTTTGTTTACCATGCATTATACTACGAATTTTCTTGGCGCTAGGAAGGCCTTTGGTAAATGAAACCGCATGACCTCTCATCGATTTGATATCTAATCCAGTAGTTTGTCGAGCCAGTTCAATATATCTATTCCAACACCAGCGTCTAGTTGCAAATTGTCTAGCAACATCTGATTGTGAGTGCCAATCTCCTTCATGGGCTTTTATCCATGGAAGTTCATCTTCTTCCATCCAACCAAGCCCTACTTTGATCTCACCAAAAACGGAGGGGCGACCAATTGCCCCTCTGCCTATCATCAATCCTGCAGCATGAGTTTGATTCAAGCAATCAGTTGCTGATTTTGTATCTACAACGTCTCCATTTGCAATTACTGGTAAATCAACTGAGTCAACAACTTCTGTAATATATTCCCAATCCGCAATTCCGGAGTAACGTTGTCTAAGAGTTCGACCATGAACGCAAAGGCGTTGAATCCCTACCTGTTCTAGTTCTTGACAGATTTCTTTGGCATTGAAATTTCCTTGTCCAGTACCTAGTCGCATTTTTGCAGTTACAGGAATATCAACACGATTCACCACTTCTTCGCACATCGAAATTAGATTCTCTGGCTCCCCCATCAATGCAGCGCCCGCACATATTTTGGTGACCTTTGGAGCAGGACAACCAAAATTCAGATCGATAATGTCTGCACTATCTTGCAGCAATTCTGCTGCCAATGCCATATCTGCCGATACTCCTCCAAAGATTTGAGGAATAAACGGATTTTCATCATCACATGTTTCCATCTTTCTCCAAGACATCGCCGCATCTCTGGTAAGGGCTGTCGAATTAGTGAACTCTGTTATCGTATAATCTGCTCCACATTCCTTAGCAAGCAATCGATAAGGTAAATCTGTAACTCCAGACATTGGAGCTAGGAATAGTGGACGTTGTTCACCGTCCCATTCACTTGGTTTTGGCAAGATGAAATCGCTCATCTTCATCACCCACTGGGGTGAGTATCTGCTCAGAAAGTAGATTCCCAGTCTTCAAGGTCTTGTGCTTCAGCCCAAGCTTCATCGGTTGTTTCTCCACGAGCCTTCAAGACTTCACGGGCTAAAATCCAGTATAGTAGAGATAGAGACTTTCTACCCTTATTATTTGCAGGTAGAGCAAGATCGACATTTCTTAGGTTATTGTTTGCATCACAAATTCCAACAATCGGAAGTCCTGAATTGACTGCCTCTCTAAGTGCCTGCTGGTCTGCAGCAGGGTCTGTAACGAATAGCATATCAGGCTCTACATAGGAACGAAGAGCAGGATTTGTTAGGCTTCCAGGAATAAAGCGGCCTACACTAGCATTAGCACCGATAGCTTCAGCAAACTTTCGTGCTGGGCGTTGTCCGTATTGTCTTGCACTAACAACCATGATATTTGCTGGATTGTAACGATTCAAGAATTGAGAGATTGCTCGGATTCTGCCATCTGTAATTTCGATGTCTATCAAGTACAATCCATCAGAGCGAACCTCTTGAATAAACTGTGCCATATCAGCGCTTTTCTGCTGTGTTCCAATGTGAACAGCATGTGTCTCGTAGGTCTCACGGTCGATGAGAAGTTCAGTCATAGTATAGACTCCAGCATTCGGGCCACCATCCCCCCCTAAATAACCGCTTCGTCCAGCAAAATTTCGAATTATGACACAGTAATGCGAATCTGGACTAACACTAGTAGGCACAACCTTGATTTCAACTCATGTTAGCCGATGGCTACCGGAGGTGGAAATATCGCAGATGCAGGCTCAAGCAATCCAATAATCGCAGTAGAAAGTGATGATGGATTCTGGAGAGATGATTCCGGTAATGCATTGCATGTTTCTGCAAGTGATTTGGAACGTCACACCTACTGTCCATTGTCCTGGTCATTGGCAAGAGAAGGAAAAAGTGGGAAGGGTGAAGCAATTGATGCTGGAAGAAAGAAGCATGCTGAAATTCATGAAAAAATGAATTTGTTCAAACAAAAACAAAATGATCTGAAAAAGGCGCTAATCATTTGGTCTTGGTGGTTTACAATTGTAATTATTTTTATCACAGATGCTCTAATTTTTACAAATATTACAGATACTAATGCCCCGGTTGATTTTGCAAGATATCTGACCATCCTATCTCTAATTTGGCTAGTGTTAGGTTTGATTGCAATCTATCTACCTTGGCGAAGGTGGACCGATTCCCAAATCAGTGAACTCGACGAGATTCAAGAAATTAGTACGCTTGAAGATGAGATTATTCCCTTCACTTTTCAGCCATTCGGATTCATTGGAGGATGGGGTCAAGGTGGTAAAGTTGAGGCTGGTTTGTTAATTGGTGCTACCATCTTTGGATTACACGCAATAGCATTAATGTGGGCTGAAGATAAAGAGCAAGCAGGGTTTATTCTTGTTACTGTTGCAATGGTTTGGACACTAATGGCGTCTTGGCAATTACAACGAGCGCTACTTGCAGATAGCGCAGTAGAAACCGCAAGAATCGATGCAGGTATTGATGAAAATATGGAACTCGCTTATTCAGATGATGATTCGACCGCAGGTTTGTTGGTCGATGACCATACAGGGGTTAGAGGGAAACCTGACCAAATTGTGATTGTGGATGGAGAGTTCATACCCGTCGAACAGAAAACTGGCAAAATACCAGATAAGCCTCACAAATCTCACCGCATGCAATTACTGGCATATATCCACTTGGTAGAATCTACAACTGGAAGAACCCCCCCATATGGAGTGCTGAAGTATGGTTCAGAAAACCTTCACAGTATTGATTGGAACGATGAAAGTAAGCATACTCTATTTTCGGCAATCAAAGAAGTTCAACGTCTAATGGTTGAAGGTGGTGCTGAAAGAAACCACAATCGGAAAGGGAAGTGTCAGAGTTGCTCGAGAAGATATGCCTGTGATTCAAGCTTGGTCTAATCGAATGAACATACATCTTCGTTTGGATATTTCCAACACTCACTCTCAATCTTAACCAAAACCTGGAATGAGTCCTTGTACAGGTTTGCTAATTCTTCCCCATAACCTCTGGCTTCTACATTCAAAGTCCATTCCCCTTCTGCTAATGGTTGCTGGAAAGTTTCGACCATCTTTCTCTCAGTCTCTGTAACTTCTGCGAACCAAACTTGATTGCCATCTGCATCGGTTAAAGTCGCCGTAACGTACCTAACTTCAGTAGGAATACCTGGGAGTACCAATTCCAAAGGCATCTGGGTAGAAATGTAAGCACTGATCTCCTTGACATTTGCATCTACATCAAAAGTTTGAGAAGTAGAATAACTAGTTGAGCCTTGAACATTGGTTATGTCGGTTGTAAAAACGTGAGATGCATTGATTTTCTCTGTAACATCGACCATCTTTGGAGGGTCTCTCAAATCCTCCATAAATTCGCGAGCAGGAACAAGTCCGATGCATCCCATACTCGAGGCTAGCAATATTGCGAGCATGATGAATGCAGACATCGCTGGTTTTGCCCTCATCGTACTTGCCGAAGAGGAACCAATGTATCAATGACACCCCTCGATGGTTTGAAGCGTGGCCTGTGCTTGGCATGTCTGCCTGAATGAAGTCAAGAGGGTCAGCCGAGCTTACGCGATGACGAACCCTGTGAGTACTGACAGGCATCTTCATTCGAATTTAGCACCGCATGTAGAGCACTCGTTTGCATCAGCTGCAATATCTGCGCCACATGCTCCACATTCTGCGGTTTTCACCTTAGACTTCCTTCTAACACCGCGCCTTCTCTTACTTTCTGCGGCTGCTGCTGCGACAGGGTTTACTTCGTCTGCTTCCTCATCGAATGAGAAGTCCATTGCATCTTCTGGAAGTACATTTCCTGCTAGAGATCGGTCTTGAATACCCATTCCAATATTCACTTCGTCTCCAGGTAATACGCCCTCTTCGCCAGTAATCTCGAACAATCTTTCACGAATATCTGCATCGCTAGCAGATAATTCGCCACCGTCATCAACGTGAGATTTGATTTCTTTATCTTTCAAAATCGCATCAATATCATGGCCTTCGAATGTTTCTTTGATACTCTTTAACGTGGTTGTTACAGTGTTAACTGCCTCTTCATCATCAAGGTCGAATTCTTCTTCAGCTGCGACTCTTCTATCATAAGCGGCCTCGACTTCTTGCTCAGCCTTGGCGATATTTTCATCCCAATGACCTTCAAGGTCATCAGCATCGTAACCGAATTCTTTGACAGCCTCTTCGAATCCTTCATATCCTGCTGCGTGAATTGTTTCAGGATCAACTTCTTCTTCATCTTGAAGAGCAATTGTTTCCTTTTCAACGACTCTGCGTTCACGTCTCTCAAAGTATTTCGATACATCTTGATTAGCACCACAATATGGACAATTCGACAATAAATCTGGAATTGATTCACCACATGATTCACAATCGTGGAATTGCTTTCTTGCTTTCTTGAGATTGAATGTACAATACGGACAACGGTCTTCATTGCCTTCTAATTCACCATCACAAGCAGGACAATAATCAAAGATATCTCTCTCGACTTCTTCTTCTACTTCTCTGGTCAAGATTACGGCTGCGATAAGTACGGCGATGAGAACAACACAAATGACTGCGATTAATCCTGCAGTCTTGAAATTCATGCTACCGGCTTCATCCGCCACGTTGCTACTGGATTCTTTCGAGTCCCAATTCCATGTTTGTGTATCGCAAACCGCTTTGTCATCTGGAATCAAATTGATGTTAGTAAATGGCGCAGATGCAGTAAATGTGCATTCTACCGTTACTATTTGCCCACCTGTGGTTACATCGATTTGAATCTCTCCAAATACTTCTCCCAATTCGTTTTCACAGGAGTAATTTACTGACCCTGTTTCTTGAGAGCCCTGTTTAATTGAAACAGTGTATTCCTGCCCAGCGATCAATGGGAAATTTGCAGGTTCTTGACTAGAATCTACCAATGACATGGATGCTCTAGACCATGTTAGCCTTAGTTGAGCTGTGACCTCGACACTTCCGTTTGCAAAGGAATTCAATGGATTAGCATCAAATGACCCAGCGGTTGGAATCCATTGTGCTTCGAAGTCTGCATCATGTGACCCACTCTCTGTAGGAAGAGTCTCGGTCCAGATATGAGTTTCTCCAGGCTGAATGTTGATTATTGGTTGAGAGTTTTCCTCTACTGTTTGACCTTCCCAAGTGTAGATTAGTCTACCAGAAACATCTACTTCTCCTGAATTTGTAATGGCGACCGTCCAATCGACATTGCTACCACTTGTGACGGTGTTTTTTGATGGAATTGCATAAGGGTCAACTGAAACATCAGGGACATCGTACTTGTCAAAGTAAGCACTTATGCGATCATTGTCAGTAGTCTCTTGGATGAAAGATGCAGTTCCGTACGGGTCGATGACTGCACTAACTTCGTGATTTCCAGCAGATAATGTTGAGATGTAATTGTAGAGGAGAGGGAATGACCAAACTTGTTGTGCGTTTTCACCACCACTGATGTTAACATAAAAAGTAGGTAATGGAACATTGACTCCTACATCATCCTTAATTTCCAAACGCATTGGAACTTCGGTTACACCGCTGCCGCCGGTTCTTGTTATCGTACCCGAAACAGTCCATGGGCCTTGTAGAGCGCCTTCATCTACATCGATTGAAAGTTCTCCTTGATGGGCTATATCCATTCTAGCATCCACAGTTATTGAAGAAGTGAAAGTATTACTTTCATCCGCTTCTACGACAGCGTCATCCAAATCTACAATCACATCGAAATCATAGGTTCCGGAAGAAGGTGCAGTCATTGTTTCATTTATCCAAACACTTTCTCCGGCTAGTATAGAAGGTACATCAAAAATTTCGCTTTGGTCTTCCAGATTGATTTGAAGGCGACTTGCTGCTGCATCTTGTGAACCTGTGTTGGAGACTTCAGTCGAAATCGTTACAGAATCACCTGATTCAATATCTGATGGGCTTGTTGAAATCGAAGTCGCTTCCAAATCTGCTAACCCACTGACAATTATGTCAGAGAAGAAAATTTGCTCACCGCCACCTGCATATTCGAAAGCGACCCATACTTTGTGTTCACCAACGGTTAATCCTGATTTTACAATTTGAACATCCGCAGTGGATTCTGCTGCAATATCAACGGTATTCGCCGAGATTAACTGCGAAGAGGAAACGCCATTCCAATAGAACTTGTATAACACATCCTCGGCTTCAAAATTGTTTGAATTAAACAAGGTCAATGTGATGGTAATGGAACCGCCCTCAACGGGATTAGAAGGTGAGATTGCCACGGTAGATTCTGAAGCTTGAACACCTCCACTGTCTTCTGCTTGCGCAGATAGTGGAACAACGGCTAAAATCATCATCGCGAGGACTAAAGTGGTCACCGATGCTCTTGCCATGAATACAAGAGAGAGAGGGTAGCACTTGAAACAACCGACTCAAAAAACTCTGACGGCTACATATTTTTCATCTTCAACACACCCCATAGGGGGGTGTTGCAATGCGAGCATTCAAGGGCGAGTGGTTATGTCAGGCACTTGATGAGGCGAGTCATCTCCGCTCTTTTGGTCGTGTTAATCATGACTATTGGTCAAAGTGGAGATATTCTTTTGGCAGATTCCAAGCAAATCAAATTCGCAGATAGTGAATTAAGTCTAGTATTTGCAAATGGACCTTCTGAAAATCAAGATGTCAAAGGTTTGTTCACTCTAAGTTTGACATCTACTGGCAATGGAACTATTTCTAGCATCGAGCTAGAAATTTCTTCGGATGGATCAAGTTGGACAAGTGTAGCCAATCTGACAACGACCCCTTGGCTAAAACATGTTGATACAACCGAATACGCCAATGGAACATGGACATTCAGAGCAAGAGCGTGGGATTCTCTAGCACAAAATTTCACAACTTGGTTCACTAGTGGTCAATTCAATATTGTTAACCAAGTACCCGTAATTACATCATTCGATTTGACTAATTCGGGATTCGGTAGCGGCACAACTGCAATCGATAGAGCATGGTATGCGCTAGATGCGAACGGGACTTTGGCATTCACTTGGTCTGCAAATGATGATGATCTTACCCATGCAAGCCTAGCAAATGTTCCTGGCCCTGGTAGTCCATCTGATGATGGACCTGGAACAATCGCATATGGATGGGATTGGAACACTGGTTCCATTGCGGAAGGAACATACAATCCAAGGCTTACTGTTTGGGATAATTCCGGTCTTTCAGTAAGTAAAACAATGTTCATTGGAATCGATAGAACCGCTCCAGTAATGTCTAGCCCGACCATCGGAAATGGTGGAGAGTGGAGCGATTCTACTGAAGTAATAATTTCTGACCTGGACACTGCGGCTGATGATGGAAGCGGTTCAGGAGTCGATTATGTACAAATCCAAAAAGATGGAGTTTGGAGTGATGTATCAGGAGATAGCACCACTATTTCATTCTCAGAAGGAGAACATCAAATCAAATTACGAGCAGTAGATATTGTTGGAAACATCGGCGATTCCATCGAAATCGATGTCAAGGTTGATGTCAGCGAACCTGAAGGAATTGGTTGGACTGTTGATGAGTTAACAACAAGTTTGGTTGGCTCCGTCAACATCTCATTCTCTGCACAAGACCTAGGTTCTGGAATAGATTTGGCTAATTCGAAAATACAGTATGGCTTTGACTTGAATGGTGTGGGTGCAACACCCGACCAATCAGGCAGATGGATTGACATCGGTGTAACTGGATTGGATGGCACTATGGGATTAGCATCTTGGGCTACTAAGTCTCGACAATACCTAATGTTGAGGGCAGTAGTTACTGATAATGCAGGAAATGAATTGGTTACAATTCCAAATGCGTTCCAAATTTTGCCAGGATTAGACCTATCCTGGAATGCAAGTCAAACCAATGTTGACAGATTGGTCGTAAGACCTGGAGACACTAATGGAGACATTGTCATCACTAGTATGCTTGAGGCAAATCAGGGCCATGGTGGGGCAGTTACAGTTTACCTTCAAGCAGCTCCTGCCGATAGAACTGCTAATGTTGAATGGACAACTATGCAAACCGTAGTTGTTGAAGGTGGGAATCTATCTGACGAATGTAGATGTGAATTGATTGTGTGGGATTATGTTGTTCCAAATACTGGACAGTGGGATTTACGGCTTGTTATCGACCCAAGCAATGTGATCGATGAAAGAGATGAGTCGAACAATAATCATCACATGATGGTTACAGGAGCAAGTGTATCTGGCGTTGGAGTTGTAACTTCGTTTGCACCGGGAGTAATTGCACTAATTGTAGCTGGAATTGCAATTGCTTGGTATCAGAGAAGGAAGGTCACTCTTCCTCCCAACTGACCTCTTCGTCTTCTGAAAGTTCCATCATCTCTAGAACTTCTTCTTCATTTTCAGGGTCCACTTGGGCTGCTTTGAGACGTCGGTTTCTGCGATCTGCTACCGCTGCTAATCCAGGAACTAAGTCTTGGAAATCTTCCGTATCAGTAGGTGATTCCTTTTCTATAATGTAGTCTAATGAACGTGCATCAAGTCGTGATTTCTTTCTTTCTCGTTCTAAGAATTTCATGACTGTACCATGTTCACTGCCGCTAGCCAACATCTCAATTGCCTGTCTAGCACTTCCTAATCCATCTCCATCTCCGACTAAAACGACGGTGGATTTGTAAATCGAAATTTCAGCACCGGTATGCTGCTCAATCATCTTGCGAATCTTCCCTTCAGAACCAATGATTCTAGCTCTTATTCTTCTCTGTTGATTGGAGCGCTTACCAACATGGTCCCTCAAATCAACCATTTCAAAAAACCAATCATCTTGTAGTAACTGAATTGCTCGAGTTGGTGCCATTCCTCTTCCAACCGCTTTGATTACATCTGGTAACTTCAGAGCCTTAACTGGGTCAAATTCACCAGGTGCTGGCCAAGTAACTTCGATTTCACCAGTTGATGAATCGATCTGAATGTGTTTGCATCCAGCCGCTTTCTCCAATTCTTTCCTAGTAGCACCTTTAGCGCCGATAAGCACTGCGATGCGGTCTCTTGGGACCCTAGGTAATGGCTGACGCATATTCAAAGCGGGAAGCCTGTCCTTCTTCAAGATATGTAGAGGTGCTTATTCCTCTTCTTTTAGGTCAATATGAGACAAATCCATATCCAAAACATCGAACATTGCTTCTGCTAAATCGATTTCCAGACCTGCTTTGTTGGCCCATTCAACCAATCTAGTCACGTCCCTAACAAGGAATTCCTGACTTCGAGGATGAGATTCAACTACCGCTTGTCCAACATCGATAACCACGGGCCTATCCCCATGCCACATTATGTTGTAGGGAGAAAAGTCCCCGTGCACCATTTTTGCTTTCTGCCATGTTATTGCAAGGAACTCTAGTAACTCTTCATACACCGCTTGAGGCTCAATCACTTGAACGTCCCTTAATCTTGGAGAAGGAGCATTTTCAGTACCCAAATATTCCATGACCAAGACATTACGATGAACTCCTAAGGGTTTAGGAACAGAAAGCCCCCACTTTGCTAATCGTGATAAGTTTCTGAATTCTTTGCGTACCCAGATATCTACCAAATCACGATGTCTTCGCTTTAGACCTCCGAATCTAGGGTCTCCTTCGATATATTGAACCAAATTCTTGAACACAGCATTTGAGGTATGGAATATCTTTACCGCAATAGGCCCATTTTCACCAGTTCCATGGAATACATGTGCTTCCTTACCTCTTGCAATTGGAAAGTCTAGAGTATCGATTAGACCCGATTTCATTAGTTTATACAAACTCATCAAGGTCAATCGGTCGAAAACTGCGTCGAAAACTCTTCTGTCAACCCATTCAAAGGGACCATCTCCCATTACTCCAGATAGGCCTTCTTCGATTTCAGTGAACATGCGCTTGTACTTTTTTTCAGCCATCCAGCCAGTGCCTTTGCTGTTATCCAAACTCTTGATGAATTCAGAGGATTCGCCATCCATGAATTCTTCATCTGCATTCATTTTTCGACGCTTGCGATTATTACGTCGCTGCTTGGTATTCTTGGACAGTTCGTTTTCCCAATCGGTTCGACGTACCATGTTTCAGCCTCCATTTTTGTTGAGGCATAGAACTTATTCAACCAAAGAGATCGTTGATCTCATCATCGTCATCGTCGTCTTCCATTTCTTCAACGGCTTCTTGCTCAGGTTCTTCTTCAGCAGCACTTGTGTCACTTGAAGCGAACAGACCATCCTCATCATCAAAGTCATCAACTTGAGTATTCATTCCAAAGATATCAACCTCTGGTGGTAGAACTCCCTTTCGAGATAAATAGAGTGCCTGAGTTTTGGTATATCGGTGCTTAACATCAGCCTTAGAATCTTGGAAATCCCATGGCCATACAATAATCAAATCACCATCTCTAACCCATTGCCTGCGGCGCATTTTACCAGGGATTCTTGCCATTCTGGTTTCACCATCTGCGCAAAGGACGGTAACTCTTCTTCCGCCAAGAATTTGTTCTGCAATAGCAAACATTTCGTTGACCTTTGTATTAGGCATCTTGACACGAATCTTAGAGGATTCTCCCTCTACAGACCCCATAAGACGAGCTAATTCTTCCTCGTCAACTTTCTCTTCACGCCTACGGCCCATAACAATGCCAAAAGCCCTTCCTACTTGAAGGCTGAGACTCTATTCAAGATAGGTTTAGGCTCTCTGCGGCTCGATAACACATATCGATGAGAGTATCTCCGGACAATCCTAGAATTACAGTTGCTACCAAACAGACCCAAATAGCCATCCTGATCGATGCACCATATGGGAGAGGCTTGCGGCGTCCTTCTTCAGGTACATCTAGGAACATCACAACACCTATTCTCAGATAGTAGAATACCGATATTGCACTGTTGAGGAACATGGCTAATGCAAGCCACCATATCCAGTGAATATCCGAGAATGATACTGTTCCATTCATCCAAAGTTCACCGATACTAGCAGAAACGATACCTGCGATCACTAGGAACTTTGACATGAATCCTGCAAGAGGTGGAACACCTGCAAGGGCCAACATGAAGATGAACATTGCAGTTCCAATCAATGGGTCTCTTCTAGCAAGTCCCGCTAATGCGGAGAGTCTACTAGCTCCACCTTCCATCTCCAATAATCCGAGAACCAAGAACGCTCCAAGTTTGAAAGCGACTAGAACGAATAGGTGGAATAGTACTGCGGCGACAATCGCTTCAGCGTAATCGCCTGGTGCTTCAATCTCTCCCCATCGCCATGCACCGACTGCAGTTAGTGCTGCCATCATGTAACCTGCATGAGCGACCGATGAGTATGCTAACATGCGCTTAGGATTCTTAGAACCTAAGGCAGCAATGTTACCCCAAGTCATAGTGACTACAGAAAGGATTGCCAATGCATACAACCAAACTGCGCTTCCCTCTGAGTTAGCCTCAGGTAATGCAATTACCAATAGTACTCTGATTAAACCAATCATTCCCATTGCCTTAGAAGCGGTAGCTAATACACCTGCAACAGGTGAGTTTGCTCCAGCATATGCATCTGGTGCTGCAAAGTGGAATGGTGCTGCACTAACCTTGAATCCAAATCCAACTAGTACTAGACCAAGAGCGATTGTTCCTAAGATGCTAGCATCTGCCCAGTTTGCAGCTAGTGTGGTAAGTTGTAGACTACCAAATTCGAGATACAATAGCGAAAGACCATACAGGCCTACACCGCTAGCAACTGAACCTACGATGAAATACTTGACACCAGATTCTGCACCTGCCTTGGATTCCTTGTGGAAACCAACCAAGACATATGTTGCAAGGCTTGCAAGTTCCAATCCTACAAACAGTACGAATAGGTCCTGTGCTAATGCTACCATACACATTCCTACTGCTGTGGTTAGCATTAGGATGTAGAAGTCCGCTTGGCGACGATTATCATACATCTCTTCCAAACTCTTCTTTCCTTGGAAAGTGTGTGCAGGAATACGGTCAAGGCTGGCCATAGATGCAAGTAATGCTGCTGACAAGAATAGGATCTCAAAGTACCTAGAGAAATTATCAATTTGCAAAATCACAATCCCGCCACTGGTTACAGTGGTCGTGTCCATATTACCATCAATAGTCTCGATAATCATCATACCTAGAGCAGTGAACAGAGTTGCAGTTGCCAACATTCCAGGAATTGCTGGTGAGCCGGTCAACTTGAATCTGCGTCCACCCAAGAACCATGGTACGTGAACCTTAGTCAATGGAATTCTAAACTTAGAATTACCCAGATTTGGAATTATGAATATCAGTAATAGTCCTACAACTAGAATGGATTCAGGAGCAAATGCAGTCCAGAATTCTGTGGAGAATACTTCAGTGGTCATTCAGATACCCCCGCTATTGAAAACACCCTCGAAGAATGCTACAGTCCATTGGTCCATCATTCCCAATGCAATGAATGGGAAGATTCCGAAAATTACCGTAAATATTGCAAGGATAATCATACCGATATTTTCTGGTAAAGTAATGTCAGGTGGTGTTTCACCGTTCAATGATTCAGGAGGTTGTCCTTCGTCTCCACCTTCGAAAATTGTTCTTTGCATAGACCAAAGGTAGTATGCTGCTGTAATTGCTAGAACAAATCCAGGCAGTAAAATCCACCATCCATACTCAGGCCAATATGCGATCAGTACCATCAATTCGGCAACGAATCCTGCTAGTAGAGGTAAACCAAGGCTTGCCATCCATGCAAACATCATGTAAACCGATAGGTAAGGCGACCACTTGGCCATTCCTCGCATGGAACCAATTTCCATTGAATGGTAGTGGTGTTTGAATGCACCACACACTGCGAACAGCATTGGAGAAATGATTCCGTGAGCGAACATCATGAACAATGCTGCAGCATATCCAATCGGTTGCATACTAGCTATTCCAAGAAGAATTACTCCCATGTGAGATACTGACGAATAAGCAACCATTCTCTTCAGGTTGGTTTGTCCTAAACATACTACTGCTCCCCAAACAAGCGAAATCAGACCTATGGCCATAATTACATCTTGATAGTAAATTACCGCATCAGGGAATATCGCAATTGGAATCCTTAGCATTCCATATGCTCCCATCTTCAACATTACACCAGCTAGTAGCATAGAACCACCAGTAGGTGCTTGTACGTGCGCATCTGGAAGCCAAGTGTGGAAAGGTACTGCTGGTAGTTTGACCAGGAATCCAATCATTAGCATTGCGAACAGAATGTTTTGCATGTCTTCGCCTAGGAATACATTGTCTCCAACATTGTATGCTGTTGCATTTGCGAATAGAACAGTCATATCGAAAGTTCTGCCAGTCAATGTTCCATATTGTGAACCATTTCCTTCAGGTTGAAGGAAGTAAAGAGTAATCAGTCCTAGAAGCATAATTACAGATGCACAGAATGTGTAGATGAAGAACTTCTGAGCTGCATATCTTCTATCCTTTCCACCCCATTTTAGGATGAGGAAGAACATTGGAATCAATGTCAATTCCCAGAACACATAGAACAAGAATAGGTCCAATGCTACGAATACTCCAATCAATGCACCACCCATCATCAATAGAAGAGGGTGATAGGTTGCACCATCTTTTTCATTCCAAGTTGTGATGATGGTAACTGGAATCAAGAATGTTGTAAGCCAGACCATAGGGAAGGATAGACCGTCCATACCGACGTGCCATGAAACTCCAATGGTTTCTATCCAAACATATTCTTTCTCCAATGCATACTCGTTATACATCAAATCCCAATCGACCATAATTAGCCAATCGAAGAATAACGCTGTGGAAATTGCAAGCGGAATTAATGATGCTGCAAGAGTAAACAAGCGGATAGGGACTGCTAGCAATTCTTTTCTTTCACGGGTTTCCTGACTAGCGAATGCAAGAAGAATACAACTTACAATGATAGGGAATCCAACTAGAGGTATGCTGATCCAATCGACTGCGGAATCTGATTCACTCATCGAAGGGAAGAATGCCATCAGGCCTGCAACTATAATCAACAGGCCTCCGACTAGCATGAACTCCTTGTTCTTGATATCCAATGCTTGGTTGCTACTCAATCAAGCCACCCCCCATAGTAACATGAAAATAGCCAAAGTTCCCAATGCTGTCATCATGATGTAATCTCTTGCGCTACCTGTTGTAAGCGCACGAACTCTTTGTGATGCTTGCTGACTTGTAGATTCAATTGTCTTGATTACTCCATCGATAAACTTGGTATCGAAGATAGCAGCCAAGTTGGAGAATCCAACTACAATTTTCATCATTGCAGCATCATAAACATCGTCAAAGTGCAATCTCTTGTGTAAGGAGTTAGATAAGCTTGAATTCGCCCATTCTGTATTGTCGAACTTTGACCTGCTGTTGACCTTCGCTGAGAGATTAATAGCCCACTGCATCCAAGGTTTTGCTTTCTGGCCATCATCTAGACTACCACCATACAATGCCATTGCAAAGGATGGCCCTAGTACAAGAGACAAGCCGATTGCAACATAGGTCAAAACAAGTAAGAATGTATCATGGTTAAGGAAAACATGTTCCAATTCGTAACCAATTCCGTCAAAGAAATTGGTGTAGTGTCCTGATTCGAAGTCTCCTAACCAGTGACCAGCATGCATTCCAGCGAATACAATTGCTCCAAGTGTCATGAAGGTTAGAGTAACCAACGGGATTGGGATCCAGGCTGTTTGTTCATGAACATGTTCAGCAACCTCGGTCTTTGGTTTACCAGCAAATGTCATGAACCACATTCTAGACATGTAGAATCCTGTCATTCCTGCACCGATTAGAATCAATATTGCAGGCAATAGGAAAATCGGTTCTTTCAATGCAACTTGCCAAGCACTTGCGATAATTCCTTCCTTGGACCAGAATCCACCGATCAATGGAATTCCTATGATTGACATACTACCAACGAACATTGCAGTTGCTGTGATTGGCATCCTGCTTGCTAAACCACCCATGTTTTCCATGGATTGTGCATCAAAGTGGTCGTCATGGTGGTCATCATGATGGTCATCATCGTGATGAGCTACTTCGTGATGTGCGTGATGCATTTCGTGAATAACGGAACCGGATGCCATGAACAGCATTCCTTTTGCCATTGCGTGATTGAATAGATGGAATAGAGATGCACCCATTGCGAATGCCGCTAATTCGTCGTAACCATTGTTGGCAAACCAAAGTGCAGAACCTAGTCCTGTGAAGATATATGCTAACTGGCTCATTGTAGAATAAGCGAGAACCTTCTTCAAATCCATTTGAACGAATGCGATTAATGCAGCCATTACCGCTGTGATTCCACCAATACAAGCGATTACTATCGCTAATGTCGAGAGGGCTCCTAACTCTGCTCCACCAAAGAATGGGAACATTCTTGCCACAAGATACAATCCTGCGTTAACCATTGTTGCTGCGTGAATAAGTGCAGAAACCGGCGTAGGACCTTCCATAGCATCAGGCAACCAAACGTGAAGCGGGAATTGCGCTGACTTTCCAACCGCTCCAATGAACATCATTCCTAGAGCGAGTTGAAGGTCTCCTGAATCAACTGCTGCAATATTTTCTTTGTTGAAGACGTATGCATAATCCAGGTGACCATCGAATAAGTTCCACAGCATAACTAGACCAATTACAAGGAAAACGTCACCAACACGTGTGGTTAGGAATGCTTTCTTGGCCGCATATGCAGCACTTGGACGCTCGTAGTAAAAGCCGATTAGAAGATAGGAACACAGACCCATTAACTCCCAGAAGATGAACAACCAAAGGAAGGAATCTGCAAGCACCATTCCAAGCATTCCGCTACAGAATAGTACGAATTCCGCATAGAATCGATGATTTCTATTGTCATTAATCGGGTCGGTATTCATGTAACCAATTGAGAATATGTTAATCAAGAAACATAGGAAAGCCGCCACGAATAGCAACATCACTGTTAGGTGATCGATGTGTATTCCCACTCCAAACACTTTGGTGGTGATAGCACCTGTTTCAGAGTTCCACCATGAAGATTCAAACCAAGTGAAAACATTGGCAGTCCCTACATGATGCATGTGTTCTTTGATTACTGCAAGTGCAAGAACTAAGCTTGCACCCATAACGGTAAGGGCGATGATTCCTCCTTCCTTGACATTCTTGACCCAAGTAGGAGTTCCATTGAACAACCTACCCAAGAAAAGGATAACTGGGAATGCCAACATTGGCATTAGAGGGATTAGTACAGCATAATCGATGATTCCGGAGTCACTCATGATATCACCTCAATTCTTCAAGAGATTTACCTCATCTAGAGATATGGTCTCGTGTTGTCCATACATTGACAGGAAGATCGCCAAACCAATGGCAACTTCCGCTGCTGCGATTGCAATTGCGAATACTGCGTAAACCCAACCGGTTACATCTCCCCAGTGAGTTGCTGCAGCAACGAATTGTAAATTCACTGCATTCAACATTAATTCAATACACATCAGGACAACGATTGCATTCTTTCTACTGAATGCACCCCACAGTCCTATGATGAATAGAATGGCGGCAAGTCCTGATACCCATGCTGGATCAATCATTTCTTTTCACCTCCAGTTAATTCCCACTCGAGATTAACCAATCTCTCGTCACGAACAAGATATGCTGCTCCTACCATTGCCATAGCCATCAAGAAGCCAAGTGCAAGAAGAGGTAAAGCCCATTCTCCAAATAGTGAAGAGGCTAGGTCGCTAGTGGTGATTTCTTCTTCTGAAGAATCTTCCCAGACTACGTCTGCAGATACTGCAGTAATGATGACTGCGCCTAAGAAAATCAGACCAACCCTAGATAGAATGGATAGTAGTCTCATTCGAAATCCTCCTCCAAGATTTGTCTTCTAGTCAGCATAATACCGAATAATACAACCAGCATTACGCTCGCCAGATAAACAAGGATTTGAATGACTGCTAGGAATTCTGCACCCATTAAGATGAATATTCCTGCAACTCCCATGAAACAGAAAATCAAGCACATCATTGAATGTGCAACTCTTTGCATGTAAACTAGGCCCAGGGCACCACCGATTACGATTGTACTCATCAAGAAGAACATTCCAACTTCAAGATACATTGCAAGGTCCATACTCAAGCCTCCCCTGCAGCCTTAGCCGCTTTCTTGGCTCGCTTATCTCGTTCTTTGCTGGCTCTCTTTGCCAACTCTGAATCTACAGCTTCTTGGTGGTCGCCGATTAGGACTCTGGTTCTACTTGCATCCATCCATAGTTCTTGACGAGTGAATCCTGACATTCCATCATACTCATTGGTCATGAAGAAGGATGTGAAATTACATGCTTCCATACACAATCCGCAGAACATGCATCTTCCTAGATCAATTCTACCAGAAACAATTTGGTCGTCTGCAGGATATAGAGTGGAAAGTGGTACTTCGTCGACTTCTCCGCTGTCATTCCAACGCATTCTTGCGCTATCTCCAGTCAAGTCTAGGACTTCACCAAATCTCCATTCGTCGGGAGCATCGGTGTGTGCTGTGGCAAGATTGAATTCTGAAAGTGTCTCCACGACTTCTGGTTTCTCTACTGCCGCAAATTTACCAACTTCGATTTCAGCACCGTATCCTTCCCATTCTCCTTCTGCACTATCAAGTACGTCGACTCTTAGTTCAGTTGTCATGTGAAGACAGGCGTTAGGACAGACATTTACACACATCTTACATGCAGTACAGGTCTCCCAGATTACACCGATTCTACCATTGTAATTTCCTGGTACGAACAACCATGGCTCGATTTCTTCAATCCTCTCATAAGGATAGTTAACAGTTTGAGGTTTCCAAATGGTTGGAGTTAGGTCAGTTCCTGCACGGTCTGGCGTGTAATGGTGTGCAGTAATGTCATTGAGATGCTTAGTTTTCTCAGAGCGAGCAATATCTCCATCGTCGATAAATTCTGGATGTGTTGTGTTGTGGTATCCGCTTGAGAATCTCTTACCAATAAATTCGTAAGTTCTCAAAACGGTCAATCCTGTTATCTTAAATGGGTACCAGAATAAGTTTCTGAAATTTGGTTTGCCATGTGGATGTGATGCCATGTTTTCACCTCACTCCTTTCCTGCCGTGTGCGTTCCCGCAGGCGTCATCGTTCGGATGTGGTACATACGTTCCTCATTCTCTTCGATGTTCTCATCTTTCATCATGACCACGAATACTACCAACCAGAATACAGTTGTCAAAATCGGCAATCCCCAAGGTATTGTGAAGTCTTGAATAGTTAGGTCCCACGCCCATCCGCCTGCAATTGTATCAGACATCGATGCTGCGTCGAAGAAGTATAGTCTGTAAACCATGGATAGGACAACTTGTAGAACTGCTAATGGAAGTAACATCCTCCATCCAAATTCTAGAATTTGGTCCGTTCTAATTCTTGGTAGAGCTGTTCTAGCCCAAACGAATACTACTGTGAAAATGAACCAAGCCTTCAGCAGTGTCCAAATGATTCCAGGTATTGCCAACCATGCTGCTCCTAGATATGGAATTGAACCTATGGTGCCTGCGAATGGAGCATGCCATCCTCCCATGAAGAAGTGCGCAAAGAGAATACTTGCTGCATATACACGCATGTATTCTGCTGCGAATAGTAGACCGAATCTCATGCCACCGTATTCTGTCCACCAACCTTCTACAAGTTCAGCCTCAGCCTCTGGCATATCGAAAGGAATTCTTTCTACTTCTGCGATCATACTGACCAAGAATAGTACTCCACCTAATGGCATTAGGAAGAAGAGCCACGCACCAGAAGAGTGCTGGAAGTGTACTATCTCAAGGAAATTGAAAGAACCTGCCATAACACACACTCCAAGAATGGAGAGTAGAAGAGGAATCTCGTATGCTGTCAATTGTGCTGCACTTCTGATTCCACCAAGAAGCGTATACTTGTTGTTGGAAGACCAGCCTGCAAAGAATACTCCCAGAGGAGCAATTCCAAAGATTGCGAAGGCGAATAGAACTGAAAGTTCAGGGTTTGCGCCATAGATTCCACTTGAAAGAGGAATCATTCCTAAAATCATAATCGTAGAAGAAATTACGAGGAAAGGAGCCAACTCAAAGATTACTTTGTCAGCTCTAGAAGGTACCATGTGCTCCTTGGTTAGGAACTTCATACCGTCTGCAATATTCTGGAAGAAACCTGGGAAAATTGTTACACCGTACCATGAACGATTGCCAACTCTGTTGACCATTTCTTGCTTGTGTCCAGAGTTGCCTGCTACTTTGTTTAGCCATCTATTGATTGCGCCAACTGGCTTTCCGAGTCCGTATGGAATCATATTCCACCATTCGCCAGCAGTAACGCCATTTTCTCCAACCCATAATGAACGCAGAGCGGTTGTTGCTCCACGACGGTCGTTTACACGTGCGTAGAATTTCCTTTCAATCCACAAAATCATGAACATGGAAAGCATAATTCCTGCAAAGGTAATCAAACAAGTAAGCATTGTGTAAGTAAAGAATGCAATATCATTTGCTGAGGATTCCAAGAATGTGTCCTCAAGTAGCCAGTTCGCACCTTCGCGGGTGCGGTAGTAAATGAAATCGTGAAGTCCTAGCCAGTCATCCATGATAATCACCTCAACGGTCAGTCTCCCCTATACAAGGGTCGAAACTTCCCATAATTGCAGGGATGTCAGCAACCTTGTATCCAATCATTGTCTTAGCCACATACGGAATTGTGATGAACATAGGAGATCTAATCGAAACTCTGTATGGATGCTTTCCACGGCCATCGCCGCCACCCTGAATGTAGAAGTTGGATACACCTCTAGTACATTCGTAAGTGCTGAATCCAGTAGCTCCTTCTGGAGCACGGGTTGGTGCCTTGGTGATCAACATCTCATCGCCTGGCTGGTAGTGAGTATTTGCACCACCTGGAATCTTTTCAATCGCATCTAGTAGCATTCTGCATGATTGCCTCATCTCCTCCATTCGGACACGATAGCGGTCATAGCAATCCGCACCTTTGACGCTGGTAGGTTTCTCAACCGCAGGTTCCCAATCAACTTGGTCGTATACAGAATATGGGTTTGTCCATCGCGCATCGGTATTTACTCCAGCAGCACGAATATTAGGTCCAGTAACCCCTGCATCGATTTGGTCTTCAGCAGTAGCATATCCTACACCTTGTAGTCTAACGAGCCAAATTGTAGATTCGTCCAGAAGCATCTCATACTCCTTGATTCTGTTTTCAAATAGCTTGACCTTAGCCTTCAAGCGATTAGCCCATCCAATAGGAATGTCTCGCTTGACACCGCCCACTCTAGGGTAATTGTAGTGCATACGAGAACCGCCAAGTTCCTGTAACAAATCTAGGAACATTTCTCTGTCACGTAGACACCATGTCATCAAAGTCAGATTTCCAATATCTGGTCCAAATGCTCCAAGCCACATCAAATGGCTTGCAAGACGTTGTACTTCGGCAGCCATCAAGCGAATGTATTCTGCTCTTTCAGGAACTTCTGCTTCCAATAGATCTTCAGCAGCCATGATGTAGGAATGAGCCCAAGTCATTGCACTAACATAGCAAAGTCTGTCACAGTAAGGTGTAATTTGTGTGAAGTCTCTGGCTTCACAGATTTTCTCAACTCCACGATGGATGTATCCTAATTCTGCTTCGGTATCAGTTACTGTTTCACCGTCTACTTTCACACGAAGTGTCCACAATCCGTGAGTCATCGGGTGCTGAGGTCCCATTGTAATCCACATTTCTGCCATGATAACACCTCACTTTACGCGGCCCTCATCAACCGGTTTACGCCCAAATCCTTGTGGGTCATCGTACATTTCATTGAAATCGTGATAGCGAATTTTGTGCTGTCTCTGCAATGGATGGAATCCAACTGGTGAATCGTGAGGATTCAATACACGGTGCATGTTTACATGACCTTCGAAATCGATTCCAACCAAATCCCAAGTTTCTTTCTCGTTCCAATCTGCACCTTCCCAGATGTCTTGAATGGTAGGAACAGATGGTGAATCTCCTGCAGGTAGCGGGATGAAGATTTCAAACTCCATTGGAATATCGGCGCCTTGTAATTTCTCACCTTCGTGCACAATCATAGTGTGTGCTTCTACATTCTGAATTGGCCATCTGTGTAGATGATATGCAACTTCCCATCCTCTTTCATCACTACCAGAGGGATAATGAGTTCCTGTAACCATTGCACAGTGATTTACTCCCATTTCATGCTTGAGATGTTTTGCAACAGCTCTCCACTGTTCAGGGGAACAAGTGATTCGAACAAATTCCTGCTTCTTGCCAGATGAATGTGCGACCACTTCGGATGAAACTCCTGCATCTGAAAATCTTTCATCGAGATTTTCAACCGCCGCTTTCGCAGCTTCTGAATTCTGCTCTTGAGTAATTGTCATTCCCATCTCAGTCATCTCCTACGATAATTGGCTTGTCGCCATCACGGCCGGTTGAAGGAGCACCTCCAATTCGGATGATTTTCTCACGAAGTTTGCCAAAACCATCGATCAATGCTTCTGGTCTTGGAGGGCATCCTGGGATGTAAACATCTACTGGAATGACTGTATCTACTCCTTCAAGAATGTTGTAAGATTGGTAATATGGGCCGCCTGAAATTGCGCATTCTCCCATTGCAATGCAGTACTTTGGCTCAGGCATTTGCTCCCATAGTCTTACGATTGGGTCTGCGAATTTCTTAGAAATTGGCCCGTTTACCAACAGTACGTCGGATTGGCGAGGACTTGAACGGAATAGAACCCCGAACCTGTCTCCATCAAATCTAGGAGTTGCTGAAGCGGCCATCTCAATAGCGCAACACTTGATACCCAAGTGAAGTGTAAACAGAGATTTTCTGCCTGCCCAATTAAAGAAACGGCCCGCTAATACGCTCAAGAGTTGTTTGATCTTAGTCGCCTTCAATGCCTCGTCGGTAACATCTCCAACAACTTCAACCAATGCTCTGCTGTTGAACGTGGTATAATTTTCCCCAGTATCACTCATCATATCACCTCAGATGTAAATGCGACCTCTCTTGCGGAATACGTGCCATACTCCCAAAACCATTGTTGCAAAGAAGATTGTCAGAATGACCATTTCGGTTCCGACCAAATCGATTGGGTCAGAGCCTGCGGTTCCAGTGGCATCTACTGCCAGTAATCCACCTAATGCCATGAACATGAATGCAACATCGAATACCAAGAAAATAATTGCATACCAGTAATACTGGAAGTGGAATTGAATCATTGCATCTCCAACAGGTTCAGAACCACATTCGTAGGTAGAAAGGCGTCGAGGATACAGGCTGTGGTCTCTTTCATGGCCTTCCAATAGCCATGATTTGGTCATGTGAGGTCTTGATGGATCAACCTTCGGCATTACGAAGTATTGAGTGATGAAAGCACCCAATGGCATTCCAATACCAATTAGGGTCATCAAAGCCATCGAAAGATAGGTGCCTGTTACCGTTTCTGCGCCGACCAACTATGCCACCAACTGAGAGCGTTGACACTCTCTTGTCACGCCCACTCGACAACCGTCCATAAGCGTTGTCTCATAGCCAAGGCAGATATTGACCTCAAATGGCCATGACCCCGTAGGGGTCAGTTACGACGTTTTAGAGTAAGCATTGCTAGTCCGACAAGAACTAAGGCACCCATTCCAATCAATACATCGGGAGTAATTAGAGAATTGAAGCCAAACTCATCAGGTTGTCCGTTTACGGTCAGTTCAATGTTTTCACGACCGACCAATCCAATATCGGTTGGCTCAGCTGAAAGTGTGAATTTGAAAGAGTCCTCAACTTCAGAACTTTCTCCGCCAGGAGGAGTTACCTTGGCAGTAATTGTAATCGTTTCACCTTCTTCAAGAGTGCACAACAAATGATCTCCATTGTTATCACAATCAGCACCTGCACTGAATCCTAGGATTACATTCCAGCCCCTCATGCCTCCGCTAGAGAAAATCTTGAACTCGGACTCGACATTTCCAGTATTCGTCAAATCAACTTCGAATTTAGGAGTATTACCAATTTCTCCAAATGTTATATCTCTTTCAACTTCGCCGTCCAATGTCATTTCGACATCAAGAACAGTCTCCACAGATAATGAAAATGTGATTCTGCCGCTTCTATTAGCTGCATTTGAAACAGAAGTTACAACCATCTCAAGTAATCCTCCATCACCATTCTCTGAACCTGAATTGACTTCGATTTCAAGAATCACAATTGCATAATATGGCATAGGAATATGTGAATCTACAATATCATTTGAAACGATTTTCTCGAATATTTTGTCTTCATTAGAACCGATAAGAGGTGAAGTGCCATCGAAGTAGAAAGTACCGGTTGATTCGTTGAATGCGCCCCAGCCCTTAGGAACGGTTATTGGTCCATCAATTGGCATTCCACGGAAAGACAGAGTTCTAGTTGCAGTTCCTGTCAATCCAGAGAAATCAAAGAGTGCTTCATCGGTCATGTCACCTGTATTGATGACTTTGATGTTGAATGTTTGACTCCCACCTGGTGGAAGAATAATCATAGCATTCCTTGTCAAATCATCTGCGGAATTCATGATGATTGCATCCATTGCAAAATCACGATCAGACAATATTGCCCTAAACACAAACTCGAGTTGGTTATCCGGAACGCCATCATCGTTCTCATCTCCATTGTTATTGTCGCCAAGGTTAGTAATTCGAACTGTCAGTCTAGTGCTTTCCAACTCTTCTTCACCATCGATTGAAACGACAAGATACATGATTGCTGTTGAACGAGCATCTATGTCGATTTCAGTAACTACTGTACCATCCTCTGTTTCGAAATGCTTACCCCAGCCAGGTTGAGCGGTTTGGGATATTACTGAAAACCTGAATCTATCCAATGTATTTCCATCATTTGTGATTGAGATTGGGAACTGTACTGTTGTGTCCGAGCGTCCGGTTTGGTCTTCAGCTGGAGCGCCTCCGCTCATTCCATGAACCGCCTTGACTGTTACAGTCAATTCCTGAGTATCGTATGCCCCGCCGCTAGAAGTAGGCATCACCGAGAATGTGAGAGTCACTTCTTCGGTAGCAAGTGCATTGAGAGGTAGTGAGATTACTACATCGATTGTTCCAGTATCCTCGTTACTATGACGGGATTGAGTTGAGATTGTTGAAGCCTCAAGTGATACCGACCACCCTGTTGGTGGAGAAGATACTGAAACTCTGAATGTGTCTGGGCCATTTCCTTGATTGGTAACTGTCAAGGTGGTAGTTGCGTCTTGGCCTGGCTCGATGTTGTATAGAGCTGTGTTTCCTAGAGACATTGATGCACCACGAGATTGGCCAACTGTGATCGAGATATCTGCATCACATTTTGATATAGCACCATCTTTACCTTGAATTGTAATCGTCTTCTGAGAGTTTGCTTCTATGGAGTCATCAGGAGTGACCTCTATTGTGAATTCCTTCTCTCCATCACCGTTATTGTATGGCAACATCCCACTGGATGCACCATCAACACTAGCCCACATAGAATGGCTGCCTTGGAAGCCAACATTGACTGACCAATCGGTGTTACCTTCATTGGAGAATGTAGCGACTAGAGTGCCTGTTTCTCCAGGTTCTATGCTCATGCTGGTCTTGGACAACTCCAATTCACATTCTTTGAGTTCTGGGACATTCAAACTAAATTGTTCAACATCTGAAGCGCTACCATCTGGGTTTTGGTCGTTTGATACAACCCCTTCAATTTCCCAGCAGAATTTCTCACTTGGTTGGCCTTCAGGTACTTCGAGAGTAACAGTTACCCACTCAGATGATTCGTTGTCGACTTGGACTTGACTCGGCTCTACGCTAATGGATAGGCTGCCATCTGAAGTGCATCCTGAACCACCCACTGGGTCTACTGTAAGGTCGACCGTTGCCTGTACTCTTCCGGTGTTTTCGACTTCAACATCCCATTCGACTGTTGTTTGTCCTCCCCATTGTCTGTTTGGGGATTCTACGGTTAAATCGACACCGAATAGTTCTGAACCCGCTCCATCGCCAGCAGTTGTTTCAACGTCTTGAGATTCTTGAGCTGGTGCACCTGGCTGATCCGGTGGAGTAACTTGCTCTTGAGCGTTAGCGGTAACGGTTGTAATACACGAGCCTTCAGCGTTTTGAGCAAGAGTGACATTCAGGAAAGTTTCCTCATAAGAACCCGATTCTATCGGTTGGCCGATTTGGCCGATGGTTGCGGAATATCCCGTACAATCTTGTTCGTTTGCTGCTGCTAAATTAATCGAAACCGAGTTCGCACCATTGTTGTAGACACGAACCGTATACTCTGCGGTCTCACCTGGATTTACTGTTTGGGCGCTTGGGCTTATTGAAAGTGAGATGTTTGCATCACGGCCAGAATCATCCGCAGTTACTGGATTAGCAATAGTTGGAACCAATGAAAATAACATCAGTGAAACCAGTAGAATACTAGCTATGTGCTGACCTCGGGCTGGGTCTTTTAGACGGGGTTCCATGAACCCCGGTCAGAGTGCTCACATGAAAAGCCTATGCAAAGATGCTCATTATGATTCTACGTTTACAAATGTAGAAGATTCTGCACCACAGTTTACACAATTCGGTACATTACAAACCGCATGATATCTTGCTCCACATGAAGGACAGCCCTGCATCATAGAAAGAATCGGTTGTCTGCAGGAGAAGCACGGAGTTGCATTGGATTGATGAGCATTTGATTGGAAAACTGCACTGGCAGGCGCCCCCACAGGAACTTGAGCCGGCTTCTTTTTGTTTAGCACAATGAATAGGCCAGCAAAGATTGCAACCAAGAAAATAGCCGAACCTGTCCAAACCAGAGTTGATGTTGCAGATGAGTCATCTTCAACAATATCTCCCTCACTCGTAAGTTGTAGATCATATTTCGAGCCAATCACATCGCTATCTCCCGATATTGAAACTCCAATACTACCTGTTCCCGGCTGATTAGACTTAATCCTCAACACAACATCTTGAGATTGCCCAGCTTCTAAATTGACCGAATCCGAACCGTCGATTATCACACTCCACCCTGAAGGAGGAGTTGTCATGATGGCTCCTGAAACAAGAGTATTACCCGTATTGGTAATTGTCAATTCTACTGTTGATTCTTGGCCAGTGGTAAGAACGCTAGTTCCATCAATTTTCCAACTCACTTCCTTGGAAGTTGCAACCAGCATCGATACTGTTTGGTTAACTGAAACCAAGTCTCCGGTTAATGTCACTTTGAACTCTGGTTCAGATGCTGGTTCTGCCATTGCAGAGATAATGATTGTACAAGTAACAGGCTTTACATCATTCTTAGAAATAATTCCAGGAGATGTACAATCACCTAGCATATTATTTTCCAGCTGCAGTGACACAGACGGCTCCCAAGAAGTGTCCGCAGAATTTTCTACCAACCATGTGTAATTTATCGCTACTCCCGTTGGATGTTGCCCTGGTCCGAATATGTTCGACCATGTTTCTCCATTAATCTCAACAGAAGCAAAGGTCATTTGAGGTTCTGCTAGGATTGTAACATCAACATCTTCAACATGGCTCCACGAATTCTGATTTGAATCCATAATCAATTTTATTTCTCCACTTTTGGCATCTATATCTGCAGTAATTGAAATAATAATATTTCGAGATTGAGTCCAAGATAAATCAATTTCTTCAAGAATCGTATTTTGAATCCAACCCGTAGGTAATTGTAATCTCGGATTTAGTATTAAATCGACGTTACCTCGATTCTCGATGGTGTATTGTAAGGATAGAGTATTGCCTGGAGTAACGGTAGAGAATGAAGATTCAAGATCTACGGTTACATGAGAAATTTCCTCTACAACCAGTGGTAAATTGTATTCCATCATGCGTGCTTCTTCGGTTTGAGAAACCACTTTCAGAACAACTGTAAGTTCAGCACCTGCAAGGGTCATCACTTGAGGAGGAGTGAAAGAGATTCCAATATTCATCTGTCCATCTTCGAGCATGAGTCCAGTTGATGCTGAATTAGCACCGCCTTGTGAGGACAAATCATCAAATCCAGCATACCATCCCGGGGGAGACTCCAAGAACAAATCATATCCAACATCTCCATTGCCAAGATTTAGTAATCGAATATCGATTGAAGTTACATCTGTAGGATGCACTGGGATTGTAGTGTAATCGTACTCAACACGGGTTTCTGATAATACAGGTACATCCAGTAATAATGTGTAAGGACTACTAACATCGTTATCCTCATCCAAACCTAATAGATTCACCATGTATATCCCTGGGTCTGGGCCAGCAGGATGTACTAATGTGACGTTGATGAGAGCACCTTCTTGACCCTCTAATTCAAAATCGATTTCATCCAAACCAACATACCAAGATTCCGTATTTCCATTAGGATTGATGACATTAGTTGGTGAAATTGAGGCATTGGTAGCGAGCAACGCTGTATTTGTTAGGGTGATTTGCCAAGAAGAAGTAGTCGCATTGATATCATCTAAGACGTAAGTTGGATTCTCAGATTCTATTCTAACTCCGGGTGTCGTTACATTAACCAAAATATCCATTCGATTATTCCCTTCGTTGATTTCATCAATCGAATCATCTGAATCTAACAAGAATGTCAAAGTTCTTCCACCAGCGGTTTGAGGTTGCCAATCCCAAAACAGAATCTTGGAACCACCTGGGCCCAAATCAAAGGATTGTGAATCTAGAGAGATTCCTTCTTCTTGGAATATCACTTCGACGTTTTCTGCTTCGACATTTCCGAGATTAGATACTTCCATTTCCACCAAAACATCATCGCCAACTTGAGGGATTGAAATATCGGTTTTGAAAGATGAAGGGATTGGCGCAGGGTCTGGACGCAAATCGTTTACTCCCACTCCTGAAACTGCTACTGCGAAGGGTTGTGCCCTAGAACCAGCATGGGCTGCATCAGATATTTTCACAGTCCAAAGCCCCATTTCTGCGGAGTCGACCAATACGACTTCGACATTGTTCAGGGTATCGTAAGTCCCACCTTGGATTGAGCGCCCTTGTGAAAACTCGTTGCCTTTGTATTCAACTCCACTTGGGGTTGTTACCAGTAAATTGAGGTTGTTAACCAATTGAGTGTTTGAGAATCTTGAACCTCTTTCATCAGACCAAGCTACAACTGCTTTGAATGGTTGATTAGGAGTTGTTATGTTGAAAGAGTAACTCTTTGAGTTTCCAGTTGAGGATAGTATAGAACGATCATCGACCCATATGCCTCTGCCATTGTTTGGAGCTAATGTCGCTTTGAGGTCGACTCTTCCCCAGCCTTCATCCATGTTTGGAATATCACGAGTTCCAACATCTCGAGCCCCTAGAATCATCAGTGCTTTCACCAATGCACCTTGGGGTTCTGGTCTTTGAGCAACTTCAGTAATGTATTCTCGAATAAGAGCGGCTGTTCCTGCTGCGTTTGGTGTTGCCATACTTGTTCCAGTATACTCCAGATACCAAGTGCTAGTCCATGTCGCTCCCGCAGTATCAGTCGCTTCCTGCGCGCGACAAGAACGAACATATCCACCTGGAGCAATGATGTCTGGTTTGATGCGACCATCATCTACTGGACCGCGACTGGAACCATCCATAATTGAGTTAGGTGAGCCTTGATATCTATTTTGTGAATTACCTACTGTAATAGTATTCTTTGCCGTAGCTGGTGCTCCAATTGTGTCGCTGTCAGGCCCATCGTTACCTGCTGCAAATAATACTGCAAGGCCTTCTCTACCGCTGTAATATTGGTCATAATAACGGGTTCTGTCATCCACATCTTCTGAAGAAGAAGTGTATACTCCCCAATCGGATGATGAGGATGAACCCCAAGAGTTCGTATGAGTACGTGCACCGTTATTGTATGCAGTATTCAGCATATTGTTGATACTAGACCATTGGAAATTTCCATTATTGTCATTCTCCATCGCTTGGAAATACAATTCTGCCTCAGGGGCAATTCCAGCATAATTTCCTCTAGTACCATCTCCTAAAACGGTGCAGGCGACGTGAGTGCCGTGACCAGAGTGAGCGTCGGCCGTAGAGCCGTCACCAATGATGTCAACATTACCGATTATTCGATTTCCAAAATCTCCATGGTCATGATCTAGACCCGAATCTGCTACAGCAATAATCTGTCCTGAGCCATCTAAGTCGGTGGTGTAGTAAGATTTCATTGCGTTTACATTCATGTGATTTCTAGCCTGGTCGTTCCAAATAGTCAAACTAGGTTGGCTGCCCACCCATGCAACAGATGGTTCTGAAGCAATCTTTGCAATCGAAGTAGTCGTGAATCCATCATAACGTCCAGTCTCAGCCAGATAGGAATCACTCAGGAATACATTTGCAACTGAATCAATATCTTGATGTAAACGCATACCCCAATTATCTGAGATGTCGACTCCTGGAAGCAAAGTCTCTGCTCTCCATGATTCTATGCGCACAGGAATAGTATCTTCAATATCCATAACTGAAAAATCAACCAACATAGCAAGTGGTACCGGTTGAACAACTGCTACTCCCGGGATATTTTTCATAGATGTCAGACCATTTTGAGTGCCTTGGACTAGAAGGCCTGAAGGAGCTATGAACTCTCTAACTTCAACACCTGGATGGTCAGCTAATGATTCCCTGACTTCGGATAAACGGAAATCAGTAGAGATGAGAACTAATGACAAGTCAGGACGAGAAACCAATAATTCTTCAGGTATATCATGCTCAAACAACACTCCAGATGAGTCATGAACTCCTAGTCTGGAATGGGCAAGTAATGGCCTTTCTTCCAGAGAAAGAGCCTCGTCTAAATGCCCGACGAGATTACGAATTGAATCATCGGGTAGATCAAATCTAATCCATTCTACCTCCGCATCTTCTTCGAAAGGTTCAGATTGATTTACAATCGGAATCCCCGATAGAAGAAATACGAGGAGGATTAGAACGACTCGACGCACATGTCTAGGCCGACGAAAGTCCGTTTTAGGAGTTGTCACCAATAGTCTCACAGGAACCATGTTACTTCTTCACAGTCATGATTGAAAATAGCGGTTTGGGTTTCAGAAACTTGGAATGAAGTTGTTTCCTTATTTTCAACACCTTTGAAATTAGTCCACGTGATATCAATTACAATTGTATATTCTGCCCATACAGTATATCCTCGAACATCTAATTCCATCTGGTCGCCGGATACGCTTGTATGACTGGGAAGTTGGTCAAATGAGACCTGTAACTTTGCTAAGACCTCTTCGTCCTCATCCATAAACTCAACTTTCAAAGTTACATCTGAGATTTCTCTGCTACCATCATTGAATAGTTCCGCCATAACTATGTGGCCATTTCTTTGAAGATATACGATCTTGACTTCGACATCGTCCCTAGGAATGACCCAATACCAAGTCGATGCTAATGCACCTAACAACATCAGCAAGATTACACCTGCTAATGCTACTCTCAGAGGATGAACCTTCTCTGCAAGTTCAACAATTTTTTCACCGATTTCTTGAGACAACTCGTGGAGTTCGTCATCTTGGTCATCGAAATCATCACTCATCCAACCACCGCCGCTACTGCTGTGGCCAACAATGATGAGAATGGGTCGCCAATCATTACATGCGTAGTCTCTATTTTCCCACCGGTTAAACTACTGATTAGGGAGAGATCACTATTCACTCCATTAATTCCAACACTCGATGCAGTGGGTATTCCGCCTGTAAATTGAGCATCGAGTAATGCTCCTCTAGCATCTATATCGTAGCCAAGTACCGTAACTTCGGTATTTGATGTTGCAACTATTCTTCCACCTGTAATGCCGTCAACAACAATCACCGGGTATCCAATTGGACGGTAGATGTGAACTTCAGCGCCTTGGAGATTTTCACCAACCAGTTCTGAAGAGACGATGTTTACATTTTCCTGGAACATGACATTTGTTCTACGAATGTATAACTTCTCAACGCCGTTTCCAGATGCTGAGATTTTTGCACCGAAGTCTTCAGTAACTGCTAATTCGAATCTATCAGGTAGGTTTTCAGCCAACATCAGAGTATCTCCTCGAACATTTTGGGCTTTACCTTTGGTTTCAATAAATAAGTCCATGTCATCACTGTTGGATGAATAATCCATTTCGAACATGCCTTGGAATGAACGTTCTTCATGAATATCGAAATTATCAGCTGGTGCTGCTAATAGATGCATTTCTCCAGGCACATCTCGAATGAACATTGTAGAAGGCCACCATAATCCGTCTACTTTTCGGAGTTGTTGTAGCATCAAAGAATCTGCAGATTTCAAACCTATTCTGTCCTGAGGGTCAACATTCAAATCAGCCTGCAAAATATCTCCAATCTTGGAATAAAGATCTGCACTTGCTGGAACATTGAACATCATCATTTCAGTTCTGATGCCTCGTAAATGATTGAGTTGCAACACTCTGGCATTATCAATTCGCTCTCCGATATCATAAGTCATATCGATGGTATTTCGCGGAATGATTAATTCAGACTCGGTCGTCGTTGACATTTCAATTGATACATCTCTCTCCAAAGTAGTGTTCAGGCCTGATAAGATTAGAAGTGAATCAGTACCTGCTAAGCCGTTTAACTGGATTGTGAGGACTGGTCTGTAAGGCGTCCATCCCTTCAATGAAGCCAAAATCTCGAATGTTGGAATTTCATCTGTAATCGTAACCGAATAAGACAACTGGATTCTTCCTGCCGGTAATTGTGGCATCCAAATTCTACTATGCCAAGAGCGCCTTTGCTCAAATTCAATTCCTTCTTCAGAGAGTGTTTCTTCATCCAGCATAGTCATCTCTCTTGGCGAGATGAAACCATCTTCAAGAACTTCTAGCAATTTTGAAACATTACTCAATCCACCCCATTCAAGGGCCTGCATAACTTGAATTGATTCTTCTTCAGTGATTTTCAAATCCGCTAACGCCTCTTTGACAATTTCTCTTGAACTTTGAGTGAAGTCAGGCATCCTAGAGAAATTGAAAACTAACTCCGTGGCTTCCAAAACTTCACCTGATAGACCGTGAACCCATTCGGGTTCATCGGCGATGTTGACACCTTTACGCACATCCAGAGTGATATCGAACTCTTCGCCTGTAATCAAATCCAAGCCAAGACTCATGTTACTCTGAATGTTTGATGCATCGCCTAAATCAACCATGCTCTCAACTGCAAAATCATTGACCGAAGAACCGAAATCAATCATTCCGGAAAGGAAGAACGAGAGAGAGAGGACGCCATCTGCTTCACCGAATTCAGGCACAGAAATAATCTCTGAGTTTTCAGAAGAAGGAAGAGACAGAGTAACGTTTGCAGGTAGTGGGTCAAGATAGACCCTTCCGGTTAAACCAAGGAATTTGTCATCTCTATCACTCACGTCGTCTAGTAATACACTGAAAGGAGATGAACCGGTTCGGTTCATCACCATCTGACTATTTCCTCTAGGGCCCTCTGCCCCTTGCTCTTCAGGAGGATAGAGAACAACAGAAGTCAGATTAGATAATTTCAATGACATGCTCGCTTCTCCAGAATTCTGGTCCGTCCAGAATCTGGCATGATCTCCATCCATGGTTAGAGGAGTTGTTGCATTGGAGATTTGGACTTCAACAGATCCAACACCATCTGGAGCTGAGAATGAAAGCGTATCTCCAAGTTGCAAATCAAATTGTGAAGGGAGGTCATTCAATCGCATAGCATTGTATTGTCCGTTGCCTTCACCACTGTAAGTAATTGTACCGATTTCTCCGGTTGCAGAGTAGGAAATATCAGTTCCTTGTTGAGATATTGTGAGGTTTTCAGGTCGGTTAGATATCGAAGCGAACTGCCTCACTTCACCATCCGTAGTATTGGAATTATGAATCAAATGACCAATAATCAATTCTTCACCGGATAATCCTGAAAGAGAAATTGTTCGCAAATCTGTAACTTGATTGTAAGAATAAGATACTCCAGACAAATTAGTGATTGCTAAACTCATTCCAACCGGAACCAGTGGGTCATTTATTCTGCCATATTTACCATCGACTTTTCCATTTGAATCGGTATAATCTACATCTTCTGCCAACAGAATATGGTTTCTATCCATCACTGGATGAGGACTACTTCCTATCGCAAGCTGCAGACTACCCGCCGTCATCTCTTGACGCGTGGAACCTTCGGCCCATGATTCTCTAACTTGATTGTAAAATTGAACAATAATCTCTCCGCTAGATTCTCCTGCAGTTCCAACAATTGCTTCAGGTAAACCATTCAAGATAGTTCCCAAATCTAATACGATTTCCACCAAATTTAAAATCACGTTATCAAGAACTTCACTCAATAAATCTGGAGCCGTGCCAAATTCGACTCTTACACGATTCGATGCTGGAATTTCAAAGGTACCAAAAACAGCAATTACTTCAGGGATGTCGACAAATTCAACTTCCATGGAAGAAGCGTCTGAATCATAACCATGTCTTTGGAAAGTTGAAACATACTCGATTGAGGAAATTCTTTCTGTTCCCGCAATCAAAATCAGACTGTTCCAGCGATTGTCGCTTGGATCGAAAATCTGAGTATTGTCTGCAACATTAGATGATGTGTCGGCTGTGTAATTCTTAATCGAAATAATCAATGATAATCTGTTAGGCATTTGACCAGGGAAATTACTCGAGCCAGGTGCCTCTCCAATCAGTGTGAAAATCGCATCTATTTCCTCTTGAGGCAGTGTCCCCTTGGGCATGTCTCTAACCCAGCCCCTTGAATCTGTGATGTTTCCAAATTGGCCGCCTTCCTCAATGTGAGCAGAACGATCTTCGAAATAATGGAACCACAAATCTGCATCTGTATCACTGAAAATCTCGATATTATCGAAGGAGTTCTCACCTGCATTGTCATTACGAATAACCAAATCAACCTCTTGAGGAATCAGGGTGCTGCCTTCGATAGGATGCAATCCAACATCGATATATCCTAATTCATCCAATGGCCTAAAGCCATCTAAATCCGGTTCATCAAAGTGTACGAAACCAATTCCTATTGAATAACCACATTTGTGAATTCTACTTTCTTCATCATGGTCAACAATCGGGTCATAATATGATGAATCCTCACAATCTGTTTGTTCATTAGCAGAGTTTCTATTTGGATTGGAAATCGAAATCGAATAAGGTGCGCTGACCGAAGTAACCTCGAGACCTGAATCATCTCCACCATTGAAAATGTTCAATACATCAATGATATTTGTGAAAGTGTCTGTGACATTTAGAGTCATTTTATCCAATCCAACTCTAACTTGGAAATCATTTGGTGGTTGAGTAAATCTTGAATCGATTACCAGAGCATATGATTCTCCTTCTGTTGTCAAACTCAAATCATAAGCAACACCTTTCATCAATGCTACTTCCATGCTTGCCATGTCGTCCCAAAGAGGGTCTGAATAATCCAAGACTCTAACTTTCCATTGGAAATTTGGACGTATCCAGATTGACTCAATCGAAGGAATTAATCCTCCTCCAAACTCGACATCCCAGCCTTCTCCTTGATTTCCTAGGCCAACAATTGACAGGCCAACTGCCACATCGCTACTACCATCTCCGTCGATATCTATGGCATTTTCGAATATTCCTGCGCCTTCAAAACTCAGTATATCTCCAGTAAATGTTCCATAATCCCAGGCTTCGTATTGTGGGCCATTATTTCTGGCAGAATAATTCACGTAAAGCGAGTAAGTATTGGCCCCAATCGCCAAAGGGTCGTTGAAACTTGGAGGTAATTCAAACAAGGTATCGAGTAAATTGTTTGGCCAACCATCTGGATGAGAATCTGGATCTGTCAAGAAAACATAAGGTCGAGGGTGAGATGGTTCCAATGGGTCTGTTTGACGCATCGAAATATCTCCAAGAACGCCATCAGTTGCAAGTAATGCGTCACCTTCGCCAATTTCTCTTCCTCTGGCCTCTAATGCGCTGATTATCCCTTCAGCACTATTCTTGGCCAATTCATCTTCACCAGAATCACGTTGCTCAGTTAGTGCATTAGCCATGGCTTCGAGTACTCCAAAATCGTCCCTACCTACCGATTCATCAGCAGCTACAGGGTTGAAAATAGGTAAGAACATCACGATTACAAGTAGTATTGCAACCTTTCTAGAATCAAGAGATTGCGGCACTCCGCGATGGAGCATGCGCACACCTTGGTCTGACATCATTACTTATTCAGTATCTCAACACACATGAAACCATCCCTCTCGCGAGCGCGAATGTTGTGTTTTTCATCTTTCGAATAATTGGTCACTTCCACATGAGGGACATGACACTACTGCGCTGTTAACATTAGGAGGCATGTTTACACTGAATGCTTTTCCACAAGAGGTGCATTCGCTTCTCAGTGTATGGATTGCAGGTTTAGAAACAGGAGGTAATGCGATTCCTCCACTCTTTACCTTACCAGAAACTGGTGTGGAGGATGCTACTGGTTTAGTTTGAGGCTCGTCAGCAAACGCCGCTAGCGCTGCTTCAGCTAATGCAGGGTCTACCTGTCTAACTTGATTGCTGGGTCTGAACCCTGCGTTTGGATCTGTCTGAGATTGAGGGTCGTTACCATAAATCGACTGGAACTCTTGTATTTTAGCCTCTGATTGTAATTGCTGAGAGGATTTTATTTCTCCGCCTCCAGAAATACCCGCCATATCCACAGCCTTTGCAAACATTGGAAGTTTTGTGCCTCGAGAGATACTTTCGATACGAGCAGCGGCTTCAGCACGGCTTAAACCACCTTCCATCAGCATCTCCATTGCATGTCTTCTCTGGATGCCTTTGTAGCCGAATAAAACAACACCGGATACTATGACTACGACGAAGAATACCACTGCAATAATTGCGAATAATCCTTCATCACTTGGAGGTTCAACAACTTGTATCTCAAACACTTCAAAGTCAGAATTTCCTGATTCGTCATAAACAGTAACTGCAAATCTGTTTTCTCCAATTTCGTCAAATGAGGTTGTTAGAACAGCGCCTGTGAAATCGGGATCGTTGGTAGTATCGCCATCACCATTTGTGTCTTTACTCAAATCCAAATCCCAAGTAAATATCAGGGATTCTTGACTATCCCATTCGTCCGCAGCTTTTGCTTTGAACTCAATTTCTTTTCCTTGCTCAACTTCAGTGATATCTGTGATATCTGTTGTTACAAGAATTGGTTCTGTTGAATCATATACAATGATTGTAATATTGGTGGAGCCAGTATTTCCAGAAGGGTCACTGACTGTTAATGTAACAACATAAGTTCCTATCTGCGACCAACTAACAGTGAATTGTGATGCCGAAGATGAGAGTTCGCCATCAACACTCCATGATGCGGATGCGATTGCATGGTCATCGTATGAATTGGATGCTTGTAGAACCATATCCGATAGTCTAAGCAATCTCCTATCTCCATTCTCAACCATTACTCCACCGGTTCCAACAATGACTGCGACTGGGTCTTCAACATCGAACACCTGAATTTGATGGCTTGCTATAGTGGTTGAACCGGATTCAGATTCGGCTGTCAAATTTATTGTTTTGAGACCTGGTGTTGACCAAGACGCCTCCACCAATTCTCCGGTTGCATCAAAAACCATGTCAGAATCAAAGTCCCAATTTAGGGACTTTATCTGTTGCAAACTGTTTGGAGAGTCGCTGGCATCAAGTGTCACCGTTTGACCGATTGTTGTTGTTGCATTAGAATAATCGACAATTGAAGGAGATAATACTGGATCGAACCATGCTTTGACAGAGAAGTGAACTGGATTAGCCCCCGCTTCTGCCATCAAATTTAGATTTTGTAAATTAAGGTATGAAGGTACTACCCAATCCAATTGTGTAGTATCTTGACCTGCGAAATCTTCGATATCTGTATCCGCAATAATCAGATTGCCGCCCAATTGGTTGTCTGATTGAACATACAAATCGCCAGTGCCAGAAATGGGGTGGACCCAGTAAGATAGTTCCGTTCCTGAATCTACGTTGAATGTCGCTAAGTTTGCCACTTCTCCTGGCTGAAGAATGAATGTATCATGAATCAAAGGATATTGCTCGACAGAAGCAGGAGCCAATTGAATCTTGAAGCGAGATGTCATTCCTCCTTGGTCACCTTGACCCTCATCTCCATCATGATTTGAGTTATCGAAAACCACATACCAATTTTTGGCATTTATCGATTGAGGAGGAGCCCAATCAAACCATTCACTTCCAATCATTGATTCAAAAGATGCCTCAGGATTGAATGATGAACGATAATTCTGGCCGTTTTCATATGTCTGAATACCATTTTGATCAAACATCAAAACATCCATTGCATCATCCAAAATTTCGTAATCGATGGCTAATGTCGTTTGATGATTTCTTACTCCTATGTCGACAATTAAGCATGCTCCGGGTTCAACCGCAATACCTGAACTTGAAGAAACCAAATCTGACAAATCGAATTCAGCACATTCGGGCGCTGCTCTGCCTTCAGTTGCTGAAATTGCAGGAGCAAGTATGAGGCCGACCAGTAGCAAAACAAGCAAACGTGGACTGCCCATGGTTTGCAAACAAGTGTCTCGGTTTTCAAACTGCCTCAATCTTGTTGTTCCCAACCTTCTGAAGATTTATGCAAATGTGAGAGAGAAAAATCATCGTTCAAAATTAATCTATCACCGTCTGATAATGCTACCACTGACTGATGTATTTCTCTAGCTTCAGATAAAGAAGGTTCGTGATTTTCTAATCTACCTGAGTAATGAGTCAGAGCAAGATGTTTGGCCCCGCATTCAACCGCAGTTCGTGCTGCTCCAGCTGCTGTTGAGTGTAAGTGTTCATTTGCAATATCTGAATGGGATTGCAAAAAAGTGGCCTCATGAATAAGAAGGTCGCATTCTGCATCGATCGCTTGCTCTGCTGTGTCTCCTGAAACAATTACTGATAAACCAGGTATTGAGCCGCCACGATAATTTTTAGCAAGCAATAATTGACCCTCAAACTCTACATCATTTCCAGATGCTAAAGATGCTTTAATTTCATCAGGTATCTGTTGAGTCAGTTCTCGTTTGAACTTCCCTTTTTTGCCATTTGTAGATATCTTCCAAGCACATGAGGGGACAGTGTGTTGAGTCTTGTGAGCAGAAATTTTCACATTTTTCAATGGTTGAGGAAGTTTTACTTCTGAGCCGTCATTCATATTGACCCATCTTTCACCGTCTCCAAGAATCCATTCAACATCATAGCCTAGCATTTCACTATTAGCTCCTAGATCCATCCACATATCATATTGAATTACCAAATCTGAAGGAGTTACCTCTGGTTCAACATCGGATCCTAATAGTGCGTCAATCACTTCAGAAGTTGTTGGTCCAATTACCCACAACTTGTCCTTACGGCCATCCAGTGCCATTGTTTGCATCCATGGTAATACTCCCCAAGTATGATCTAGATGACCGTGAGTTAGCAGAATTGCTGAAATTTTTGATACCTTCAAACGTCGACCTGCATGATTCTTCATATGAGAGCGATGGGTTACCAATCGATTTTGAAATCCTTCGCCACAATCGACAACAAACATCCCATTGGGTGTTTCAACAATTGAACCGGAAACCGAACGACCTTGAGCCGGCCTGGCAGATGATGTTCCTAAGACATGTACTTCGAGGGCCAAAAAATCACCTCATTGTTCGTAAGGAATCGGAGTTTCGGGGAACCAGCGTAGAATTACAATATCGCCTATCGAACGAACCCAGCGCCATGGAATTGTAAGATGAACTCCCTTTTCAACAAGTTCTTCGGGACATCCAGCAACAAAAAGATGAGTTGCTCTAAGACCAGTGCCGTCGACAACAGTTTCTCCAACCATACCTAAACGGCGACCATCGGGAGTATAGATGTCCTTACCATTCAGTTGTGAGATACTCATATCTGCAGCCAAAGTAAGTCCTCCCTGATTGAGCGAGACAAGCGCCCCTCAATGAACCCAACGGAGAAAGTCAGTCTCTCTTCGTAGAATCTAGTCTAAATCACTTAAGCGATTACTTGCCTATGTTTCCACGTGCCTTTAGAGAAGGTCGCAACTTTTCTGCGCCCTTACCCTTGTTGTGCAAACCTCGTCCACGCTTGCCAGCGCTGGTCTTTCCACGGTATGCACGTCCACGGTGATGAGAATCTGCTATCCATCCCAAGTCCTTGTCGGACTTGATTGCAGGGTGTGCTGGATCAAGCATGATTACTTCGAAATACTTGTGCTTACCATCTTGACCAACCCAATAGGAGTTTAGAACTTCTAGGTTAGGGAAGTGGCGGTTAACACGCTCTTCAGCAATTCGCTGTGTGTTCTTTGCCATGGTAATCTTGCTGATACCAGCCTTGGATGGCTTGCGCTTCATGTGAACCTTGCTCTTACGAAGTCCACCACGGCGAACTCTAGTTCGGACCATGATTACGCCCTGCTTAGCTTTGTAGCCAAGGCGGCGTGCAGCATCGATACGAGTTGGCCTATCGATACGGCAGTTGACTGGATCTCGGCGCCACTGGACCATTCTGTCCTGACGCTGTTGATGGGATTGAGTTGCTTTTGGATTGTTCCATGTTGCACGTACATGCTGGTAAAGTCCCTTAGCCATTGTACATCACCTACTCCTTGGAGCAGTTTGGCGACTTGCCACCCCTATTTGAAGACCGCGACGCGCAATTGTGACCCCCTACGGGGGATTCACTCATGTGTAAGTGGAGTATCGGAGGGGTGTGTCCCTTCAAATTACTGGAGCCGATGATGTTCTGGATGCTCTAAAAAATGGAGTCGAAATCAAATTGGTTTTGGTCGATAGAGAAGAGGATTGTTCAGAGATTATCGAACTTTGTAAATCAAAAGAAATCAAGGTTGTTGAAGGCTCTTCGACCGATCTGTGGAGAATGAGTGCAAAAGGGCAACAGAAAGCCCTTGCCTTGATTGGAAGAGAGCCTGAAGGAACACTTGAAGAGATCTTTGAAAGAGACGGCGTGATATGGCTATTTGATGGAGTAGAATATGCTCCAAATCTAGGCTTTGGAGTTAGAACCGCAGAGGTAAGTGGAGCCACTGCAGTAATCATCAACGTCAAGAAAACTCACGAAGAAAGACGCACAATTCGTAGAGCAGGAATGAGAGCTACAAGATTCATTCCTGTGGTTTATGCATCTACAGAAGAAATCCTAGCCGCATGCAACCGCAGAATCGTTGTCGCTGAAGATGTGGGTGACAAAGCACCATGGGATTCTGACCTAACTGGCAATGTTATGCTAGTGGTAGGTGCTGAGAATGCTGGAGTATCAAAGGAAGTTCTAGATGCAGCAGATGATATCGTCAGATTACCTATGCCAGGGTTCGTTCCCTCCTACAACCTACAGGTTGCAGTTAGCGCTCTAGCAATCGAAAGATTGCGTCAATCTGAATGAATAACCGATATTACACCGTTCTCTCTTAACCAAACAAGTTTTCATAAAAGAAATCTGATAGAGGTAAACATGCGTCTCAGTGATGGCCAAGAATTGACATCACACATAACCTCTAGTTCTGTTATTCACATTTATGGAGCCGGCCTAAACCAAGACAGGCCGGCACATAATGCTGTCAAAGAATTGTCAGAACGCGGATGGGCGATTGCACCAATTCACCCTAGAGATGGTGGAGCGACTATCGATGGATTTCCAATTCGTCCCGAATTAGATTCTGGAATAATTCCTCGAATTGTTGTATTGTTTTTAGCACCAGAAAGAGCTCGAGCAGTAGTTAGAAACTTGATTATCCGGATTAGTAAGGAAGAGTTTCCATTGGTCTGGTTCCAACACGGTGCTGAAGACGACCAGGCAATTGAAGCCCTTGAAGAAATGGGCGTGGATTATGTGTTTGATGACTGCTTAGTTAGATATTGTAACCGTCATGACGTCGATTGTACAGAATCTCTACTTCCACAAAATTGGTGTTTGCAAACCGCCTCCGCAGACGGAGATGGATGTTCAGTGTGGTCCGTACATTCAACCGATTCCGCAAAATTTGGAAGACCCGCTGAAGATTTAGAATGGGTAGGGACGCTGGATGAGTTGGCAATCTCTGAAACTACAATTCCAAAATACATTCGCTCTCTAAAACAAGAACAAGAATCGCTTCTAACATTAGCAACACGCCTTTCAAACTAGAAAGTTGGAGTAGTTGCCGGAGCAATCTTCAAGGCATTTGTAAATAACCGAAGTCTATGATGCCGGTTCAGGATTTGGTTGTTGCAATAATTATGACCATATTTTTGATAGTAGGAGTATACCAATTTTATTTCTTTACTCAAAATCATATGATTAAGGAACCAAAACGAATCAATATGAAAATCGATAATCTCTTCAAATTCAAGGGATGGTGGGTTTGGATTTATTCAGGTCTTTACTATCCAATGATCGTCTTAATCGTACTAACTATGGAAGATATGCGTCATTACAATTATACCGCAATGTCATTCTTTTTACTGCTATTTATGCAGATGGTTTTCTTCAGATATTATCCAGTAGAAACTCCACCAGAGTGGAGAGATTTTGGAGAATCAAATACACTCAGTGTTAGATTCATGAAGTTCGTACAATCATACGACGACAATACCAATTGTTTCCCGAGCATGCATGTTTCAGTGGCAACATTGGTTGCATTACATATGTGGACCAATGTTGGAGACATGGTGGGATATTGGCCATTCTTATTCCCAGTTCTAATCGCATTTAGCGCAATGTGGACAAAACAACATTATTTTGTGGATGTCATAGCAGGAGCGCCTTTGGGTTGGCTTGCTTGGTTTGCCTATGAATCGGTTGTAGCCTTGTGATTATTCATATGGGTCGATGATTTATCTAAATTTGAACACACTATTCCTTAGATACATTAGGTCGCTCAAACAAAATAATGAAAACTTCTGGATTTAGTAAACAGACTGGCAAACTAGCCGATTTTACTGGAAGGATGAACATGAAAGCCGAAGATGTAGAAGATTTGTCTTGGCTGAAGTCTATGATGAAACAGGAGTTGGATTTACGTCCTCCATCACTTGCTCGACTCGGCAAAAATAGCATCATTCTTCGCAATAAATCGGGGAAACCTACGAGTCATGTGACACTTAGCAATAGGTGGCAAGGGTATGAAATCAACAGCTTATTCGTAGACCCTGTACACCGAGGAAAAGGGATTTCCCATGAATTATTGAGTAAGATTGAACAGAGTCGTGTATTTTGCTACACACGAGATTCAAGATTGCAATCTGCATTGGTAAAGGCTGGTTATTCAAGTGCTAAATTTCCTGGATTTGTTGCTACAATGAATCTGATTGTCACAAGAACAGCAATGTTCACTTGGATGCTTCTAACATTAGATTTCAAACGAATTTTCCATCAAATCAGACACTTACCCAAGTACAAACTCTACATCAAAAACATTTGATTTCTCACACGCCAATCAGAGTGAATTTTCGTCTTCACTTTCACGCCGAGTGATAGCCACGAACCCAATTCCAATTGCAGCAAGTGTTCCAACAATGCCTATCGAAGGTACACTTCCCGATGAACCTCCAGTGCTATTTGTAGCAATAAGTACAGTTGATGTCCCAATGTTTCCATTGTCTATTCCATCATGAGCTAACACTGCACAGGTAACGAAATCTCCTGCAGAGTATCCATTATCCAAAATCGCACTGGTTGAAGGCGCTGTTACGCCGTTAATTGTCCAAGTAAACAATGAATTGTCAGGGTCATTGTCTGCATCTGAGAATACATATGAACAAACAAGAATATCTGTTTCCAAAGGAGATGATGGATTAATTACCACCGAAGATACTTCAGGAGGAGTGTTTGTTGTTGTAACACATGACACATTGCCAACCTGCCACCATTCCCATTGGTCGTTAACCAATAATTGATTGGCAGGATAACTGTACAATGAAGCATGAACTGTATAGCATCCTTCAGTTGGGTACTTTACAATATCAAATTGACAAGATGTTGTACCAACACAGATACCTGTGGCACTCATGGAGGTGTCTGAAGGATAAGCATAGTCTATTCCGCTGCCCCCAGTACCTCCAGACAACCTTACTAGATTGAATGCAAATTTGTATGTTGCATTACAGTCTCCGTAATTGCTTAATCCGCCAATTTCGAAATGGTTAGCCACAGGATCGCCATTACCTACTATACCTGTCGACATAGTTGGAACAGGATTAACAGTTATCCATTCCAAACCGGATGGATAGGCATCACTACCTCCAACACACGGCCCTGTACTCAAGTCAACAACGGTAAAGCACGCAGTTTGATGATCTACAGGAACAAATGAATTACCATCATAGACCTTCAATAATCCTTCAAAGCAATAATCCCCAACTGGAATATTAAGAGGAGCATAATCCAATCCGTAGATACTACCTCCTTGGTGAATTGGGAACATCCAATGGCCATCCATTGCTGATAGAGGCTGAGCTCCCGATGATGATGTCCAGAAATTCGAACCACTGTACGCTTGAATATCTATAACAGCTCCTGTAGAGCTATTCAACCAAGCCATTAGAGACATAGATGTTTGTCCCGGAGCCCAACAGGTATTCATTTCACCACCGAATGGCGAATTTATCTCATAGACAGGGTCTATTCCGATGAAGGTTAGCCATCCATCAATAGATTGGGTAGAATTAGTACAATCATTGAGAGTATTGTTTCCACCTGTGTTGTTTCCTCCGGTACTGTTTCCACCTGTGTTCTCAGTTGATAGAGTGAAACAAGGATATTCCATATCTACAAGATATGCATTCGGAGATGCTCCCCACAAAGTCGCATTAACACAATATGTTCCTGCTGAAAGATTAGACCAAGAATAAGAAAATTGTTCTGAGGTGTCTGTTTCGGTCCAATTCCAAAAGTGATAGTTACTGTAACTTCCAGAAGTGATTTCAACAATCGTAACATCGAGGCGGTAATCATATCCTGTAACAGAACAGTCCACCTCATAGTGAGAATAAACAGTATCTAAGGCTGCTCCATCCCATATTGATGAGTCAATTGTTACGGTCAAATCTGTCATGGAAGAATTTTCACCGCATCCAAGAGTGTTGTTTCCACCGGTGTTATTTCCACCAGTATTGTTTCCACCAGTATTGTTGGTTGCTAGTGTGAAACAAGGATAATCTGAATCGACGAAATTACTAACGCCACTACTGACTTCCCAGAGTGTTGCATTGACACAATAACTACCTGCTGATAAATTAGTCCAAGACTCACTCATATACTCATAATCATTAGTCTCAGTCCAATTCCAAAAGGAATAGCTGGACCATCCTCCACTCTCAATTAAGGTGGCTTCAAGGGTGTAACTCTTCCCAGCAATAGTACAGTTTACGTTGTAGTATCCATATACAGTATTGGTCCAAGTACCCCAAGTTGAAGAATCAGTTGACGCCCATAAATCAGTCAGAGTTGGATCGGTACCGCACGAGGTATTATTGCCACCCGTATTGTTGTTATTACCTGTTGAATTAGAAGGGCTTCCTAGTGTAACGGTTTGACTGTTAATTGTGTTACCCCAATTGAATCCATCATAAGCGTCACCCTCGCAGTATATCTGGCTTCCAACTTGAAGAGATGAAGTATCTAGTGGCGAGTTAGACCAATTTGCAGCTAGAGATGTTCCGTTTTCATACCACCAGTATGTCGTTTGATCTGGGTCACCATCTTGATCATAGTAATCCCATGAACAATAAAGAGTATCCCCAACGACTGGATTACTCGGTGATATACTCATATTAGATATCACGGGTGCTGAACTTGTGGAATTATTGCGCCCTGAAACCTTCCAGTCATCATCGCCTTGAAACGATTCGGTTCTTTCTATTGTTGGTTGGGCCTCATCCAAGGAGTACGATGCAATCTGAATTAGTAATATCAGAGAAATTATGGATGCTACAATCTTATTCATGGATTCCCTATACAATGATGGGATATAGTAATTACTACACTCGTTTTTATTACAAAACATGGTGATTTCTCAAATTTTCAGATGAAAAGATGGAATCTAATGCAAACTGAGTGGTCCCCGCTCCCAGACTTGAACTGGGGACACCCTGGTGTCTGCTGAGACGTTTGGATTCTTCCAACTACAGCCAGGTGCTCTACCAACTGAGCTAAGCGAGGCAATGTCTGCGACCAGCCTCGCGTATATCAATTCTTCAGACTGAGATGGTCCAGAAAATTGGGTCGCAAAATAGGCTCGCGACACAGTCTCGCGAGCATCACGGTTAATAGTGAAATGAACAGCCTTGCATTTCACGGAGGCGTAAGGGATGGGACCCGATGCAACACGCACAACAAGACCAGCAGACCAATCGTTGAATGACATGGTGGCTTCGCTCGCTCAAGAGGCAATAGGAAAAGGCTCTACTGCATTACTAGATGAGGACATGGGTGGCTTTGGAGTCCCTAATCCGCGTATCTTAATCGTCGGTTGTGGAGGTTCAGGAAACAATACTCTAAACCGGATAACTCACCTTGGAGTTGAAGGTGCAATCACTGTTGCAATCAATACAGATAAGCAACATCTCGATCATACCAGAGCATTACAAAAATTGCTCGTTGGCAGACACATCACAAGAGGTCTGGGTGCAGGAGGAGATCCTGGAACTGGAAGGAGATGTGCTGAAGCAGGTCGTGAAATGATTCAGAGAATTGTAACTGGTGCTGATTTGGTTTTCATCGCTAGTGGATTGGGTGGAGGTTCTGGAACCGGGATTTGTCCAATCGTTGCTGATGAAGCTAAGAAAGCAGGAGCTCTTGTTGTTGGAATCGTAACCACTCCATTCCATGTTGAGAGAAGACAAAGGATGAACAGAGCACTAGAAGGGCTGGAAAGCCTGCGNCAAGTTGCTGATGCAGTATTAGTTCTCGACAATAACAGGCTTCTACACTTCGTACCTAATCTACCATTGGATGAGGCATTCTCAATAATGGACCAATTGGTCGCTGAAATTGTCAAAGGAATTGTAGAAACAATTACTCTACCATCTCTAATCAATCTTGATTTCGCAGATGTTAGGGCGATTATGGCAAATGGTGGAGTTACCATGATGCTGTATGGAGAGAGTGACCGTGGACCAGAAGAGGTTGTTCATGAGGCACTAAACCATCCACTTCTCGATGTTGACATATCTGGTGCTACTGGAGTTTTGATTCACGTAACAGGTGGAAAATACATGACGTTAGAGAATGCATCTCAAGTCGTAGATTTGATGACTGCAAATGTCAGTGATGAAGCAAATGTGATCTGGGGTGCAAGACAAGACCCTGGATTTGGTGACACGATTAAGGTCATGGCAATCATTACGGGAGTCGGTGGTCTTGAGATGAATAATCCAAGAATGACTCCCGATAAACTTGGAGACATGTTGAAGTTAACTCGCTCAAAAGCGCAAACCGGTGGTTCGGTTGGATTCCAGCGGTTTGACTGATGCAAGAATATAGCAACATCCAAATCTATGCGGTGTTAACGATACACCATGCGAGGACGCAGTGCGTTGGCAATTTTACTGGCCCTTTTGGTCAGTGTACCAGTGGTTGGAGGTACAACTACTACCATGCAAGATGAGGAAACTATGGACCCATGTATGGAAGACCCTGAGCAACCTTGTGAAAATCAGACAGTACTCTATCTATGGTCAAACGGTCAATCCACTTTCTGGTCTCATTTCAACGCAAATGAAACTGACAATGCCAATGACAACATGTATTCTCAAGAGAAGACTCAAGGTGTAATCAATATCGACCAACGGTTCTCAATGAATCCTCAGCTTACAAAGAGGATGAATATGTCATTAGATGGAGAGGTTAGAATTGTCTTGAATATCTATCTTCAAGGTGACTGGACAAATAATGACAATCAAGGCCCATGCACTAATGATTGTGAAGAATTGAACGTTACTCTATGGGCAGGGGCAACCGCAATTGTTCGTCAGCATGTACCTCAAGTTTCAACAGGATGGAATCCAGTTACAATTACGCACCGAATTACCGAAGCACAAACTCTGTGGGATGCATCAACTGCAAATCCATCCATTCAAATCGAAATGAAAGTTAAGGGTGATAGGCAACAGACATCACCGATTACTGTTAGTGGTGAAATTGCAAACTTCTCGATTAGATTATCAGGAGATGGAGATACAAGAGTGGAATTACCTATCGACCCAAGCTCATGGGACGATTCTTTCCAAGCAG